>CAWAFZ010000009.1:0-217465 GCA_963781635.1 uncultured Acidobacteriaceae bacterium
TTCTGTTTTCAGGTCCCAATTGTTCAGGCCCAGCGCCATCATCACGCGTAAGCCGTTAAACTCACCAGTGCCACTGAAATGGATTGTCACACCCAGCTGCCAATCGCCAATCTTCCTTCCGCTTTTACAGATACCGCTTTGACCGCCGCGTTATGCATAGTGCCGTCAGGAGCAACCAGCTTTCGGCCCCGTTCCAGCGCCTTGCATGTTCTGAACTGCAAAGCGACTTCAGGAGTAGTCTTCATCGGTGAAGTATCCAACTGCCCACAGCAAGCGAGTCGCTGCGACCTCCGGCTGGGCCTCCAGACCAAGTTTCACTCTCCAGTTCGTGCCATTCTCGTCGCTGACATCGAACTTGGGATTTGAACCATGTTGAGGTCTTCCTTGATAAAGGTGCAGGTCGTATGCGGTTCGTGAGCCTTCTCACCGGGTCCGTAGAATAAGTTGCAGGAACGATGCTCGCTGGGATTCGACCACCGGACGCGTTCTGAGTTTCGATGATCTGCGTCCAAACGAGACTGCGGCGTTTGTCCTTGGCAACCATTGGGGTCGTCAACAGCAGCAGCGAAACGCTGCAATTAATACGCCGCAGACTCCAGCGCGTCCTAATCGCGGCCTTGGTGCCTGGCTTTGTAACATTTGTCCTCGGGCCTTCATTGGCTGGATCGGATCTTCATGTCATCCCCTCTGCAATGCCCAAGTGGCGTCGCTGTTTCGCGCAACTGATGCATTTCGTAGAGAGCCTCGCGTAGAGACCTCGTTGCGCCAGCAATTCTTCGTGTTTTCCCGATTCAACAATGCGCCCTTCATTCAGAACCATGATCACGTCTGCCCGTTGAACGGTCGCTAGCCGGTGAGCGATCACCAACGTAGTCTTGCCCTTCATGAGCCGGTCGAGGGCTTCGAAGACCAGTTCCTCGGAGGCGGCGTCCAGGCCTGAACTGGGCTCGTCGAGGAGGAGGATCGGAGTGTCGCGGATGATAGCCCGCGCGATCGCGATTCGCTGACGCTGCCCGCCTGAAGCGTGACACCCCGCTCGCCGACGATCGTATCGTAGCCGTGCGGAAAGCTTGCGAGATGAATTCGTGCGCGTTGGCCATTTCCGCTGCGCGCCGAGATCTCGTCGCGTGTGGCTCTCCGGTTTCCGTAGGCGATATTTGTTCCAGATGTGGCGTGGAACAGCATGTTCTCCTGCAAGCACGAAGCTGATTTGGTCGCGAAGCGATTTCTGTGGAGCTCGCGCAACGTCACGACCATCGACCTATCACCGCCCGGAGTTCGGATCGTAGAAACCTGGGATCAAGGCTGCGACGGTGGACTTACCGGCGCCGGTGGGCCCAACCAGCGCCGCCATTTCACCGGCATCGATCCTGAAATTCACATCTTTCAGAGATCGGGCGTGTCGGGACAGTAGCTGAAGTTACATGCCTTCAAACTCGATCTCGCCTTGAACGCGGTGCCGGCGCTCGCGCGTCGGCAGATCGCGAAGTTCGGCGCCGGTGTCGATGAGTTCACGTATTCGTTCGTATCCCACTGACGCTTTGGAGTAGGCGTCGGTAATCTTGGCGAAGTCCTGCATCGGCTTGTACATCTTGCCGAGATACCAAATGAAAAGGACCAGCGAACCTGCAGAGAAGGGTACCGCAAGAACCAGCCGGCCGCCAACCACAGTACCATGGCGGTGCCGAAGGCGACCACGATCTCAACCAGCGGTGACAGTTTGGCTTTGAGGCCGCGGGCCCGCAAAGCCGAGTTGACACGCTTCATTGGTTTCCTGTCTTCCAGATGCTTTTGCTCGTAATCTTCCCGTCCGAACGCCTTGACCACGCCGATAGCGGAAAGACTTCCTGCATCAGCGAGACAATTTGGCCCTGCTTTTTTCGAACTTCGCGAGATGCCTTCTTGCTCGGCCGTGTGAAATAATAGGTCAAAAGAACAGGATGGGTGCGATTGACAAAGCGATTAGGGTAAAACGCCAGTTCAGGTAGAACATCACGCTCGACCATCCCCAACAACGTGATGCCGTCGATGGCCAGGTCAACCAGGCTCGAAACTACGAAGCTCTGAACCGCATCGATGTCGGTAGTAAGCCGGCTTAGAAAGTCTCCCGTTTGCGCCTGCTTGTGGTAAGCAAGCGGGAGGCTGTGGATGTGCTCGTAGACGTCGATCTAAGGTCGCGTGTTACCCACTGGCCGACGCTGCTCGTGATGTAACTTTCCACGTAGGAGCACAGCGCACCGAAAGCGGCGATCGCTGTCGGCAACAGCCGCAAACTCGAGCACCCTCAGTTTATGAAGCCCGAGGTCCGCGTGGACGAAGTGCTTGAGCCGGCATCAGCGGCTTGCTGCCACCGATCATGTCAAACACAATCTTCAGCGGCCATGGATCCAGGAGGTTTCTGCAACACCGGCCCCGACCACGGCCAGCAGAGCGATGGCGAGCGGCTTTGTGTAACGCCGAAGCAGCCCACGTATAGTAGCCGGTATCAGGTGGCGTCCTGCCGGAATCTGAAGAAGGTGTCCGCGTTTGTCTCGCTAAGGACGAGGCTTTAGAGTCTCCTTCTACTGCTGGTATTTCCGGAAGAGTGGTACAAACTCGTCTCGCGAGGCGAAGGCCCAAGCTGCCAGCTATGCCCCATGTTCCTCGAACAGCAGCATTTCCAGCAGTAGCCCTATTGTCCGGATACCATGTGTTCGAAATGAGAGGCGGCACCGTACACTCCTACGAAGCGGGAAAACGCAGGATTCTGACGCCATGTGACGTTGGCGAAACGATCGTTGATACGATCGCATGCCGTGCACGAGCCCAGGCTCTTCGATCTTGCGATGGGAGGTATCGCGGGTCTTCGCCGTCAGCAGCCGCAAACCCAAAAATGACGGTCTCGGCGATCACCCTCCGCGCTGCTGCCGACCCGTAACGCTTGCCGAAAGCTATGCACCTCCTCCCCAACTTGGAGGTTCATCTTGCGCCTGGCCGATTCCGGCCGCGAAGGCTGGACCGATGATCGTCACAGGACTAATACAGCGCTAGCATGCGCATCGGGCCCTTTCTCCAAGTGTGAATGGATGATCTGTGGCGGCGGTAGTCGTGACGCTAGAGCAACCGCAGACAAATCAGCAGATGGCGCATTGGGTAACGCAGACGAACTCGGCCGACGGCGCATCGGGTAACGGTGACTCCGAGGCGGCCATTTGAGCAAGCGCCGGCAGAGCCAACATGCAACTGACAGCATGATCCGCGCCTAGTCAACTGACTTCTTGCGAACCGGACGAGTAGATTCCACGTGAGACGTCCTCATATTTGTTCCTCCCAAGTAATTTCCGAAATGCGGCACTCCGGCGATGCTCTCCGGGTCTCGGTCGCACAGCTCCAGGGCAAGAACCACTGCTCTGCGCCGCTTGGAAAGACACATATGCATGCACCGAGCCAAACTAGTTTCATCGGGTTTGTGTGGGGTTAGGCGCGCATGCCTGCGCAACTATCGCGTAAAAAGCAACAAAGTGATGAGGTCATCAAACTCGCTACTCATCTCGCCGAAGGCGTAGAGTAAGAACCGTCAAGAATCCAACTCCTCTTCTGACAGCGTCAACAATTCGATGACTGATGGACAGACAATCGGCGCGTCGCGCGATTCAATACGAAACGGGCGCGTAGGGATGCGCATTTGCGGCTCAGGAATGACGTTTGGAACCTCATGTGCACTAACCAAAAGCGGAAGTTGGTACCAACCTTAAGACAAACGTGAAACTGATTCTCTCAACCCGACGACGGCGTGACTCCCCTCATTAAGGCAATCGATGGGGCGACGAAAGATCGAAATCGCGATTTTCCGTTTCGATCGGACAGATATCCAGCGTGCGCTCGAAAGGGCGGTCGCTCGCGGCGTATCTGTGCATGCTCTCATCGCAAACACAAACCGCGGCGAGGAGAAACAACTGCGGAACTTAGAAATGGACTTTCTTCCGGCGGGAATCGAGGTGTCGCGGACTCCGGCCGATCTATTGCGTTACCACTACAAATTCATGATTGTTGATCGTGAACTCCTTTACGTGCTGACGTTCAACTACACCCATCTGGATATCGGCAGCACTCGCAGCTTCGGGCTAATTACGCGAAACCGGGACCTCGTCCAAGAGGCTGAAAAACTCTTTGAAGCGGACCTTAAACGCCAGACTTACACACCTGGACTGAAGACCTTCCTCGTGAGCCCTGTAAACGCCCGCCAGGAGCTTTCCCGCTTTATCGAGGGAGCGGGACAAGAGCTGCTCATTTACGATCCTGAAATCAGCGATCCACAGATGATCCGATTGTTCCGGGGGCGAGCCAAAGCGGGAGTAGAGATTCGAATTATAGGTCGGGTGAGCAAGAGTTCGAGGAAGATCGGTTCCAGCGGAATGATGCGCATGCGCTTCCACACGCGGACGATCATTCGCGATCGCCACACGGCGTTCATTGGAAGTCAAAGTCTGCGCGAAGCAGAACTCGATCGACGTCGCGAATTGGGCCTCATTGTTCACGAGAGCGACATTGTGCGCTCGCTGCGGCATACATTCGAAAACGACTGGGCAACGTTAAGGCCACAAATCGAACAAGCGGAAGAGATGAAGGTCCCGGCAACCAGCGCCGTCAAGAGACTGGCTAAGGTCGTGGTTAGAGACCTCCCTTTGCAACCGGTGGTAGAACGCGCTTTGCGACAAGCGCTTCGTGACATGCCGGGCGCGGAGTTCGCTAGAAATAAGTTCGAGCACAGGCTCGAAGACGCCGTAAGAGGTGCGGTAGAGGATACCGTTTCCCACATCGTGAGAGAGACGGTGGAAGCGGAAGGTCGGACGTAGGTATGTTCATGCGAAGCACAATTCTGTTCTCGTTGGGTGCACTAGTTGTCGGAATGTTGCCAGGCAAATGTCACGGTGCTCCACAATCGGCTTCCCCGAAATCCGGAATACCGGAATTCGAACACGTATTCGTTGTCGTCGAGGAAAACCAGGACTACGACGACGTAGTCGGGAACGAGAGTGACCTGCCATATTTCAATTCATTGATCAGCGAATATGGCCTCGCCACAAACTACTACGCCAATACTCACCCTTCGGTGAACAACTACTTCTACCTCACGGCTGGCCACGCGGGATTTTCCAGCCTATGGACTTCGGACGGCTTCCTTGCAAATCTTCATGCCGAGTTGGTTCCTGGCGAGAACATCGCAAGCATTCTGACCGACAATAAAAAGACCTGGAAGGCTTATCTGGAGGGTCTTCCCGAGGCGGGCTCACTCACGTCCAACCACGCCGGATATGTGAAGCGCCACAATCCATTTGCGTATTTTGCGACAGTTGTTCACGGGACCCGAGACCACCCACCGCAGAAATCCAATCTCGTACCGTTTGAGCCCAATTTTGAGAGGGACCTTCAAAACCACGCATTCCCGGCTTATTCGTTCATCGTGCCCAATATTCATGATGACGGACACGACAATGCGAAGACCCGTAGAGAAGCGGCTTGCGGCGATCATGCCGCATTCCAGCAAATTGACCAATGGCTCAGCCGGAACGTTGGTCCTTTGCTGGAGGATGCGGATTTCAAACGCAGCGGGCTGCTGATTATCACCTTTGATGAGGCTTGCGGCCGAGGACCGAAGGCTGACAATCGACTTGATCCCAAGGTCCCATCCCTCCGCGGTGGCGGGCATATACCAGCTCTGATCATCAGCTCGAAAACAAAGCCAGGCACAGTGTCCGATCAGCTCCTTCATCATGAAAGCATCCTGCGTTTGTGCCTGAGAGCGCTTGGAATTCAGCAGTTTCCGGGGGGTGCCGCAACTGCTCCCGACGTGTATGAGCTTTTCACGCAGCCGTGAGCGGTCGCAACGCCCTGTAATGACGGAAGAACGACAGAGGAACCTTTGCGAGAGCCTTAAGAGATTGGGCTACGGGCGGAACATGCAAGTCCGACTATATGGCGCAGACTACGATCTGATAAGCGATCCGATCGTGGTCGGTGACCGACTTGTGTTGGTCGATGCCATCGAGCGGAGATCGGGACAATCGACTCGCATCCGTATTCCACTCACAATCCTAAGAGTGGCGCGTCAGAATATCCTCTGCTGATCATCGCGCTCACAGCGTACTCGACCGATACAGGCTTGGCCGGGCGCCACAAAAAGTCAGCAGACCCACAGTGTCAAAGTCAGGATGTCGGAATACTGCCGTCTGTACAAAACTACCGGCCATATGGCGTCAAATCCACTGCTTGGGCATGTCGGCGCCAGGCGGCAAAGGCTTGAGATGTGGAACATCAGGTGCAAACGAGAGTGCGGGTACGGGTCGAGGTCCCTTTGAGATGTAGGAACCAAAGACTCCGCCCTCGCCATATCTCTTGCAAACCAAGGAGCGTGATTAATGTCTGCGTCCCCCGTCCCCGTCGAGTCTCCAGCACCCGCAGCGAGGCCGGAACTGCCAAGGAAAGAGGCGAGCGTAACTCCGCCTTCTTCTGGGTGGCAGAGATACCTCACGCCCGTCCTGGTTGTAATGCTCGCCTTGGCAGTCTTAATTACGCTCACCCGGAACTGGAATTCGTGGGAAGGAGGTAAAGCGAACCAGGTTACAGATGACGCATACGTTCGCGGCGACCTCACCCCGCTCAGCACCAAGGTTTCCGGGATTGTTGGCGCCGTACACGTCTCTGACTATCAGCAAGTCCACAAAGGCGAGCTACTAATCGAACTGCAAGACGACGATTACCAGGCCCAGGTTGCTCAGGCGAATGCCGCGGTAGCGGCGGCGAAAGCGGCCATCGAGAACAACCGGCGCCAGAAGCAACTGCAGCAGGCCAAAATCGACCGGGCGCTCGCCGGAGTATCGCAGGCACAGGCCGAAATCGCCGCGGCGGAAGCGGGAATTGCGGCCGCGCAGGCCGATCTGGACCGCACACTTTCGGAGCGTCGTCGTCAGGAGGCTCTAATCGAGACCAACTCCACCACTCGCCAGAAAGTTGAGCAAGCGGTGGCCGCAGAACAAGGCTCGCGCGCGCAACTGCTCAGCCGGCAAGCATCGCTGGAGCAAGCCAAGGCAATGTTATCCAGTAGTCAATCGGCAGTCGAAGCCGAACGCCGCGGTTACGACGTTCTGAATTCCCAGGAACTCCAGCTCATCGCTGATCTGCGAGGCAAGGAGGCCGGGCTTACCGTCGCACAGGTGAACCTGGGATACACGAGGATTGAATCACCCGCAGACGGCACGGTGGGCGAAAGGCAGGTTCGACCCGGACAGTTGGTCTCCCCTGGCACGCAAGTGATTTCGTTCGTGAGCAAAGTGAAATGGGTCCAGGCGAATTATCGAGAGACGCAACTCACGAACGTGAAAGTTGGCGACCCAGCCGAAATCCGCATTGACGCGTATCCCGGGAAGGTCTTCCGCGGCAAAGTGATCGAGATTGCGCCCGCCAGCGGTTCGCAATTTGCGTTGCTGCCACCCGACAACGCCACCGGCAACTTCACCAAGGTCGTGCAGCGCGTTCCGGTAAAGATCGGACTGGATGATGCCAGCCTCGCCGAACTGCGACCGGGTCTTTCTGTAGTGGCAACGGTCCGCACAAGTCGATAACGGGAGCATCATGGCTGCCACCACGATCACAGCTCGCCCACCTGCACCGGCGGAAATTGCGCGTGCCACCGCTGCTGCTATTCCCTCTGAGCTTTCCGCGCGGCCGGTGCTAGGGATTTTCGGGGTTCTCATCGGAGCCGGACTCGTCACGCTCACTGGTCGGATGCTTTCGCTGGGGCTTGCGGATCTGAAGGGTCACGTAGGCGTCAGTTACGACCAAGGTGCATGGCTCGACAGCGCCTATAACGCGTCCGTCATGTTTATCGGGCCCTTTACGGTCTTTCTGGGAGGCTTGCTCGGACCACGCCGCATCCTTCTGTTCTCGGCAGGAGTATTTGCCGTGACGTGCACCTTCCTGCCGCTGATACACAGTTATAGTTTGCTGGTTGCGGCGCTGATTGTCGCCGGGCTCACGTCAGGCACCTTTTATCCGCTTACCCTGACTTTTGCACTGCGGATTAGTCCGCTGCGATTCCTGCCTATCACGATGGCGTTCTATGCAACGTTCATAGATGGCGCGGTCAATGTGGCGCCATCACTCTACGGCTGGTACCGCGACCATCTTTCCTGGCACTGGATGTTCTGGGGCTCAGCCGCGATCGCACCGGTGATGATGGCCTGCGTCTACTATGGGATACCCCCCGCTCCAGTTAGACAGAAGAACGGCCCTGCGCCCAGCTTTGTGGGATTCCTGTATTTGAGTGTCGGACTGGCCCTGATGCTTACCGCCATTCAGCAAGGCCAAAGGCTCGACTGGTGGCGCTCCGGCGTATTCAACGGGTTGTTTTGGACTGGCGCGTTCTTCATATTGTGCGCGCTCATACGACGATTACGCGGTCCCAACCCGCTGGTGGCGCTTCCTTATCTCTGGAAATGGAACACCGTCCTGCTGGGATCTCTGCTCTTCTGGTTTCGGTTCACGCTCACTTTAACCATCATTCTCATTCCGCAATCGTTGGCTATTCGTGGTTTTGAGGCGGACCAGATTGCTCCCGCCATCATCTGGAGCGCGGCCCCACTTCTGCTCGTCGCGGTTACGGGAGGACTTCTTTTGCTTCGCGGCCTGGATCCTCGGCTGCTCTTGGCTGCTGGGTTGACCTGCACGGCGTTTGCGGCTGTGATGAGCGCCCAGTACACGAGTACATGGGCGGCGGAAAACTACTATCGCACTGAACTGCTCATCGGAGTCGGACAATCGTTTTCCCTCATCGGGCTGGTGGCGTGCATTATCTTGCAGGGAATCTTCACAGGGGGGTTGTCGAAACCGCAGTGGATCCTGACATTCTCTGCCTTCTTTCATACGGTTCGTTTATTTGGCGGCACAGTCGGCGCCGTGTACATGGGCCACTTTATCGCCGCACGAGAGCAACTGCATTCAAACCTGTTGGGGTTGCACGTCACCCAGGGAAGCTGGATCACAGAAGGAAATCTCCACGCCTTGGCGGGAGGCCTTTACGCCAAATCCTTCGGGGCCGGCGAGGCAGCCGCCCGTGCTGCAGGTCTGATCGGAGCCCGATTACGTCTTCAGGCCTATTCTTTGAGCCTCATTGACGGCTTCCTGTTGGTCGCGTGGACGTGCGCCATCGCACTTCTTTTCGTCGCCCTGCTCCGCAAATCGCCACTGAACTACGGCGACCTCCGTACGATGCAGCCGGGTAAGGAGACGCACTCATGAAATGGAAATCACTTCCGCCGCTCGTCATGCTGGCTCTCTCGTACATCTCTGCCTTTGCTGGTGAGCCCGGCGACACTCCTGCTCGCCACATTACCTTGCGCGAGGCCGTGCAGCTGGCCATGCAGCACAATCACGGCGTCCACATCGCCGAATACAAGGTAGACGAGCAGCAGCATGCCAAAGAAGTTGCGCGAAGCGCCTATTTTCCCACGATTCGAAATGACAGCAACTTCGTACATCTGACCGACACGCAGCTGATACAGATCAATGCTGGCAGTCTCGGCACAGTCGCAGGCACATCCATTCCTTCTGCGACAGCGACTCTTAACCAAGGTGGACGTGACCTTACGACCAGTGGCACCCAACTGACTCAGCCCCTGACTACGCTACTGAAAATCCGGCCCATGAACGACATCGCGCAAGCAGAACTGAAGGCCTCACGCCAGAGGGCGCAAGGAACGCAGAATGATGTGGCCCTGAAAGTACATCAACTCTATTACAGAGTTCTAATCGCACAGGTTCACCGTGCCGCCATGGAAGCCAGAATCAAAGCGTCGGACGAACTGCAGAGCGAACGCGTCCAACAGGTGAAATATGGCAGCACTTTGGAAGAAGACTTGATCGAAAGCCGCGCGCAACTCCTCCAGGCAAAACAGGAACTGCTAACTACCGACCTGCAGCTCTCCGACCTTAAGCTGCAGCTCAACGACACCATAGGTTTGCCACTCACAACTGGGCTGGACCTTGATCCCACCACCGTGGAAGCAGCGCCGGCGTGCGCTCGCGAGGAATGCGTGACTGAAGCACTCGCTTCTCATCCCGAGATTGCTGAAGCGCGCAACGAAGTGGAGAAAGCGAATGCCGCGATTCGCCTGGCTAAGACGGACCTCTATGTGCCGGATGTGGAGGCTTTCGCCCGCTATAGTTACCAAAACAATGTTCCATTTCTGGCCCGTAATTTCGGCTCTTTTGGTGTTCACTTCAGTTATGACCTCTTCGACTCGGGGCGCAAGCGCGGGATTCTTCGTGAGCGGCAAGCCCAGCTGGCACAGGCGAAAGAAAATCTTGCTCGGCTCACTGATGAAGTCGAACTGGCGGTGCAGACCGCATACAACAAGCTGGAAAGAACTCAGCAAATGCGGAACGTATCCGAGGAACTGCTGGCCCTGCGCACCGAGTCCAATCGAGTTCTGCATCAGCAACTCGTGCGGGGAGAAGCGCTAACCTCCCAGGCGGATTTAGCAACCGCCCAGGAACTGGACGCCCAGACCTTGCTCTTACAGTCACAGCTGGACTACACGCAGGCGAGCGACGAGATCATCCACGCTATGGGGCGGAAACCTGAATAGATGACGCGAAGGCACCTGACACCGGAAGGGGTGGCCGCTTGACGAGCAAGATGCCCGCGCCCGACCTGGAGATCATTCTGAGCGAGGCGGACGGAGAGACGCTCGTGCGCTTGCGGGGGCATCTTGGCATTGACTCTTCGCCCGCCCTTCGGGATCGGCTCCTCGCCGTGCTGCAAGGGGAATCGACGGAAACCGTAGTCGTCGATTTGACCGAGGTCTCCTACCTGGACGCATCGGGCATTGCGACTCTCGTCGAAGGACTGAAGATCGCGCGTAGTCGCCGCAAAGCTTTGCGCATTCGGGGACTGCAAGGCCGAGTGCTCCATTTATTCGAAGTGACCGGATTGTTGGATATCTTCGAAATCAATGGCTATGGACATGCTTCTACAGTGGTGAAGGTTTCTTGATGGCAACCGTTCTCGAAAGCGTCGGCAGAGGGACAATCGCCCAGCTCGACTATGTCGGGAGTCTGAACATTCAGCTGTGGGCCACGCTGCGCGCCATGGGGAGCGCGCTACCGTTGGTCGGGAACCGTTATCGGTGGAAGGCAGCGGTACGCCAGATGCTGCAGATCGGCGTGGATGCGCTGCCCATGGTATCGCTGATGGCGATTTGCACCGGCTTCATCCTTGCCATGCAAGGGGCTTCGGAACTACGACGCTTTGGAGCCATCCACTATGTCATCGATCTCGTCGCTGTAGGCTTCACGCGTGAACTCGGTCCACTCCTCACCGCCATTGCCGTCAGCGGAAGGTCGGGCTCGTCTTTCGCAGCTGAGATCGGAACCATGAAGGTGACGGAGGAGATCGATTCCCTTCGAGTCATGGCGCTTGAACCCGTGGAGTTCCTGCTGGCCCCAAAATACTTAGCTGCGCTGATCAGTGTTCCTTGTCTCAGTATCATCTCGAATGTTTGCGGAATATTGGCGGGTGGATTATTCATGTTCTTCAGCACCCGGCTCGACCCGCTGCTCTACTTCCGTTACGTGTTGGACTCCATCGTGCTGCGCGATGTGATCACCGGACTCATCAAGAGCGTGGCCTTTGCCACCATCATTGCTCATGTTGGTTGCCTGGAAGGCTTCCGTGTCCGCGGAGGGCCCGACTCCGTAGGCCGCTCCACAACCAGTGCGGTGGTGAAGTCTACTTTTCTCGTAATCGTCGCTGACGCAGTCTTCACTGCCATTTTCTACTTCACGGTGAAATCCTGATGCCGATCATTTCGATTCGCGACCTGGTGGTCGAATACGATGGGCGCCGGATACTGGACGGGCTCAGTCTCGACATCGAGCACGGAGAAACCATGGTGCTGTTGGGCGGCAGCGGCTCAGGCAAGAGCACGCTATTGCGGCAGATCCTCGCCCTCGAGCGTCCCAAGTCAGGTAGTGTCTTGGTGAAAGGGATTGACGTTACCCGTTGCGCAAACGCCGAACTGAAATCCGTCCGGCGCGCCATCGGCGTGGCCTTTCAAAGCGCCGCATTGTTCAATTCGCTCTCGGTCGAGGACAATGTCGCACTACCCCTGCGAGAACACACCAAGCTTGCACCTCCCATTATCGACCTCGTCGTATGGATGAAGTTGGCTGTGGTTGGTCTTGGGGACTTCGGCAAGTTACATCCACAAGAACTGTCCGGCGGCATGAAGAAGCGGGCCGCGGTCGCACGCGCTCTGGCGCTTGAGCCCGAGATTCTTGTGCTCGATGAGCCCTCCGCCGGATTGGATCCTATTGTCGCGGCAGAACTGGATGAACTCATCCTTCTTCTTAAAGAGGTTTTCCAGATGACGGTCATTGTGGTGACTCATGACTTGCCGAGCGCATTCCGAATCGCTGACAGAATCGCGATGCTCTACAACGGCAGGTTCACATCTATTGGCACGAAAGATGAAATCAGGGAGAACCAGGATCCCCGAGTGCGGCATTTTCTCGATCGTATTCCGGAAGATATGACGAAGACGTCTGCAGTCGCAGCTTACTTTGGCAAATACTTGCAGACTCAGGAGGCCTCAGAATGACAACCGAAGCAAAAGTTGGGGCCTTCGTCCTGGGATGTTTCTCGATCTTGGCATTCACCATCATTTATCTGATGCATGCGCAGTTCAGCGGGGATACGGTCCCCTATCGAACCTACCTGCGTTACGCCGGCGGCCTTGAGCCGGGAGCTGATGTGCTCTTTGGTGGGATCACCGTGGGAAAAGTAACAGCCGTTCGGCCGTGGACGGAAGACCCGACTCGAATTGAGATTCGGCTCGACGTGAAACAGGGCACGCCTCTCAACGAAAAGTCCGTGGCCAAGCTGGGTTTGGTGAGCCTCATGAATAGTGCTGCGTTGTCGATCACCACTGGCAGCAACGATGCGAAGCGGCTTGCGCCCGGGTCCGCAATCCCGTCGAAGGAGGCCGCCAGCCTGGATGAGATCGCCGGCAAGATGGCCGATGTTGCCGACAGCGCCAACGCGCTCATCACGCAGGCACAGGGGGAGCTTGAAGGCATCAGCGGAGATGCGCGAAGCCTCCTTGCGAATCTGAACACCGTGACCGGTCCGCCCACGCAAAAGAAGGTTCAAGCTGTGTTGGACAACGTCAACGGCATACTGGCGACTGAGGGTCCAAAGATTGATCGTATTTCCGATCAATTGACCGCGCTTAGCCAGCACGCGGATGACACCATCCAGAATGTGAATGGCACTGTGACCGATGTACGGGAACCGGTCCGCAAGGATCTGGCCGAACTGCAAAACACGCTGCTGCAGGCCAGGCAATTACTGACGGATATGCAGGTCATGGTACGTGCGAATGACTACAAGATCGACGACACAGTGGAGAACCTGCGCCAGGCAACGGACAACCTGGATCAGCTGACCGACTCGCTGAAGCAGCGTCCGTGGAGCCTGATTCGGATCAAGCAACCGAAGGAACGACAGGTCCCGCAACAATAATGAAGGTGGGTATGAAAAAGCATCTGAAGGCAGTTGGATTAATTCTGGCAACTCTGATCCTGGCCGGCTGCGGGGGGCCGGTGAAGTACCCGAACTACTACACGCTCCACCTGCCACCCCCGCCGGACCCGCCGGTGGCAGAAAATGTTCGCGCAACCCTGGCGGTACGCGAATTCCGGTCGCCCGTTTACCTGCGGCAAGGACCGATTGTGTACAAGACGTCTCCGGAACAAATCGGCTTTTACAATTACCACCGCTGGGCGGTTGACCCGCGGGAATTCCTGACCAACGCCGTGACAGACCGGATGCGCGCGAGCGGCAACTTCGCGCAAGTCCGAACTTACGATGGGCGTTCCGACGTCGATTACGTTCTCAGCGGACGCCTCGAAGAGCTCAACGAAATCGACTACGAAGGCGGAGTTAAGGTCCAGGTTGTAATCTCCGCCCAGATGGTGAGCCTTGCTTCGGGTGCGACGGTGTGGACCAACTCGGTTTCCGAGGCTGGAACAGTCAGCCAGCACGATGTGTCCGCCGTTGTCTCGGCAATGAACGGCGCGATGGGACGGGCTATAGATAAGCTGCTGGATCCATTGCCCGCTCCCGGCGCAATTCAACCCACGATGGGCAATGCGGGAAAACACTCTCCTCTGAACTGACGGGAGCGGCAGTCGCCTACGGAGAATCTGCGATGGGATTTCCGGACCACCGTACTCTTAACGTCGTGCTGACCACTCTGCTGGTCGCGTGCGTGTGCATCCTCGTGTACAGAGCGTGGCCGATCATCCTGATCTTTGTACTCGCTATCTTTTTCGCCTACCTTATAAATCCGGTCGTCAAGTTCCTGGAGCGGCACTCCTTATTTTTTCGGAACCTGAGAGGTCCCGTCGTGCTGGAGGTCTATTTGGCCTTCTTGCTTGTGATTGCGTTTCTAGGTTATGGACTTGCGCCGGGAGTTGCGAGCAGGACGGTCACACTGTTCGATAGAGTTCCCGCAATACTAGATGGATTGTCTACCGGGGAGATCGCGACGGATCTCGGTAAAGACTATGGTTGGACTGACACGCAAGAGGTGCGCCTCAAATCATTTCTTCTTCGGCATCGAGATAACGTTCAAGACCTCGTGAAGGTAGCGGATCGCTACATCTCCCATGCTGCGGAGGTGTTCGGCTGTCTTCTGCTCATCCCAGTCCTTGCTATCTTCTTTCTGCGCGATGGCGATCACATCGCGGATGCTCTTACCAGCCTAATCTTTCCGGAAGACAGCCGGGAGACCGTCCGAGCTCTCACGGCAGAACTGCACAGCATGCTCACGTTGTACATAAGAGCCCAGGCAGTTCTCTGCAGCTTGTCGTTCGCCTTCTATTCCACAGTTATGCTGCTCTTCAGATTTCCGCACGCAGTCGCGCTGGCTGCTCTCGGCGGGATGTTGGAGTTTATACCTGCGGCGGGCTGGATGACCACAGCGGCCCTGATCATTGGCGTAGGCGTAGTCAATCACGCGCATTGGGTGTGGATGATCCTGCTTCTGATCATCTGGAGGGTCACGCAGAATTACTTCACGTATCCGAGAATCATGGGACGTCAGTTGGAACTCCATCCACTAGCTGCGATCTTCGCGGTGCTCGTCGGCGCCAAGATCGGTGGGATCGTGGGCATCTACCTCGCAGTTCCTCTGACCGCGGCATTGCGCGTAGTATGGCGAATGCATTCAGTCCCGAAGCGGTCAGCAAGGCAAACTAACCAGCCGACAATAAAAAGTGCTGATCCCTCTAGTCTGGCACAGGCAGCCGCGAAGTGACTCAGATGGTGACCGCTCATACTAGGTCAACGCTTAGCTCGTTGAAGAAATCTCAATCGTACGCGCCAGGACCCGGTGAACGGGGCAATTATTGGCCACGTACAGAAGCCTGTCCCGTTGGGTCTCGGACAAGTCGCCACTGAAGGTGATCCGCTTTTCGATTCTATTTACGATTCCTTTCTTGCGACTGCAGTCATCACAATCTACGGCGTGAATTCTTGAGAATTTCAATCGCACCTGTACTTTCTCAAGCGGCCAGTTTCTCCGCTCGGCGTACATTCGAACCGTCATACTGGTGCAGGCGCCCAACGCAGCCATCACCAGTTCGTATGGGTTGGGACCTGCGTCAGCGCCGCCAGCCTCTGGGGGCTCGTCAGCCAAGAACTGGTGAGACCCTATGGATATGTTTTGGACGTATGCTGGGAAGCCGGAATTCACTACGATGTCTCTGGTCACAGCCCCTCCTTCGCCTTGAGAGGACAAAACAGTACTGCAGCGACTACAGCTCCGTGGATGTCTGGCACAACCGCCCACAAGCTGACGCGAATCCAATCCTAGACACACACATCGCGAACCCAGGTCTCAGCTTGAGCGAAATCGCGAAATGCGCGTACCACGCACACATCCTCAACCAGACTCTCCAGCATGCGCATGACTCCGAATGCGACTGGGCTGGAAACGACCACTGCGGTTGGACCGAGATAATGCTGAAGCGAAAGCGAACGCAGAAGGTTCACGATTTCCCGAACTTCTGCCGACGATAAGTCGATCCAGGCATGGCGAGCGTCGATGAGTTCGCGGAACGGAAGAGCCGAATCTCGTTGCTCACTCGATAGATGTTCGCGCACGTCCGCCGCCGAAACCGTGCCTTCAGCCACCGTTGTCACCAGGCGTTGCTTGGCGTCGACGCTGTAGCCAATACCGGATTTGTGATGGGCAACCCGGGTCCAGACATGACTCCTGCCATCCTTCAGCGCCTGAATCAGCCAGCCGTTCAAGCCGCCGTCGGATACTAACTCGGTTCCCTCAGCCATCATTTCGATGAGCAAAGGATTGGCGTTCTCGTCAATTTGAATCACATAGTTGAGGTCGCAAACAATCTTTCGCGTGGGGGCGTGCAAGCGACATTGATCCCAAACCTTCCGCAGCTCTTGAATCCACGGGCCTATGAGCTTCCCGCTGAGTGTAATGCGACATTCCGATGGCGTATCAGCGATCGTGACCTTGAGCATGGGCGCTTTGTATACCGGTCAATGTGGACGGCAACTTATTGGCCGGACCCGCGTGGCAAATGTTCATTGAAGGTCGACTAGCCACGCCGCTCATTGATAGCTTTCTTCACGTTGTTTATGCGACTGCTGACTTGCTGGGGGTTTCCTCCGCAGCCTTCGCTGGTTGTGGCCCATGGTGATTCACAATGAGCCGAGAGCCCCTTTGACCCGTGATATAGGTCCAAACCCACTGCAGGAATACCGTCAAACGGAGACTTGATGTCGCCAGGAACTGCAGGTGGATCGCCGCCCAGGCGAGCCACGCTCCGAAACCGCTCACTCGCACCTTGTGACTTTGCAAGACGGCAAATCCCTTGCCAACGACCGCCATGTTGCCCTTGTCAAAGTAACTAAATGGACCTGGCGGCGTGCTACCGGTTACGCGGCTGTGAATGACCTTTCCTGCATAACGTCCTTGCTGCATAGCTACCTGCGCAACGCCGGGAAGCGGCTTGCCGTTTTCCTCGAATGACGCCGTATCGCCAACTACAAAGATCTCCGGATGTCCGGGTACAGTCACATCTTTCTGGACACGTACCCGGCCGGCACGGTCGGTTTCCACCTTCAGCCACTTGCCGGCGGGGGACGGCGCAACCCCCGCCGTCCAGATCACTGTCTTGCTCGCGATTCGCTCTCCCGCCACCACAATTCCGTCATCGTCGATCTGATCCACACTGTGTCCGAGACGCACCTCCACGCCCAAGTCCTCAAGCCGTCGCTTCGCGGCTTCTGAGAGATCCTCAGAAAATGGAGGCAACACTCGCGGTGCCATATCGACGAGCACAATTCTTGCGGATGTCGGATCGATCCGCCGAAAATCTGATTTCAGAGTGGTTCGGACCAGAATGGCCAGCGCGCTCGCCATCTCCACCCCTGTGGGGCCGGCACCGACCAGAATGAAAGTCAGCAGGTCGCGATGCCGGCTCGGATCGTCTTCGGCCTCGGCCTGTTCAAAGGCTTGCAAGATTCTGTTTCGGGCGGACACCGCATCGGCGAGGCTCTTCAGTCCCGGCGCGAACTCCTCAAATTCGTTATGACCAAAATAGCTGTGAGTCGCTCCTGTGGCGAGGATCAGGTAGTCGTAGGCCACAGGTACTCGCTCTCGGTCCACAGTGCTAACCAGTACGCACTTTCGCTCTTTGTCCACTCCAGTTACTTCTCCGAGGACCACCGTGACGTTCTTCTGTTTGCGAAGAATGCTGCGGATTGGCGTCGCAATCTGGCTCGGGGTGAGCGCTGCCGTTGCCACTTGGTAAAGCAGGGGCTGAAACAAGTGGTGGTTTGCCCGGTCGATCAAGATGATCTGTGCGGGGGTATGTCTTGAGAGCCTTGGCGGCGGCCAGTCCGCCAAAACCCGCTCCGACGATAACGATTCTTGGTTGAGCCATTTACTCCTCGATTCGCTTCAATTCGCCGCGACTGATGCCCGCTCGATCCCTGGGATCGTCCCGCTGGACCGCAGGGCTTCGATATCACTACCAGTGAAGCCAAGCTCTTTGAGCACCTCTTCGTTATGCTCGCCGAGATCCGGAGCTCGTCGTGCCGGCACTTTTGCGATGCCATGTACCTTGATCGGACTGCTTACGGTGTGCTTCAAGTTCTGACCCGCACCGTCAAGAGGCACAATGATGTCGTTGGCGTGCAACTGCGGATCCGTCATGGCTTCCGAGGGATGCCGCACCACGCCGTAGGTGATGCGCGCATCATCCAGCACCAAGCGCCAGTGCGCGAGCGGCTCGGACGCGAAGACTTGGTCAAGCATTTCGGTTAATTGAGAGGCATTGGTTTCGCGCGCGTTCTCATCTGCAAACAGGACGTCCGAGATGAGTTCTGGGCGGCCAATTGCTTTTGCGAAAGCTGGCCAATCTTTTGACTGAACGACGAGCACGAACCAGTTCTCGTCCGCGGCCTGATACACATTGAGAATCGCATTGGGCGGATTCTTACGGTCATGCAGGGGGAAAAACTTGGCCCCACACAGGGCAGCCTGAACATACATCGAGCAGGACCAGGCTCCTTCCGCGACGAGCGAGGTGGTGACGTGCGAACCTTTTCCTGTCCGTTCGCGCCGATAGAGAGCGGTTGCGATGGCCGCGTACAGCCCGACGGCGGTTGCGTGATCTCCACTGCCCAGGGGGGGAAGCGTGGGGGGAGCACCCGCATCGCGCGTCAGGGCCAGTAAGCCGCTGCGCGCCCAGTAGGCAGTGATGTCAAATCCCGGGAGATCTGCGTCAGGACCTTCATCGCCATAGCCCGACAGATCGGCATAAATAAGGCGATGATTCCAGGGCGCCACTTCTTCGTACGTGAGCTTAAGACGCTTGCGTACCGGTGGTGGGAAGTTGACAACCAGCACGTCGGCCCATTTGACGAGCCGCTCAAGAACTTCTTTCGCGCGGGCCGATTTGAGATCGACCGCGAGTCCACGCTTGTTACGATTGTCGAGATGCCACGCGTAGTTCTCGCTCGAGCTCGGGTGAGGCGGTGTCTTGTAGGTATGCCGGTGGGGATCGCCAAATCCGGGCGGCTCGACTTTGATGACGTCCGCGCCGAAGTCGGACAGCATGGTCGCTGCGCCGGGACCCGCGATGAAGCTGGCGAAGTCGACAACTCTCAAGCCGGAAAAAATGTTGTCGTTCGCCATAATACTCCGTTGAATGCAGGTTTCGACTGTCCTTACTGTCAGACCTTGTTGTCACTTGCTCATAGTTCTTACCGCTTGCGGCCCACGCTTACACGAACGCGCTCAAGCCGGTGATGGCCTTGCCAACAATTAAATTCTGCATTTGATACGTGCCTTCGTAGGAGTAGAGGGCTTCGGAGTCTGCGAAGAAACGCGCCACGTTGTTGTCTGCGACTATGCCGTTTCCGCCCAACACCTCTCGGGCCCAAGCGACCGTCTCACGACACTTGGCCGTGCAGAACGCTTTCGAAAGCGCCGCATGCGCGTCGGTCAGTTTTCCTTCTGCCTCCAGTTGAGCCATGCGAACCACCAGACACTGCGAAGCAGTAATGTTGGCGAGCATTTTCGCGAGGAGGTCCTGTATAAGCTGAAACGAACCGATCGGCTTTCCGAACTGCAGGCGTTCCTGGGCATACTTAAGAGCATTCTCGTATGCGCCCATTGCGCATCCGGTCGCGATCCAGCCGACGCCGAAGCGAGTCATTTTCAGGACCCGCGCTGTATCCCGGAACGATTTATCTCCCTGAAGACGGTTCTCTTCAGGAATACGACAGTTCTCCATCGTGATCTGACCGTTCTGGACCACTTTGAGCGCAATCTTGTTCTGGATTTTTTCGACCTTGAAGCCAGGCGTGGTCTTGTTTTCCACGATGAAGCCCTTGACCTGATTGTCGGCAAGGTCACGCGCCCAGATGACCGAAATGTCGCACCACGGTGAGTTGCCGATCCATCTCTTCTGGCCGTTGATAATCCAGGTGTCGCCCTCACGCTTGGCCGTCGTTGTCAGGCCGCCCGCCGCTCCGGATCCAACGAGTGGTTCGGTGAGGCCGAAGCAGCCAATCTTTTCCCAGCGAGCCATCGACGGGAGCCACTTCTGCTTTTGTTCCTCCGATCCGCCGAGGTGGATGGAGCCCATTGCCAGGCCAACGTGGACACCGAAGAATGTCGCGATCGAGGCATCGAAGCGGGCCATTTCCATCGCAATCAAGCCAAACAGCAACGTGCTTCCGCCTCTGCAGCCGTACCCCTGCATGCCAACGCCGCCAATGTTGAGTTCCTTGATCGCCGGCAAGATTTCAAACGGAAATGCGTCTTCCACCCAATATTTCGTAATGATCGGCACAACGTTGGCTTCCATGAAGGCTCGCACCTGTTTCACCACCGCGAGTTCTTCCGCGGAAAGTGTCTCGACCAGTTCGTAGAAATCGCTGTTGGGCGCGGGAAGGGGCTTCGAGAGCCTGGGGATCGTAATGGGCGTTGGGAGAGTTGCCATGAAATCCTGCTGGTTTTCAGCGCCTCATGTGTTTCCGGAGGGCGAAATGGTCAAGTGCACTCCATTTGCCAAACATGGTTTCCGTAGTGTGCTGAAAACATGCCTTTTCTCGATCTGGTTTCCGGGTGTTCAAGGCCTATGTTGAGAGGCTGACTTACCCGTTGACATGTGCACAAATGCTGACAGGTGTTCACGCACGAACAGTCGTTCAGTGGTGAGCCGAGTTGACCGTGACGACTTTTCTCAAGTCGGAAAGGATGCCCAACCATCTTCATAAGTATTTGTGATCTTGGAAGACCTTCCCTTATTCGCAGAGATCGAACCGCTTCCAATCGGGATCGAACCTCTGAATGCGTTGTCGATGCCAATGGCTCGCACGCCGTCCGTTTGGTAACGCGATTGCTTCAACTCTCAGCGGGCACTCGCCGTAGAAGATTGGAGACACAAGAAGGCATATGAATTCGTCTAACTTCTCTACCGTAAACCCGGCCACCGACGAGCAGATTGAAACATTCACCTTTTTTACCGCTCAGGAAACAGAAGCCGCTCTCGCGCGCGCAGAAAAGAGCTTCAAGTCTTATGGGAAGCTGCCGGTGCATCGACGCGCGCAGCTACTCTCAAAGCTCGCCGCGACGCTGCGGAAGAACAAGGCACAACTGGCAAAAGTCATCACGACAGAGATGGGAAAGACACTTGCGGAGGCTGAGGCCGAGGTGGAGAAGTGCGCCTGGGAAGCAGACTGGTACGCCGAGCACGGGCCGCAGATGTTTGCCGACGCGCCCGCCGCAACCGGCAGGGTCGAAGCATACGTTTCATATCTGCCGCTTGGGCCAATACTCGGAATCATGCCGTGGAATTTCCCCCTGTGGCAAGCGACGCGTATGGGCATTCCGACGCTGCTGGCCGGCAACGTTGTTTTGGTAAAGCACTCGCCCAACACGCAGAGGAGTTCGCTCGAGCTTGAGCGCATGATTCTCGAATCAGGTTTTCCGGAAGGGGTATTGCAAAATCTGATTCTCAAGACGGAAGACATCGTCAACGTGATCAACGACCCCCGCGTCCAGGGTGCCTCGGTCACGGGAAGCGTGCGCGCCGGTTCCGCGGTCGCCTCCGAGGCCGGAAAAGTGATCAAGAAGACGGTAATGGAGTTGGGCGGCTCCGATGCTTTCATCGTGCTTGAAGACGCTGATATCCCGAAGGCAGTTGCCGCGGGTATCAAGGGACGTTTCAGTAACGCGGGTCAGATTTGCCTGGCCGCAAAACGGTTCATTCTGGTCGGAAAAATCGCCGACGAGTTTGAAGAGCAGTTCGTAAAGGCGGCGCAGGCGATTAGGGTCGGTGATCCGATGGACCCAGCAAACCAGATGGGGCCAATGGCACGCACCGACCTTCGCGATTCTCTCCACAAGCAAGTAGAAAGCAGCATTGCGGCAGGCGCACGCGTGCTCTGTGGCGGCAAACCCAAGGACGGCAAGGGTGCCTTCTACATGCCCACGGTGCTGAGCGGTGTGACACAAGGGATGCCTGCCTTCGACGAGGAGATGTTCGGGCCGGTCGCGACGATCACCCGCGTCCCGGACGTCGATGCAGCGGTTGATGCTGCGAATGCAAGCCAGTTTGGACTGAGCGGCAATGTGTGGACCAGGGACGTTGCGCTGGCACGCAAGATCGCGCGCGACTTATACACCGGTGGGGTCTTCATCAACGGTGTCACATCATCGGATCCTCGCGTGCCGGTCGGCGGCGTCAAGAACAGCGGGTATGGCCGGGAGCTCTCGCATTTTGGCGCGCATGCTTTTGTAAACGCCCAAACTGTCTGGATCGAGAACGCGGCTTAGAGGTCGTGCACGGAAAGCTGTCCGCGCATGAGCGCGTACTGCGGTAAAAGCCTTCGTAGAGAAAACAAAGTTTGAAGTTTGCAGACCAATATTCAATCCGGAAATAAAAAAGGAGCTTGGACATGACTACGCAAACAGTCGAGAAGACAGCAGCAAAACAACCCTCGGATTTCGCGCAAAAGCTGCAGAAGCTGCGGGAGCTTTACGCCGACGCGGGCGATATCTCGAAAACCGCGCTGGAGAACGTGATCCGCTCCATCGAATCCGGGGCATCCGCCGCCTCGGTGAAAGAAAAGATAGAAAGTGCCGGCCGAATCGGCGCCCGCCAGGGTAAGGTCTCGGAGTTGACGGTGATCGCGCCGCTCAAACCAGGCGGAGCGAAACGCATGCGAGCGTTTTTTGAAACCTTGCATGGCAACGTCGGCAATCAAGGCGTGGAAATGGTTGGTACTGTCCACGACATGCGCTGGGTCTTCCTGGATAACGACACGAAGCTGCTCTTTGCCAGCACTTACGACGGCGACTGGGATCCCTACATCGATGATTTCGCCACCAAGATTCCAGACATCCTCGACCTCCAGTTTGGTGAAATCGACGGTTGGCCCGGGGTTCGTAACCCAGCGGTAAAAGATTTCATCGTGAAACACCAGATCCAGGCGCATTTCTGGTACGTCGCCAATCCGAGTTTGACGGTGGTGGAGACCAAGCGGCTCGAAAAGATCGCCCCAGCGCTCGACGAATTCCTCGACAAGGTGGCCTGAGGGACGAATTCGGCTGCACACGGTAAGGCTACACCCGGGAATATCAGCACTGCGATCAACGTGATCGCAGCACCCTCTGCTAGTCACGTGAGATGAGAAGGCCAATGGAGACCATGAAAGCAGTACGCATTCATAGTTACGGCGGACCCGAGGTGTTGAAGTTCGAGGAGGCACCTCGGCCGCAGCCCGCCGCGGGCGAACTGCTCATTCGTGTCCATGCTGCTGCGGTTAATCCCGTCGACTGGAAAATAAGGGAAGGTCACCTCAAGGACCGGCTCCGCTACCCATTTCCGTTTATCCCAGGCTGGGATCTTTCGGGAATGGTTGAGGCTACCGGGCCAGGCGTCACTAGATTCCGGAAAGGCGACGGCGTATTTACCCGGCCGGACATCTCTCGCGATGGCGCCTATGCCGAATTCATTGTGGTGAGAGAGTCCGAAGTTGCGCCCAAACCGAACTCAATTGATCACCTGCATGCGGCGGCGATTCCCTTGGCGGCACTAACTGCGTGGCAGGGTCTTTTCGACGTTGCCAGCCTAAGCGCAGGACAGAAAGTTTTGATCCATGCCGGCGCCGGTGGCGTCGGAAGCTTTGCTGTCCAACTCGCGAAGTGGAAGGGGGCGCAAGTCGTCGCCACTGCCTCAGGAGGCAGTCAAGCCTTTCTTAAAGAACTGGGCGTTGACGAACCAATTGATTACGAGAAAACGCGTTTCGAGGACGTGGTTCACGACGTGGATGTCGTGCTCGATACCGTCGGCGGAGACACTCAGCAGCGCTCGCTTGGGGTGCTGAAGAAGAACGGCATCCTTGTCTCCACTGTTTCGCCGCCGTCGCAAGAGGAAGCAGCCAAGTTCGGTGTGCGCGCGACCCATGTCTTTGTGCAACCAAACTCTTCCGAATTAAGCCAGATCGCCGGGATGGTTGACGATGGGAAGGTGAAGCCTTTCATCCAAACAGTCTTGCTGCTTTCTGAAGCGCGCAAAGCTCATGAACTGAGTGAAACAGGGCATACACGGGGCAAGATCGTGCTCAAAGTCGTCCAAGAGAGAGTGGCGTAACAAGCCCCAAACTGAAATTGCCGTAACAAGACGAAAATCCGGCTGGCTGAGACCGGCCAGCCAAAGAAGAGAGGCAGGCTTCCATGCTGTATCAAACGATTAACCCTTATACCGAAGAGGTGGTTGAAACATTTCCGTTGCACACAGACGCGGAGATGGAGTCGATCATCGCTAGGGCGGAGGAGACATACGCAACCGATTGGAGTCTAAGACCGCTTGCCTCGCGCAAGGCCGTTCTCAAGAAGGCGGCGTCAATCTTGCGAGAGAAGCTCGACGAATTCGCCAAACCTATCACGCTGGAGATGGGTAAGCTGTTCCGCGAGGCGCAGGGTGAGGTCAACACTTAGCGCAGACATCCTCGAATACTATGCGGACAACGCGGATAAGTTTCTGGCGCCCGAGACACTTCCGGTAAAGGAAGGAGAGGCTGTGATCGAGAACGCGCCACTTGGCGTGCTTTTCTGCATCGAGCCGTGGAACTACCCTTACTACCAACTGGCGCGGGTCGCGGGACCGAATCTCATGCTGGGCAACACCGTCATCAGCAAGCATGCGCCGAACGTGCCTCAATGCGCGCAGGCTTTCGAAAAGCTCTTTCTCGATGCCGGCGCTCCGGTGGGGACGTGGACCAACGTCTTCATAACTAACGAACAGTCGGCGAAGGTCATCGCGGATAGCCGGATCAGAGGGGTTGCGTTGACCGGCAGCGAAAGGGCGGGGTCGGCGGTCGCTTCCGAGGCGGGTCAGGCATTGAAGAAGAGCACGATGGAACTCGGCGGCAGCGATCCCTTCATTGTCTTGGACGATGCCGATCTCGATACCGCCGTGAAGTGGGGCATCGTTGGGCGCATGCAAAACACCGGTCAAGCCTGCGTTGCGGCCAAGCGCTTCATTATTTTGGATAGCATCGCCGACACGTTCCTGAATCGGTTCAAGAACGAGCTCGAGAAGCTGAAGCCAGGCGATCCAATGGATCCCGAAACTTCACTGGGACCGCTCTGCACTGAGGGAGCGCTTAACGGTGTCCTGAAGCAGATCGACACCGCGGTTAAAGGCGGCGCGAAAGTGTTGCTTGGCGGAAAGAAGCTCAATCGCCGCGGGTTCTTCCTCGAACCTACCATTCTCACCGAGGTGAAACCCGATAACCCTGCCTTTCACCAGGAGTTCTTCGCTCCGGTCGCGATGGTTTTCCGGGTGAAGAATGAAAAAGAGGCGGTGGACGTGGCTAACGACTCTCCGTACGGGCTGGGTGCAACAGTGATGACCAAAGATGTCGAACGTGGAAAACGTATCGCGCGCCAGGTCGATTCTGGGATGGTCTTCATCAACCAGGCGACCGGTACTGCACCTGACCTCCCGTTCGGCGGCGTGAAGAACTCCGGCTACGGCCGCGAGTTGTCGCATCTGGGCATCGGCGAATTCGTGAACAAGAAGCTGATTCGCGTTGCTTAGACATAGGTTGAGGCAATTGTTTCTGGCCTTCGAGGCGCTGCTTGCCCGGAGTGCTTCTATAGGCGCGGACTATACACCATGAACAAAATCGAAAAAGTCCTCTATACCGCAAGAGCTCACACCACCGGCGGCCGCGACGACGGCGCGTCCCGCACCGACGACGGCAGGCTGCAGGTTACGCTGTCGCGGCCTGGCTCATCGGGCAGCGGCACCAACCCGGAGCAATTGTTTGCGGCCGGTTGGTCAGCCTGCTTTCTATCGGCGATCAAGCTGATCGCCGGCAAAAAGAAGATAGCGCTGCCAGCGGAAGTGGTTGTTGATGCCGAGGTGGATCTTGGCACCACTCATGGTGGCGTCGGCCTGGCGGCTCAGGCTGAACGTGAGCATCCCGGGCATGGACCAGGAAGCGGCCCAGTCTCTGGTCGAAGCCGCGAGTCACGTGTGTCCGTACTCGTTAGCCACCAGCGGCAACATCGAGGTGAAGTACAGCGTGAGTGCAGCCGAACCTGTAGATCGCGACAGGGAAACACAGCACGCCTGAAGCTGGCATCCAGGGCTCACAGTTGGCGTGTTTGTCACGTCCATCCGATTTGGTTTGAAGCATTAATAAGGAGGATACGGTGGCTGTCTTGGAAGAGCGTAATCAAACAGCTCAAAGCAACAGTTCCGTAACGCTAGATCTGCATGAGATCCAGGCAACGGTGCTGCGCTATCGGCCGGAGCCGTACTACGGCACGCACATCAAGATGCACATCGACGATGCACACAGCGGCCGTGAGTTCCTGCGGAGGCTCGCGCCGCATGTGGCTTCCGCGGCCGATTGGTGGAACGCGACAGACGCCTGGATTGCAGTCGCAATCAGCTATACCGGGCTAGTGGCGCTGGGTGTGCCGGAGGAGTCGCTGCAAAGTTTTCCCGAGGCTTTTCGAGTAGGAATGGCCGCGCGTGCCGACGTCCTTCTTGATCGCGGAGAGAACGATCCGAAAAACTGGGACCCTCCGTTCGGCAGCGGCCAAATTCATATCGCCATCAGTGTCTTTAGCGACAGTGAAGAAAAGTGGCGCCACACCATGGCATTGGCGCGGCAGCAGTATCACGGCTTTTCGGGCGTTTCGGTGGTGGACGTTCAGGACTTCGGCGCTCAGCCGGGCGACCTCAATCCGCTCGGTTACAAGGACGGCATCGGCCAGCCTGCAATCGAAGGCAGCGGTGTCGATCCATTGCCCGGACAGGGGCGTCCCATCAAAGCGGGTGAATTCATCCTCGGTTATCCGGGCGAGGCCGGTGTGCCGCTTGCGACGTTGCTACCGGACGTGCTTGGGCGCAACGGTACCTTCATCGGCGTACGCAAGTACCAATCGCGGGTCGGAGCGTTCAACCGATTCCTCCGAGACAATGGTCAAACGAACGAAGAACGCGAGCTGCTGGCAGCGAAACTGGTTGGCCGTTGGCGCAGCGGCGCTCCATTGACGCTCGCGCCGGTCAAGGACGACCCCGAGCTTGGCCAAGACCCGCAGCGGAACAACGACTTCAACTATGCCAACGATCCTCACGGCAAGCAGGTGCCGCTCGGCTGCCACATGCGGCGGGTGAACCCACGCGATACCAAGATGCCGGTGCTCACGGATGTGAACATCCATCGCATCATTCGGCGCAGCACGACCTACGGTGCACCCTATGACGCGAACGCGCTTTCGGAGCGAGATGATGAAGTACCCCGCGGGATCTATTTCCTCTTCATCAGCGCCAAGGCGATGGCCACGATGGAATTCCTGCAACGGGAGTGGATCAACAGCGGAAATTTTACGGGGCTTGGCGAGGAACGCGACCCGCTCGTGGGCCTGCAGGAAGGAGATGCCACGTTCACGATTCCAAAGGATCCAGTGAGACGGCGCATTCACGGCATCCAGTCATTCAACGTGCTGCGTGGCGGTGAGTACATGTTCATGCCGAGCCTGTCGGCCCTGAAATGGTTGGGGGATCTCAAAGCATGATGCGCGGGAGATTCGCACTGAAAAGGATAGATCAGCATGGATAAGATTCTCTACGACCGCGGGCTCGCCAAGCGCCGGCAGGTGCTGGGCGATTCCTATGTGGACCGCGCGCTGGCAAACGTCAATGACTTCAACCGCGACTTTCAGCGGCTGGTGACCGAATACTGCTGGGGCGAGGTGTGGGGCGAGGATACCTTGTCGCCTCGCGAGCGCAGCATTCTCACTCTCGGTATGGTCGCCGCGCTCGGCAAGATGGGAGAGTTCGCCAACCATGTCCGCGGTGCCCAGGTCAACGGTCTTACTCCGAAGGAATTGGGCGCGGTGCTCGTCCAGATTGCGGTCTATTGCGGGATTCCGGTCGGCGCCGACTGCTTTCAGGTGACAGAAGACATTCTAGGGCAACAAGGAAACGTGACAGCAAGCGCCCAATCTAAGGACCCGGATACACGCAGTGCTCTGGAGGGAAATTACGATGCAATCGAGGACGCGGTTAGTCCGCTAGACTATACGTCAAAAAGAGCCCAACAAGCACGCTAGAAGGATTTCACACATGTCCGATCACATCTCAGGGCCTCGCGCCATCGCCGATCCGGTCATCGATATCACGGACGTCTATGCCTTCCCTTGTCCGCGAGAGTCCGCAGCATCTCGTCCTGATTATGAATGTGTTTCCGTACGCCGGACCTTCCGCCCTGTTTTCCGATGCGGTCATTTACCGGTTGCGCGTGCGTTCCGTATCCATTGCCGCTGACGCTCGCTCGTTCTCTGTGGCAGCCGACGAATCCACTTTTGACTTCACATTCAGCGGTTCACAACCGTTGCAAGAGGGCCGCTGCGCTCTGCCAAACGGCGAGATCGTCACATTTCGTCTGAATGAGGAGAGCGCCGGCGCGAGGGGCGTGCAGCTCTTCGCGGGACAGAGGAGCGATCCATTCTTTCTCGACGGTCCCATGGCTGAAAGAACCATCGCGACAAGGCAGCTCGCCTTCAAGGAAGTCGGTTCCGACAGGCTCTATGGCAAGAATGTGTTGGGCATCGTGCTCAGAATCGAGTGGGCGACCGTGCTCAAGGGCGGCCCAATGTTCGCTGTGGTTGGCGAGACGCTAAGCGCCGGCAAACGGCCGGTGCGGCTGGAACGAGTCGGACGGCCGGAAATCAAGAATATCACCCTCAGTGCGAAGATCTTCGACACTGTGAATCGCGACCTCGAGATCCGCGACATCTATAACGAAGAGGACGCTTTCAATCTTTCCAAGACTTATGCCGGAGCGTATCGTGCGCGGTTAAACGCCAATCTTGCCTTCTTTGACGGCCTTGACGGCAAAGTTGATTGGCCCCTCGACCCGCACGGGAACCATCCCCTGACCGAACTCCTGCTTGCCGATTTCCTGGTTGTGGATGCGTCCAAGCCTTTTTCAGAGACGAGCTATTTCGACATCGAGCGGGCGATGCTCGAAGGGCGCACGCACGCTACCTGTGGAGGAAGGTGGCTCAACGAGGACCTCGTGGACTCTCTTCTTACGTTGTACGTCAATGCCGGAAAGGGTCCACGTATCCGCGACGGCGTGGACGCGCCGATTGCGTGGTCCTCGAAGGTATTCCCCTACATGGCGCCGCCAAATCGGCCGGAGGCGGGTAAGTCATGATGGACGAACGGCCGCTCACCGACGGCACGATTGCTTTGCTGAATCTTGACGCCCAGATCGACGCCTTTGAGCCGGAGGTCCGGCTTGGCTACGCAAACGTCGAAACTCGATCGGGTCTCGCCGAGCTCATCGCTCTGCGTGGGCTCATCGTCGGCTGCATTGCAGATTACGACAGGGCAAACGAAATCGCAGAACAGCTCGTGCGCGACGTTCCCACGGACCCGAAAGCCCTTCTGGCACGCGCGCGAACGCAGGCTGGCTTTCATCGATTTAATGACGCCCTAGCCGACATTGAATGCGCCGAGCAGCTTTCACTCGATGCCGAAACGGCCAATGGCGAGCGGGCGGCAATCTTCCAAGCCCTCGGCCGCTACGACGAATCCCTTGCCCTACGAGAAGAAGCCGTAAAGCGCCGAGCGAATTTTGAAAATCTCGCGGCCCTGGTCGGGTTACATGCCGAGCGCGGCGAAATCGAGGCAGCCGAACGGCAGTACGAACAAAGCCGCAGTGCGTACCGCGGCGTCTCTCCGATTCCCCTGGCTCTTCTCGATTTCCAGCTAGGACTCATGTGGATGAATGAGGGCCGGCTGGAGGACGCACGCCGGTCATTCGAAGCTGCGCAGCGGCGTGTGCCGGCGTACGCCCCGGCGGGAGGCCATCTCTCCGAAGTCGAAGCGGAATTGGGTGAATTTGATTCAGCCATTTCCCGCCTGCATGCGCTCGCGGCATCTTCGGATGATCCTGATTACGCTGCGCAGCTGGCACGCATTCTCGGGCATGCCGGCCGCGACGTTGAATCCCGAGCAGTGGCGCCAAGTTGCGGCGGCGCGCTACGACGAGTTGATCGCCACTCACCCAGATGCTTTCGCCGATCATGCCGCCGAATTCTGGCTGGCAGCAGGTGCCGATCCAGACAAGGCGCTCCGATTGGCGAGACTGAATGTCTAGGTTCGCAATACCCCGCGCGCCCGCGGCCTGCTGGCGCAGGCCGTTGCTGCACAAGCGTAATTCTCACAGCTCGGCTCATCGACGGAATTGCTCGTCCAACGATGTACGCTTCGGTTGGATATCGGAGGTGCCGTATCTACCCCCATGGGACGGCGGTGTGGGCGACACTCTGTGCGAGTTGTTCCCAAGACGGCCCGGCTCCCATACGCGCTGCATGTCTTCAACGCGATTAGGAGGCTTTTTGGGTCTCGCAGGGACGTGATTGGGTGTTCGGCTCCGCCCTATTCGGTCTTACCAGGGCGCAGGATTTGAGCGAGGAAGCCTTCGACTTCCCGGAAGCTGTCTTCCATCCCAGATGTCAGTCCGCACTCGGTGGCGAGCGCTCTGAATTGGCCTTCCCAGGATTCCGGAGGCGGCACGAGTGTTGAGGGAATCACATGCGTCTTCCGGCGATCGAACGTCATGCGCACAGCTTCTGCCAGTTGCGCTCGGTGTACTTCACCTGTGCGGATGAGCAAAAGAAGATCAACAAGGTCTTTTACGCGGCTGTTGGGCGTGGTTCTCGGCAGAGTATAGGCGTGTAGCTTTTCGGCGACCTGCTGTTCTTTCGAGATCAGACGCATTTCAGCCGTAGGTATTTCCGCAAACCCGAGCCAGTCCTGGCCTTGGATCTTCTGCAACGGCTTGATCAAGACGTCGCCAATGCCGACATCGAGGTGGAACCGCGAAAACGTTCTTCCATCCATGCGGCACTCGATGGGATAACGTGCGCCGCCATAAGGTGTAGCGTCCAGATCCATCATTGGTGCGCCAACGGTATAAACAAACCAATCGCCGAGGTCGAGGCTCGAGGCTTCCTGCAGCATCTCTCGCACGGCTGCAGTCGCCGGCGCTTCTTCCCTGGAAAGACTCAGGCTCGCTGGCAGCGTCAGATCAATATCAATAGTTGTGCGCGCAACTCGCAGTTGCAGTTCCATCGCGTAACCACCCTTCAATGCCCAGGGAACGTGATCCGAGTGAAAAAGCCTGGCAAGAAGCCGGTCGAAGGTCACCTGACGGCGCAGGCGCGCGAGATCGACTTGCTCTCTGTTCGCGATTTGGCGGAGACGATCCTCGAGCGCCCGTCGGAGCGCTCCGGCCGATGCGTACTTCTTAGCCGATGTCATTGGGTTCCGCGCCGAAGCTCAACCTCGAAGAGCTTTCGAACTGGGTCTTTCATCTTTGCAGAGCCTAGCTGTTTCCGATTAATCAGTCCGCGCTCAAAGGCCTGCTGAATCGCCTGGCGAACTATGTCCTTGGACGCGGAGTCGGCTTCAACTACGTCCAGTATTGTCCGAAGAGGCTTGGTGAATTTGTACCCTTGTGCCACTTCGATGTCTTCCTGCGGGACGGCTGCATGGTGCAGAACAAGGATGCTGGGAGGCTTGCTGTTTCGCCGAAAGTGTTTCGGAACGGTTATGTGGAGCTTGGAAGGATTTGCGTCTGAGAGCTCCCACAGGCTCAGTGCGGTCTCATGGCTGTAGACGCCCTCAGTCTCTTCGCGCCGGTTTCTGGACCATAGGGCCCACTGCACTAGGTCGGGATGTTCGGTCGGAGGAAATAGCGCCAGTCGATAAATGCCGCGATGCTGTCGAATCCAGTTGCCAGCCTGCACATGGTAAGGATGGGTGTTCTCCGCAAAGCCGGCGGCCTTTGCCTGCTTGGTCGTGAATAGTCCTTGCTGGTCCTCCGCGACCTCATAGAGCCGCCGAAGCGCTTCTGTGCGAGATTCGGACACACACAATACTACAAATACATTGAAGTATTGTGCAAGGTCCATCTTGGAGGCAACCTGGTTCGGACCAAGCCTGCAGGAACATTCTCGCGGTATTGACAAAAACAGCATGGCTAGTATATATGATGTTTTAATGATACGCGTATATATGTGTATCACGTTGAGGAGGTTCAATGCCCAACCAAGACGCCAGCCTCCGCCAAGATTTGATCGAGAACGCCGTGCAGCACGAACTGACACCAGTGAAGGAAACAGTGGCTTCCGAAGAAGCGCTGGCTTCCTTGCTCAACACAAAAGCACAACATGACCTTCTGGTTTGGCCACGTGAACATCTCGAAACCTACCTTGACAGTGACAGCACTGGCCGCGTTCCTCTGAACGAGGCCCACCTCCAAGGTGTACTCGAATCTGCGTTCGACAGGAGCGAGGAACTCCTGCGTGCTGCCATTCATCCGCCACTGACGGATAGCGGCGTGTACGTGGGCATGGTCATCTGGGAAGGCCAAGAACTCTTACTCCAGCGGATCTCTCCCACTAATGCGATCGTGCACGCGAAAGCTCTGCTGAGTGAAATTCCCCATATCGGTCAATCGGTAAGGATCGCCTACAGTAACGGAGTCGGAACGGTAAACCAAACTGCCCTTCAGCGGCCTTCCCGGGAGTTGGCACGATCGAGACCGAGTCTCTACCGAGTGCCCAAAGATCCCGGATACTTGGGCCATTTCTTTTGGTCCTGTGATCTTAGGATTTTTCGGTTTGCTGCTTTCGAATGTCATTGCAACCCAATACATTGCGCAGCACTTCGAGTATCAGGATGCTCTGGGGACACCGTTCGTTCGTTTCGGCCCCCTTGGCTTTTACCAGCCTTTTGCTTGGATTTCATGGGTGTGGAACTACGGGCGCTCGGGGGATCCCGCCGTGCGGAACCCACTGTTGACCGGCGCGTTTCTCGTTGTTGTCGGAGCCTTTCTCAGCGGCGGCGTGTTTTTCTTCATCAATTTGCGCTATACCAGGCAACTCTCCAAGAACACCGAGGACCTGCATGGCTCCGCGCGGTGGGCAGATGAAGACGATGTCAAGAACACCGGGCTACTCGATGCCGAGCAAGGAGTGTATGTAGGCGGCTGGCATGACGACAAAAACCGCCATCTGCACTACCTGCGTCATAACGGTCCAGAGCATGTACTTGCCTTCGCCCCGACGCGAACGGGCAAAGGTGTGGCGCTCGTGATCCCGACCCTCTTGGCTTGGAGCGAGAGCGCGATCATCTACGACATCAAGGGTGAGAACTGGCAAAAGACTGCAGGCTTTCGCACTCAAGCTGGCCATCTGTGCCTCAAATTCTCCCCTGTGGAACAGAACAACGGCTCCCACTTCAACCCGTTGGAAGAAGTGCGCATTGGTACACCATGGGACGTGTCCGATGCACAGAACATGGCCCAAATGATGATAAACACCGGCGAAGAGAACCCACTCGACCCGCACTGGGACAAGACCGCGACCTCTCTTACTACCGGCATGATTCTTCATGTCTGTTACGCAGCGCGGCTAGAGGGGAAAACCGCGACCTGGCCCAGCTATCCGCGCTCTTCACACGGCCGGGCGTAGATTTTCGGGAGACTCTGCAAGAGCTACTCGACTATCCGCACGACCCGAAACGCAATTTCAACTGGCACATGCCAACGGGGGAATCGACCGCCACCCATCCAGTCGTCCGGGAAAAGGCACAGGAGATGCTCAATAAGGAGGAACGGGAGTTCTCGGGTGTCCTCTCCACTGCTAAGACCGCTTTGAGCTTGTACAGCGACCCCCTGGTCGTTCAGAACACTGCGAACAGCGACTTCCGAATCACCGATCTGGTGGATCACGAAAGACCAGTCTCTCTGTATCTGGTCGTGCCTCCGGCCCACAAAAAGCGCCTCCGCCCATTGATTCGGCTGATCTTCACCATGATCGTCAACCGCCTGACGGAAAAGCTGGAGTTCCAGGGAACAGAACAGCAGGATCACAGACATCGGCTGCTCTTCTTGATTGACGAATTCCCTAGCCTCAGAAAGATGGAAATCTTTGCCGACGCCCTTTCTTACATGGCTGGATTTGGGCTGAAGGCATACCTGATTACCCAGGACATTCGGCAAATCGTTGAAGAGTACGGCGTCAATGAAAGCATCGTGAGTAATTGCGGTGTGCGGGTTGCGTTCACACCCAACCAGGTATCGAAACCGCGGAATTGCTTAGCAAAATGACTGGTACAGAAACCATCCAAAAAGCCGCATTCAGCTACAGCGGATCGCGGGGCTCCACAATCCTCAACCACATCAACGAAAGCGTACAGCAAATTCAAAGACCTCTGATGACGCCCGACGAAATCATGCGCATTCCCGCACCGCTGAAGGAAGGGGAAGGCAAACAGGAAAGAATCGTTTGGCCGGGAGACATGCTCATTTTCGTTGCCGGTCATCGGCCTATATACGGAAAGCAGATGCTTTACTTCTTTGACGATGTCCTTCGTGTGCGCGCGGAGATGCCGCCACCGAAACGCCTTCCCAACCTTATCCCCGGCGGAGACCATAAACCATCTGACGAATCCGAATCTGAATCTGAATCCTTGGATGTCGTGTTCGCAGGCGGGCCAGAACTTGAGCAGAGCCTCGACTTGCGGGATTCTGGACCGGTGCAGATCCCACAACAGCGCTCTGCCCGCGCTAGGCAAAGGCAGCTTTAGGTCATGCAAGAGAATCTACTCATCCTCGCGGGCTACCTCGGCAGCAAACCAGAGCTGCGGTATTTGCCTTCCGGCACCCCGGTTGCGAACGTGCGACTAGCCCAGAGCTACGAGTTCAAAAAGGACAACCGAACCGAGGAACACACCAACTGGTTCAACTTGGTCTTCTACGGGAATCTAGCAGATGTCGCAATGCGCTTCGAGAAAGGCGAGAACATCCACGTGACTGCCCGTTTAGAGCAACGCCAATGGGAAGCAAAAACTGGCACGAAACGAACGGTGTATGAAGTCGTAGTTCAGAAATGCCATCGAGTCGCCAGCCTGACCGGGCAGGGCGAAGCTCGCGGCAGACAAGAAGATTCACCCCCTGATCCAGGCCTAATGCGCGGCCAGGATATTGAGCATGCTCATGAAACTGATGACGAGTGGGTTATCTGACCACCCACACCAAGCGAGTGTCGCATCGCAGGGCCGGGAACGTTTGCGGCGAGCGCTCATTCGTGTTTTCTTGCTGGCCAGTACTTTCTCGAGCTTCATCGCCGCCTGTGCAGTTTTTGGCATTCGCTTTAACCTGACGGAATCGCTGCCGGGTCTTATCTACATCATCACAAGCGACAATTCTTCGCCGCTCGTTGAATTCTGCCCCGAGGGCGTCTCCGCCCAGCTATCCAAAGAACGAGGTTATCGCCGACCGGGAATGTGCCCCGATGGGGCCGCCCCAATGCTCAAACCCGTGGTCGTCCAGCCGTCGAATTGCTCTCCAACCACGGGCGCCAGACGGCCATCATCCAGGTGCGAAGCGCCGTGCCACACGCGGTAGCCTTCGCGAACGGAAACGTGATCCATCTGCGCCGCAAGATGATGATCCAGGCTGTCCTGCCAGATGTTCGCGTAAGCGTTCTTGGAGATCGGGAAGGGCGTCGTACGCTGGTCTGCGTACTCGATTACATAAAGGCCGAGGTCGTTGACCGGGGTGAAGTCGAATTTCGAGTAGACGTAGCGCAGCCAGGGTGTTGAAGGCGTGATCGGGCCCTCGAACGCCTGCTTGTAAGATCCGTCCTCCATCAGGCGCAGCACTTTGGCCGTCTTCGGGCCGTCGTACTTCGGGTCGAGTTCGAGTACCGCCACCTTGGAGAAACCCGGCGCATAACCGACCTGGCTGTGAGCGATCATCGGCGGCCGCGTCCACATCGGAATCACGTCCGGCCTGATGTGCCAGACGATGGCGCCGGTGGTCTTGCCCGAAGGGATCAGCGAGCGCAACACGAACCAGCCGTTTTGCGCGCGGTCACGTCCATCGAACAGCATGAGGTTGGCCGTATCCGATACGACGTTCACCCGGGATAGTGCGTCGTCGATCCCCAGGGTGATGCTCTTGCCCTCGGCGAACGGCAGCGGCTGAGTGTATCCCTTGGCCTTCTCCCAGTCCTCCAGGTAGTACGCCTTTTTCGGTTCATCGGGCAGGGGCATCACCTTGACCATCGGATCGTTAGGCGTTCGCGGGAAGATGCCGGCTGTGGTTCCGTCCACCAGATAAGCCTTGCCCATGTAGATCGAAGGCAGGAACTCCAGGTTGAACCCCGCCCGCCCCGCCAGTTTCTGCGGTAGCGGCTGGTCGAGATTAATGCTGACCTTCACGCCGCCTGGCTCCGCAGCCACTTCCAGTGTGTAATTGAAGTCGAACGTCGGGAAAGCGAGGTCGGCGGTGAGCCGGCTGTTCGCCTTGTCGGCATGGCGACCTTTGAGGGTTGCCACCAGGTCCCACTGCTCCGGCGTTGGCATCAGGCGCACGTCGCCGTTCGTGGCGATGCGCTGGCCGTGGAGAATCATCTCCATGGCTGTGTTCTTTTGGTCCACAAAAACGGGATGGTACGTGCTGTCGTAGACAAAAACGCTGAAACCTCGAGTATCGAGGTAATTCTTGTCGGTCACCTTCATGGCAAAATCGGCGCTGGACAGGCCTGGGGCAGAGGTCAGGGCCAAGAGGAGACAAACTCTAATTCGCGTGAACATAGATTGGGATTGATACTGCTCCTTTGCCCCAACATGATATGACATGCACACCGTCTGGGCGACAGTCTGTTCCCCAGGCGCGGGGATTTCTGAGCGGGGTAGCTAAACGATGAGCGGCCCAGCAATCGAAGCTGGTGAGATTGGACTCGGCGACAGCGTAGGTCCATCGTTCTCGTCGGGCGCGGCTCCAGATCCTGACGAAAGCTAACGCGTAGCCGACTTCTAGATACCGATTCCCACTTCCTCGAAGGCGGTTCAGGGTACCTCGGTTAGGCGACCCACACAAGTTGGCGCGGTAAGCAATTAGCTATGGCAGCAGATCAGAAGCGAAAACGGTGGGCCCTCAACACACTTCAGAATGCGCCACATGAACGGCCCCCGTGGCTATGCGGCCAGCCAGATATGCAAGTTCACCAAGACTGACATTCGGACTTCCCTCGATTTTGCAGCCAATTAGTCTTGCGGTACATCCGTGCGGTTCCACCATCCACCACCGAGGGCCTGAAATAGCGCTGCGGTGTCGGCGTAACGATTGCCTTGGGCTTGCGCAAGAGTAATCACGGCTTGTTGATACGCTTGCTCCGCGCTCAATAGGCCCAAATAGTTGACGTAGCCAGCCTGAAATTGTTTCTTTGCCAGTCCGAGAGTGACTGCGGCGGCGTCTTTCGAGGCGGCCGCAGCTTTTAGGCCGTCGGCATCTTGCTGGAGCGCGTTCAGTGTGTCCGCCACATTTTGAAATGCGGTGAGGACTGTGCTGCGATATTGTTCGTCGGCCTGAACATAGGCTGCTCTCGCGGCGCGCTCCCGATGCATCAGAGTTCCTCCTTCGAATATCGGCTGCGTGACGCTGGCTGCTTACGTCGCGAAAGCCATTGCCAGCGGAGAATATATTGCCAAAGGCAAGTGCCATGCTGCCGATGTCGCCGGTCAGGTTAAAGCTCGGCAGCCGGTTGGCACGTGCGACCCCAATCAGCGCGCTTGCGGAGTACAGGTTCTCTTCGCCTTGCCGCACATCTGGGCGTTGCTCCACCAGTTTCGAAGGAAGGCTCACCGGCAGTTCTTGCGGCAGCTGCAAATTCGAGAGTTCAAATTTCTCAGCCATATCTTTATCGGGGAAACCTCCCGCTAACACTGTGAGCAGGTCTCGCTGCTGCGCCAACTGCTTCAGCAGCGGCGGCAACGTGGCGGCGACTTGTGCGAGCTGCGATTCCTGTGCCGCCACGTCAAGTTCGCTCGCGTATCCCTTAGCATACTGGCTGCGCAAGATCTCCAACATATTCGTGTTGATCTTGATTAGCTCGTTGGTGGCATCAATTTGTGCCCGCAGCGAAGCCTCTTGGATGGCTGTAGCGGCGACGTTGGAACTGAGCGTGATATTGGTTGCCGCCAGCGCGAAGCGCGCTTGCTCCTGCTGCGCCTTCAAAGACTCGACCGTTCGTCGGTTCAAGCCGAAGACATCCGGGACGAACGAAACGCTGACCTCCGGGGTGAAGAGACTGTACTGAAAAACGCTGGCGTTCGGCACGGGCGAAAGTTCGTTGGAAGTCTTTGCGCGCGTCGCCGAGAAACTACCCGATACACTCGGATAGTAGGCGCCCCGCTGTGCCAGCACGTTCTCTCTTGCCACGAGCAACGCCGCTTGCGCCGCTTTGAGATCGGGGTTGGCTTTCAGCGCGCGTTCGATCAAGTCGTTGAGCGGCTTCGAATGAAACAACGTCCACCAATCTCCCGGAATGTCGGCCCCTTCCGTGAGATGTTGTGGTTCCCCACCGGCAACGTTGGGCGTGGCCGTCGTCGTCGTAATAGGAGCTGGAGTATAGCCGCTGACATCGGGCGCTACAGGCTTCTTGAACTTGGGCCCAACCACGCAAGCGGAAGCAACGAGCAATGTAATGAGCGACGCCGAGGTCGTCAGTAAACGGGAGAGACGCGATTTGCGAGTCAGAATCATCAAAATCTGTTCCTTAGGGCTTGCGGCTCATACGGCTTCCGTTGATCGCTCCTGCGCCGCCGGGTTTTGAAGTTCCGACTCCGCCAATTACCGCCGGGCTGGGACCGCGATGGCGCAGATTGTCGAGCGACGGAGAGGAAAACGGGAACATACTCTGCCGCTGAACCGCAGAAACGCTGGTCACGGACTTGTTCTGGATCAATCCTCTTTTCTCAACCACGGCGGACTGGCTTAGTCGGGACTGAGGCTGAAGGCGAGGAGTTGCAGTCGTAGGCCTCGCCTCGTTCGCAAGGCGTTTGAGCCGATTCGTGTTCGCTACGTGGGGAGGTTTGGGCACTTGATTCGCCTTTGCAGCACGATGCTGGACTCGGCGTTTGCTAGCTGGCACTGTGCTTGCGGCGCCTTCTAACCTCTGTGGCGCTGGATTCGACGCGATCGCATCACTTGAGCCAAGCGTTAGCGGGCCACTGATCGCCAAGAGAACGAGGAGAGAAATTTTCATTGTGGTTCCTTCGCCTCCGAGTGGTTTGCGCCCAAGTGATTCTCGCCGCCCAGGAAGATCATCCGCAGTGCAGGCACGGCTAGGAGCAGCATCACGGGGCCAACTAACATCCCGCCCACGATCACGGTCGCGAGCGGGCGCTGCACCTGGCTGCCGATACCCGTTGAGATCGCTGCGGGCAGCAGACCAATGCACGCCGACAGAGCCGTCATCAGCAGGGGCCGCATGCGTGTCGAGGCAGCACGATACATTGCATCCGCGGGGGCAAAGCCGTGCGCTCGCTCCTGGTTGTAGAAAGTAATCATCAGGATTCCGTCCATCACCGAGACGCCAAACAGCGAGACAAAACCGATGGCGGCGGAGATGCTGAAATTGTGGCCGGAGACGTAGAGTGCGAGGATGCCGCCGACGATTGCGTCAGGAATACCCGCAAGCGCCAGAATGGAATCGCGGAAATTGTTGAACAAGCTGTAAAGTGCCCCGGCAATCAGAATGAAGCTGATCGGCACAATGATCTCCAGACGTTTTTTTGCTTTCTGAAGATCACCGAACTCTCCGGCCCAGATCAGGTGGTAGCCAGAGGGAAGTTTCACGTTGTTCGTGATTCGCTGTTGTGCATCCTCGACAGTGCCGCCCAGGTCGCGGCCGCGAACGCTGAACTTGACCGGAATGAAGCGCTGCACGCTCTCGTGATAAATCCACGCCGCGCCGGTATCGAGGCTGACGGTGGCCAGTTCGCTCAAAGGGATGTAAGCAGTGCCACCGCTGGCGGTTGTGTACGCGACCTTAATGTTGCGAATTTTGTCGATGCCGTCCCGGTATTCCGGCGTGTAGCGGACTACGAGATCGAATTGCCGGTCACCTTCGAGGACCTGGCTCGCTACCGCGCCGCCCATGGCAGCCTGAATGACCGAGTTTACGTCACCGGAATTCAACCCATAGCGCGCGGCCTTCTCACGATCAACTTTGATGTTCAAGTTCGGCTGACCGAGCACTGGGAAGATGCCGAGATCGGTAACGCCGCGAACCTGGCTCATCTGGTCGCGGACTTGTTCGGCAAGTTTCGTTAGCACTTCGAGATTCGGGCCAACGATCTTGACCGAATTCACACCTTTGACGCCGGAGATGCCTTCTTCAATGTTGTCTTCGATGTATTGCGAGAAGTTGAAGATGACTCCCGGCAGTTCGTTGTTGAACTCGGTTTGAATCTGTGCGGTAAGTTTTTCTTTGTCCAAGCTGCGAGGCCATTCGTCAAAGGGCTTAAGAGGAGCAAACAATTCGACATTGGAGAATGGAGAGGCGTCGCTGCCATCATCGGGCCGGCCATGCTGCGAAACGACTGTGAGGACTTCGGGATGCCGCATGAGAATCTCGCGCATTTTGCGCGTGGCTGCCTCGCCATCCTCCAGGGAAAGCGTGATGGGCATGGAAGCGCGAATCCAGAAGTTTCCTTCTTCCAGGTGGGGAAGAAATTCGCTGCCCAGACGGGGAGCGATCAGGAAGAAAGTTCCCAAAGAGATGGCCAACTCGATTCCAACGACGAGAGCGCGATGGGACAAAGCAAAACGCAAGGCAGGATCGTACAAGCGGTGCAAAGTGCGGACGACGATCGTCTCGACTTCTTTCACTCGCGCCGGGAGCAAGAACGAAGCAATCACCGGAGTGACTGTGAAGGTCGCGATTAAAGCCCCGGCCAGTGCGTAGCCGTAGGTGCGGGCCATGGGTCCGAAAATCTGACCCTCGACGCCCTGCATGGTGAACAGGGGCACGAAACCGGCCACCGTGATGAGCGCGGAGAATAGAACCGCCTTATCCACCTGGAGTGCGCTGATCAGGATCAAGCGCAGGCGGTGCGTCCAGCCATGCCCTGGCATTGCGGGATCCGCGATTTGCGTTGGGTCAGGGCCCCAGGCGCCTTTGGCCAGGCGATCTAGCAACTCCTGACGTTCTTCATGATTGCGCTGGAAATTTCGGAAAATGTTCTCTACGAGGATTACTGCGGAGTCCACGATGATGCCGAAATCTACGGCACCCACCGAAAGCAGGTTGGCGCTTTCGCCGAGGATCACCAGCAGGATCGTGGCGAAAAACAACGCGAACGGAATATTGATTCCAACGATGAGCGCACTGCGAAGATTGCCCAGAAAAATCCATTGGATCAGGAAGACAAGCACACACCCGAAAATGAGGTTGTGCAGAACCGTGTGCGTGGTCAAAGCGATCAGCGACGACCGGTCGTAGAAAGGAACAACTTTAACTCCGGGCGGCAGACTTCCGTCGTGATTGATCCGGTCAATTTCCGCCTTTACCTTCGGAATCATGTCGGCGGTCTTTTCGGTGCGCCGCTGAACGACGATGGCCCCGACCACGTCGTCGTGCGTGTCACGGCCCAGAATACCCAGCCTCGGCCGGTAGCCGACGGAGACCTTCCCGACATCTTTCATCAACACGGGGACGCCGTTCTCCTGGCTCAGAACCACATTCTCAATGTCGTCAACCTTGTAGCCTTCCCTTAAGTCATCACTGCCGCCGTCATCGATCAGCCCAACGCCGCGGATGTTGATGGATTGCTGGCCGATGCGGATTTCTCGACCGCCGACGTTGATGTTGGCGTTGCCAAGTGCGGTCAGAATCTGAGGCACGGTGACGCTGTAGGCTTCCAGCTTGTGAGGGTCGACTTCGACCTGGAATTCTTTAGTCGGCCCACCCCAACTGTTGATCGCTGCAATGCCTGGGATGGTCAACAAACGCCGCGCAACGATCCAGTCCTGAACCGTGCGCAGATTGATGATTCCAAAATGCGGCGGACCGACGACCTGATAACGATAGATTTCTCCGGTCGAGCTGTTGGCCTGGATGCTCGGAACCTGGTTGCCGGGCAGGTTGACGTTCTGTGCCAATGCCACCGCTGCTTGGCTATAGGCGAAGTAATAATCGACACCGTACTTGAAGCTCACGCGGACGAACGAAAGTCCATAGAACGATGTTGAGCGGATGACCTCGATCCCAGGCGTGGTGTAAAGGCCAATCTCCATCGGCCGACGTGTAGTAACGCTCCATCTCTTCGGCAGAGAGGCCGGGCGCCTGCGCGGTGATTTCCAGGATCACGGGCGTAGGATTCGGATACGCCTCGATATTCAGCAGCTTGAAAGCAACGAGTCCCGCGCCCGTAAACAGACAGCAAGCCCAACACGACGATCGGTCCGGCGGCTCAGGCAAAATGCAAGAAGAGACTTGAACATGATTATTGTCTTTTAATGAAAATGACCGCTCTGGGTCTTCCGATCTAGTCGCAGGGTGGCGCCTCCAGCATGTTGCTCAGGAATACCGCCCCGTCGCTGACCACCAGTTCTCCGCGCTGCAAACCATCGAGAATTTGAACCCGGCCGTCTTTTCGCAGGCCGGTCTTGATGATGCTTTCGGTAAATCGTGCGGCGATCCGTGGTGACCCAAGCCGCCATCGTGCCATCGGGCTCGCGGACCACGCCGTTGGCCGGGATCGCGGTGGCTTCGACCGGGCCTCGAACGCGAATGACGAAGTTGGCTAGCATCCCGGGCCGCAGCTCATCTTTGGGGTCGGTAATTTCGGAACGGATGGTCACTCGATGGGTGTTCGGATCGACGGTTTCGTAGATCTTTGAAACCTTTCCTTTGAAGATGCGATCAGTCGGAAGGCCATCACCTTGACCGTCACTGGCTGCCCCAGGTGAAAGAAGGCGCTCTCGCTTTCAGGTACATTGGCCAGCATCCACTTGACGGAGACATCGGCGACTGAGTAAGGCGCCGGGGGATTTCCGGGCTGCACCAGCAGTCCCGGCTGCGCGACATTGAAGCTGTGACCTTGCCAGCAATCGGGCTGCGCACAACCAAAGCGGGATCGATTTTGCGCGAGGCAATCATCTGATCCATTTCGGCCTGGGTCTTGCCGAAGACGAGCACTGCATCTCGGGCCGCTTTGAGCGCGCCATCCGCCGTCTGTTGATCCGAAATCGCCTGCTCTAATTCTCTCGCTGGAGAAACTGCGCTGGTCGTTAAGGTCCTCAGCCCGCGCCAGTTCTTTATTGGTCAAATCGAAGGTTGCGGCTGCTCCAATCAGGTTCGACTCGGCCTGAATCAGGTCGGGACTCTTGATCGTGTACAGGGGTTGATCTTTCTGGACTTTGGCCCCGAGTTCGACAAGAGCTTTGATGATCGTTCCCTGATAGGCTGGGAAAACTTGAACGGAAAGATCGTCGGCGAAATCAATGTTCCTACCGCTTCCTTCTCGACCGGGAACTGCATAGCTGCCCACTGGTCTCGATCTTGATCGAGTTCAGTTGACTCGGCGAAAGGTCCACGGTCGGTTCAGCGGTCGAATTCGTGCTCGGCGCGGCCTTGGCGTTTGTGGCTTCTCCCCGACTACAGCCTGATTCCAGAAGAGCTACGGCAACAACCATCGCCGAGGCAATAACAACCGCCGAACGGACCTCCTTGCGAATGTGAACCTGGATATTTCATGATTTTCACTCGAACGTCTTTCCCCTGTTCCCGAGGCCGGGTCAAACAGACCCTCGCTGATTCCGAAATTCACGAGCCCGCGCATTCCGACGCCGCCTCTTACGGTTATCTTTCTTTGATACGCGTCCAATAAACTCAACCAGGCCCGCGTACAGCAAACCGATATACAAAAGCACTCCGAAAAGACCGATTGCCATCAAGACGTAGCCGTTCCATGCTTCATAATTCAAGGAGTTGCCCCAGCATCCGGCCCTACGTCTCAGCTTGATTCACAGCTTCACGGACTACGCCTATCCTCCGTGAAAGAAAAATTTGGGCCGTGAAATCCTTTGTATGGGAAGTATTCGGTTTGGGGGAGACACTAAAACGGCCAGGGCGGGTAGTATTTCGATCCCTATCGACGAGAAGTACAGAGCCAATCGTTTGATTGGTGTTAGCGGAGCGGGAGCATTTGATTGGTAGCCCAATCTTATGGATAAATCGTTTGATTAGATTCCTTGCACAGGAGCTCGCGTGAGATAAGGGATGTGCGACTAAATCTATGCCTCACTTGGAGATAATTTGGGATCGCCGGAACCGGACCGGTGTTCTGTTGGCCAGTGCGGTCTTTGTCGTGGCGATCGCAACAGTCGATTGGTGGACGAAGCCCTATTTCTCCCTGGGCTTCTTGTATTTGTTTCCCATCATGCTGGCCGCTGGATTTCTGCCGCGTTGGGCCATTGTTTTGTTGGGACTTTCATGCGCATTGCTAAGTGAACGTTTCAGCAATCTCGACCCGGCCGACGCGAATATTCGGCTTGGATTCGAAGCCCTGGCTCTCTGCGGCTGCGGATTACTGACTTCCGAAGTGCTGCGCAACCAGCGTTTGAGCCAGGAAGCGCAAGAACGAACGCGGATACTGGTGGAGACCAGTCCAGCCGCTATTCTCACGGTCAACGAAGCAGGCTTAATTGAACTGGCCAACCATGCCGCGACCGAATTGCTGGCTCCCCGCGATGGTCATCTGATCGGGGAACCAATAGCGGCGTTCCTTCCCGATCTGCATCGCGCGCTGCGCCCGGAAGAGGGGCCCCAGTTCCGGGCGTCGATGCAGTGCCGGGGGCGTCGGGGTAATGGAGAATCTTTTCTCGCCGAGGTTTGGTTCTCCAGCTACAAGGAAGGGATGACGCCCAAGCTCGCAGCCATCATCGCAGACGTGAGTGAAGAACAGACCGTCCCGGCTGGAACCGGTTCGGCCCCTCTAGATCAGAAGGAACGTCCATCTCTCAATAGCCGAGAGATGGACGTACTCCGGCTCGTTGTTCAAGGCTTATCTAACAAAGAGATTGCGTCAAGCCTGAACATCTCGGAGAGCGCGGTCAAGAACACGCTGCAGCAGCTGTTTGGCAAGACGGAAGTGCGCACTCGGAGTCAGCTGGTTCGCGTAGCTTTGGAACGTTACAGAGATTTGCTCTGATGGAACTACGCCGCCTACCTTCTTCCTTTCTGTTGCTTAGGTAACGACAAACGAGCTTAGCGTCATTTGTGCGATTGGTGACGAGAAGCCGACTTGTGGGTACAAATCCGGCCAACTTTGGACTGAACGACCTTCGCACGCAGACGGATCTCTCCGGAACACCCAAAATCCACTATCCAATTTTGGGCAGGCCTACAACGGCTCTTTGTGCGGTTCCTTTGCTGACCCCGATTTCATCCGTGATCTGCGCCCAGGAGCGTCCCTGCGAGCGCAGAGAGGCGATCTGAAAGGCATCCACGATCACTCTCGGTCTTCCCAAACGTCGTCCCTTGGCGCGAGCGTTCCTCAGTCCAGCACGCACGCGCTCTTGAATCAATGCCCGCTCGAATTCAGCCATTGCCCCAATGATCTGGAACATGAGTCGGCCCGAAGGTGTGCTGAGGTCCAAGTTGTCCCTAAGGCTGACGAAGGCCACCCGGAGTGCCGCGAGTTCGGCCAGTGCATTGACCAAGTGTTTGAGGGATCTCCCAAAGCGGTCGATCTTCCAGACCAAGATCGCGTCAAATCTTCGTCGGCAAGCGTCTGCCATCAGCCTATTCAGAGCCGGCCGCGATTCCCTGCAGCCCGAAACCCCCTGGTCAGTGAATTCTTCGACGATCTGCCAGCCGCGCCGCCCTGCATATTCCCGCAGTTCGGCGAGTTGCATCTCCGGATCTTGATTGTTGAGGGTGCTGACTCGCGCGTAGAGCGCGACCTGGGTGATAGGGCAAGTGGATTCTTGACCGAAAGTAGTGCTACGTTGCTGTCTAGCCATTTGTCGCCTCCTTTATAGGCGACGGTGGTTAGGGCTGGGTGAGTGTTGCAAGCACTTGCACAGCCCGCTTCGGTGTTGCCATGATTTCACCGTAGCGCTACGGTGTCAAGCACCAACTGAGCAACTCGCGCATCCGTAGCGCTACGGTGTACTATTCGCGTCATGAGCGGTAACGATCAGATTTCGAAGGTCATGTCTGAAATGGGTAGGCGCGGCGGCCTTGCTCGCGCTAAAGCTCTGACCGCCAAGCAACGCAGGGAAAGTGCGATTAAAGCCTCGAAAGCCGCAGCGAAGGCACGGACGCGGGAGGCCAAAGAGCGGAAGGCCCGCAATGGCTGACGAGATCTGTTCGCCCTCATGCAGCGGTTGGAAAATGTCTCTTATGCGAACCTGATGGAAGAGGATGGCCGAACGACGCAAAACTCATCGTGGCGGCAGAATCGCGCAAAAAGGAGCAGGAATCCGCTTAATCGTATAGTCCGTCTGCCACCCTGTATAAATAGATTCTCTTTTTTCAATCCGGCATTTTCCTGTCCAGCGACCTTGCTCAAGAACTTGTGAGGACAAGAGTTCTGTTGTGGCAGACGAGTATTGATGCCGGATGGCTTCTTAACAACCTTCGATATTTGTTCTGGACTCAGTTGCGATAACGACTCGTTAGCATCGATGCGAGGCAGGTCCATTTGCATGTGTGATGAAGAACTAGACGAGGCATTGTTTCTCCTCAACGATCTCTGCTTCGATAGAATGGGACGCAGCCAAAAACGAAAAGCCGGCGCGGTGGCCGGGGCCTTTTTGATTGAACTTGGACACTTCAATCGTACCCTTCATCGTATCCGGTGCAACAGCCACGATGGCCAATTCCGACTTCTGGCGAGAACTCGCTATTAGTTTTCAATCCGTTACTCCTCTTTATGAATTCACTGCGTATCGCCAGTACTACAGGGAGCTACGGTACTTCTTGCCAACGAGCACAACAGAACCAGATTGGGAACTCCAGGGGACTCCGGCAGCGCGAGGAGAGTTTGACGCGATGGCAAAACGTGGCGCAACTATGCTCACCCCTTCACCAACTGGCGATCTAGCCGTGGCATGGCTCGAAGCATTGTGGAAAGAAGCTACTGAAGGCCCTGTACGCTCAGGAATTGAGATTTTGGGGAAAGATCATTCCGGGAGACTTACAGAACTCCGGGGAAAGATTGACCGTGTTTTCCAAGCTTCTTCTGCTCTGTGTAGAAAATTTGAGTCCGATGCATTGCAGACCGAGTTTGAAGAAAGGCAACGCAATGATCCAAAAAAGTGGTTCCCGCTCCGACAGCGATTTGAAGCCTTCAAGTCAATTAGGGAATTGCAAACTGGGCCACACGAACGAATACCCGAAGCGCTTGTAAGAGACGCCATCGCTGACCAGCTTGGCATCAAGCCAGAAGAAGTCACGTGGAAACAAATTACGTTTGCGATGGCTGGTCTGTTGCGTGATATGCAATTCCGACGACCGTGTCGATCAAGCGCAGGATCGGTTCTTTCCAGGCGTGCTGGGGATTCATACCCGCAACTACCATCACGACCGTAGTCGTGATGCCTGCCGTAACGATGTCTTCGGACCTTCCAATCAGGCTCAATACGATGGATCCTATTCCGAGTAGCGCGGCCATGCCCAAGGGATGAAACGGAAAGATCAGAAGGTAGAAGAAACAGAGTGCGAAACTCAGCAGCGTGGCATATAACCTGGATAGGAGAGCATGTGCACTCTCCTCGTAGCTGTACCGAAACACAAAGACCGTTGCGACGACCGCCCACATGCCACCAAGAAACTCATCATCTCGAGACACAAATCGAGCGGCTGCCAGAACGTCTGTGATGATCCAATAGCTGACGAAACAACAGATCGTCAGCATTACTCCATGGCTGACGACTGCACCTAAGGATAATTTCTCCTGCGCCGTCTTCCTGCTGTCTTGTTCCTGGGTTGCTGCCATCGCGTGCTCCTGGTTCCCCGGACTTCATGTTCTTGCTGCATACAGGTTCACCTCATGACGGGCGTGAACCCACTTCCGACCTGAGGAAGAAATCCACGCCCCGCCACGAGGGATTGACGTTCTAAGCGCTCTTAGACGGCTTTGCGACCCTGATCGCTTCGACTTTTGCAGCCGGGGCCAGCGTCGGGTATTCCGGTTTGTAGACATGCTCACGAATGAACGTGACCAGGTCGGCGGGACGTGGAACCCGGGCGAGGCCAGAATCAAAGACCAGCTTTGCCACTCGCGCCGCTGTCTGGATCTCAGTCTCCAGAATGTTCGACTGCGGTGGGAACAGCATGCCGAGCTTCAACTGCTCGGGAGTTACCTGATCGGCAACGGCATGTGCCGCCTCGATGAACATTTCGTCCGTCACTCGTTTGGCGTTTGTGGCGTAAATGGCCATCCCGACAGCCGGAAAGATATAGAGATTGTTGGCTTGAGAAGGCAAGAACGTCTGACCGTCAAAGTGAACCGGGGGGAATTGCACTCCGCCCGCGTAGACTACCTTCCCATTCGACCAGGCATAGGCATCTTGAGGTAAGCACTCGTGTTTATCGATCGGGTTGGAAAGGGCAAAGATGATTGGCCGCGCGTTGTGAAGCGACATGGCCTCCACAACTCCCCGCGAGAACAGTTTGCCCACGGTGCTGACGCCGATGAGAATCGTCGGCTTGAAGTCCTCGATGGCCGCGACAATCTGTGGCTGTTCGGACGTCAGGTCCAGACGATTGAACGGTTTGCTGGGCGGCAACTTATGCGCGTAAGGCATCTTGTGCTTCGCCAAGTTTGGACGGCCCGCAACCACGAGCCCGTGGGTATCGAACATGCGAATCTGCTGGCGAGCGACGTCCTGCGGAACACCTTGCTGGACGAGGGCCGAGACAATCAGGTCGGCAAGGCCAATGGCGGCCGAGCCCGCGCCCAGGAACAGGATTCGTTGGTCCTTCAGTCGGCCGCCCGTTATCTTCAGGGCATTGATCAGGCCCGCGAGCGTTACGCCGGCTGTCCCCTGAATATCATCGTTATAACAGCAAACCTTATTGCGATAGCGGGCTAGGAGCTCGACGGCATCGGCGCCGGTCCAGTCCTCAAAGTGGATACAACAGTTCGGGAACACTTCCTGCACCGCATACACAAACTCATCCACGAATGCATAAAGTTGCTCGGTTGGCGGCCGGTGCTGGCGCAATCCGACGTAAAGCGGATCCCTGAGATACTCTTCGTTATTAGTGCCGGCATCGAGGTACATGGGCAACAATCCCTGGGGTGGGACGCCCGCAGCCGCGGTATAGAGCTGCAGTTTGCCAATGGGGATACCCATTCCGTTGGCTCCCAGATCGCCGAGGCCAAGGATCCGGCCCGAGTCGGTCACGCAGATGAACCTCACATCCTTAATAGGCCAGTTGCGAAGCACTTCCTTGACATGGCCCTTCCGGGTGATCGAGAGATACATTCCGCGAGGCTTGCGAAGAATATGGTCGAACTTCAGACATGCCTCGGCGATCGTGGGGTCGTAGACGATCTCGAGGAAGCGGGCAGGATCGGACATCAATGTGTGGTAGAACAGCGTCTCGTTAATCTCGAGAAGATTCATCAGATAGATATACCGATCCAGGTCGGTCGTCTTATTCTTGAGCTGCAGTAATACGCGGGAGAGCTGGGTTTCGATCGATTCTGTCACGTCGGGTACGAGGCCAACGATTCCAAGGGCCTGCTTTTCCGTCTCTGTGAAGCCGGTCGACTTGTTGAATGAGGGGTCTTGAAGCAATTCGATTTCGCGTTTATTGATCGTCATATTTCTCCTTGGTGTTCATGATGTTTGATTGCTGTGTTGCGATCAGAACCTATGGGCTCTATCAGCTGGCTTTTGCCACGTAGGGGCGGACCATCTTCGCCGGATCGACGACGCGGTCGAACTCTTCTTCGGTTACAAAGCCCAGCTTCAATGCGGATTCTTTTAACGTGAGGTCGTTGTCCAGCGCGTAATGCGCGATCTTCGAAGCCCGGTCATAGCCGATGACCGGTGACAGCGCGGTCACCAACATCAGAGAGTTGTCGACATATTCCTTGATCTTCTTCAGATTCGGCTTGGTCCCCTCGATCAGGAACTTGCGGAAGTTCGTGCATCCATCCGCCATGATCGTGATGGAGTGGGTGATGTTTTGAATGATCAAGGGTTTGTACACGTTCATCTCAAGGTAGCCGCCGGCGCCGCCGAAACCCACGGCGACGTCGTTGGCCATCACCTGCACCGCGATCATGGTGAGCGCCTCGGCCTGGGTTGGATTCACTTTGCCCGGCATGATCGAGGATCCAGGCTCGTTCTCAGGAATCGCCAGCTCAGCGAAACCCGCTCGCGGACCGCAAGACATCAGACGAATGTCGTTGGCAATCTTGTACAGAGATACGGCCAGAGTTCGCAGTGTCCCCGAGAGCTGCACGAGAGCGTCGTGTGCGCCTTGCACTGTGAACTTATTCGGTGCGCTCACGAACGGCAGACCGGTAAGCTTTGCGATTTCAGCCGCGGCCGCTTCGGCAAAGCCAGGCACTGAATTAATTCCGGTGCCGACGGCCGTCCCGCCGAGAGCGAGACGATAGACGCCTTTCAGTGCATCCTCCATGCGGTCGAGATCGTCCGACAGCGCTCCTGCATACCCCGACCATTCCTGACCGAGCGTGAGCGGCGTCGCGTCTTGCATGTGAGTGCGGCCGATCTTCACGATGTCCGTCCATTCTTCTGCCTTGGCCGCGATCGCGTCGCGCAGAGCTCTTACCACAGGCATCAGTCGCTCTTTCACGTTCACGGCTGCCGCCATGTACATCGCCGAAGGGAAGGTGTCGTTTGAAGATTGAGCCATGTTGACGTGATCGTTGGGGTGGACGGGCGTCTTGCTGCCGAGCGGGGTGCCTGATAGTTGGCAACACCGGTTGGAGATCACCTCATTCACATTCATATTGAATTGCGTTCCGCTTCCAGTCATCCAAACATGCAACGGGAACATCTCGTGATGTTGTCCAGCCAGGATCTCGTCACAAACCTGAACGATGAGTTTGTAACGCTTATCGTCAAGCCGGCCAGCCGCGTGATTGGCATTGGCAGCAGCTTTTTTCAAGGTGGCGTACGCGGCAATCATCTCTCGCGGAATGAGGTCATGCCCGATGCTGAAGTGCTCAAGCGAACGTTGGGTTTGTGCTCCCCACAATTTGTCAGCTGGCACGTCAACCTCACCGAGGCTATCCGTCTCTTTCCGAACATCCGCAGCTTTCAAGTCACTAGTTACGGCCATTACCCACACCCCCATTTTGCGTCCGGCGTGCAATTGCAGTGCCATGTCGAGCCTTGTGCCTGTTCAGCCGATGGATTGCTACTTGACTCTCAGCAACGTCCTTATTCGCGCGATTTCTCAGCAACTAGCGGTGGTTGAAGGGAGCATATCTAGGCCGATGGCTGAATGCGCAGAAGAATCGAACGGTGATTTCGACGCCTGACAACGTTTCTGACACATGACGGTTTGACTCTTCCTGTCAAGCAACTGTCAAACCGGTGACCCTGCCCGCCTTATGTGTCCATTACCTGACACGCTTGATAACGGGGAGTGAGTTTGTGGGGTCTATCGAGGTGCAGTGAAGCGAACACGATTCGTCGTCCGTTTGGCGACGCATTTGCTTCACATGTCACCGAGTTCATGAAGGGAGATTGGGATCCGATTACCAAGGCTGCCAGCCAGCCGTTTGTCCCGGACCATGAGAAGGCCACGATAGCACTGGATATGGACCTCAAACAGGATAGCGGTCAGTAACCGCGTTCCGCGCGACGGTGCTGCTCAATCGGGTAATAAGAAGATCACTGTAGCTCCCAGCACTGCGTACCATTCAGCAATTCAACAGGAGGATGAAGCCTGTTAAAGGAAATACAGATGGAGTAGCCATGAACTTTCTTTTGCCGTACGACAAAACACGGATCTCAGTCGAAATCGACGACCGGAATTTTGCGGGCTCGCTGGTTTCAAAAGTAGAGTCCTACAAACCCGGCTTATCCCAAGAGGAACTCGTAGAAGCCTCCTTGGATCATCCCATCGGCTCTCCCAAACTGGAGGAGCTGGCAAAAGGCAAGAAGAACATTGTCATTATCAGCTCTGACCACACCCGTCCCGTGCCTTCCAAAATCATTACCCCCATTCTTCTGCGTAGGATTCGTTCAGCCCAACCGGATGCGAACATAAAGATCCTGGTGGCCACCGGTTTTCATCGTCCCTCGACGCACCAGGAGCTGATTGACAAATACGGGCAGGAGATTGTGGACCACGAGCAGATTGTCATGCATGTCTCCACCGACGATGCAGCCATGGTGAAGATCGGCACGCTTCCCTCCGGCGGAGAGTGCATCGTCAACCGACTCGCAGTTGAGGCTGACCTGCTGCTTGCGCAGGGTTTTATCGAACCCCACTTGTTTGCCGGATTTTCCGGGGGCAGGAAATCCGTGCTGCCCGGAATCTCCTCGTATCACACCATCCTGGCAGACCACTGCAGCGAGTTCATCAATTCTCCCAACGCGCGCCCGGGCATTCTGCAGGGTAATCCCATTCACAAGGACATGCTGTATGCAGCACACACAGCGGGATTGAAGTTCATCATCAATGTGGTTTTGAACGGGGACAAAGAGGTGATCGCATCGTTTGCCGGCGGTTTGGAGGAGGCGCATAACAAAGGTACCGAGTTCCTCTCTTCACTTGCACAAGTCAATAAGATCGATTGCGATATCACGGTCGTCACCAACGGGGGATATCCGCTGGATCAGAACATTTACCAGGCGGTGAAGGGCATGACGTCGGCTGAGGCTACAAATAAAGAGGGCGGCGTGATCATTATGGTGGCTGGGCTTTCGGACGGCACGGGCGGCAAAGGCTTTTACAACAACTTGGCTCAATCCAGAAGCCCCAAGGATTTCCTCGATCATGTGGCCAAAGTTGACCGCGCTCATACAGTGCCCGACCAGTGGGAGTCCCAGGTACTCGCGCGCATTCTGAATCGTCATCACGTGATTGTCGTATCGGACCTGGTGAAGCCTGAGCTGGTAACCAACATGCACATGGAACTTGCGAAGACCTTTGACGAGGCATTGCAGCGGGCCTATGAACGTGTAGGCAAAGACGCAAAAGTCGCAGTGATTCCCGATGGGCTGGCGGTAATTGTTCGTTAAATCATTGCAATAGATTGTGCACCCAACACGTCAGACAACGGAGGAGGCCAACGTGGCAAAAGAGATAGATGAATTCAAGCCAGGAGAGAAAGTACCGGCATCCGGTATCTATGATGTGATCCACGATAAGCTCGACGGGGATGATCACGCCCACCCCCACCAGGTGACAGCAGTATCCGGCACAGTCTTCCCGCCATGCCGAGGGTGTCACGATGGAGTGAGATTTCGACTTCACCTGGCCGCTGAACACATTGAGGCGCATGGTCATTTCAAGCCGTAGGGAAATCCGGAACCAACAAATGAAGTTTCGGTCAGAAAGTGAGAAATCCATTGAAAACTCTGCAGAACTTACAAGCGAGCGTTCAGGCAAGAACGATCCCAGTGGCGGCAGCCGGTCGTATCTTCAACTTTGAACTGCAAATTGCCGATCCCGATCCGATGGGCGTATTTGGGTTCGCCTTTGCAACCTTCCTGGCAAACCTGAGCGCTCTCGGTGTTTACCCTTTCAACGCGATGTGGCTCAGCACGATGGTGTTCCTGGGTGGTTTGGCCGAATTAGTCGCCGGCTTGCAGGACTACAAGCGCAACAATCTCTTCGGCGCTACGGTTTTCGGCTTCTTCGGCGTGGCCTGGATGGGCAACGGTATTGTGGCGTGGTTAGTGAACCTCAAGATCGTTCCGCAAACCGATCCCGTCTCCCAGGGGTGTTATCTCCTCTTCTGGGCAGTGTTCGTTGCCGCCATGGCCGGCGTGAGCTTAAAGCTCAATAAAGTGCTGACCACAATTTTAGTTTTCGTCACGTTGCTGGAGTTGCTCCAGGCCATTGGCTCCTTCACGGGTGTGAGGCTCTTTACCCAAGCCGGCGCCGCTTGCGGCATGATTTCCGCCGTTCTAGGGCTCTACTCGGCGACGGCCGGCCTCTGGAATCCCACGTTCGGGCGGACCGTACTGCCGATCGGCGAATGGAAGCGTTAAGGACGCGTCAGAACATAAAGTATATGAATCTTCTAACTCAGGTAAGTCTGCAATGGCGAAGATCGGCAGTCGGTTGGGCGCGAATCTCGACTCTGCTGGTTTTTCTCGGTGTTGTTCTCATACCGGCTTTCAGCCAGCAAGACGAATCGAAAACATCCTCCAACCCATTCACGAACCTCTGGAACCAGCAGACTCTAACGGGCGACTGGGGAGGTACCCGCACCAGACTTGCCGAGAAGGGAATTAGTTTTAGCGGCTTCTGGCAAAACGACTATTTCGCGGATCCCAACGTGGGCGACACCCAGGGGAAAACCGGAACGGGTAACTGGAGCCGTATCCGCGGCACCTTGGACATTGATATGGGAAGACTAGCTCACATCAAAGGTCTGTCGTTGCACATCACCAGTACCTTGAACCAGGGGCTGGACGTGGCTGGTGACGGCCGTTATCTGAATAGCCTGGTGGGTGACGGCAACAATTCGATCAACCACCAACTTCGTCTGGATTCCTGGTGGGTGAAGCAGGAATTGTTCGACGGTAAGCTGAGTCTGTCCGCTGGCCAAATCTCTGGTTTTGACTTCTTTGGCTACCTACCACAAGATTTCAGTCATTTCGTCACTCTCGGACCGTTCTACGCTCCTTTCGCGCTGTACAACAGCTACTCGAGCGCCGACCCAATGACCACGCCGGCCGCGATGATGCAGTTCGCGCCCAATAAGCATTTCTACTACCGCACGATGATTCAATCCATCACGGAAGGTAATCCGCGCGATCCACACTCCGTCCTGGGGTTCTATAACTGGTACAACAACGGAAGCGGAACCAGCATGGAAATGAAAGACGGTGCCGTGTGGCACAACGAGGTGGCATACATCTATGGATCAGGCGAGGCGCACTTTGGGGTGAGCTACAGCGGCGCAAAGGCATACACAAAATGGTCAGGAAAGGCGTCCGATGGAACGCTGGTCACCGTGCCGGGTTTCGCGAAAAACTCGAGCGCCGGTAACGAGAATTACTACTGGATATTGAAGCAGGCGGTCTTTCGTCCAACGACCGGGTCCAATCGCGGCGTGTTTCTGGGTAGTACGTACGTTTGGGGTCCTGCGGACAAAGGCGTCCTTCCCTTCAACCGCCAACTCATCACGACCGCTGAGTTCAATGGCTTAGTTCCGAAGCGGCCCAAGGACTCGATTAACTTTTCCTTCGATTATGCGGGCATCCGCGGCCCGCTGAAGACGGCGACCTTCCAGTCGGAAAAGGTTTATGAGTTCAGCTATTCGTTCCAGGTGACCCGGTGGTTGCAGTGGCTGCCGGATCTGCAAGTCCACCAGCATATCAATGCGAATCCGAGAAACGGAACCGGAGTTGTGGTGGGCTTCCGTTCTTTAGTCACGTTCTGAGAATACACAATTCTGCGCAGCAGAATGAGAAGACAGCCTTATGCCACAACTGAACTGCACCTTGTCGGCTGGTCTATGGGCACTTCTGCAGGAGAATTCGCAAAGGACTCGCCAGCCCGTGGCACATATTGTTACGCAGGCTCTGGCTGATTACTTTAACGTCGCTCACCATACGTTGTATCAGGTCTCGACTGCCAACGCTCTCGTCGAAGGGGTGTACCAGGGCGCTGTGCAGGTCGCCACTTTGCTAGACCACGGCGATCTTGGCTTGGGCACATTTGAAGATCTTGACGGTGAGATGGTGATTGTTGATGGGCATTGTTTTCAGGTTCGATCCGACGGTTCAGTCCGCGAGGTCGAAGACGATGCTCTCAGCCCATTCGCAGTGATCACGGCGTTTTCTCCTCAGCCTGCTGTCACGATGCAGCAGTGCCCAGATATGGCCCACTTGACCTCCAAGTTCGATAGCCTCCGCCATTCTGACAACATCTTGTTTGCCCTGAGAGTGGATGGACGATTTGACTACATCCACACGAGAGCAATGTGCCGCACGAAGGAGGGAGTGCCACTAGTCCAGGCGGCGGCCGTGCAGCCAGAGTTCGAATTTCATGATATTTCAGGGACGCTCGTGGGCTTTTGGACCCCGGACTACGCAAGAACATTGAACGTGCCCGGCTACCATCTGCATTTTATTTCGGACGACCGGGCTCATGGTGGCCACCTCCTGCAGTGCCGGGGGAGAGACTTGCAGTTACAGATTCAAACCGAAGGTGAATACCACATCGCACTTCCAGAGACCGAAGATTTCTTGAAAGCAGACCTGCATCGGGACCCGACCAGAGATCTTAATCAAGCAGAGGGCGAGAAAAAATGAGTGCAGCTACTACACTGCCCGTAACGCAATCCACGAAAACCGGGCCACAAACCGGCGCCGCTCTACTGGTAAAAAGTCTGGAGGCGCAAGGAGTCGAATACATCTTTGGCATACCCGGAGCAAAGATCGACAAGGTTTTCGACACTCTGCTCGATTCCAAGATCAAAACGGTTGTGTGCAGGCACGAGCAAAATGCAGCGTTTATCGCCAGCGGCATCGGCCGAATGACCGGAAAGGCCGGAGTGACATTGGTTACTTCCGGACCAGGCTGCTCCAATCTCGTCACTGGATTGGCCACGGCGAACTCTGAAGGCGACGCCGTGGTAGCGATCGGCGGTTCGGTTCCCGTTGCTGACCGCCTGAAGCAGCTGCATCAAAGCATGGATACCATAAGTCTCTTCCGACCAATCACGAAGTTCAGCGCCGAAATCGATTCCTCGAGCTCAGTTTCGGAAGTGATCGCGAACGCCTTCCGTGCTGCCGAGTCAGGAAGACCCGGCGCGGCATTTGTCAGCGCTCCCAAAGATATTATGGCGGGGAGCGCCGATGGTGAGGTCCTTACGCCAGTGGTACCGGCTAGCTTGGGATCTGCGGATTTAAACGCAATAACCGCTACCGCGCGTTCGATCGCGCGCGCCCAGCAACCTGTGTTGTTGCTTGGGCTGCTCGCGAGTGAGAAGGCCGCGTCCGAGGCAATCCGCGCATTGCTCACCAAAGCGAAAATCCCGGTGGTGTGCACATATCAAGGGGCAGGTTGTGTGCCGCGAAGCCTTTTCGACCTTTTCGTTGGCCGCATTGGTCTGTTCCACACCCAACCGGCGGACAAAATACTTGATGCGGCTGATCTCGTTATTACTATTGGATACGACCCAATCGAATACGAGCCGAGCCTCTGGAATGCGGGGAAAAAGCGAAACATCATCCACATTGATGTAATTGGTGCCGATATCGACAAGGACTATCGGCCTCAGATTGAATTGACCGGCAGTATCGCGGCCACCGTCCAAACTCTTGCGACCCTAATCGAGAGCCCCGTGCCTGGACTGGATAAGGCGGTTCTCGACGAGATTGCCCGGGACCGAGCGGCGTTCGCTGCGCGTTCTGCAACGTTGAACGGCATGCCCATCCATCCTATGCGTATCGTGCACGAGCTCCAGAGATTGCTCAGCGATGATATGACGCTCTGTTTGGACATGGGGTCATTCCACATTTGGCTGGCTCGACATCTGTACAGCTTTCGTCCCCGGCAGATATTGATGACCAACGGGCAACAGACGCTCGGAGTTGCTTTGCCATGGGCGATCGCGGCATGTCTTGTGCGGCCGGGCGAGAAAGTGATTTCTATATCAGGCGACGGTGGCTTCCTTTTTTCGGCGATGGATCTGGAGACCGCCGTTCGGCTCAAATGCAACTTTGTTCACTTGGTTTGGATCGACGGTACTTACGACATGGTCGCCTTTCAAGAGATGGCGAAATATGGTCGAACATCTGGCGTGGATTTTGGTCCTGTCGATATTGTCTCGTTTGCTGAGTCCTTCGGTGCTAAGGGACTAAGGATAGAGGTGCCCGAGCAGATTTCTTCCACGATCAGGAGGGCTCTCGATATGCAGGGGCCTGTCATTATTGGAATACCAGTGGATTACCGAGACAACCACTTGCTCATGGAGATGCTGCGTCCGGATGTGCTCGATTGACCCCGGGCCATGAGCATCCATATTCGGAGCGACCCGCATTCTCTCAAAGGAAGGTTTCGTCCGTCTTGCCGTATACGACCAACGATCGGATCAGTGTCTACAAACTCGTAGATGGGGGAACCACGACTACAGCACCTTCGGGTGATGGCTCGGTCCGCGCAATCAGACTAGTGTGCGTATCTTGCGCGAGGGAATCATGTCGGTACCGCTGCAGAACATCTAGCGTACATGATCATTTCCATCGTTAACGGGAAGAGGTGCTCTTTCAATGCGTGAATTCATCGAGCATATGACAATGACATGGAACCTCGACCAGAAAGATGAAGCTCTGCGACTCCGTCTGGCTGCGTTAGATACGACGCTAGTTGCCTACTCGGGCGGAACAGACTCAGCCTTTCTAGCATGGGCGGCTCACCGAATTCTGGGACCGCGGATGTTAGCCGTCCTCGCAGATTCTCCCAGCCTGCCGCGTCAGGAATTGAAGGGTGCCGTCAGTTTTGCGGAAGAGATGCAGATTCCACTTAAGATTGTTACGACGGAAGAGATGGCGCGGCCGGAGTATGTGCGGAACGATGCAGCGCGCTGGTTTCATTGCAAGGACGAACTTTTCCGCGTCATGGAAAAGGAACGATCAGCGTTGGGTTTCCGGCACATCGCGTATGGGATGAACGCGGACGATCGCGTCGATTTCCGCCCCGGTCAGCGGGCCGCGCAACTGCACAACGTCGTTGCTCCATTGGCCGAAGTGGAACTCACGAAAGATGAGATTCGCCAGCTGGCCCGCCGCGCCGGATTGCAATTGTGGGACAAGCCTGCGTCGGCGTGCCTGTCGTCGCGCATCGAGTACGGGCACCCCGTGACGCGCGAAGCGTTGAGCGTGGTCGAAGCGGGTGAGATGGCGCTGCGCGAGCTTGGCTTCCGGCAGTTCCGAGTGCGCCATCATGGCAAACTTGTGCGTATCGAAATCGCGAGCGAAGAATCGGAGCTGGCGTTCACTCCAGAGATGGCTCGCCGGCTCGTTCCGATTTTCAAGAAACTAGGATTCGAATACGTGACGCTCGACTGCCAAGGTTATCGTTCCGGCTCCATGAACGCTGTGCTGCCGATCGGTGCGATCGGGCGCGCCATTTAGCTTTTGAGACCAGAAACGTGGGTTCATGCGAGTTGCTTACCTCGAATGTTTTTCCGGCATCTGCGGTGACATGATGCTGGGTGCGCTGCTGGATGCTGGTGTGAGCCCCGAGTTGTTGCGGAAAACTGTGAGTTCTCTGCAGCTCTCCTGACGCCGGACATGGCGGGCCGCAGCAGTCAGTGCTTTGTGGCGAGCTTCGGCATCAACGGCAAACAGTTCGTCCATCCGCGCCACAATGGGAGTTGCCACCGGATCTCGGGGATTTAGCTGCACCGCCTCGAAGAACTGTCTTCTGGCATGAGCCCAACACGCGGCGTGCACCATTCCCGGCCCACCGATCTGGTCATAAGCCGCGTAGCCGTCAGTTTGCAGAATGCCCTCAAACTGTCCTAAAAAGCTCCTCGGTCCATCGCACCCACGGCCTAGACGGAAGTCGAACACCACTGTTCCTCCGGGGCGACTGTATTGCCAGAGATACGCTTGGTGGTTCTTACCTCGGCCCTCGCGCATCTGCACATCGACCGGGGTTTCGTCCGCCTGAATGTAAGTTCCGCTAATCAACTCTCGCCTCATCGCAGCGACCATCGGGATCAGCAATTCACCGACTTTGAGGACCCAACCGTCCAGCGTTGCGCGGCTGATTTCCAAGCCGAGGTCCCTTTCCAGAATCATGCTCTGCCGATGCAGGGGCGTGTGATTGCAATATTTGCTGACGACCGTGTCGATGACGATCCGGTCACTCGCCAGGCACTTCTCGATGATCCGTGGTCGCAGGGGCGCTGAGACGACGCCGAGATCCTCACACGACCGGCAAGCCCGCTTCTCTCGTTTCGTGACCAGCACGAAATACCTCGCCGGCTCCACATCCAACTGGGAACTCTCTTCGTAGCCGATCACCACAGTTTCTTTGCCGCAGCGTTTGCACACGCGCTGATCCGGCGTGCAAAGCAGAACCCGCTCTATGCGAGGAAGATTCGCCGGCAACTCCTGGCGGCCCGGATGCTTCTCGTCAGCGCGCCCGGTTCATACCTGTTGTCCGCAACAACAACTTAGAGAGCAAGATCCCTAGATACCTCGAAAGCGCTAAATATATCGATATGTCGGGGGACCAGTGGCGAGCTGCTCCGATGCTCGACCTCGTGCAGTCGATAAAACGTCAGCGCAAGAGCAGGAAGGGGGACGTTCGCTGATCCTGAAGCGCCGGGGACTGAATCGGAGCATCGTCGATGCGGTCACAAATTGCTATAACCGGCTGATCTCCGCAAGCTGCAGGCGAACCGCGGCGACCTCGCGGCGGGCGAGATGCTGTATTCACCTCAGCCGTATGCCCTATCGGCGCTAGAATGACTCCATTAGCAACCGGATAGCTGCTGACTGATCATCGGTAGCGACAAGGTGGGGCCGCCTTCCCGTCCCCACCTTCCAGGTAATCTCACTGCTACGGGAAGTGTCACGGAAGGGTGACAGATGTCCGACGCGACCGAGCAGGGCAGGCACCCCGACGCCAGCGTATCGGGTGAGACTTCCCAGGGGCCAGGTTCCTTGCCGAAGGACGCTCCGTCGGCCGATGCTGGCCCTGGGCTAGTCGGAGCCGAGCTATCGAGAATCAAAGACCATCTCCGGGATCTAGGCACCGATAAGACGCTTCCGCCACAGGAACGCGATCTCTACCGGTTCCTTTACACACACCAGCGCAATAAGCTTGAGTTGCAGCTTGCCGTGCTAGAGCAAACAGAGAGAGTTCATTCGACCGAACGAGCACTTGAAGTGGCACGAAAGGCAGTCGATTTGGCCCGGTCGGAAGGTCGCCAACTCGCCGAAAATTCCCAAAACAACGAACTGACAAAGGCTGAAAACCAGCTTGCGGAAGCTGAGGCGTCACTCGGGAGCGTCCGCTCCGAACTACAAGCGCTTCTCTCCGCCTTGGAGCACTTGCGCACAAATGACGCCAAGTGGGAAAAGGCGATGCCATCGGTCCGACGATGGGAGGTCGGTCGACGATGGGAGGCGATTACGCCAGACGAACTGCGGCCCGCTGTTGTAGCCATCCGCGAAGCATTCGACGACAACTGTTGGAAATGCGAACAGAGTACCAGCAAACTCTGCTTCGCCGCCCTACATCCAACGCCAACTAAGGCCGCGACTACTTCAGAATTGGGAAGCCTCGATCCATACAGACGGTTGCTGGTGGCGTTTGTTGGCACACAAGTTCAGCCATTGCTCCTGGGGGCTAGCCATCCGGCGCCAATGATCTTCAAATCATACCTCGATGTCCACGAAACCGCTCTAAAGCTGGTGGTCCGTGCAGCGTTCCAAGAGTTGTTTGAGATCGCAGCGGCTCGAACTGACCTACTGAGTATCCACCCAGTCGACTGGGCCCAGAGGCATCTCCACATTCTTATCTCCGCTAAGAAACCAATAATCAGACTTTGGATCAAAAAGGTCTGTGATCGACACGATTTGTCGCATTCAGGATTTTCCGAGGAGAATGACCTCTTCTGGGGAAGTTGGCGAGCACCGAGGTTTATACACATGCATCCAGCGGGAAACACCCTGTTTGATGAAGCGAGTGCATGGACACGCGAGGAAATAGTCAGGAGCGAGGAATTGCTGGAGGGACGAGCAGAGCGATTGGCTACGTTCTTGCGGATCGATCTAGACAAAATAGCCGGATCTGCGCATATCCAGTTTGCCAAGCCAGTCCCCTCCCGATCTGAAGTGCGAGATGGGCAGAGATCCATCCCTGTCGAAACTTTACCCGCTCCAGTTCCGCCTCCGGTCGCTGGGATGCCGGTGTCCGACTTATGGAGAGCGTTTCACGACAAATTTAGGGCATTGGCGGAAGAAGAGTTGAGGCACGCGCCTCACAACGATGGTGATCGCTGGCTCCGCGCTCATGTGGACTACAAGGACAGGACTATCGCGTGTGGGCAATGGCATCTCAGTGAAGGGGTGAATGAGGGTTTTCACGAACGCTTCGAAGTAGAAGCAACTCGGGCGGGAATTGCCCTCAAGTCGACCCTGTCCGGTGAGGCAGGCGATGTCTGGCTCCATCATGTCTTCCTAGACTTGCTAGAGCACAAGAGTAAGCTCCTTTTCGCGGCAAGCAGGGATGGTATGATCGTCGTGCGGATCTGCGAAGCGTCGGCACTCTACTGTGCCCGACTTGAAAAACGGGCCTTGGTCGACACAAGAAATTCAGCCAAGTCTACAGTCCAAGGTTCTGTGGTAGGTTCCTCCTCGACCGAGGTAGACGTTGGCCGGCGAGATATGACGGCTGATGATCCGAGGAACGAAAAGCTGCGTGAGGCGGTGATCTACAAGGTCCAAAATCCACACAAATTCAAAGTTCTGTCAATCCTTGAAGCAGCCCAGTACTTCGGCGTTCAGCCGCGCACAATCTATCGATGGGTTTCAGAAGGCGATCTCCGTGCCGGAGCACGCCGGGGCTCGATCACTATTGAATCCGTAGCGAAGTTAGAAAAGAGACGTTCGCGGAAACGCCGAGATCACTAGGCACAAGCTCAGTCTCCATTTGTGGGAATCTTTTTGTGACATTCGCGGACATTTGTTGCCATTCCTGCTCTTGCTGAGCAGGCCCATCCCACCTAAACACTATGAGTGACGAGGCGATAAATCACGTGCGGGAAGCGCTTTGGCTTGAAATCCCGGTCGAGCCGCAGCGGATTCTTAATCCGCTGCGGGTTACATGTCGTCCGTTAGTGGCTGCGGATCAGTGGGTTACGAGTCGAGAATTAAGGTGTGACCAGATTGTGCCCAAAACTGAAATAGTGAAATGAAGGCGCAAGCCAACCTGCCGACGCGACTGCTGCGGACTAAAGAGGCCGCCCGGTATCTCGGGATGAGTCCAGGAAAACTGCGCCGACTCACCCAGTGTGGCGTGTTACCCATCATCCAGCATGACGACCGTTCTCCTTGGCTCTACGATCTACACGATTTGGACAATCACATCGACAAATCGAAGCATCGTCTCTCCGATTTCTCTTGATTGCTTGCCTAGCGCTAGATTAGGATACTCCGAAGGGGTCTGAATGGGAACCAAAAAGAAGGACCCAAATGCGGTTGCTCTTGGCAGCAAGGGCGGGAAAGCACGAGCGAAGAAGATGTCCGCCGAAGCACTCTCCGCTATCGGGAAGAAAGGCGCGAACGCCCGTTTCCAGCGTCTTGATCAGAGTAAGCGTCGGGACATCGCTCGCAAAGCCGCTGAGGCTCGCTGGGGAAGCCGTAGAAAACAGGAGGACGAATGAAGCGTAAGAAAGGCACTGGCAGCGTCTACAAGCGGAAGGGGTCGCCGGTATGGTGGATTAAGTACCACCGTCACGGACGCCCATTCAGGGAGAGCACGCACACCACGGATTCTCGCATGGCCGAAAGAATGCTAAGGACTCGGCTCGCCGAGATCAACCAAGGAACATTCGTCGGACCGCTGCTGGAGCGAACTAAAGTCGATGATCTGGCAACAATGTTCGTGCGGGACTACCGCATCAACGGGCGCAAAAGCCTGACCGACGCCGAGGCACGCTGGAATCACCATTTGAAACCGTTTTTCGGGAGCATGAGAGCCGTCGACGTAACCAGTGAGCAATTGGCTAGGTACGTAGACAAACGCCAGCAGGAGCAAGCAGCAAACGCAACAATCAACCGGGAACTGGCTGCGCTCAAAACGGATGTTCCGGCTTGGGCAGCAATCGACCCCACCAAAAGTAGTTCGTGCGCCAAAATTTCCCAAACTCGCAGAGAACAACATCCGCAAGGGATTCTTGGAAGACGGCCAGTATCGCAAGCTGATCGAGTATTGTCCCGACCTTTGGTTTCGCTCCCTCGTCGAATGTGGACGTACATACGGCTGGCGCGTTTCGGAATTGCTTACGATGCGCGTCAATCAGGTGGACGTATCTCAGCGTGTGATTCGGCTTGAGCCTGGCACAACGAAGAATCGAGATGGCAGAGAGGTCCTCATGACGGATGAAGTCTGTAAACTCCTTGCGGCTCTCGTACACGGAAAATCGGCTGAGGATCACGTGTTTACGCGCTCGAATGGAAGGCCCGTTTGCGACTTTCGTGGCACTTGGAAGAACGCATGTGTCCACGCTGGGGTGCCCGACTTGCTGTTTCACGACTTGCGGAGAACCGGAGCACGAAACCTCCGCAGGGCGGGGGTCGCCGAAGGAATCATCATGAAGATCGGCGGCTGGCGAACCCGCAGCGTGTTTGAGCGTTACGCAATCGTCAGCCGTTCGGACATGAATGACGCGATTCTCAAACTGCAAGAATCGGAGAACCGAGTTGAGCAGGAAAGACTCCGAGCACAGGAACAGCAAGAGCAGATAAGGGCACAAATTGGGCACAATGAAGCGATTTCGCCCAAGCCTGCCGCATCCCGTGCGGTCAACTAGCGCCAGCTAGAGTTTGATTCAAAGGGGTTTAGGATGGTGCCGGGAGGGGGAATCGAACCCCCACAGTCCTTTCGGACCTGCGGATTTTAAGTCCGCTGCGTCTGCCAATTTCGCCATCCCGGCTCGCGAATCATTCTAGCTTACTGGGATTGATCGCGATTCGGGAGAACTCGTAGACGTGGAGTGAGGTCCGGCGGGAAAACACTTGGTATGCGTTGGGCAGTGTCTGAAGGCGCATTCACGGTGCAACAAGAACGGCATGCCTGATACGAACTCGACCAAACTCAGCTTCGAATCCTTATTTCATTTCTTCGGTTGTCTTTAGAGAGCTAAACGCCCACTGCGGCACCCGCCGCGTTGCGCTGCTTGCGCAACTCCGCCAAAAAAGCTTCCTGTGGAAGTGCACTTTGGGTACGGAACAGGCCGACTAGCGGATCGTAGGCCTCGCCGGCACACTCGTCGTTTGGCGGAGCCGAAGGAGGTTCCGTCTCCAGACCCTCTGGTTCGACCAGTAATTCGGGCAACATCTCGCGATTCTCCGCGAGCATACCGAGGAATTTTTCGAGCAGCATGCGATGTTCCGCGGTTGTGTGGGTGAACTCCACTCCCATGCCCTTATCGGCGTGCATGACGCGAACAACGCCTTCGGCCTTCAACTCGACATCTGCAGCGCGCATCGAAAGCGTGACTCTGGTTGCAACCGGAAAGGGCGATGCGATTTCGAGGTAGCAGCCGCCGAGACTCAAATCGCTCAATTGGCAGCGGACGGGCGGGTCGTCTTTTTCTGCGTCCGGAGAATTCCTGATAAGCCACTCGCGCAACTGGCGTTCGATTTCAGGGGAAAGGTCCACAAACCGCAGTCCCACTTGAGTGCCCGATCCTTCCCAGGCAAACTCCGCAATCACTTTCAAGGCCGCAGCCGAACCGGGCAACGTCAAGGACAACTCCCAGCGGCCGGCGGGCTTACTGCGTTTTGGTAAGCTGAGAGCCAATCCGCCTTCACCCAAATCAGTCGTGTTGACTTTAAATCGCGCGCCCGACTCGAGGCTCACCATTTCCAGAGGAATTTTTACCCCGACTCGCTCGTTGCGGCGGCGTTCTTTCTTCATCAGCGCCCGCGCCACCCGGAAACTTGATTTGGCGCGTTCGCTCGATACTGGCTTGTAGAGGACGAAATGCGCTCCCAAATCGAAGGCCGAACGAACTCCGGCCGCCGGATCCAGAATCGCGACTGCCACGGCTCGCTTATTGCAAGGAGCAGAGCGCGCGTTGCGAAGAACGTCGCCGGAGCCTGGGCCGGCGCAATCCACAATGATGGCTTCAAAGCGCTCTCGAGTCAGTTGCCGGACCGCGATCTCCGCGCTCGCGCAATGTTCGATCACGATGTCAAGATCGCCCAGTGTGCGGCGCACGACTCGTACGATCTTCTCATCCGAACATAGCAACAATGCCCGTAACTTCATGGCCGAGATCCTAAGTCCTATCGGTACTAACAGCGGCGTGTAATCGTCTTCAAAGCGAGCCGCGTTTCGGAATGAAGCGCTGCCTGACTCACTTTAGGCCCGGCAGACAGTTCAATCAATGCGACAGTGGGCAAAGGGGTTACGGCGGTAATCGGAGGCTCGGCCTATGAGGCCAAGGCAGTTTTGTGCTCAGAACATAGCCTTAGAGACGTTAAGGCGAAAAGGCCGATTTAGTAATCGTAAATACCTACCCTGCAATCACTTGAATATAATTTATTCAAGTTTTGCAGCGACAACTTTATGATTGACTTTTAGAAATAATTGGCCTAACCTGCTAGGTCTCCGATTAGCTTGTGGGATGTCTGGAATGCTTGGCACCATTAGGGTATTCAACGCTAAGCTGTTTCTATGCATCTCTACAGCGTTCGGCGAATCTTATAGATAGTGCAGTGGTTGAGAGGCTGATAGCGGTTTTGCAGTCATCCCCCATTTGTAGGAAAGGCATGTTTCATGGCGAAACGACGTGGAAATCCAAACTGGGGCAAGCCCGAGCCAATCGGGCCGATTGTCCCTACCATTACTGAATTCGAGCAGGTGGTGCGCGAGTACAAGCTCTCCCCGGATCAATATTTGCGGTCTACCCGGCTGCGGGAGTGGGCTCGGCGCAACAAGAATTCCAAGTACATACCGGAGCCTCTGCTCGAGGCCTGGGGATTCGAAATCGAATCGACTTTGTAACCGCAACAAAGAGCTTGAGATTTCGGCAAATGAAGCCGATTTACGAGGGGTCGCTGCACAGCGGCCCTTTTGCTTTTTTGGTATGCTCTCTGTCCCTGGGGTGGGGCTGAAGGCCTCTCTATGCTGAACTGGCTGCAAATCCCGTTGCCAGAACTCTTTGCCCTGTTGGCAGCGATTGCTTTCGCCGCCGGGCTAAACGTCTACGCGACAGTCGCGGCTCTCGGCCTGCTGGCGCGCCTTGGACACCTCCCGCTACCGCCGTCGCTGCACGTTCTCGAAAGCTGGGCAGTGATCGCCGCCAGCACTGCTCTCTTTGTGGTTGAATTCTTTGCCGACAAAGTCCCCGCCTTCGACCTGATCTGGAGCGCGCTGCACACTTTCGTCCGCGTCCCCGTAGCGGCTCTTCTCACCTTTGGCGCTACCAGCCAGTTAACGCCTGCACATCAACTATTAGCCACGCTGCTGGGGGCTGCCATAGCTCTGGCTGCCCACGGAGGCAAAACCGCCGTGCGCGCCGCCGTCACACCGTCGCCAGAGCCGTTCTCGAACATCACTCTGAGCTTATCCGAAGACGTACTGGCTATAGCGCTAACTTGGCTGGCCACTCGCCACCCGTACGCAGCCGGAGCGATTGCGCTTTGCCTGGTTTTTGTGATCCTGCTTCTGGCACGCGTCGTGATCCGAGCTCTGAAAGCCCTCTTCCGGGGCGCTGAAGAAGAACTAGCGTAGAGTCGACGATTTTTTGACCTCAGTGGGTCAGAACGTTACCCCTCGCCGCCGCTTTTCCTGAACAAGGGCGCAAGGCACTCGTACAGGGCTCGGGTGGCGCGATAGAGGTCTGCCAGGCCTTCGGTTTCGAGGCTCAGTTCGAGAGATTGCAGATCCATGGTCAATTCCTTGGATAGCTGCGTGGCGCGCTGCACCCGCACCTGCGACAACACGTCCAGAACCGTGTAGGGATCGCGGTGTTGCTGCTGCAGCTCGCTCCACTGCTGCACCGCCCATGTAGTGCGGCGAATGCTGTCGACGGCGGTGCGGAATTCGCTGAGCACGCGGGGAGAACAATCGCCCGAGAGCACCAGTTGTTCCAGTACCTGCAACTCATCCGTAGTCGCAACCAGCCGCTGCGCAATCGAACTGTCAGTGCCCGGACTTGCACCGGATGCTCCCATTCGATTCATCTTCGTCGAAGCCGCAATTCCCCTATCCATCGGCAATCCTGGCAGAACGCTTGAACGAGCCCGAGGGATACGTCGCGCCAGCCCTGCCTCTCGCCGCAAGAGCCTGTAACCTTCCATCCCCCAACTCCGTAGCGTATACAGAAGGGCAAGAAAAATGCTCGTTCTGGAAGACAGATCGCCGGGGCAATCGTTACCAGCAAAGTTGCCGCCGGAGCAATCCGATGTTTTGCGCCAGTTCGTGCGTGGCGACCTCGAGGCGTTCGAGACGCTGTTTCGCCGGTATCAGGCGGAGGTCTATCGCTGGATCGTCGTCATCGTGCGCGATCCCGGCCTCGCCGAAGATCTCACCGTTGAAACTTTCTGGCGTATTCATCGTGCTCATGCCCGCTTCGATCCAGCACGCAGCTTCGAAGCCTGGGCGCGCCGCATCGCTACCAACGCAGCGCTCGATCATTTCAAAAGTGCTTCGCACTCCTTCACCAGGCACACAGAGTCCTGGGACGCACCCGATCCGCCGAAAGAGTTGCCGCACGCGGTGCTCCCTGATCCCGGAGTCACTCAGGAAGTGCGGACTAAAACCGCGCAAGCCTTCCGCCAACTTCCCCCGAAGCTGCAGGTTGTGGCGACGCTGGCGTTGATCGAAGAACAGCCTTACAAAGAAATTGCCGAGACGCTGGGCATCTCTGAGGGAGCCGTGAAACTGCGCGTCTTCCGTGCCCTGCGCCTGCTGCGAAAAGAACTCATACAACAAGGAATCACACCATGAATCAATCAGAAAAAGAAAGAATCGCAAAACTTCTAAAGCATTCCTTGCCAAGAGTTGAAGAAGAGGATGCGCAACCGAACCGCGATCTCTGGCCCGCGATGCTGCGGCGCTTGCAGCAGCCCCCAGCGTCCAAGGCTTGGTTTGAGCGAGGCTGGTTCGACCGAATTGGGTTCAATCAGATCTGGTTCAACCAGAAATGGTTCGATTGGGCTCTGGGCGCAGCGGTCATCGCGTGGCTCGTGTTTTTTCCGGCGGCGATTCCCGTGCTGCTTTATCACCTTTAAGAGGAGGACATCATGAAAAAGCATCCTTATCTTCGCGCTTATATGGCAGGCATCTTCATCCCCACCCTGGGTTTGTTCGCGGCATTGACCGTATTCATCGTGACCCGGCTGGTTTTTCAGGTACCGGTTCCCATTGAGCGCTCCCTCGTATTTCCCATGGCGCTGGCGCCGAACTTGTTCGGACTGTGGAACATCTTGTACGTGTGGTCTGGACGCCGCTGGCCGATCGGCTTTCACGGCGCGCTCCTGCCCCTGATCATGGCCCCGATCGGCGTGCTGGTAGCCAGATTCGTCGGCATTCTTTCCTTTGGCGCACGCAGTGTCACGTTTTTCCAGCAGGTAACTGTTCCCTATTCTCAGATTATCCCCGAGGTTATCGGGCAGGACTGCGTGATGATCGTGGTCTACTACTTGCTGTGGAAATACATTATAGGGTGGCTCAACCGCTTGCTGGAGATCGCGTAAGCAGCGGGGTCTCTTAATGAGCGATTTATCGCCAACCGGCGATTCTTAGCCAATAGACTCTTGACCCGGTCCAAACTTCCGTGATTAGCTAGCACGATCTTAGTGCTGTAAGTCGGCATGGACGCGCCCCTGTCTCTCGATGTCTGCAGCTACTCCCAAGGAGCTTTCTATGAGGAAATTCCTGTTTCTGTTTCTCTTGTTTGCAAGCGCGGCCATGATGGCGGAATCGAACGCTGTGCCGCTCATTTACCAACCCTTATTCCCGGCCAGCGTCGCTCCGGGACACGGCGCCTTCGCGCTCAAGATCCGTGGGACAGGTTTTCAGTCCTCGTCGGTGGTTAACTGGAATGGAAAGCCGCTCAAAACCAAACTTATCTCCGCGACCTTGCTTGAGGCCGAAGTGCCGGCCGCTGCTGTGGCTGCGCCAGCCACGGGATCGGTGACGGTGAAGAATCCGAGCACAATCGCCTCGAATGTGATCTATCTGCCGGTGCGAACACCTTCGAAAACCGTAACTGTGGCGACAGATTCAGCAGTCATCGAAGGCGGCCAGATCACGGTCGGAGATTTTAATAAGGACAACCGCCCCGATCTCGGTATTTCGCCGGTGAACGAAAGCGGAGCACTCTCCGTTGACACTTACTTAGGCCAGGGAAACGGCACATTTAAAAAAGTTCAGGGTACAGTTAGTTCCAAGATCGGACCGGAGTACCTCTCGGGAAATATCAGCGCTGACTTCAATAACGACGGCAACCTCGATTTGGCCAACTGCGCTTCCTCTGGTGGTCCAAACCAGGCTTGCATAGTATTCCTCGGAGACGGAAAAGGTGGGTTTGCGAACCCAACTTCTACCAACAGTTACGCTGGCATCGGCGTCGCCGTCGATATGGACCGCGACGGCACTCTGGACGCGCTCACCACCTACTGGGATGGCTACGGTACTTATATCTATTTCCAGCACGGCAACGGCGATGGAACGTTTCAGTTCGTAGGAGGCAACTTTGTCACGCTTAATTATTACTCCGGCGGGATTCCGGTAGTAGGCGACTTCAACGGAGATGGCAAGCTCGACTTCGCGGCTCCCGCCGACGAAAGCAACTATGTCGCCGTGTTGCTGGGGAACGGCGACGGAACTTTTCAGAAGGAAGTGGATTATCCAATTTCGTGCTCCGGCTTTTCTTCGGTAGTGGCCGATATAAACCGCGACGGCAAGCTGGACATTCTGAGCGCGTGTACCAATGGAACCGTCGCCGTGCTACTCGGCCAAGGCGATGGAACTTTTGTAAACGGCACATCGAGCGCGCTGCCCTACGACTCGCTAACCAATCTCCAACTTGCAGACCTCAACGGCGACGGCAGGCTGGACCTGGCCACCGTGACGGCGGACAACTCCGGCAATCAGACGCTGAATATCACGCTGGGAAACGGCGACGGTACCTTCCAACCTCCGATTGCCATACCGGCAGGCCAAGTCACGTATCCCTCGGGCTTGCTTGCGATCGCTGACTTCAATCATGATGGTCTTCTCGACTTCGCGATCAGCGGTTCGATAAATCAGCCGTCGCAGGGTCAGGTTCTGCTCCAGACTCCCAGCAAGTAAGGCTGAAAAGCTGAGTTGCTTGGGATTCGCGGCGGCAGGCGGGCGGAGCCCACTTTGAGATCGGTGATCCGCTATACTAAGAGAGTATGCCGGTCCTGAAAAATATCGCGGCCATCGCCAAGGGCATGAGCATCACCTTCATGGAGATGTTTCAGCCCACCACGGTCGAGAACTATCCCGATGGCCCGGGGCCGCTGCGGGGCGCTCGCATTCCAGGAGCGCTTCCGCGGCGTGCACGTGCTGCAGCGCGACGAAAACGGCTTGGAAAAGTGCGTTGCCTGTTTCCTCTGCGCCGCCGCCTGCCCTTCGAACTGCATCTATATCGAGGCCGCCGAGAACACCGCCGAACAACCGGGTGAGCGGCGCGGAGCGCTACGCCAAGGTCTATAACATCGACTACAATCGATGTATCTTCTGCGGATATTGCGTGGAAGCGTGTCCCACGGATGCGATTACTCATGGGCACGGTTTTGAGCTTGCGACGTTTAACGCGAGCAATCTGATTTACCGCAAGGAGCAAATGCTGGCCGCCCGGCCAGCACACATGGGAGCAAACGCGGTTTTCAATCAGGCCGACGTGGATGGCGGCGCTCCGGCGGTGCCGGTAGCAGGGAGTTAGAGTTCCAGACGATTTTCCAAGCAATCAAACGCCGGTCGCCGATTCAAGGGCCGGCGTTTGTGTATGAAAGCCGTCGTTAGTCGTTGGTCGTTCGCGGCAACGGTACGAGCTTGACGCTAGCTGACTAACGACCAACGACCAACGACTAACGAGCTAGATATGCCTGATTTTCTACAAACCGTGAAAGAGCGCGTCGTCGTCTACGACGGCGCCATGGGCACCAATATCCAATCGCGTAATCCCACCCTGGACGATTACTGGGGCAAGGAAAATTGCAGCGAAGTGCTGGTGCTCAGCCGTCCCGACATTATTCGTGACATTCATGCTGATTTTTTCCGCGTCGGCTGCGACATCGTCGAGACCGACACGTTCGGCGGCAGCGCGCATCGTTCTGCCGAATTTGAGCTTGCGGATCAAGGTGCGCGAGATCAACGTGAAGGCGGCCAAGCTGGCTCAGAGAAGTCGCGCAGCAATTTTCGACCAAAGACAAGTCCGCGCTTTGTGGCGGGTTCGATGGGGCCGACCACCAAGCTGCCGTCGCTCGGGCACATCGGCTTCGAAGCGATGGTCGGCGGCATATGTGGAGCAGGCCGCGCCCTGATCGAAGGCGGAGTGGACCTCCTGCTGATCGAGACCTGCCAGGATCTACTGCAGGCGAAGATCGCGACCATCGGCGTGCTCGAAGCGATGCAGCAAGAGCGGCAAGCGCCTGCCGGTGACAGTGCAGGTCACGCTGCAAGAGAGCGGCACCATGCTGCTGGGCACGGAAATTGGCGCGGCGCTGACGGCGCTGGAGCCGTTCGATGTGGACATTCTCGGGCTGAACTGCGCCACCGGACCGAAAGAGATGAATGATGCGGTCCGCTATCTGGGACTGAATTCGACCGAAGAAATTTCCGTTCTGCCGAATGCGGGGCTCCCGTTCAACGAAGGCGGGCACGCTGTCTACAAGCTCACGCCGGCAGGACTTGGCAGAGTATCACAAGCATTTTGTGCAGGATTACGGCGTGCGCATCGTGGGCGGATGCTGCGGCACGACACCCGGAGCACCTGAAAGCCGTGGTGGATGCGGTCTCCGGAGTCGAACCGGCGAAGCGCGAAGTGAAGCCGAGTGCGGCGCGGCTTCGAGCGCCTACACTTCCGTTCCGCTCGATCTCGAGCCCAAGCCACTGATCGTCGCCGAGGAAATGAATACCACGACGCGGGTCGAGCACTTCCGCAATCTGGTGCGTGGGAAAAAGTACGACGACATTCTGGCGCTGGCGAAGAAGCTGGTGAATGACGGCTCGCACATGCTCGATCTGTGCTGCGCCATCGTGGGCGAGGATGAGAAGGGTTACATCACCTCGATTCTGGAAAAGGTCGCAACGCGCGTTCCGGCGCCGATTCTGGTCGATTCGACCGAGGCCGACGTCGTCGAAGAGGCGCTGAAGCGGATTCCGGGGCAAGGCCATCATCAACTCGATCAATCTGGAGGATGGCGAGAAGCGAACTTCGAAAGTGCTGCCCATGGCCAAGCGCTACGGGGCGGCGGTGATCGCGCTGACTATCGATGAAGACGGGATGGCGCTGACTGCGGAGAAGAAAGCGGCGATCGCCAAGCGCATTTACGATCTGGCAACCAAGAAGTACGGGCTGGACGGAACGTGGACATGATTTTCGATGCGCTCACTTTGCCGATTTCGACCGGGCAGGAGGAATACCGCTAGCGCTGGGATCGAGACGCTGAAGGCGGTCAAGCGCATCAAGAAGGAATTGCCCAACGTGAAGACGATTCTGGGCGTGAGCAATATTTCGTTTGGCCTGGATGCTTATCCGCGCCGCGTGCTGAATTCGGTTTTCATGCACGAAGCGGTCGATCACGGCCTCGACATGGCCATCGTCAACTACACCAAGATTTATCCGCTGTACAAGATTCCGCAGGAAGAAGTGGACCTGGCGCGGAAGCTGATTTACCGCGACGAGTCGGACGGGCGATCCGCTGCAGAAATACATGCACCACTTTGCCGGGCTCAAGGGCAAGCCGGCCGCTTCGACCACCGCGCATCTGGATACGCTTTCAGTCGAGGACAAGCTTGAAGTTTGCCATCATCAACGGCGAGAAGGCCGTGGGCGAAGGCGCGCATAAGAAGTCGTTGGAGGAATTGTTGGAAGAAGCTCTGGGCTCTTACTCGGCCTTGGAGTTGATCAATACGGTTCTGCTCGATGGCATGAGGACGGTCGGCGATTTATTCGGTGCGCGCAAGATGCAACTGCCTTCGGTGCTCGATTCCGCGGGAGTGATGAAACAGGCGGTTGCGTATCTCGAACCGAAGATGGAGAAAAAGGCTGGCGGCTCGCAGAAAGGCACGATCGTGCTGGCCACGGTGAAGGGCGATGTCCACGACATTGGAAAGAATCTGGTCGACATCATCCTTTCGAACAACGGCTTCAAGGTAGTGAATCTTGGGATCAAGCAGCCGGGGGATACGATCATCAAGGCGGCGCAGGAGCACGAGCGCGGACGCGATCGGGCTCAGCGGCTTGCTGGTGAAGTCGACGCTGGAGATGAAGTATGTGATCCAGGATCTGCAGCGGCAGAAACTAGGGTTTCCGGTAATTTGCGGGGGCGCGGCTTTGACCCGCAAGTATGTCGAGGACGATTTGCGGCGCGAATATGCGAACGCAGTGTTCTATGCGGAAGATGCCTTCGCCGGCTTGCACATAATGGAGGACCTGGTTACGGAGGATGGCGCGCGCGAGGCGCGTTTGCGTGATGGGCGCACCGTGAAGGAGTACACTAAAGCGACGGCAATCGACGAAGAGACCGGCCCCGTGTTTTCCGAGCGTAGCGCCGTAGTGAGCGATGCGCCGAACATCCCCGACGCCGCCTTTCTGGGGCGTGCGGGTAAAGCATTACGATCTGCGCGAGGTATTTCCGTACATCAACGAGACGGCGCTGTTCAAGAATCAGTGGCAGTTGAAAACAGCTTCGCAGGCTGATTACGTGCGGCTGGTGGAAGAGAAGTTCCGTCCCATCAAGAAGGAGCTGGAAGAGGAAGTGGCTGAGTCCGGCTTGTTTGAGCCGAAGGTGGTGTCGGGATATTTTCCTTGCGCAGAGCGATGGGAATGATGTGGTGATTTATCAAGTACCTAATACCGATCACCCAGCAGCCGGTGCTGGCGCTTCCGAGTTGCTGCGATTTACTTTTCCGCGGCAGCGGGAGGGACGCAGGCTTTGTATCTCAGATTTCTTTGCCCCCAAGAATTCTGGAAAGATGGATGTGATTGGATTCTCTTTGGTGACCATCGGCTCTAAAGCTTCGGTTGAAACGCAAAAGTTATTTGAAGGTGGAGAGTATACGAAGTATCTGTATCTCCATGGGCTGAGCGTGGAGACGGCCGAAGCGCTGGCCGAACTGCATCACAAGACAATGCGCGAAGAGTTGGGAATTGCGCGTGAGGATTCGCCGGCGATTCGCGATCTGTTCCATCAGAAGTATCGGGGATCGAGGTATTCGTTCGGCTATCCGGCGTGCCCGAATCTCGAAGACCAGACGAAGCTGTTTATATTGCTCAAGCCGGAAGAAAATGTGGGCGTGCGGCTGACTTCGGGATTTCTGCTGGAGCCTGAGCAGAGCACTTCCGCGCTGGTTGTGCATCATCCGGGGGCGAAATATTTCGTGGTGTGACACCACAGAATTGAAACACCTTTCGAGCTTTATCAGAGTGTCTAAGTGAAAGGGAATCCTTCGACTGCGCTCAGGACAATGCAAGCGCAAGCCGCGATAGCGCATCTTTTTCGCTGCTTTTTTTGCCAACCTGTAATTCTCCAGAAGCATCTCTTCTGCATGATTCGCAAATTGGCATCCGGTGAATATCGGCTTTATTCGCGCAAGAAGGATGCGAAGACTGGAAAGCGAAAAAACCTCGGCACGTTTTCTTCGCGCGCGGCGGCACAGAAGCATGAGCGGACGGTGCAGTATTTCAAGCGCGGCTGAGCGGCTGTCGCGACATTTCGTCGGCCGAGCTTCGCCAACTTCTCGAGTTTCTAGCCTTAGAACTTCGCAGCCAGACGCAGCGAATAGCTTCGCGGCGGCGCGACCGCGTTGCCGGAGAATAGGCCGCCGAAGTCGATGATGTTCAGACGGTTGTTGAGATTTTCTCCGTCGGCTTGAAAGTTCAGCGCCAGCTTTTCACTCTTGTAAAGTTGGGCTCCCAGGGAGGCATCGACCGCTAGCGTCGGCTTTATGCGGCCGCGAGAAAGGTCGATGCGGTTAACGACTGCCTGCCCGTACTCTGCGAGCGCCTCCTGATAAGTGCCTTGGAAATCGAAAGGCAGGCCGCTGCCATATTCTGACCCCGCTGCCATCCAGACGCGCGATGTCAGTTGATAGCGAAAACGCGCGCGCGCGGTGTTGCGCTGATCCTGCGAATCGGGAAAGTGTCCCGTGAGTTGCGTGCCTGCATTCACAGCCTGATCGCCTACGAACAAACCCCCGGTAACCGGAAACCACGAATTTCCCACGATATATGAATAACTAAGGAAGCCTGAGAAGCGCCGCCAGTGCGGTAGTTCGAGCTTCCCTTCCGCACCATAGATAATTGCTTTACGGAATGCGATGGGAAAGCTGACGCTGGTGTTGAGAATCTGATCGTCATCGGCGAAGCTGTTCACGTAGCGGCGAAAATAATTGGCGTCAAAGCGGACCTGGTTGAAGATGCTCTGGGTGGCACCGAGTTCAAAGTAGTTTCCGTGAGAAGGCTCCACGGGCAACCGCAGCACGGTGGGTTCGAACGACTGCACCTGGCTCGAACTGGAAAGCAGTATGTTCTCGAACGATGGCGTTTGAAAAATACGATCGTAGGAGGCGTGGACAATCAGATTTGCGCCGGGAAAATAGTGCGCTACCGAGAGTCGTGGACTCAGGGCATTCTGATTCACTAGCAATTGATAGTGATCCCAGCGCACGCCAGCGTTGACGGTCCAATTGCCGGCATGAATCAGATCCTGAACAAAGGCGGCTTGTTCAAGGTCGGGGCGGCTGTTGGAAAATGCGAAAGCATTTACCGTACCGGGGTCGAAGGGATAGCCGGGATAATTCGCGTTTGCCGTGATCCGGTCGCTGAAGTTTTCGTGGAGGAACAGGTTGTCGGATTCGAGGCCCGCCTTCCATTCCTGGTGGCCGTGGTGAACAGAGATGGAGCTATTGAAATATCCCTCGTTGAAGTAATTATGTTGGAAGACGATGACCGGCCAAGACGAGGGATTCGAATAACAGTCGTTGGAGTTGTCGCGAACCATGCCCCGGACATCGAGCAGAACATTGGAAGAAACAATGTGTCGATAAGAAACGATACCCATCGTCTCGAAATTGTCGGCGGTCTGAAATTGTGGCGGCGTTCCGGGCGCAGGCGCGGGCTGCCCTAGTTGCGGCAAGAGTTGCAGATTCTGTTGCACCTGTTCGTTGGGAATTTCGTAACGCGCGAGTTCATGGCGGACGCTGAGCGCGAGATGGTCCTTAGTGGTGAGATCTCGTTCGTAGCTTAGAGAGAAATCGCCGGCGGTACCGCGATTGGTGTAGTTCTCCGGAACCACCGGGTTCAAATAGTGAGCCGTCATATTTCCGGAGGCGCTGGCCCCGACCGTGTTTTTTCCCAGAGTTTCTTGCACCCGAGCGAAGGCGCCGGCGGTATCGAAGCTGCCGCCGGAGACAACCAAGTCTCCGTGAAGAACGCCTGGCGTCTGCCCTGGGTCACGCAGCGTGTTGACTTCGACCACGCCGCCCATCTTTCGTCCGTATTCGGCGGGAATTCCCGCGGTGTAGATCGTCATTGAGTCAACGTCGTCGGCCTCGATCTCGGGCCCGAAGCTGGGTGAGCGGTTGTCGGTGAGCGGGATGCCATCGACGACAAATTGCGTCTGGTATTCCGAGCCTCGGGGATGGAGCACGGCATTCCCTTCATAGAGCCAGCCGGGCTGCGAGTTGATGAGATCGGGCAGCGACCGGCCCGGGAGCGACGCCGGACGATCCGCGATGGCCTGCTGATCCAGATGATTGACCGCACCCGCGCGTTCCGGATCAAGCAGAGTTTTTTCGGCAGAAACCTGAACTGCTGTACTCAGAGCGGCGATGCCCAGCTTGATCATGTACTCAGTGGGAAGCGCAGAATGAATTTCGATCAGGCCGTCGTAAGTGCCAAAACCTTCCCGCTGTACTTTAAGCCGGTAAAGTCCATAAGGCAGATTGCGGATGACCACCTGGCCAGCTTCGTCGGAAGAGAAAGAACGATGGAACTGGATTGCGTCGCTGGAGAGTTCAGCTGCGGCTTTCACGGCAAGGCCGTCGGGGTCGATAATTCTCAGACGCAGTTCGCCCGTGTTGCTCTGAGCGCAGAGGGGTAGAGCAAGAAACGGAAGAGCGAGCACGAAAATTCGGAAGTGGAGAAGTGATCGCACGGAAACAATATTTATGCTACCAGTTCCACGAAGTCGCATTGGAGTTACGAAGGGAATGCGGCGGAGGGACGCGGGCGCAATTTTTACAAATCGCTGACAAGTGGGCGCAACAGATTGGGCATGATGAATGCGGGATCAGAGATGGGGGAGATCGCTGGTCCAGTCTTCATACCCTCGTACACCGTGAGGGAATGGGGGAACCGGCGTTCCCACCGCAGGGGGTGGGAACGCCGGTCTTTTTTGCATCGCTCATTTCACCAGACGCGGCAGGCGTTGGCGGGCATCATGGGCTGCCCCATCTTGCAGCCGAAGGCTTCGCCGAACTCCGGCATATTTTGCACTACGCCGTCGACGCGGAATTGCCGCGGAGAGTGTGGGTCGGTTTGAACTTGCATGCGGAGCTGTTCGGGGCGAGTAGCTCCGCACCAGCTTTGCCCGTGCCCCAAGAAGAATTGCTGCAGCGGCGTATACCCGTCGTCCTGCTTTTGGTTCAGGTCGATCTTCTTGCGTTTGGCGGCGGCGAGAAACGCAATGTACGCCAGGCGCAGGCCGCCATTGTCGGCAGTATTTTCGCCCAAGGTTAATTTGCCATTCACTTTGGCATCATCGACTGCCACAAAATTGTTGTACTCCTTCACTTCGCAGTCGGCTCTCTCTTCAAACTTCTTGCCATCTTCCGGTGTCCACCAATCGTCGAGGTTGCCGTTGGCGTCGAATTGGCGGCCCTGGTCATCGAAACCATGAGTCAGCTCATGACCTACGATGCCGCCGACGTGGCCGTAGTTCTCGGCGTCGGTGGACTTGGGGTCGTAGAACGGAGGCTGCAAGATCGCGGCAGGAAAGTTGATGTCGTTCATGCTGGGATCGTAATAAGCGTTCACCGTGGCCGGGCTCATGTGCCATTCGCCGCGATCGACGGGCTGTCCAATCTTGGCCAGTTCGCGGTTATTCTCAAACTCCACCGAGCGTTGCTGGTTGCCAAAGGCATCACCGCGGACAATGGTCAGCTTGGAGTAATCGCGCCAGTGATCGGGATATCCGATCTTGTCGGCCACGGCGTGCAGTTTTTCTTTGGCTCGAACTTTAGTCGCCGCACTCATCCAGGTGAGAGTGTCGATATCTTGATTCATGGCCGCTTCAATGTCATGCACCATCTGAACCGTGGCCTGTTTACTGGATAGAGGGAATTGCTGGGCGACATACACCTCCCCGAGAGCCTCTCCCATCGCCCGATCGGTAGCCTGCACGCAACGCTTCCAGCGCGCGCGCTGCTCTGGCTGTCCGCGCAGCTTGTGGCTGGTGAAGTCAAAGATTTCATCGTCGAAGGCCTGCGGCAGAACAAGGCCACTGGTCGCGTGAATCAAATGCCAGCGCAAATAGGTTTTGATCGTATCCAGGTCGGTCGACGCCAGCAGGGCGTTCAGGCCTTTGAAGAACTCCGGATAGGTAACGTTCACCTCTGTAACCGGCGGAGCGCCGGTGGCTTTCAGGAAGCGCTCCCAGGCAAAGTCCGGCGCTAACGTCGAAAGCTGCGACACGGGCATGAGGTGATAAACCTTGTTCGGATCGCGCTGGGAAGTGATATCCAGGGAGACCTTCGCGAGAGCGGTTTCCAACTGCATAATCTGTTGCGCGTCGGCAGCGGCTTTGGTTTCAAGCTCACCCATCAGCTTGAGTATGTTGGTGACGTGCTGAATGTACTGCGCGCGCGTCTTCTCGGCGGCATCTCCGATGCGGAAGTAGAAGTCGCGCTCAGGCAGACCAAGGCCTCCTTGGTCAACCACTGCAATCTGCTTGCGCGCATCTTTGAAATCTTGCTGTTCGCCGAAGTTGAGGAAAGCCGAATCGTTGATCATTTGATAGTGAGCAAGCAATTCGGGGAGTTGGTCTTTACTCTTTAGCGCGGCAATGCGGTCGAGTTCCGGCTGCAGAGGTTTCAGGCCGTCCTGATTAATCGCGTCGGTGGCCATGCAGGCGGCGTAGAAGTCGCCGATCTTTTGTTCGTTGGCGGTACGTTTGGAACCTCCGCTCGCCGCGGTTTCGAGAATTGAATGAAGGACGCTCTCAGTGTACTCAGCGATGATGGCGCCCGCCCCGTAGCCCGAGCGATCCGGAGGAATCGGATAAAACTTGTTGAAGTTGCCGCAGGCGTATTGGAAAAAATCTACGCACGGGTCGGCGGTGGTATCGATGAGACGCGTGTCCAAGCCGGGGAGCCGCTGAGGGGGATTCGCGGAAGCGGTGGTTTGGGCGAATAGCTGGGCGCAGAGTGCTGAGAAAATTATGAATATCATTGCTATCGATGTAATGCTCCGCTCGGTCATGTTTTTCCCTTTATGTTTGGTCGTTCGCGGCGTTGCAGCGCGCGGGGAATAGTGTACTCCTACGTAGCCACGCGGGATTACCTCTCGACTAGAGGTCAATAAGTGAAACGGCGATGTTACGCCAGTTACCTATGGGCGGCGGCCAGAAGGACTACAATTTTCATGATGAAATTGGAAGTCACTAAGGTGCGCCACTGGTGGCCTCGATGGGAATGGATTGTTGGATCACTCACCATCGTTTCGCTAGTTTCGTCCTCTCGTCTGGGGAATCGCCTGCCGATGGTCGTCAAGGATGTTACTTTTCTGTTCCTTCTCTCATTACCGCTTATTTTAGTGACAATGTCCTGGGTGGGATTCAAAACCCTACGGCGGAATGAAGGTGAAGCTCGCTGGCGGATCTGGACATGCTTTTGTGGATGCGTTGCTCTGTCTTTAGCGCTTGTGATCCCGCTCCTCGTCGTGTTCCTTACACTCGACTACACCCGATGGGTCATTTGGATCATCGGTTCAGGCATGGTTTCGTTGCTTGCCGGTATCTGTGGGCCGAGATCAGTACGATTCCCGCTGTTGTTCGGCGGTTTGATTATCAGCGGCCTCGTCGTCATAATTCCTGTGGGCATTTTGTGAAATGCTATGACAGTTATCACCGCTGACTGTCGAAAACAGGCCATTTACACTCACTGAGAATTAGCAATCCCGGTCGGTGAGCACAATGGCGATTTCAGCGGCGAGTCGCAGCGCCTGATTCCTCATCGTTTCTTCCGCTTGCTATTTTCGCAGGAGAATATCTGCGCCGACGAACACGGCGAAGACTACCGAGATTACTCCGTTCATGGTGAAGAAGGCAGCGTTGAGACGAGAGAGATCATCGGACTTCACGAGCGAATGTTCATAGAGCAGCAACACTGTGACGGCAACCACTCCTGCCCACGCGAGCTTGCCGAGTGCGAACGCAGGCAGCAGCGCAACCAGCAGCAGGAGCATGATGAGGTGGAAGAGCCGGGCGATCCATAGCGCGCGGCGGACGCCGACATATCGCGGGATGGAGTGGAGCCCGGCGTCGCGGTCGAAGTCAAAATCCTGGCAGGCGTAGAGGATATCGAAACCGCCCACCCAGAAAGTCACGGCCGCGGTAAGCAAAAGGATGCGGGGATCGAGTGAGCCCCGAACCGCGATCCAGGCGGCGGCGGGCGCGATGCCGAGAGCGAATCCGAGCACTAAGTGGGACCAGCGCGTGAAGCGCTTGGTGTAGGAATAAAGCAGCAGAACGGCGAGAGCGACGGGCGAAAGCCAAAGCGTGAGGCGATTCAGTTGGGAGGCGGCGAGAATGAAGATAGCGCACGAAACAACGACGAAGGTCGCGACGAACGCTGAGGATAAATGGCCGGCGGGCAGAGCGCGGGTGCGCGTGCGTGGATTCGCAGCGTCGATCGACACATCGGCGAGACGGTTGAAGGCCATTGCGGCGGAGCGGGCAGAGACCATGGCGACGACGATCCAGAGCAATTGATGAGCTGAGGGCAGGCCCGATGCCGCCAGCATGGTTCCGCACAGCGCGAAGGGGAGAGCGAAGATGGAGTGCTCCCACTTGATCATCTCGAGAGTCACGCGAAGATCGCGAAGGACGGGCACAAGGAAATTGTAAAGCAGTTCGGGCTGGGTTTCACTTGTCGAGCATCGGCTCGATGTTAGAATGCGCCCTTGGAATTACAAACTGCAGTGTCGAACCCACCGGACGCGGTAAAAGAGTCAGTCTCAACGGACGCTCGGTGCCTGCAAGTCCGGTGGCTATTTCGCTTTGTAGCCGCCGGTCTGTGCGCCAGCCAGATTTTTGTGGGCCGCAATATTTTCGGGCCGGATGCCAGATCTTATCTCGAGATCGCCCGCGCCATTTTGCGGCACGACTGGGCAATGGCGACCAATGCTTATTGGGGACCGCTGTATTCATGGCTTCTGGCCGCGGTCCTAGCCATAGTGAAACCCACTCTGCGAAAAGAAATCCCTCTCGCTCACGCTTTGGCATTTCCCATCTACCTGGCGTGCATGGCAGCGTTCGAGTTTTTCTGGTCTGCTCTGTTAGATCTCCGGCAGATTAACGACAACAGGCTCGGCGTCAGAAGTCCAGCGATTCCAGCCCTGCACATGTGGGTCCTGGGATATTCGCTGTTCATTTGGCTGACGGCGGCTTATCTCATCCTGTTGATCAACCCCGACTTGTGCGTGACTGCGATCGCGCTGGTGGCGGCTGGGCTGTTGCTAAGGATGGAAATTGCGCAAAGCGCAAGCTGGCGTCTTTACATCTGCTTTGGAACTTGTCTAGGCGTCGGCTACTTAGCCAAAGCCGTTCTTTTTCCGATGGCGTTTGTTTTCCTGAGCGTGATGATCTTGTCGTCGGGACACGCCCGGCAACGGAGGCTCGGATGCTTTGCTTTGGCTGCGATGACTTTCCTAGTCATTGTTACGCCAGAGATTGCAGCGCTCTCTCGCAGCAAAGGCCGCTTTACGTTTTCAGACTCGGCGAAGCTCAACCTCGCTTGGTTCAATTACGGCTTGCCATATCGAAATTGGCAAGGGGAACCTGCCGGCAGCGGCACGCCGGTGCATCCCACGCGAAAAATCTACGAGCACCCGGCGGTCTATGAATTCAACAGGCCACTGCGAGCGAACTACCCGCCATGGTTCGACCCCTCTTATTGGAACGAAGGCTTGGCTCCCGCTTTTCAACCGGGTAGAGTTGCCAGGCACATTGCCCACGAAGTAGGCGAACTTGGCTCGGAGTTGCTGCAGCCTAAGGCTTGGGTGGCGGGAATGTTTCTGATTGTTCTAGGCGCTGACTTCAAGAAAACATGGAAAGGGATTGTTGCGTACTGGCCGCTCCTCCTCATTAGCCTCGCGGCGTTTTCCCTTTACTGTTTGACGCGGATCGAAGGCCGCTTCCTGCCCCCATGGGCAATCCTTCTGTGGGGATCGCTTTTGGCGGGAGTAAAGTTGCGAAAGTCACCGGGCGTGCTTTACGGCTGGATTGCGGGACTTCTGTCTTTCGCATTGGTTGGAGCTATGATCCGCATGGACTATTCCGCCTACCTTGCGGGCTTTCCCGCCGATGCCACGCCGGAATATGTGACGGCGGAAGGGTTGCAGCAGATGGGCCTGAAACCTGGAGAAAACGTGGGAGCCATCGGCTTCGATAACGATGCGCATTGGGCCTACCTGGCGGGGCTGAATGTCGTAGCTGAAATTAATACCGTTGAGACTTGCCGTTTCTGGAGCGAGTCTCCGGTGATTCAGAATGAAGTCGTCGGAAAATTTGCGGAGGCTGGCGCGGTGGTGGTGGTGGCATTTGCCGGCGAGGGAATCAGTTCTTCCGGAGCGGACGCGAAGGAGTTGGCGCGCTGCGCGCGTCCGAGTTCGGGATGGCGCCCAATTCCGGGCAGCCGGAACTACGCACTCTTTCTGCAGCAATGACATGCATTAATCTGGTTGAGCAATCCCGTGACTGATACACGAATAGTCCTCACAACGGCTGGCTCGGAAGAAGAGGCACACAAGATCGCTCGCGGTTTGGTCGACCGCCGGCTTGCCGCTTGCGTGAATATCGTCCCGAGGATTTCTTCCGTCTATCGCTGGCAAGGCAAGGTCGAAGAAGCGGGCGAGTGGCTTCTGATCATAAAGACTACTGCAGAGGCTTTTGAAAGAGTACGCGATGCAATTGCCGAACTCCATTCTTACGAATTGCCCGAGTGCATATGCCTGGCAATCGAAGAGGGATCGGCCAATTATTTGCACTGGATCGCTGAGTCTGTTGCCGAGAAAGAATAATTCTCAATAAACTGTAAACCAAACCTACATCGCGCTCAGCCCCACTTCCAGATCGTCGAGAATATCTTCGACATCCTCGATTCCAACCGAAATGCGCACCATGCCGTCGGTGATGCCGATCGCTTTGCGTCCCTTTTCGCCTAGCCCGGCGTGCGTCATGGTCGCGGGATGCGAGATCAGGGTTTCGACTCCGCCCAGCGATTCCCCCAGGGAGCAGACGCGCAACTTTCTTCAGCATCTTGTTGGCGTTCTTGAGCGATCCGGTTTCAAAGGTGATCATGGAGCCGAAGCCGCTCATCTGCCGCTTCGCCAGTTCGTGCTGCGGATGATCCGGCAAGTCCGGGATAAAAAACTTTGTTCACCTTTTTATGCTTGGCCAGAAACTCGGCGACTACGCGGCCGTTGCGGTCGTGCATGCTCCATGCGCACCGCCAGCGTTTTCACGCCGCGCAGCACCAGCCAGCATTCGAACGGAGAAAGGATCGCGCCCGCAGCCTTCTGCAGAAAAGCGAGCTTTTCGGCCTGCTCCGGCTTGCGTGCAAACCACCACGCCGCCCAGTCCGTCGCTGTGCCCGTTGAGAAATTTCGTGGTCGAGTGCACGACCATGTCCGCGCCCAGCGCCAGATCGGCTGCTGAAAATAGGGCGACATGAAAGTGTTGTCGACCACCAGTTCGACTTTCTGGCGGCGGCAAATCTTGCTGATCGCGGCCAGGTCGCTCAAGCGCCATCAGCGGATTGGTCGGCGTCTCCACATAGACCATGCGTGTGTTCTTGCGGATGGCGCGCTCCACGTTTTTCGCGTCGGAAGTATCGACGTAGGTGAATTCCAGGCCGAAGCCGGTCAGCACCTGATTGAACAGGCGCGGCATGCCGCCATAAAGATCGTTGCCGCAGACCACGTGGTCGCCGGACTTCAGCATGGTGGCGATGGCGTTGATCGCGGCCATGCCGCTGGCAAAAACTGGCGCCGCGATGCCGCCTTCGAGCGACGGCCAGGTTTTCCTCCAGCCGAGTGCGCGTGGGATTCGAGACGCGCGCGTATTCGTAGCCTTTGTTCTTGCCGATGTCCTGCTGCACATAGGTGGAGGTCGGATAGATGGGAACCGCAACGGCGCCGGTTAGAGGATCAGGCTCTTGTCCATCGTGAATGGCGCGAGTGGCAAAGCCGGCTTGTCTGTTTTTGTTCATGGATTCCTGTTCGGAAGCACAGACTTGACTGGCTGAGCTTGCGACGCAAGGCTGAAAGCTAGCCGTATCAGATTCCGCCCTCAAAAATCTTTTTCGACAAATAGCGCTCGGCTGAATCGGGAATGATGGTGACGACCCGCTTCCCCGCTCCCAAACGCCGGGCCACTTGCCAGCGCCGCGAATACCTCCGCGCCGCCGCTCGAACCCGCCAGCACACCCTCCTGCGCCGCCAATTGTTTCACCGTGTCAAAGGCGTCGTCGTCGGTCACCATGATCACTTCGTCGCAAACCGAAGGATCGAAATTCTCGGGGATGAAGCTGTTTCCAATGCCTTCCACTTTATGCGGGCCCGGCTGCGCCGCCGCCCAGCACCGAGCCCTGGGTCGTCACAGCGAACGGCGAGCACTCCCGGCACGTGCTCTTTCATATAGCGCGCCATGCCGGTGAACGTGCCGCAGGTGCCGCAGCCCAGAACGACGGCGTCGAGTTTGCCATCCATTTGTTCGAAGATTTCCACGGCGGTGGTTTCGTAGTGATAATCGGGATTGGCGGGATTCTCAAATTGCGCCGGCCATGAAGGCGCTGGGATCGCCGGCGACCAGCTCTTTGGCGCGCCGAATCGCGCCCTGCATGCCCTCTGCGTCGGGAGTGCGGGTCAACCTCGGCTCCCAGGGCCCGCATGATGATCACTTTTTCCTCCGAGAAGTTTTCCGGAACGAACAGCTTTACCTTGTAGCCGCGATTCACTCCGATCAGCGCCAGGCCGATGCCGGTATTCCCGGCCGTGGCTTCGACGATCGTCCCGCCGGGCGCGAGCTTGCCGTCCTGCTCGGCCCGGCGGATGATTCCGATGGCGGCGCGATCTTTCACGCTGCCGCCGGGATTCAGATATTCGAGTTTGGCGAAGACCTCGGCCGAACCCGACGGGAACCAGCCGCTTCAATTGCAGCATGGGAGTGCCGCCGACCAGATGCGGTAATGTCGTCGGCGACGCGCAGATGAGATACTTCAGAGCTTTTAAGCGCCACGCTACAGGGTAAGGGGACAGTCTCGGAATCGTCAATCGGGTTAGCTTCTGCATCGTGCGCTCAGAACATTACCATCGTCATCCTTTCCGCATATCGCTTATCGAACGTCTCTGCCGGAAGTCAAGCTTTTCCTCAATTTCACCGATCTCATACTCAGGAGCGCTCACTGAGGAGATCCGTGCATCGACGAATGGCTCGGGCTGGCTTTTATCTTGCATATTTGTGCGCCTGCCAGATCACCTGCAGCGCACAGGAATTCAAAATTCTCGACCGCAGGGTTCAGGTTCATGGATTCGTTTCGCAGGGATTCATTTATACCGACGAGAACAACTGGCTGACCATGAACACCAGCCAGGGCAGCGCCGCCTTCACCGATTTCGGGCTGAATGTGTCCACGCCGCTGACCGAGAAACTTCGAGTAGGCGCGCAGGTCTACGATCACAACCTGGGGCAACTTGGCCAATACCATCCTTCGCTGGACTGGGCCGTCGTGGATTATCGTTTCAAACCTGGCTGGGCATTCGCGGCGGCAAAGTTAAAACCACGCTCGGTCTTTACACTGACACCCAGGATCTGGACTTCCTTCGCGTCTTCGCCTTGCTTCCGCAGAGCGTTTATCCAACCGATTTGCGCGACGCCACCATCGCTCACCTCGGCGGCGATATTTACGGCAATATTTCCCTCAGGCACCGGCTCGGCGACCTTTCCTATACGGTCTTCGCCGGTCACCGCAGCGACAGCCTCTATAGCGGCTATCCTTATCTTCTGGCTCAGTACGGACGTCTACTTTCAAGAGCTGGGCGGGTTGCAGTATGGCGCGGATCTCCGCTGGAATACTCCGCTGAAGGGCGTGCTGATCGGAGCTTCGCGGATGAATCAGACTCCACCGCAAAGGCGACCATGCGTAAACCGCCTCAACCCGAGCGGCCGGTCCTGTTTCCTATTGACAGACTTCGAAGGCGGAATGGACCAACCAATTCTACGGCGAGTATACGGTCGGCAAGTTGCGCATCGATTCCGAATATCGCCGGTTACTTCACGATCAAATCGACCTTCAGACCGGCGACGTCGAGAACCATCACCGACGTGCGCGGTTGGTACGTCTCGGGCGCTTATCGCGTTATGCAAGCGACTTGGAAGTTGGCTCCTATTATTCCCGTTATTCGATCACCACCGTTACCGGCGGGCCTCTTGCTCAACATTTCCCAACCAAACCGACACCAGCCTGCCCGCCAACCACATCTACGACAAAGTCATAGCGGCGCGGGTGGACTTAAGCAAGATTCTGGAACGTGAAAGTGGAGGGTCATTTCATGAATGGCTATGGGGCAGCACGTACCCGGATGGATTTTATCCCCAGGTCAACCCCCATGGATTCAAGCCCAACACCAATGCGTTGGTCATTAAAGACCAGACTTCAATTTCTAATGCGTCGGATGAACCCAAACCGGAGAATGCGATGAAAAGCCGACAATTGCTGCCCTTCGTAGCTGCAGTCGCCGGAATTCTCTGTCTCCCCGAGGCCGTCGCGGGCAACATCAAGGTGATCGCAAACTCCCGGGTAAGAGCAGACACGGTTTCCGCGGATGAGATCAAGAGAATCTTTCTGGAGGAGAACAGTTCGCTGCGAAGATGGCACTCACGTCGAACCGGTCGATCGAGAAAGATGGACCGGTGCACGAGGCCTTCCTGAAAGAATACATGGGCCGTACCGACGACGATTTGCAGACCTACTACCGCGCCCTGGTATTCACAGGCAGAGGCTCGATGCCCAAAGAACTGGGGTCGGACGCGAGGTGTATGCCTACGTCGCCCGAACGAAGGGCGCGATTGGATATGTGAGCGCCGATAGCAACACGGACGGAGTCAAGACTCTGGCCGTTGTGCGAGGCCGCAGAGGGCGCGACAAAGAACGGCTGATCACTCGAATCGAGCCGGAATATCCGGAGACGCTGAAGCGGCTGAACATCGGCGGTACGTGCGCCTGCGTGTCACCATTTCAGCCACAGGCAAAGTCGAAGACGTCGAATTACTCGGAGGAAATCCGATTCTCGGCGAGTCTGCAATCTCCGCAGTAAAGCAATGGGTTTACGCGTCCAGGCCATTCCCGGAGCGTCGCAGAGATCAGCATTCCCTTCGATTCTCAACATTGACAAACACTCTGCGGCAGAATCCTTACTTAGCCGCCGATGCCCCGGCTTGCGTTCCCGCGTAATATCCACTCTTGGTTCGTACCGTCAGCTTGTTGTGCCCTTTCGTCTTTGCCTCGACGCGAATCGTGCGAAAGCCGCCGCTGGCGCGGGGATTGGTCGGTCTGTAGCCAATGGTGTATTGATTTCGAATGTCGTGCGCCACCTGCTTGCTGATCTCATCAACTTCGTCGAGGGTCTTGGGGAAAAATGCCAGGCCGCCGGTGCGCTGCGCAATGATCTCGAGGGCCCGCTTGGCGCGCTTGGGATGCTCTTCCTCACCGAGAATCCCAATCGCATAGACCGACGGCCCGTTTTCCTCCTGCAATTGCTTCACTGCCTCTTCCAGAGTTTCGCGGCTGGCGTTGTCTTCGCCATCAGTGACCACAAACAAGACTTTTCTCTCCAGCTTGGCGTTCTCTTTCAGGTGCGCGGCCGAGGCTACTATCGCTTCATAGAGTGCGGTGCCTCCCTTGGCGTCAATTTTCTCCAGCGCTTCTTTGAGCTTGAGCAGGTCGTTGGTGAAATCCTGATCGAGATAGTATTCGTCGTTGAAGTTGACCACGAATACTTCGTCCTGGGGATTGCTCGAGCGCACCAGGTTCAGCGCCGCCTGATTTACCTTGGCGCGCTTTTCGCGCATGGAGCCGGAGTTGTCGATCACGATTCCCATCGCCACGGGAATGTCTTCATGCCGGAAAGAAATGATGTTCTGCGGCTTGCCGTCTTCGAATACGGTGAAGGCGTTCCGGTCGAGGTCGGTCACAATGTGATCTTTGTTGTCGATCACCGTGGCGTGCAGCACAACCTCATCCACGTCTTTGCGGATGACAAAGGTTCCATCCTGATCTTGATCTTGCTTCCGCAGCAGGGGAAGGCGGAGATGGTGCTGGCTGGACTCTGAGAAGGTTGAGGCGGGACTGCGAGCGCAAGACTCCGGCCCAGAGCACAAGTCCTATAAGAAGGAAGAAGAAGACTCGCGGCCCGCTTGCTAGTCGTTTTATTCTTCGGGCGCGTAATAACCGGTCCGGGCATACACTCGCAGCGGCGGCAATCCTTTCGGAGGCAGTAACTTCACCTTGATCTTACGCCATTTGCCGTCGCGCACAACTTTGCTGGGACGATAGCCGAGCACATACTGGTTGCGCAGTTCGACTCCGATTTTGGTGGCCACGTCGGCGAGGTCGTTGGGATTTTCTACCGTAAAGGCACGTCCACCGGTCAGTTCGGCGATATCGCCCAGCAGTTGCGGACCCAACCGCTCTTCCTCTGTGGGGAAATAGCGGTCGTAAATGCCGATGGCATAAACCATTACGTCCGCTTCTTTTACCAGAGCTTTAATTTCATTCTCCGTATAGCGGCTGTGATTATCGCCCCCATCGGAGATGATGAGCAGCGCCTTCTTCGCGTAGCGCGCCTGCCGCATCTTGGTCACGCCCATGTAAATTGCGTCCAGCAAGGCGGTGCGGCGGCGGGGTACGGCGTACATCAGTTTGCCCTGGATTTCGTCGACCGAACTGGTGAAATCGCTGACCTCCTCCGGCTCGTCGGAGAAGGTGATCATGAAGAATTCATCCTGCGGGTTGGCGGTCTTGAAAAATTCGCTGACCGCATCTTTCGCCCGGTCCATCTTGCTGCTCATGCTGCCGCTGGAGTCGAAAATCACGCCAAGGGAAACCGGGGCGTCCTCGCTCGAAAAAGACTTGATCTCCTGCGCTGAGCTGCCCTCGAAAAGTTGGAAGTTCTGCTTCTCAAGCCCGGTTACCAGGCGATTCATGGGGTCGGTAATGGTGACCGGCACCAGCACCAGGTCCACAGCCACCTTGAGGGGACGCACGTGCGTATTCAGCGACGGCGAGATGACATTGTCCTTGGCGACTTCCTCGGTCTTTGGTTTTTCAACTTCCCGTGGCGTTATGTGAACGTCATTCACATCCGTCTGGGCCAGAGCCGGGATCGAAGTGATACCACCGGCGCTGAGCAGTATCAGCAATATCCAAGGCATAGGTGGGGGCGCAAATCTGCGCTGCCGGGTGTGATTTAAGTTCCGGGGTCGAAGCACCGAGAGATTCCACGCTAGGGCCCAGAGGAGAGTGCGGCGCCCATCCTGGAGGGGCATAATCACCTCAATTGGCCGCGATAGTATCACAGGTTTCTCACGACATCGCAGAATATTTGTCAAATATTAGTGACAATCCGAAAACGGGCAGCCGTTAGTTCATTTCCGCTTTTCAAACCGATCCGCCGCCAAACAAAACCCTTCGCCACTAACTTGTTACAATCAGTAGTTTCCATGGCCCACATTCAACCCTTTCGCGCTCTTCGCTACGACCCAAATCGGGTTGACGTCGCCCAGGTGGTGACCCAGCCCTACGACAAGATAACCCCCTCAACCCAGGAGCGCTACTACGCGGCTAGCCCGTATAACCTCGTGCGGATCATCCTTGGCCGAAAAGAGGAGAATGACAATCCGGCGAATAATGTATATTCGCGTGCGGCCGCATCCTTCCAAGACTGGCGCCAGTCAGGCCTTTTGCGGCAGGACCCAATTCCCTCCCTCTACAGCTACTCGCAGCGCTTTCGCGTTCCGGGATCGAGCTCACGAACTGGAACGCCGCGGCTTTATTGCACTGGGTCGCATTGAGGATTACTCTTCCGGCGTAGTTTTTCGGCACGAGCAAACCCTGGCCAAACCTAAGGCCGACCGCCTCGATCTGTTGCGGGCTACGCGAGCTCATTTCGGCCAGATCTTCATGCTCTATGAAGATTCCGGGCAGGTCGATTCACTGCTCGGGTCTGCAGAGCGCCCGGAAATCTCGGTTACGGATGAATACGGGGTCGTCCATACTCTGTGGCCGTTCGCCGATGCGGTGGTGATTGCATCAGTCCAGGCTGCCATGCTGGATAAGAAATTGATCATCGCCGATGGCCATCACCGCTACGAAACTGCGCTCAACTACCGGAACGAACGGCGCGCCGCTGAGCGTTCGCAAGCCGATGCCGCCGCACCCTATGACTTTGTCATGATGACTTTCCTCAACATGAACAGCCCCGGCCTGCTGATTTTGCCCACGCATCGCGTGGTGCATAGCTTGTCCTCGTTTTCGGACGAAAACTTCCGCAAGGCAGCACGCCCCTTCTTCGACATCGATGAAGTTGAACCAGAGCTCGACGCTGCCAAGGCAACTGCGATTCTTCGCGAGGCTGGGCGCGCCGGAACCGCCATCCTTGCCGTCACCGCTAAACGCGGCTTTCTCCTGCATCATCCCAATCCGGCTGCCGCTCCGGTTTTCGAGGGACTGTCCCTGAGCCAGCAAGCGCTCGACGTAGTCCAGCTCCACAAATGCCTGCTGGAGAAAGTACTGGGACTGTCCGAAGAATCGATCCGCAACCAGCAGAATATTTCTTACGTTCGCGAGGCGGCAGAGGCGTTATCCCAGGTACGCGGCGGCAGTGCCAATGTAAGCTTCCTGATTAATCCTTGTCGCGTGAAGCACGTGCGCGACATAGCCTTCGCGGGTGAGGTGATGCCGCAGAAATCCACCGATTTTTATCCCAAGCTGCTGAGTGGATTGACCATCTATGCGCTGGATTAGCCGGCTGACGGAGGTTGGAGGGAAACGGAACCTTGTTGTCTGCTCCTCGAGATTTGTTTCCATCCTCGTCGTTCTATTGTTTCTTGCGCTTCGCGTCCCCGCAGTGGCACCTGAAAAGCATCTCTCCATCTACTCCACCGCCGCAAACTATTCCCTGCCGGTGGTACAGCGCGAGGGCCGCGATTACGTGGGGCTGCTGGAAGTGCTTGATCCTTTAGGCAGGGTGAGCGCGAAGTCCGACCCGCCGCGCTGGCGCATTCATTACAACAATATTCTCGGAGACTTCACCCAGGGCAGCGGCCGCGCCCGACTACAAGGGCGCGACGCCGATCTCGCCGGGAGCTTCATTCTCGAGAATGGACGTGGCTTCGTCCCATTGGCTTCACTTACCTCCCTCTTACCCCGTTTTCTCGGCGGTCCGGTAACTTTGCATGAGGAGTCCGGGCGCCTTTTCATCGGCAGCGTGGCGACTCACTTCACCGCATCCATTTCGCCAAATGACGCGTCCAGTCTGGTTTTTCACTTCACATCTCCCGTTAATCCCACCATCGCGAGCGAACCCGGCAAGCTGCGCATGACTTTTCTTCATGAGCCGGTTACTGCGCCAGCCTCGCCGATACTAACCTTCGGCAGCAAGATTATTCCTTCCTCGACCTACACCGAGAGTAACGGCACGGCGCAGATCACTGTGAACAGCACCGTTCCTCTCTTCGCCAGCTTCAGCAATGATGGCCGAACTGTGACGCTGACTGCGGCGAAATCGCAGATCGCGGCCTCGACTACAACTGCAATCGCGACTCCGAAGAACGCTGCCGCGCCCCCTGCGCAACAGAATCCTTCGCCTTCACTGCCAGCCGTAAATCCGCCTTCACCCTCACCTCGCCGCTACTTTGCCATCGTCGATGCCAGCCATGGGGGAAATGATCGGGGCGAAGCGCTCAGCGGCAGCCTGGCGGAAAAAGATGTCACGCTGGCATTCGCCCGCAGCCTTCGCCAGGAACTGGAGAGCCGCGGTCTCACCACGCTGTTATTGCGCGACTCCGACGATAATCTGTCGCTCGACGATCGCGCTTTTTCTGCCAACAGCAATCACGCGGCGATTTACATCGTTCTGCACGCCGCTTCCAGCGGGCACGGAGTTCGCCTTTACACCGCGTTGTTGCCCTATAGCAGCTCTGAGGACCGTGGTCCGTTCCGAGCATGGGCCACGGCGCAATCGCGATCGGTTGTACTGAGCCAGGCCGCAGCGGCCAGCGTGGCTGACACATTGAAAAAAGTTCAGCTTCCGGTTCGCACCCTCATTGCTCCGCTTCGCCCGATGAATAATGTCATTATCGCTGCCCTCGCGGTCGAGGTAGCTCCGCCCGCTTCAGATGTCGCTGCCCTCAATTCGCCCGATTACCAGCAACTCGTGGCCGGCGCGGTGGCCAACGGAATTCTGGCTATACGGCCGCAACTCGAAGCCGCACCCTGAGACAATTTGGTAATTTAGTAATCGGGTAATGTAAGACGCCAAGGTTTCAAATTACTAAATTACCCAATTACTAAATTTCATGTTTCCCCGCCACCTGTTTATCGCCGCATCGGTGCTGGTGCTAATCGCTCTCGGCATAAGCGTTTACGCCTGGCGCATGCGCGGGCGCGCTCTGGCTACTCCGGTTGCTTCGCTAGATTCCCGCCCCGTAGTGCCCCCCGAGGCTGGTCCTACGGAGCAGATCACGCTGTTCGTGGCTTACGACGATGTTGGTGTGCTGCACGCGCAACTCGCTCGCATTCCGCTTCCCAGCGTGCGACAGCAACGAGCCGAAGCTTTGCTTCACGCCCTGATCGCCCTCTATTTGGACAAGTCGTCGCCGCATCCGCTGGCACCCGGCTCCGACATTCGCAGCGTCTATCTGGTCGATCCTGGACTCGCTGTCATCGACGTCAACGCCGCTTTTGCCGACGGCCACCGCTCCGGTGTGCTCGCCGAAGATCTTACCGTGGCGTCTCTCGTCCACACGTTGTCAGCGAACATTCCAGGCATTCTTAGAGTGAAAATTCTAGTGGAAGGCAAACAGCGCGAGACTCTCGCAGGACACGCCGATTTGTCGGATTTCTTCGACGTTAGCGCGGTGAATCAACTGACTTCTCAACTGCAATCGATTCAATAGCGACTCTACGCCCGGGGACGATCTACTCCGCTTTTTCCGCCACCCATCTTGAAATCGCGGTCGTCAGCTTTCGCGGGGCGAATCTCACCGACTCCGCGGTCAGCCAGTTATGCAGGCCTGAAATCACGAGGGTCTTGCCCGCCATCAAACCGCGATAGCCGTCCCTCGCTACCGTCTCTGCTTTCATGGCTCCAATTTTCTTGAAGAGGCGTGAGTTTTCCATCCGCGCGCGCTTCTGGAAGCCGGTATCCGTCGCTCCCGGGCAGAAGCAGCTCACTGCTACGCCGGAGCCCGCCACTTCGTTGGCCAGCGCTTCAGAGAACGAGAGCACGTAGGCTTTGCTCGCGTAATACACGGCCATGAGCGGGCCCGGCTGAAAAGCCGCGGTGGAAGCCACGTTCATAATCTTTCCGCTGCGCCGCACCAGCATTCCGGGAAGAAATAATCGGGTCAGATGGGTTAGGGCCACAATATTCAACTGAATTTGTCCAAGAATGTCCGCCTCCGCCATGGTCGCAAACTCGCCAGAGGCGCCGAAGCCGGCGTTGTTTAGCAGCACATCGACTGCAACTCCTTCGCTCTGCAGTTGATCGAAAAGAAGCTGAGCTGCGGACGCAGCGGCCAGATCAAGAGCGATGGCGTTCACCCTAATCCCGAACTGGCCGTGCAGTTCCGCAGAAACCTGTTTTAATTTTTCTGCGCTGCGCGCCACGAGAATCAAGTTGTAGTGATCGCGGGCAAACAACTTTGCCAACTCATATCCGATGCCGCCGGATGCCCCCGTAATCAATGCGGTCTTCGATTCCATTCATTCCCCCTGTGCAAATCCTAATTGCCGCAGGTGCCTCCTTCAAAGGTAAACGCCTGCGGCGAAAATAGGCGACACGTTACTGTGGCGGCCTCTCGCTCTTGCGGTTCATTCCTTGCCGTGAGTACCCGAGTTTCCCTGCTGCAATCCAGTTCCCAACCGATTGTTCGATCTGCCTGATCGTTTTAAAGATGCGGCAGGGCAGCTCGACCGGCTACAGAAAGACGACTCGGTTGCCGATAAAGCGTATGGCGGTGAGCGATGTCCGACCATTTTTCGAAAGCTCTGAGGTCAAGAGGCGCTGGATTGTGGGCGCTGGAGATTCTGTTCTTGGTCTCAACTCTTTTCGCTCGCGCTTCTGCACAAAGTTCTCTGGATCAAGTTCACATAACTTCGGGTCCCCAGGTCGCGGCTGCCAATCAGACGGAGCTTGTATCCCGTGTCGACTCCCGGGCCGGCGGCGCGGTCATAAGAAAGGATGTTGATCTCGTCTTGGTGTCGGTCACCGTGACCGATCCGATGCAGCGGCTGGTTGTGGGTTTAAGGCCGGACAATTTTCAGCTCTTCGAGAATAAGAAGCCGCAGCGCATCCAGCATTTCTCCAGCGAGGATGCCCCGGTGTCGCTGGGCATCATTGTCGATGCCAGCGGCAGCATGGCCAACAAGATGAATCGAGTGCATGAGGCGGTCAGGGAGTTTTGCGCCTCTTCCAACTCTCAGGACGAGTTCTTCATGATTACCTTTTCAGACGAACCTCGCCTGATTCACAACTTCACAGATTCTCCTGAAGATGTTGAAAGCAAGATGCTTTTCACGGTTCCAAAAGGACGAACTGCATTGCTGGATGCGATCTACATGGGCTTGAAGAAGATGCGGGAGGCGAGGTTCGGCAAGAAGGCTCTCTTAATCATCTCCGACGGCGGGGACAATCACAGCCGCTATACCGAGCAGGAGGTGAAATCGGCGGTCAAGGAGTCCGACGTGATGATTTACGCCATCGGAACCTTCGACCGTTACGTCCACACGGATGAAGAAAGATCAGGACCGGAGTTGCTTTCGAACATTGCGGACAGCAGCGGCGGACGTGCCTTTATTCTGGACAACATGGCCGAAATGCCGCATCTTGCCCGCAGAATCGGAACGGAATTGAGAACGCAATATGTTCTCGGCTACCATCCCGAGAATCCGGCGCACGACGGGAAGTGGCGCAAAATCAAGGTCAAGCTGAAGCTTCCCAAAAAGCTGCCTTACATGGAAGCCAAGGCTCGAACGGGATATTACGCCCGCAGCGAATAAGCTCGCTGTTGTCCCCAGTTGCAGAGCTGAACAAAAAATTACGCTCCAGCCAGCACCGGCTCGACCCCGTAGATCGAATGCCAGGAGGTCGCGGCCTTCAGCTTGCTGTTCACATTATTAATATTCTTTACGCCTTCGGTCTCGAGCCACTTGCGGAAGGCTGCTGCGCCCTGCTTGGCGTAGATCGGAATGCCATCTTTCCAGGTGGCACGGCCGCAGAGCACGCCATTGAACTTCACTCCGGATTCTCCAGCGAGCTCGAGCGTCTCGCTGAACTCGGCGTTGCTTACGCCTGCGGAAAGATAAATAAACGGCTTGGTCGCTACGTTCGCCGCGGTGTGGAAGAAATCGATGGCTTCTTTTTTCGAGTAAGCCTTCTGCCCGGCGAAGCACTTCACGCCTTCGACAAACTTCATGTTCACGGGAACTTCGACCTTGAGCACATCTACGCCGTAACGGTCTTTGCTGAACTCGCGCATGCTCTCGGTGACGATGTGGGGCTTTTTCTTGGCATAGTCCAATCCTTTTTCGTCCATGCCCTCGTCGTAGCCGACGAACTCCAGGAAGAACGGAATGTCGTTGGCGCGGCATTCGTCGCCAATCCGCTCAACCCATGCGTGTTTCTTGTCGTTCACATCCTTAGGATCGAATGGCGTGTAGTAGAGCAGAATCTTAACGCAGTCCGCGCCTGCTTCTTTCAGCCGCCGCGCCGACCAGTGATCAAGCAGATCGCCGAGGCGTCCCGGGCCGGTCTTGTCATAGCCGGTCTTTTCATAGGCGAGCAGCAAGCCGGCGTTTTTGGCGCGGCGCTTCGAGGCGGGCAGTCCCCACTCGGGGTCGAGGAGGATGGCGCTGGCGTGCGGAGTTAGCACTTCGGTGACCAGAGTCTTGAACTCTTCCATCATGGCGTCGCTGACTTCGCCGCCCTTTTCTTTGCCCAACGATTTCTGCAGCGAGCCGCGCTGATCCATCGCGGCCGCGGCAATCACGCCGTGCTCGTTCGACACTTTTCTGAGACCGGCAAGTTTTCCAGGGGTAAGCTTCATAGATTCCTCCAGCAGTGCATGAGTGTGGCTAAACGAAGATGAATGCGTGGAACTGGTAATTGTAAACCAAGCGAGGGCGAATGCAGAGCAGGAAGCGGCAGACTTGGCATTACGATTCGCACAGACTCTATGCTGTGGATTCGCCGCGAAAATAAATTCAGCTCTAGCCGCGGTGGAGCGTCACCGTTCCCGATGACGCGCGAAAAATTGGGTATACCCTCCCCCACCCACCCCCGTAGAAGAATCACCACGTTAGGGGGAAATTCCCCCTAAATCCTACGTTTCAAATTGCTTAGGTACTAAAATCCGTGAAACAAAGGAGTTAGGGCGCGGCGGTTGGCTGTATAGCTGACCGTCACGGCCTCGACCATGATCGCCGAATAGAAATGCTGGGGCAAGGTTGGATATCACATTGGAGTGTGGAAATGCTTGGGGAACGGCCCGATGTTCTTGCAGGGGTCGTTGCGAACGCTCCAGCGTCAGAATCTGCGCGCGGGCCACACAATTTTCCTCACAGGTCCCGTTTCTTAATGCCGATAAAGCACGGCCTTCCAGTGGAATCCGCTGATCAACTCTTGCACATCTGCAGACTGTGTATTCACCTTTGGCCCCAAGCTGAGAATGCAGTTCGTAACCCGATTGCTCGGATCGAATCCAAGCGAACCGCCGTCGTAATGAAGAGTCCCGTTTCTAAAATCGTCTTCGAAATAATACACGTTGTCCAGGCGCGCGTCGCCGATCAGCGTCGTCCTCACAAAAAGTCCGATGACTCTCGCTGGCGCTGCTACGGCGGCAACCCCTGGGACCCCGTTCGTGTCGAAGGTGAATCCTGAGACTATTGAAAAGGGCTTCATATTCAACCTGCGCTGCTGAAACAAAAAGGTTGGTTGGTCGATCATTGGTGCTGAACCTGTATTCAGAATTGCAATCTGATTCCGACCGCCGACAGGCCAGAATTTGCGGAAACCACCCTTTACGTAATAGTAGCCGACTATTACGTTATGGTAGTTGACTGCCGCGGCGTGATGCGAAAGCGATTTGGCCAACGCTACCACCTCAGGTACAGTGAGGGAACTGCCGTGGTCCGCTTTCATCGATGCTGCGTACCTACCAATTTCGGGCTCGTCTGCGAACAGGCCCGGAGAGACCAAAATATTCTGTACGGCAGAACCTCCGATTCCTGCCGTCTCAACCACAAGTTCACGTCCCACAGTTTTTTCGGTTATCTGCTTGATCATCGGCAGGAAATCACCATTAGGCGTCACGCTAACATCGATTATGATCTTTCCAATCTTTCCGGTCCCATCGGTATCGTATCCCGCAAGGATTGCTTCTAACCCGTAGTCTTTGAGCTCGGATTCATCAAGGTGCTGGAGACTAACAATGCCATCCAACTGCTGTTGGAATAAGAAAGCCAAACTGGTGAGCTTCTCTCGGAAGGTGTGCGCGCCATCCTTGGATCGCAGCTCCTCGACGTAACTATCCACAACGCCCGCCGCACTGCTGCTGAACTCCGGAAATCTAGGAAGAGAAGTGACACCAAAACCAGCAATAGTCAAAGCTGTGCGGTCGTCGATACGGAATAACTTCTGCCCTGGCACGGGGCTCGTAATTAGTTCCCCGGAAGACAGCTTGCCCGTCTGATTGCTGTCCGTTAACGTCACGATTCCATTCACGTTCGCGAGAATAATATTGACTGTACCCGTTAACACCGGGCTAGGAGCACTACTACCGGCGAACGCAACGCCAAGGAAAAAACAGAATGTTAGGGAAGTCCGAAAAGTAGCACACGTCTTCATAAGTTAATGCCTGACCGGACTTATCGTAAAAATCCTATCATCTGACTAGTTCCGTTCGAGGACGGATCCGCACGGGCGAGTCTGCCAAGCGGGAGGTCCATTAGGCGAGTTGATGGCTGTTTAGACTATTGCCCGCGTTGCCGTTACTCTTGGGCCGGCACCCTCTTGATTTTTGGCTGGACCGCCCGCCTAGGGCCAGGTTGGCTGTCACAGGGGTGGTGTTGAGAACAGCAGGTTCCTCCACTCCGCCGTCCCCTTCGGCTTCGCTCAGGGTCCGGCTCCGGTCGGAATGACAAATTTTTTAGTAGGCTGTATTCGTCGTTGCAGTCGGAATGACAAGGAGTAAAGAGGCTACATGTTCTCCAACGCTGCTTAATGCGATTGCACGCGCCAGACTGACAGGCCGTTTGCACCAAACGCCAGGGCACCTAAGGTTGGTTGCCCTTTTGTTGTCGGAGCGGAGAGCATCTGACTTGCGCCACCTTCATCAGCGTCGTTCTGTCCCGTGTCGCCTGCGCGGATCGGTTTGTTCGGCTGCGTTTCGTAGGCGTAGCCGGTTAGGAGGGCTTCGATACATTTTTTTGGGTAATAGATTCTGACCTCCAGACGAGCCCAGCCGTAGTGGGTTTCTCGGCCAATGCGAAAGCGGATGCCGAGATAGCCCGGGGTCGGGAGGAACCACGAAGCGCCGTAATAGACTCCGTAACTCGTCGCCTGGAACATGACTCCAGCGCCGCCGGTGCGGAATGGGACGGACGGTCCGATCTCCGAACCACGAACCATTTTGGCCGCGCTCTGAGGCCGGCTGCCTGCTTTGAGTCCTACACCATGTGCGGGCACCGCTTGCAGCGAGTTTCCGGGAAACAAGGGGCTCAGGCTCCAGGGAATCTCGCGAATCGTGATATCGGTAATGCCGTCGTTATTCAGAACAATCGGCAAGGATCCGTTGCGGCCAATGATTGCGTGGGCCGGGGTGTAGACGATCTGCGCTTCCGCGGGAGGGGCAACGGAGAGCGCGCTCATCCCAGCCGCGCTGGCGGCGAGCGTGTAGAGCGAGAGATCGCGATGCAGGTTCTTCGATAGTCTTGCGGTTTTTCGCGACATGAGCTTTCCTTACAGTGTTTTCATTTTTTTTTATCGCGACCCGTCGCTGCGCCAGACTGACAGGCTCCTTACTCCCAGCGCCAGCGCACCCAAGGTCGGTTGATCCTTCGCTTCCGGCACCGGCAAGGGATTCATCTGGCTCGACGGATCTGCCGAATCGTTTTGTCCCGTGTCGCCTGCGCGAATTGGCTTATTAGCTTGCGTCTCGTAGGCGTAGCCGGTCAACAGCAAGCTGAAACCGGACTTCGGTGGCCTGATGCGAATATCCAGACGTGCCCAGCCGTAATGAGTTTCCGCTCCGATCCGGAAGCGGATGCCGAGGAAGCCATTCGTGGTGTCTTCTGACCACGTACAGCCGCCGTAGATAACGCCAGAACTGGTTGCGTGGAAGATAACTTCAACTTTAGAACGGAAGGGAGAAGAGCCTCCAATTTGTGCGCCACGAGGCACGGCAGCCGCGAACTTTGATTGGCTGCAAATCTTAATTGCGCCACCCGCTCCGGGCTTTGCTTGTAGTGAATTCCCCGGGTACCGGCCATCGCCAAACGCAGTCCATGGAATCTCGCGAATGGTGACATCGGTGATTCCGTCATGGTTCAGATCGATCGGCAAGGTTCCGTCGCGTCCGATGATTTCATGGGAGGGGGTGTAAACGATCTGCGCTTCGGCAGGCCGTGCGAGCGACAGAACACTCACACCAGCGGCGCCAGCGGCAACTGCATACACCGAAAGTTGGCGGTGCAGGCATTCGGGTAATGGCTTGGCTTTGCGAGAGTGCGCGGTGCGTCGTGGCACGGAAGACCTCTCATTGTCGGACGGGATGGGATTATGCTTCGGAGGGAAAGGGCTGTCAACAGCGGTATTTCGGGGCCGGTTAGCCTGACTCCGAGGAAGAAGAAGGTCGAGCTTTGCTCGACGGACAGCCCCTTCGGCTTCGCTCAGGGCAGGCTGAGGGCGGCTGTCCCCACATGGATTCCGGAGCTGTCGTCACTTAGGTCGCCAAGCGTGTATCCACAGGGTCAAGGCCGGAAGCCACGACGCCGCCTTGCTACGCCTCTTTCTTTTTCACCCGAACTACCGTGATCTTGGCGAAGCCTTCTTCGAAAGTCGGGGGCTTGAGCTTGGCGGCCATGCGGCGCATTACGTCGTCGGGGACTACGCGGTCGCGGCGCTGGTGGCGCTCGATGCAGACCTCGAGGGGGACGTCGAAGAAGATGGCATGGACTTCGTATTGATAATCCTTGGCCAGCTTAATCCAGTGCTGGCGCTCCTGCGGGGTGAGGTTGGTGGCGTCCACGTAATTCATGGGACGCCGGGCAATCAGCCGAGCTTTCAGCATGGAGCGCAGGTTGGAGAAGACTAAGTCCTGAAAGCGCTGCTCGCGCACGTCGTCGAAGAGCAGGGAGCGCACCATATCGCTCGAAAGCGGCACTACGTTGTGGCGCTTGAACCAGGAGCTCTTGCCGGAGCCGGGCAGCCCGATCGCCAGCACGACCACGCCTTTCGGCGGGCGCTGCTGCGCCACGGGGATTACTTGAGCTTTTGGAGCCTCACTCGGGACTTGAGGAGTTTGAAGTTGCGCGGGTGGGACGCCAGAAAATTCGTCTTCTGCCGGCTGTATTTCTTCGGCGGGCTCGAGGACTGGAACGGATCCTTTTACTGCGGCGGGAGCGAAGGCTTGGGCTACGGCTTGCTCGCGGCCTCGGCCACCACGACCACGACCTCCGCGACGGCGGCGTCCTCGGCCAGGGGCGCTGCGAGAGGTTGGCTGTGGAGCTGAAGATGGGATCGCTGGTGAGTCCGAATCAGAGGAGGATGCGGCCGGGGATTCTGAACGCGAGGATTCTGGTATCGAGGGCTGATCTTCCTGTGGCGGCTTGGCGGCGCTTATGCGCGGCCTGCGCGCAGGTCGAGTTTCAGCTTGAGCTTCGACTACAGGCTCGGGGGGCATGGCAGAGTCGGCTTGGCTGGCTTCGGGACCGGCGTTGGGCATTTGCTCGGCATCGAAATAGGCCGGCTGCAAGGGTGGAGGAGCGGGTTGGCTGGAGGCTTCGGCGGGCTTTTTGCGGCGCTGCATGCGCTCGCGCATCCATTTGCGCATGCAAGGCTTTTAACACAGATGTGAGGGCGGGATCAATCAGACGGTCGTGGATGCGAACCATGGCTGACAGCGGTAGGCAGCGGCGTAGGTTGGAGCGGAGCGATTTACAATGACGCTATGCCCGCACCAATCCCTTCGGCAATTCGGGGTCAGAAATACATTTCCCTTACAACTTTTCGTAAGAGTGGGGTGGGAGTTGCCACTCCGGTCTGGTTCGGGGAAGATGGCAACCAGCTATACGTGATGACGCGCAGTGATATGGGCAAGACCAAACGCATTCGGAACAACCCCCAGGTGACGGTTGCTCCCTGTACGATGCGTGGGAAAGTAACCGGAGCCGAATTCGCTGCCACGGCGCGCCTACTGCCGCCAGAGGAGCACGCTCGCGCGCGGCAAACCATCAACCGAAAATATTGGCTGGCCCGATTGTCGTCTCCCTTTAGCAGGGCGGATGCGTTCCTGGAAATAAGCGTCCTTTAATCAGGCTGTCAAGAATCGGACGCACAACGTTCCGTGATGGAACCACAGGTTTCCGAATCGGAGGCTCCGATCATTTACGTCGCTTCGGCATCCTGCTAACATCATCTGTTCGATTTAGCGCCAAGTAGATTTCTGCTGTCAGCCCGACAAGCAATCATAAGAACGGAGAAATTATGGCAATCAAAGTTGGCATCAACGGCTTCGGCCGCATCGGCCGCAACGTGTTACGAACTGCGCTTAAAGACCCCGACCTGGAGTTCGTCGCGGTTAACGATCTCACCGATCCGAAAACGCTGGCGCACCTGCTGAAATACGATTCCGTCCTGGGCAATCTGCCCAATAAGGTTAGCGCCGGGGCGGACAGCATCACCGTGGACGGGAAGGTGATCAAAGTATTCAAAGAAAAAGATCCCGCGGTTCTTCCGTGGGAATCGGTGGGAGCGCAGGTCGTGATCGAATCGACCGGACGCTTTACCGACGCCAACGACGCCAAGAAACATCTGCGCGGGTCGGTGAAGAAGGTGATTATCTCGGCTCCGGCAAAGAATGAGGACTTCACCGTAGTGCTGGGCGTGAACCATGAAAAGTACGATGCCGCCAAACACAACATTATTTCGAATGCATCCTGCACCACGAATTGTCTGGCCCCGGTGGCTAAGGTGATCAATGATGAGTTCAAGATCATCAGCGGGACCATGACCACGATTCACTCTTACACCAACGATCAGGTGATTCTCGATTTTCCGCACAAGGATTTGAGGCGCGCTCGCGCAGCGGCGCTGTCGATGATTCCGACCACAACTGGAGCGGCCAAGGCGCTGAAGCTGGTGATTCCTGAACTGGGCGGCAAGATCGATGGGTTCTCGATGCGGGTGCCGACGCCGAATGTTTCGGTGGTTGACCTGGTGGCGTGGGTCGAGAAGAAGACCACCAAGGAAGAATTGAATGCAGTGCTGAAGAAGGCGTCCGAATCCGGGCCGCTGAAGGGCTACCTGGGTTACGAAGAGAACGAACTGGTATCGTCCGATTTCAAGGGCGATTCGCGTTCGTCGATCGTGGATGCGCCGATGACGCTGGTGGTCGGCGGCAACTGCGTGAAGGTGATCTCCTGGTATGACAATGAATGGGGATACTCCTGCCGCGTGCGGGATTTGATTCATTACATCGCCAGCAAAGGTTTGTAGAGCCTTTTGTGGAATGGGCCGGCAGTTTGCCGGCTTCATCTGGGCGGGCGAGGACGCCCGCCCGACAGCCGCCGAGCCTGTCCTGAGCGAAGTCGAAGGAACGGCAACGCTACTTTCGCTACCCTAAGGAAGACCAGCCTCCATGTCCAAGCTATCGATTCGTGATCTCCCACTTAACGGCAACCGAGTTTTTATGCGTGTCGACTTTAATGTTCCGCTCGACGATGGGCGGGTGATGGATGACACGCGCATCCGCGAAACTCTGCCCTCGATCGAGTATGCGCTGCGTCATGGAGCGCGGTTGATTTTGGCTTCGCACCTGGGGCGGCCGAAGGGCAAGCCCAATCCGAAGATGAGCCTGAAGCCGGTGGCAGAACGGCTGCGCATGGTGCTCGATAAAGAATTGGCGCGTGGCGAGAACGTGGGCTTCTGCCCTGATTGTGTGGGGCCGGAGGCAGAAGAGGTCGCGACGCAGCTGGAAAAAGGCCAGACGCTGCTTCTGGAAAATCTGCGTTTTCACCCTGAGGAAGAAGCTAATGACGAAAAGTTCGCCAAGCAACTGGCGAACCTGGCGGAGTTTTATGTAAATGATGCGTTTGGGACGGCGCATCGCGCGCATGCCTCGACAGTGGGGATTACAAAGTTTGTTTCGAAGTCGGCGGCAGGGTTGCTGATGGAGAAGGAACTGCAGTATCTGGGTAAGGCGATGGAGCATCCTGAGCCGCCTTTTGTGGCGATTCTGGGCGGAGCCAAGGTCAGTGACAAGATTGGCGTGATTCGCAACCTGATGGGGAAAGTGGATTCGCTCATCATCGGCGGCGGCATGGCGTATACGTTTCTGAAAGCGCAGGGACAAGAGATCGGCAAGTCGTTGCTGGAAGCCGACAAAGTAGAACTGGCGCGGCAACTGCTGGAGGAAGCGAAGCAACGAAATGTGAAGTTTTTGTTGCCGATCGACCACGTGGTGGCAATGAAGCCGGAGAGCAACGCTGTTGTTCAGCAGATCGGCGAGGGGCAGCCTATTCCGGCCGACCGCATGGCGCTGGATATTGGACCGAAGACTATCGAACTTTTTTCCGAGGAAATTTCGCGGGCGCGGACGATTGTGTGGAACGGGCCGATGGGCGTATTTGAGGTTCCGGGATTCTCGCGGGGAACTTTTTCCATTGCGCGCGCTGTGGCAGAGAATGTGGGTGCGATTTCGATTGCCGGCGGAGGCGATACGGTGGCGGCGGTGCGCGGGGCTGAAGTCGCGGACAAGATCACACATATCTCCACCGGCGGCGGAGCATCGCTCGAGTTTCTGGAAGGAAAGAAGATGCCCGGGGTTGAGGCGCTGACGGATAAAAAGTGACCAGTCTGGATACGGGCGTGCGCGATTTCGCAATTCGACTGGTGCTCGAGCGCGGCAAGACTATTGAGCTTTACGGTCCAGCCGACATCACCCAGGAAACCACCGATGCAATCGTAAATGCGGCGAACTCATCCCTTCTCGGGGGTGGCGGCGTCGATGGCGCCATTCATAGAGCCGGAGGACCGGCTGTACTTGCCGGGTGCAGGGAGATTGTCAGCAGGATTGGGAGTCTGCCTGCCGGAGAGGCCGTCATCACAACCGGAGGAAACCTCCAGGCGAAATACGTGATTCACACGGTTGGCCCTTTTTATAGCGGTGGAGAACGCGGAGCCGCCGCGGCACTTGCTAGCTGCCACCGCGAGTCGATTCGGCTGGCCGATGAACATGGTCTTAAATCTCTGTCCTTTCCCGCCATCTCCACCGGCGCATTTGGCTACCCAGTTTCGGAAGCCGCGCCCGTCGCCATTTCTGCCACGCTTGAAGCTTTGGCTGCGGCGAAGCACGTAAATAAAGTTCGCTTCGTTCTGTTTGACGCTGGAACCCTGCGAGCTTACACGGGCGCTGCTGAAAAGCTGAGCCGCTCCGATACGCCATTCCTGATAGAAAAGGCCTAACCATGAGAACCAAGGTCATTGCCGCCAATTGGAAGATGTACAAGACGCCGGATCAGACTCGCGAGTTCTTTCGCGATTTCTTGCCGCTAGTCTCCGGCCACAATCGCGACGAGATTGTCGTCTGCCCTCCCGATATAGATTTGGCGGCTGCGCTGGAGGCGGCTCGAGGTTCGAATGTGGTTGTTGGAGCGCAGAACGTGCATTGGAAGTCCGAGGGCGCGTTTACCGGCGAGACTTCAACCGGAATGCTTCTTGCGTTGGGCGTGACACACGTGATCATCGGACACTCGGAGCGGCGGCAGTATTTCTGTGAGACCGACGACACTGTGAACCTACGCCTAAAAGCCGCTCTGGAAGCGGGGCTTGCGCCCATCTGCTGTGTGGGCGAGGTGCTCGAAGAGCGCGAAGCCGGCGCGACTGACGACGTTTTGCGGCGGCAGTGCGTGCGGGCTTTTCATGCCGTGTCGGCGAAGAAAGCTTCGAAGATGGTGGTTGCGTACGAGCCGGTTTGGGCGATTGGCACGGGGAAGACGGCTACTCCAGAGCTGGCGGCTGAGGCACATGCCGTGATCCGGCGCGAAGCTACTGAGATCTTCGGCGAAGAGTTCGCGGCCAAGTTGCGCATACTTTACGGAGGATCGGTGAAGCCGGAGAATGCTGCGGCTCTCATGGCGCAAGAGGAGATCGATGGCGCGCTAGTGGGCGGGGCTTCGCTGGATGCCAAGTCGTTTGGGGCGATTGTGAAGTACTAGCGCGGTTGAAATTCCCGCATAAATTCCTTTCGGGGCCGACGGTAGCGTCGGAGGACAAGGGATCCTTCGACTGCGTTCGTGCTTCGCATTCGCGAAGCACGAACTCCGCTCAGGATGACAAGATCTTTGCGACATCTGAAAGCCTAGGGGCAAGCCGATCTGGTAAGCTTCCTGCTTCGCACTTCCCAAGCGCGACACGGCTTACTGGCGAGGCTTACGAAAGACATCCTTTTTACGTCCTCGTGACACCGGGGCGATTAGCTTCTGCTACCAATTTAGGGAGATTGCGACTCTTGGAGACGGCTGGGGTTTAAATAGTCGGGTAAGTTGGGGTATGCAAGCATCCAAGGGCAAAGGCTTTGCGTCCGGGGAAGAATCCGCCAAGGGGCGGGGGAACGTACCTCCGGAGATCGGTAGGAAGACTTTGATATTCTGGAACTCGACCCTGGAGCGGGCAACCCTTAGTAACACGGGGGAAACACTGCAAACGGTACAACAGAAACTACTTAAGCCGCATCCCAATGAGTGCGGCCGGATAGGCAACTTGACCGAGCCACGACAGCAAAAAAGCACTGAAATCAGCGAAGCCGAGGCCATTGAGCGGGCTAAGCTCGGGGACGCGGAAGCGTTCCAGGTGCTCTATGACAAGCACAAGCGGCGAGTATATTCGCTGTGTTTGCGGATGACTGCGAATACGGCTGAAGCCGAGGATCTGGCCCAGGAAGCGTTTCTGCAGCTTTATCGCAAGATCGCTACGTTTCGCGGCGAATCGGCTTTTTCGACTTGGCTGCACCGGCTGGCGGTAAATGTTGTGCTGATGCATTTGAGGAAGAAGAGCCTTCCGGTGGTTTCGCTCGAAGAGACTACGCAGGGTACGGAAGAGGATGCTCCGAGGAAGGATTTCGGAGCGGACGATGTGGCGTTATCCGGGTCGGTAGACCGGTTGCAGTTGCAGAGAGCGGTAAACGACCTGCCTCCGGGTTATCGAACGATATTTGTTTTGCACGATGTAGAAGGATACGAACATAATGAGATCGCGGGCATCGTGGGATGCTCGATCGGAAACAGCAAGTCGCAGCTACACAAGGCGCGCATGAAGTTGCGCGACCTGCTCAAGATGAATAGAGCCGAAAAGGCCGGGAAATCTCGAGCGGGCTAGCGGTAAGAAACAGTCAAGACCAATCGTAACCTTGGCAGGGGCGCAAGCAGTGCCGCGAAATGCAAACCCGCGGTAGACTTGGGGAGAGGTTTGGTATGAATTGCGTTGAGCTGCAGCAGAGCTTGGCGGAAGTAGAAGATGGTAGCAGTGCGCAGCAAAGAGCGCACTTGAGGATGTGTCCGGCGTGCTCGGCGCTGGTGCGGGAGTTGGATCAAATCGTGGCGGCGGCGGCGGATCTACAAGGAGCCGACGAACCCAGCCCGCGAGTTTGGAATTCCATTGAAATTGCGTTGCGGAAAGAAGGGCTGATCCGGCCGCAACGCCGGTCGCCGCTTTCCTCGTTCGGCTTGCGATGGGGGCGGGCGGGATGGTTGCTTCCGGCCACCGCTTTGCTGCTGTTGACCTTGGGCTTGTATCTGCGGCAACAGTTCTTTCCGGCGGGCGTCTCGCAACCGGCTTCTTTATCGCAATCCCAATCCCGAAGCGACTTGTCTCCTTCTGGATCGCAAGCTGTGGTCGCCGTGCCGGCCAACGCCTCCGGTCTGGCGGACGAAGACCTGCTTCAGGAGGTTGCGGAGAACGAGCCGGCGATGAAGCCGCAATACGAAGAAAATTTGCGCACGGTGAATGCGTCCATACAGGATTTGCAGAGTGCAGTGGACGAAAATCCGAACGATCAAGAGGCGCGGCGGGCGCTGATGGATGCGTATCAACAGAAATCGATGCTGTTTGAGATGGCGATGGACCGGTCGTTACCCTGAGACCGCGCCCTGAAACCGTTACTCAAACATCCCCTTACCAAAGTGCGGCCATAACTGCGGAACTTTTCGAGACTTAGAGCGCGGGCGGGAGTAATCTTGGGAGCGTATATGGAAAGTAAACGCGCGGCGAAGCTGGTGGCGATAGGTGTAATCGTGGCCGGCGCACTGGTGGCCGAGAGCAAGAAAGAGTTCCACTTTACAGTAGGACCCAAAGCTGGCGTCTCGGTCATGAATCCTTATGGATCGATTTCGGTTAAGCCCTCGACCAGCAATACGGTTGTGGTAAATGCGATTCTGCACTCCGATAAGGTTGAGGTCGATAACAATCAGAGTGGTAATCGGGTGGATATTCAGTCGCATCTGCTGGCGGGGGCCGACTCGGATTCGGGACGGGTAGATTATGAAGTGCTGGTTCCGGCCGATGCCAGCATTACTCTGCACTCGAGCACGGGATCATTGCACGCTGAAAAGCTGCACGGCGATGTCAGCTTAGAGGGTCCGGGAGCGCAAGTCGATGTGCGCGACATCAACGACGCGCACGTGCATGTGAAGACCATGAACGGTGCGGTGAATCTGGAAAACATCAAGAATGGACACGTCGAGATCGATTCGCTGAGCGGCGAAATTACGTTGAAGCAAGTGAACGGGCCGCTAGTGCAGGTGGTTTCGACCAGCGGCAGAATCAATTACATTGGCGACTTCGGCAATAGCGGAGAATACCGTCTCACCAGCCACAGCGGCGATATCGAAGCCACGATTCCGGAGTGGACCTCGGCTGACGTAAGCGCGCGCTCCACACGCGGCGAGGTGCACGACGATATTCCCCTCCAACCTAAAACCCACACCTGGTTTCCCATGGATAAGGGACGTGCCTTCGCAGGTACCATGGGTCGAGTGGCGGCCTCCTCCACGGTGGTACTGCGAACCTTCAGTGGTAAAATTCACCTCAGAAAACGCTCCGAAAAACAATAAGAAAAACCAAGAGCAACGCGGATCGGCGCAAGCGGCCTGGTAAGAACAGAGCTAAAGCCATGGGAGTTGGCGTGCGTAGTCGCCAGTCTGGCTCTCGCGGCGGGCAGCTTGGGACGCGAGCCGTGGTGCTGATCGGGTTTATGGGTGCCGGCAAGAGCAGCGTGGGGCGCGCGCTTGCCGATTTATTGGGCTGGAAGTTTGAAGACCTCGATGAGCGCATTGAGCGCCGCGAGCTGCGGAAGGTGCATGAAATCTTTCGAGAGCTGGGCGAATCAGAGTTCCGCCGGGCGGAGCACGAAGCTTTGCAGGAAGTGATGGGCGAGTTACGAAAGGGCGCGGCGAAGGTAGTCGCCCTCGGCGGAGGAGCTTTCGTACAAGAGCGCAATGCGGCGCTGATTGCGAAAGAAGTTCCAACCGTGTTTCTGGATGCAAGCGTGGAGGAGTTGTGGAGGCGTTGCCAACTTCAGGCCGAGGAGGTTGGAGTGGAGCGTCCGTTGCTGAGGGCTTGGGAGAGTTTTTGTGCGCTTTACGACGAGCGGCGCCTGTATTACTTGAAAGCGTCGTTGCGGCAGGAAACCGGGGGCAAGACGGTCAAACAAATCGCCGAGGAAGTGATGCAAGCTTTGGGCCTGGAACGAGGGCTTGGAAAAGCGGGAGAAAATCAGTGAACTCGAATGCTCTGATTTTGAAGGCGCGTTTCTTGAGAAAGTTTAAGCTTAGAATTCCAGTCCAATTGTGCGCCGTCGCTTTGACCTGCGTGGTTGCCATGCAAGCGGCGGACAAAAAAGACAAACCGGGCGCGTCCGATAAGCTAGTGGATTCGGGTTCGTTCGGAGTCTACATTCGGGGTCAGCGCGTGGTGACGGAAACATTCAGCGTGGAGCAGGAAAACGGTACCAGCACGGTGAAGTCGCGACTGCAGGAAGTCAGCGGCTCTGCTTCATCAGGTCAAACTTCACCCGGTACAACCTCTTCAATTCCCGCGTCAGCCGGTCAAAATTCAAATCTAGAGATCACCAGCAAGGGCGAGTTGGTGCGCTACGACTGGAGCGACGGCAATGGTTCGCTCTTGGTCGTGCCGAAGAACGAATTCTTGCTGGAGAAGATCACGACGGCAGCCTCCAAGACGGCCGAGCAACCATTCCTCATGCCCAATACTTCGGCGATTCTGGACAACAACTTTTTTGTTCATCGCGAGGTGCTGATCTGGCGGTATCTGGCATCAGATTGCAAGACGGAGAGCGGCGATCTGAAGTGTCAGCAGGCGCCGGCGGAATTCGGAGTGCTGGTGCCTCAGGACCACGCGTCGTTGCGGGTTAGGATTGAGTTGGTCGGACGCGAGAAGCTCATGATTCGCGGCAGCGAGCGCGACCTGATGAGGCTAAACCTGAAGGGCGAAGCTTTCTCCTGGGCGCTCTGGGTGGATGAGAAAGACAAATTCAAGCTGGTGCGGGTTTTGATTGCTGACGATAATACAGAGGTGGTCCGGGATTAAGAGATCGCTGCGAATTTGATTCTCAGTTGGCGGGAGTTGCCACTTGCCGGTGACGGATGGACGAACGGCGCGGGTTCTGGTCACGCTGCTTTTGTTTGCGCTGGGGTTGGGATTCCTTTATGTGGCGCGGCAGACATTGATGGCGTTTCTGTTTGCCATTTTTTTTGCCTACCTGATGAGCCCGCTGGTTTCGAACCTCGAAAAAGTTCTGCACGGGCGCACGCGCGCTATTGCGGTGATCTATTTACTGCTGCTGGGCTTGGTCGTGATGTTTTTCGTTTTTATGGGTCCGCGTATCGGACGCGAAAGCGGGCGCCTGGTGCAATCATTGCCGGCTCTGGCGCAGTTGAGTTCGGGGCAGATCGTTGAGCAACTGAAAGAAGAGCACGGCTGGAACGCCCGCATCGTCGATCTGGTGCGGGATTACCTGGCCAACCACAGTAATGAGATCGCACAACTGGGAAAGAATGTAGGGCTGCATGTGGCCGACGTGGCTAAGCAGGCCTGGCTGCTGGTGGTGGTTCCGTTGTTGTCGATTTTCTTTCTGAAGGATGGCGCCTCGTTCAGCTCGATTTTGCTCTCTCTGGTGCAGTCGCGGCCGCAGCGTGAACTTTTGCAGGGAGTTCTCAGCGATCTCAATCAAATGCTGGCGCATTTCATCCGGGCCCAGCTTACCCTGGCCGCGCTTACTCTAGTAGCGTACTCCACATTTCTCAGCCTGATGCGGGTACCGTATGCGCCCGTGTTGGGACCGCTCGGCGGCCTGCTGGAATTTATTCCAGTCGTGGGGCCGCTGGCGGCGGGCGTGGTGATTGTAGGCGTGGCGTTGTTGAACGGCTACCCTCACTGGATCGGGCTGGTCGTGTTTCTCGGATGCTGGCGGCTGATTCAAGATTACGTTTCTTCCCCGCGCATTATGGGACACAGCATGGAGCTGCATCCGCTGGCCGCGATCTTCGGCGTGATGGCGGGGGGAGAAGTCGCCGGCATTCTGGGAATTTTCCTTTCCATTCCAGTGATGGCGAGCCTGCGAATTGTCTTCCGCCGCTGGCGGCTCTATGCGGAAAAGCGGAAGTTTGGGCCCTTGAATGAATATGCGCTGAATCAGATCGGGCGGCCGAAGTGAGGGGAAGCAGTTAGCAATTAGCAATTAGCAGTTAGCCGTTGGCTGCTCTTGGCTGAGTCCGGCGTCTGCGGTCCGAGGTCGGTACAGCAGGTCATCCTAATCCGGCTGCCGCAGCTGCTCCAGTTCCCTTCTCGGCGCGCACGGTGCGTAGGAATTCGGCGGCGGCTTCGGGCAGCACGGTATTGATGAACATGCCGGAGCCCAGTTCGAATCCGGCCGTGCGCGTCAGCCGCGGGATTACGCTTACATACCAGTGAAAATGCCGGGCTCCCTGATAGTCGGAGGGACCGCTGCGAATCGTGTAGTTCAGATCGGGATTCTCCAACCCTGTGTAAATCTTAGCCAGCAGAGTTCGCAGGACCCGGCCCAGATCGGAGATTTCCGCGGCACTGATCTCGCCGAAACTGGCCATGTGGCGGAGTGGGAAGATGTGAGTGGCGAAGGGAGTTGCCGAGGCAAACACCTCCATGGCCACAAAGAATTCGCTTTTGAGAACGATGCGGGTCTGGTCCTCGACTTCGCGCTCCACCATGTGGCAGAACATGCATTCTCCCGCGTCGTCATAGTGGCGCAGGGCTTCGTAGAGACGATGCCTCACCTGACTGGGGATTACGGGAGTCGCGATGAGTTGCGAATGGGGATGCGCCATGCTGGCGCCGGCATCTGTGCCGTGGTTCTTAAAAATAGTGACATGTTGAACGCGCTGGTCCGCACTCAGCGCATTGTAGCGCTCTTTGTAAACGCCCAATATTTTGGCTACCTGCGCATCCGGCATTCGGGCCATGCAGCAGGAGTGGTCCGGGCTATCGATGATGATTTCGTGAAAGCCGAAGCCTTCCACGCGGCGGCGCAAATGCTGCAAGTTGCGCGTGGGCTGGGCGGAGCTATCGAGTGCGGCGAATTTGTTGGGGATTACGCGCACGGCCCACGGCTCGTGACTATTTTTCGGGAGGCGGAGGGTTTCGTGCGGAGTCCTGTCCTCATTACCCGGACAAAATGGGCAGCTTTCCACGAAGGCCGGCACTGTTTGTGCGACGCGGTGTATGGCTAATTCCTCCGGACGCTTGGCGCGTTCGGTGGCGATGATGACCCATTCCTTGGTGAAGAAATTCTGTCTCAGCTCCGGCATGATGAACCTTCCATCTCATCTATCGACGGTAGCTGACAGGCGCTGTAGACCGCTGCGCCAGCGCGGTTGCACCAAAGTGACTGTCGTTTCGGCACTGTTCGGCCCGACTTTGATGTGGAGGCCTGTTGTAGAATCCAAAAGTACCCTTTTATGTGCAATAAGTTGGTTGTTTAATCGGTTATCTAAGTGGTCCTCAAATTATGAGCAGCAAACTTCCTATCGGAATTCTTGGCGCTACTGGCGTGGTCGGGCAGAGATTTATCCAGATGCTGGAGCGCCATCCTTGGTTTGAAGTGGCATGGCTGGCGGCTTCGGACCGGTCGGAAGGCAAGACCTACGCCGAAGCGGTGCGCTGGCGATTGAAGACACCGATTCCGGCGAGAGTGGGGGAGATGAGGGTTTCTCCGGCGATGCCGGATGGCGCACCGAAGATTATTTTTGCGGCACTCGATGCCTCCATTGCCGCCGAGATGGAGCCACGCTTTGCTGAAGCGGGCTGCGCCGTGGTTTCGAATTCCAGCGCGCTGCGGATGCAATCCGATGTGCCGCTGGTGATTCCGGAAGTCAATCCCGATCACATTCGGCTCATCGATATACAAGCGTGGCGGAAGAAATCCCGCGGCTACGTGGTGACCAACCCTAACTGCTCGGCGATTGGACTGGTGCTCGCGCTGGCGCCGCTGCATCATCGTTTCGGCCTGGAGGCTGTGATGGCGGTGACTATGCAGGCGGTGAGTGGCGCGGGCTATCCAGGCGTGGCTTCGCTGGATATTTTGGGCAATGTGATTCCTTACATCCGCAATGAAGAAGAAAAGATGGAAGAGGAAACCGGCAAGCTGCTGGGGCAATTGAATGGAACGAAGGTGAATCCGGCGAGTTTTGCCATGAGCGCCCAGTGCAACCGAGTTGCCGTGGAAGATGGGCACACGGAGTCGATCTCGGTGCAGTTGAGGACGAAGGCCACTGCCGAAGAAATTATTGCGGCGTGGAATGAGTATCGCAGCGAACCGCAGGAACTGAAGCTGCCGAGTGCCCCTGAGTTTCCCGTGGTGTATCTGGAGGCGACTGACCGTCCGCAGCCCCGCTTCGACGTTGACCTGGGAGCGGGTATGACTACTGCGGTGGGCCGGCTGCGGCTGTGCAAGGTGCTGGACTGGAAGTTTACCGTGCTCTCGCACAATACCATTCGGGGAGCCGCGGGCGCGGCGGTGTTGAACGCTGAATTGCTGAAAGCCAAGGGCTACTTCGAATGAAGCCGGATCCTGCCGGGCTCTTGCCTGTTTCCCGCGCCAACTTTTCCTTGAGGAAATTCCGCCGATGATTGTCATGAAATTCGGCGGCACTTCTGTGGAAGATGCCAGGGCCATCGAGCGCGTGGCCGCGATCGTCAAAGACAGGCTGCCACAAAAACCTGTGGTAGTCGTAAGCGCCATGGCCAAAGTTACTGACACGCTGCTTACCATGGCGCGCGCGGCCGGGGCCGGGGAGCGCAAGGCCGCGCTCAAACTCTGCCGCTCGCTGCAGGAACGCCACTACAATACCGCCAGCGAATTGTTGGGCACCGCGCTGTTTACCGACTTTCATTCGGAGCTGGGCACGGAGTTTGAAGGACTCGACGAACTGCTGCGAGGGATTTCGGCCGTGGGGGAGTTAACTCCGCGGACTACCGATCATGTCGCTGCATTTGGCGAGATGCTTTCGAGCAAGATCGTGGCCTCAGCATTTGCGGCGCTTGGCATGAATGGCATGCATGTCGATTCACGAGACATTCTAGTCACCGACAGCAACTACATGGAAGCCGTGCCGCAGATGGAAGAGACCAATGAGCGACTGCTTGCGAAGGTGCAGCCGTTACTTGATGCCGGGCAGGTTCCGGTGATGGGCGGATTTATTGGAGCGAATCGCGCCGGCATCACGACCACAATTGGACGAGGCGGCTCCGATTTTTCGGCTGCGATCGTGGGCGCAGGCTTGGGAGCGGAGCGGATCGAAATCTGGACTGACGTGGATGGAATCCTTACCACCGATCCTCGCATCTGCCCGGAGGCGCGGCGCATTAAAGTAATTAGCTTCGACGAAGCGGCGGAGTTGGCTTACTTTGGCGCTAAGGTGCTGCACCCGGCTACGGTGCTGCCTGCGATTCAGAAGAATATTCCGGTATTCGTTTTGAATTCGCGGAATCCTTCCTGCGAGGGAACGAAGATCATTACCCGGGCGCCGCAGGGCAAGAATATTTTCAAGGCCATTGCGGTGAAGAAGCGGATCACGATCATCGACGTGGCTGCCCCGCGCATGTTGCTGGCTCACGGATTCCTGCGCTCGATTTTCGAAGCCTTTGACCGGCATAAAGTTTCAGTTGACGTAGTGTCGACTTCAGAGGTGAGCGTTTCGCTCACCGTGGATTCGAATCAGGCGATCCCGGCGCTAGCCGCCGATCTGGCGAAACTTGCCGACGTAAAATATGAGGGACGGAAGGCAATTATCTGTCTCGTGGGAGAGAGTCTGCGCGATAAGCCGGGCGTGGCCGCGCTAGTGTTTGGCAAGTTGGCGGACAAGAAAATTCGCATGATCTCGCAGGGCGCATCGGAAATTAATCTGACTTTCGTGATTGAAGAAGATGAAGTGCCCGAGGTGATCAAGCGCTTGCACGGGATTTTCTTTGCGGAGTTGGATCCGGAAATATTCGCTTAGCTTACAGAAGGAATCAAGACCTCTTAACCACTATTCTGAATCTGCGATGAACATTCTTCTTCTCGGCCGCGGAAAAACAGGGTCGCTGGTGGCGGAAGTGGCCAGCGCCCGCGGTCATCAAGTGCGGGCGGTCAGTGCGGCAGAGAATCCTTCGTGCGCGGCTCTCACTCCCGAGAGTTTGAACGGAATTGATGTGGTGATCGATTTCACCGCCCCCTCCTGCGTGCTCGGTCACATCGAAACCTGCGTGAGTGCGGGCAAGAACATGGTGGTCGGCACCACCGGCTGGCATGGAGAAATCGATCGTTTGCGGAAGTTGGTTGAGAGCCGGGGAACAGGATTCCTCTACGCAGCGAATTTTTCGTTGGGAGTGAATTTATTTCTGGACGTAGCACGCACTGCCGCTGCCGCTTTGCGCCATGACTATTCGGGACAGATTTTCGAGCGGCATCACGTTCACAAGAAAGACGCGCCTTCAGGGACGGCGATCGCCGTTCAGCGCGCAATGCGCGATGCCAGCGGCAAGCAAGAAGATCTGGAGATTACTTCCTTCCGCGAAGGCGAAGTGGTCGGCATGCACGAGGTGGTATTGGAATCGACTGCGGATCGGATCTACCTTTGCCACGACTCCAAGTCCCGCCAGGGCTTCGCCGAGGGGGCGGTCCGCGCCGCTGAGTGGATTGCCGGTAAGAAGGGGTTCTACGATTTCAAAGACGTTTGGCGGGAGATGTAGATCTCGCCGTTCCCACATAAGCGCATTCGCGTTATCTTATTAGCATGCAACTCCGCGGCTGCGGTACGGCACTGGTTACTCCATTCCATCAAGACGGTTCCGTGGACGAGTCTGCGCTGCGCAACCTGGTGGCGTGGCAAGTGGAAGCCGGCATAGATTTTCTGGTCCCCTGCGGAACTACCGGCGAAACTCCTACGCTTACACACGATGAATGGCTGCACGTTATCGATATCACCATCGACGGGGTGGCGGGGCGTGTGCCGATTATGGCGGGGGCGACTTCGAACTCCACGCACGACGCGGTGGAAAAGGCCAAAGAAGTTGCTGCGCGGCCCGGCGTAAATGCGATTCTCACGGCTTCTCCTTACTATAACAAGCCCACGCAGGAGGGCCAATACCGGCACTTCAAGGCGATCGCCGAGGCCGTGGGCGAGAAGCCTGTGATCCTTTACAACGTGCCCGGACGCACGGGCGCGAACCTGGAACCGGCAACACTGGCACGCCTGGCGGAGATTCCGAACATTGCGGGCGTGAAGGAAGCCAGTGGCAACATGACGCAGATCGCTGAGGCGATTTGCTCGGTGCCCGAAAGTTTTCTGGTCTTCTCTGGCGACGATGCGGTGACGTTGCCAGTGATTGCGCTCGGCGGGGTGGGCGTGGTCTCGGTGGCATCGAACGAGATTCCGCACGAGATGGCAACCATGACCCGAGCTGCGCTCAACAATGATTGGACCACGGCACGCAGCATTCATCGCAAATATCTGGCGCTGATGCAAGCGAACTTTATTGAGTCAAGCCCCTTGCCGGTGAAGGCAGTGCTGGCGATGATGGGAAAGATTGAAGAGAATTATCGGTTGCCGCTGCTGCCCATGCGCCGCGATACACGCGCGAAGCTGCAGAAAATTGTGATGGAGGTTGGGCTGATCGAGAAACCGGCGTCCCCGTCACCGGATGCGGCGGAGTTTTACATCTACGAGAACTGGGCGGCGGGCCCACACAAGATCGTGCTGCATCGCGGGTCTTGTGGACAATGCAATCAGGGCAAGGGGCGTCCTTCGGGCCACGATGCCAACCACTCGCGCTGGCATGGGCCATTTGCCACTCTGGCTCAGGGGCGTGAAGCGGCGCACGGCATGACCGGAGTGCTGATTCGCAGCGAGTGCAAGTGCATTTAGCGGACGTCCGACCGCGGACCTCTGACCTTCGTTGTTGTACCCTGCTATTCTTTCCAGTTAGAAATCCGAAAAGCCTAGCGAGGAAAGCTAAAACTGAAGGAGAGACCAGGGTCTGAGGTCGACGGTCCGCAGTCTGAGGTCTACCATGCAATCCCTCAAAACTTCCATCGAGCGGCTCGCCGCGCTAGGCGAGGTGGAGCACAATCCGGAGGCGCGGCCCGTATTTCTCGAGTTCCGTGACGCCCTCACCCAAGGCAAGATCCGTGCGGCCGAGAAGATCGACGGGCGCTGGGCGGTCAACACCTGGGTGAAACACGGCATCCTGCTGGGGTTTCGACTGGGCGAACTCGCTGAAACGGGCTGCGCTGCGCTGACTTTCGTCGATAAGGATACGTTCCCTGCGCGGCAATTCTCGGTTGCCGATCGCGTGCGCGTGGTTCCCGGAGGATCGTCAGTGCGGCTGGGAGCTTATGTTGCGCCGTCGGTGATTTGCATGCCGCCGATGTTTATCAACGTGGGCGCGTACGTGGATGAAGGAACCATGGTCGATTCGCACGCGCTGGTTGGGTCGTGCGCGCAGGTCGGCAAGCGCGTGCACTTGAGCGCCGCGGCGCAGATCGGCGGCGTGCTCGAACCGGTGAATGCGGCGCCCGTGATCATTGAAGACGACGTTCTGGTCGGCGGCAATTGCGGAGTATATGAAGGGACGTTGGTGCGGACGCGCGCTGTGCTGGGCGCGGGAACGATTTTGACGCGATCAACGCCGCTTTACGATTTGGTGCGCGACCAAGTTTATCGTGCAACGGCGGAGTCACCGCTGGAAGTTCCCGAGGGCGCTGTAGTCGTGCCGGGAGCGCGCGCCGTAAGAAAGGGTACCGCGGCAGAATTGGGGATTTCTTTGTACACGCCGGTCATCGTGAAGTATCGAGACGAGAAGACGGATCGCGGGATTGAGTTGGAAGATTGGCTACGGTGAATCGGTGTCGATTTATTCCTTAGGATTCAGCCCACACAGCAGATTCCTCTCTGGTCTCGCCGCGCTTGGCGCGTCCTTCACCTGCGTTCGGAATGACAAGGCATCTTAAAAGGTCACTCAACGCTTACTGTGAGCTTGCCCCCGACCGAAGCAACTTTGATTTGCGCTAGCTTCTGCACGACTGCGTCGGCCTCGCTTAAGATCGAGTCGGGATAAGTGCTGGTCAGGCCGATCACTTTCATTCCGGCGGCGTGGGCGGCGCGGATTCCGGCGGGGGCATCTTCGATCACTACACACTCCATAGGATTCAGGCCGAGAAATTTCGCGCCCTTCAAATAGGGCTCTGGGTGCGGCTTTCCGTTGATGACGTCGTCGGCAGTCACCATTTTCCTGGGCACCGGAATTCCAAACTGCAAACGTGCGGTCGCAACCATTCGAGATCCCGAGGTAACTACGGCCCAGCGGCCGTCGGGAATACTGCGTAGGAGGTCGACAGCGCCGGGCATCACTCGAACTCCATCGTGGTCGGCGGCTTCGCGGCTTTCGAGGCTCCGTACTTCGGCTTCCGCATCGAGGTGTGGGGCAATCGTGCGAACGACTTCAACGGCGCGGACACCGTGGGCTATGTCCATCACCCTTTCTTCGTGAATGCCGCGCTCGCGCGCCCAGAGGCGCCATTGGCGGTCGACGGAGCCGGTGGAATCGACGAGAACTCCGTCTAGATCAAAAAGAATCGCGGAGCAGAGAAAAATGGGCATCTCCTCTTTTCTACCACAGAGGATTACCGCAGCGATTGGCTAGTGAGTCTGAGCGGGGAGAATTGACTCTGCTGGATGCGCCAAGGCCCGCTGACTTTGTTGACGGAATTCCAGATGACGCTGGCGAAAGTGGGCCTTGGCGCGCTCGCCCCAGGCGCGGACGAACCAGTAATTTAAAGTTGCGCCGATGGCGGAGCTGAGCAGGGGAATCATGCGCCCCGCCCACTTCTCCACCACCTCGGTGCTGGCGCGGGCGGCGATGCGCTGGATGACGCGCGGAACAAATTTGTTCACGACTTCCTTCTCCAGCAGATCGCGGCTGATGTCGACTCCGGCGGCGCTGGCGGCGGCAATCCAGAGTTCGGCGATTTCGTTGTCGGTGTTGAATTGAAATCCGTAGACCAAACTCAATTTCTGGATGGTGCGCATGGTGATGGCGGAGAGAATGCCGAGATCGGGCAAAATCGTGATTAGACCACCGAGGCCGAAGCCGGCGCCTTCGACCGAAGCCAGCTTCATACCGCTGCGAATGATTTCGTCGGCGATGGCATCGATTTCGCCGATCTCGAGCGAATAGACGCCGTGATAACCGCTGATAGGCATTCTGTAGGCGGTGCGAAGCTGCAGCAGAAATTTATCGGGATCCACCTGCACCGTGGAGTAGGCGCGGGTCAAGCCTTTGACTAAGGTCTTCTCTACGCGACCACGCAGCCAAGATTTCGATTCGACATCGGCCATGATTCAAGATCAACTCTCCCAACCTTAACTTAGATATCGAAAGAAAGCCATCGGGTGAAGTACGATAGCCTTCCGTTTGTTGATCCGCGCGGCGCGTGTGCTAGCATTGCTGTTACTCCAAACCTTAATGCCAACAGGAAAATTGCAGATCGTCCCTCTGGGGGGCCTCGGCGAGTTCGGTATGAACTGCATGGCTCTGCGCTGGGGCGACGATATTATTGTCGTCGACGCTGGCCTGATGTTCCCTGAAGCCGAGTTGCTCGGGGTGGACATTGTGGTTCCGGACATCTCCTACCTCATCGAGAACCGGCAGCGGGTGCGCGGAATTGTGCTCACGCACGGCCACGAAGATCACATCGGAGCGCTGCCGTGGATTCTCTCCGAGCTTAAAGTGCCGGTGTGGGGCACAGAATTCACGCTGGCCTATGTCGAGGACAAACTTGACGAGCATGGACTGCTCGAAGATGCCGACCTGCGTGAGATGCGCGCCAGCGAGCGCTTCAAGGCCGGCATTTTTACGATTCATCCTATTCGTGTCACGCACAGCCTGGTCGATTGCGTCGCACTGGCGATTCACACGCCGCTGGGCGTGGTGATTCATACCGGCGATTTCAAGGTCGACCCGACGCCCACCGACAATCATCTCTTTGACCTGCATGCCTTCGCCGAATACGGCAAGCAGGGCGTGCTGGCGCTATTTCAAGATTCCACCAACGTCGAGCGCAAGGGATACACGCCGAGTGAGCGTGCGGTGCGGCGCAAGTTTGACGAAGTGTTTGCGCACACAAAGCGACGGCTCTTTATTTCCTGCTTCTCGTCTTCAATTCATCGCATACGCTTGGCTACGGAGCTGGCTTATCAACACGGACGCAAAGTAGCTTTCATCGGCCGCTCGATGAACAACTCGGCCGAGATCGCGGAGGATCTGGGCTATCTGGAAATTCCCGATGGCCTCGTGATCAATCCCGGCGACATGAAGAATTTTGCTCCAGAAAAGGTTTGCGTGATGATCAGCGGCACCCAGGGCGAGCCCATGTCGGCGCTCTCGCGCGCGGCGGTGGACAATCACAAGCACGCGAAGATTGAGAAGGGCGACACGGTGGTGCTCTCGTCGCGCATCATCCCCGGGAACGAGAAGACGATTTACCGCATGATCGATCACCTGTTCCGGCGTGAGGCATACGTGATTTACGAAGACGGCACCTCGCCTCCGGTGCACGTCAGCGGGCACGCCAGCCAGGACGAACTAAAGCTGATCATCAACTTGGTGAAGCCGAAGTATTTCATCCCGATTCACGGCGAATACCGGCAATTGAAGCTGCACGCGGAAATGGCGGGCGCGATGCACAGTTCGGTCGGTAAAGTGATGTTGATCGAAAGCGGCGACATCCTCGAGATTGATGAACACAACGCTCGCAAGGCCGGGCGCGTGAATGTGGGCCGCGTCTGTATCGATTCGGGCTCGCGCACGGATGTCGTTGAGGATCTGATCATTAAAGACCGGCGGCACTTGAGCGAAGACGGCATCGTGCTGCCTATCATCGCGATCAATAAACTTACCGGCCTGGTGGAAACCGCTCCGGAGATTGTGACGCGTGGATTCAACCCAGGAGACGATGGCTTGATGGACGGTGCGCGGCGGATTGTGGAAGATACTCTGGCGCACTCAAGTGAAGAAGAGAAAACCGATTACGGCGTAATCAAGGAAAAGATCCGTGCCGATTTGAAGCGGTATATCTCGAGGCAGACGCAGAAGCGGCCGCTGATTATGCCGGTGATTTTGGAGATTTAGCCTCAACCACAGCATCGCGATGATCACCCTTGCGGAAATCAAAGAAGCATACGCTCGCTTGAATGGTATCGCCGTTCGCACTCGGCTTATAGAATTCACCATCCCCGCGAAGCTCGATCACGCGCGCCGCCTCTTCCTCAAGCCCGAAAACCAGCAGCCCATCGGCGCTTTTAAGCTGCGCGGGGCTTACAACAAGATTGCGTCCCTCTCGGAAAATGACCGCAAGCGCGGCGTTATTACTTACTCGAGCGGCAACCACGCACAGGGCGTAGCCTATGCGGCGCGCGCGCTGGGGGTGAAGGCCGTTATCGTGATGCCGGATAATGCTCCCGTGATTAAGCGCGAAGCCACGGCGGCGCTGGGCGCGGAGATCGTAACTGTGGGCCCGGGCAGCACTGAGCGGCAACTGAAGGCCGAAGCATTGGCGGCGGAGCACGGATATGTGATTGTGCCGCCCTACAACGACAGACAGATTATCGCCGGTCAGGGGACGATGGGGTTGGAGATTCTCGAAGATTTGCCCGAGGTCGAAACTGTGCTTGCCCCTGTAGGCGGTGGCGGCATGCTCAGCGGCATCGCTACGGCGATTAAATTGAGCAAGCCCTCCGCCAAGGTGATCGGGGTCGAGCCGGAACTTGCCGGTGACGCGCAGGCCAGCCTACGCGCCGGAAAGATAGTCGAGTTCCCCGCCAGCCAGGTCTCGCGCACCATCGCCGACGGGCTGCGGACACAAAGCATCGGAGCGATTAACTTTGAGCACATGCAGCGTTACGTCGATGACATTATCACCGTGAGCGAAGACGAAATTATTGAGGCGGTTCTCCTGTTGGCGGGAAATCCCGAGACGGTGGCTGAGCCTAGCGGCGCCGTGGCCGTAGCTGGATTCTTATTCCATAGTGATCAACTTCCCGCGACGAAAATAAACGTCGCAGTCATCAGCGGGGGGAATATCGATCCTAAAATGCTGCAAGACTTGCGCTCTTCTTCCAAGTCACTTTGAGCTTGCTGCTTTTGCCCAGCGCCGGATCGCCACTATCGACCAGATTGCCTCGACCGCCCCGAACGGCCATGCTCCTTGCAGGAAGCCGTAGATCGATCCCAACAGGCAGGCTCCAGCGAAGGCCAGGATGAACCAGCGGCTGCGGGCCTCAAGGGCGTAGAAGACGAGCATTGCGGTCACTGCGAAGAGGCCGAATAAGGTCAGGCGGGTCATTTCTAGGTGCATGGCCGGTTAGCCATCCTACCAGTTATTGATCGAGCAGCTCTCAGCTCTCAGTTCACGGTACTGATCTAATTAGATCAGTACCCAGTTCACGGTTCTCACCTAAGACAGGCGACATCTTTGGGCACTTGCTCGCTTGACCTCCGTCAACTGCGAGCACTAACCTCGAAATGTCATGACATTACGATTTCGAACATCTGTAGCCACCACCGTCGCCATCCTCGCGATGGCTGCGATTATCCACTTTACGGCAGCTCGCGCTTCGGCCGAGGCCCAGCGAGGTACGCTGGTGCACGATGAGATTCTGCACATTTCTCCGGACGCATCGTCGGCCAAGCTCAGTGAAGTGGGACGCGGGCGCGAGTTGGTCATCCTCGAAACCAGCCGGGATTGGGTGCACGTGGAAGCCATTCTGAGAGCGCCGAGCCACGAGGAAGGCGCGACTGAGGACGAGCAGGAAGGAAAGGCAGTGACTGCGTGGGTGCCCGCCCGGGCCCTGGTAACCAGCACAACGCCGGATGGAGACAAGATTATTTTTGGAGAGGCAGCGGATTCCGAGGACCAGGCCAGCCGGCGCCGGGGACGGCGCGATGCGGCGCAAGATGCCTTGCGGCTCTACTTTCGCATTTATGACTTGATGCCTTCTTCGCCGCTGGCTGCGGAAGCGCTTTATCGCGCGGCCGATATTCGTTGGCAGATAGAACGCTCCGATATTATGACGCGGCCTTCGGCCCGCGAACGCGAAAACTACCTGCGTGGTCAGATGAATGAAGAGTGGATGAAGCTGGTTATTAAGAAATATCCCGGAACGAAATGGGCTGATTTAGCTGCTTTTCGGCTGCTCGAAAATAAACTTTGTGGCGATTGGCAAGGGCTGGCCAAGTGTCCGGAGAAGGAAGCGGACTTGTACGAGAACTATGCTAAGGAGCATCCGCAGTCTTCGGCTGCTGCGCAGGCCATGTATGAGGCCGCCTGGCGGCGTTCGGCGCTGATCGAGATTTACGGAACCGAGCCCAATCAGAAGAAGGCCGCGGAGTCGAAGGATCGCGCCCTGGCTCTGACACAGAGAATCATCAGCCAGTTCCCGCAAAGCGATTGGACACTGCGCACGCAGCGGCTGATGTTCTACATCCAGCAGGGCATTCCGACTTATGGAAATGCCGGCGAATAAATTCCGGCGAATTCTTTCCGGTAACCTTGTCTCAAAGTTTTTCTGCGATACTGTTCCTTCTACTTTGGAGGACGATTGAACGATTACTTGTTGTCTCTGGTGCTGGGAATTGTAGAAGGGCTCACGGAATTTCTGCCGGTTAGTTCGACTGCGCACCTGAGGCTTTCCGAAGCGCTGTTGCACGCCACAGGTTTAGCTCCAGATCTTACTCTCGACAGCGGCTACTGGAAGATGTATTCCATCGTAATTCAACTGGGAGCGATTCTTTGCCTGCCGGTTTATTTTCGAAGCCGGATCGCGACTTTTCTTTCCACGTTTCCTCGCGGCGAGCGCGGCGACCGGACGCCAATTACGCATCCACTGGGACTGGTGACCGTGGCTTTTGTGGTTACGGCGATTCCTTCGTTTCTGCTCACCAAAGTGATCGGCAAGCATCTGGAGAGTCTGACCATCATCGGCTGGTCTTTGCTGATCGGCGGCGTGATCATGTGGATCGTCGATGCCATGAACGCGAAGTCGGAAGCCGCGGGCCCATCGGCCGGCGGAGGACGAATCCATACCTGGAAGATGGAGAGCATGAGCCTCGGCCAATCCATCTGGATTGGCTTTTGCCAGATTTTTTCGGGAGTGTTTCCGGGCACTTCGCGTTCCATGTCGACGATTGCCGGAGGCCAGCTTGCGGGGATGTCGCGCGCCTCGGCGTTGGAATTTTCGTTCTTCCTGTCGATCCCAACGATGTTTGCGGCTACGGGATATACCTTGTACAAATCGCTGCGGGGCAAGGGCGAGAATCCCATCGGAGTTTCGCAGATCGATGCTCATGGATGGATCGTACTGGCAATCGGCTTCGTGGTTTCTTACATCGTGGCCTATGCGTCGGTGGCTTGGTTCATGGCTTATGTGCGCAAGCACGGGTTTGTGCCGTTCGCCATTTACCGGCTGATTATCGGGACGCTGGTGCTGGTATTTGCGGCGAGGTTGGCTGGATAAGGCTCGCAACCTATTCCTGGGCGAGAGCCATTTTGAGAGATCGGTCTAATTCGTCCCTCTTAGAGCGCGTGAGAGAGCCTACGAAGCGGGTCAGTTGTACCTTGCGGAGACTTACGAGGCTATCGCAAAGGATCCAGCTTTCGTGTTTCAAGCCTTCGTCGATGCCGACCGAAACCTGCGTGGAAAATCCATGGCCCCGAGTAAGGATGGGTGCGCAGACGACCGTGGGAAACCTGGAATCGATCAGAGTCTGGCGGCTCACGACTACGAAGCAGCGATAGAGTTTGGGATCGTCGCTGGGATGATAAACGCGATAGATTTCGCCCCGTCTCAAACGAATCCCTCGCTTCCGCCGCGCCTATGTCTGCTGATAGCCCAGGATGTCCTCTACTTCTTCGTTTAGTTCATCCGCGGCCTTATTGATGAGTTCAAGATCGCGAGCCTCGATCTGCGCCCGCGCCTGTTGCCGCAGGTAGCGAGCCAGCACGGCTTCGATAAATGCCGACCGCGATTGCTTCGATCCTGCCATGCGATCGATGCCCGCTAATATCTCCCTGGAGAGTGTGATGGAGGTCTTCTCTTTCATACTACTAATATACTACCACATCTGACTTGCCCAATTGATCGATTTGGCGCGCAACGATCCGCAGTCTGATCGTGCCAAGGCTCCAGGAAATGCGATGCCAGCAAGAAACGCGGCTTGGCGTTCTCAACAAAGGAAGCCAACTGTACACTCCCGGCAAATTCCTCCATTGCCGTCACCGTCGCTTCTTGGCATAATGATGAGGCTCTGGCCGATTTGCGCCACGGGACTGCTTTGCGTCCGGTGGGAAAACGGCCCACATGGGGTTTCTGGCAAGCATATTTATTCCCACGGGCAACCGGCGGCTGAATGAGCTGATCGGTTTCCTGCTGTGCATCTCTGCGCTCCTCCTCTTCCTCGCGCTCGCTTCGTATTCGCCGCTTGATCCATCGCTGAATAGCGCTTCAGTACTGACGGGCGCGCATGCAGCTCGCAACTGGATTGGCGTGGTCGGCGCCTTTGTCTCGGATGTGACTCTCCAGTTCTTCGGCATCGGGGCATTTCTGCTGCCCGTGTTCCCTGCTCTGCTGGGAATGCGGTGGTTTGCTTCGCGCAAAATTCAGTCTCCTATGGCCAAGAGCCTGGGTGGAACCTGGCTAGTGATGTTTATTCCTGGGCTGCTGGCGCTCTTGCCGGGGCGTGTGCGCTGGCTAAACGTGGTTCCGATTGAAGGCTTGCTGGGACGGGTGGTGGGCGATTTTCTCATCCATTTCTTGAATCTCACGGGCGCCTATATCGTGTGCGCTAGTGTGCTGGCGGTTGCGCTTTATCTCTCGACGGCGTTTTCGTTTTCGGCGATACGTTTGTGGGCACCGACGCGCTTTGCGTTTGTGACCGCGCTCTGGAACCGGTACCAGGATTGGCAGGAGGATCAGATCAAGCGGCAGCAGCAGAAGGAATTGGAGAAGCGGCGGATTTCTAAGCCGGTGGTGAAGACGCAGTTGATTCCTTCGCGACCAGCTGCGGCTGCGGAGCCAAGCGTGCAGCCTCGGGTTGCGCCGGAGGTACGTCGCACTGGGATTGAGCAAACACTCGGGCCCGATGTTGCCGAAGAAAGCGATGAGGCGGTGGCTACCGGTGGAATCTTGCCGTCGTCGTTACCGAGTCTGGCCGACGAGGTTGCGCCGGAGGTAACGCAGCGGGCTGATAGCGATCACAAGGCTAAGACAACTTTGCCGCGCATCGCGGGCGGATACAAGTTGCCGCCGAGCAGCTTGCTGCAGCGTCCGGATGAACAACAGGCTGTGGATGCCGACGAGTTGAAATTGCTGGCGCAGGTGCTCACGGAAAAGTATGCCGAATTCGAAGTGCACGGGCAGATCACGCAGATTAATCCCGGTCCTGTGGTCACTACCTTTGAGTTCAAACCTGATGCGGGAATCAAATACAGCCGGATCACGAATCTCACCGACGATCTTTGCCTGGCGCTGAAGGCGGAGAGCATTCTCATCGAGCGCATGGCGGGTAAGTCAACGGTTGGAATTCAGGTGCCGAACCGCGAGCGCGAAATTATCTGGCTTCGGGAGAACATTGAGTCGCAGGAGTTCATGGGCTCGAAGTCGAAGCTGACGATGGCGCTTGGCAAGGACATTAACGGTCGCATTGTTACGGCCGACTTGAATGGCATGCCGCATCTGCTGATTGCCGGATCCACCGGGTCAGGCAAGAGCGTGGCGATCAATGCCTTTATCATGTCGATTCTGTATAAGTCGACGCCGGATCAGGTGCGGCTGATTTTGGTGGATCCTAAACGGCTGGAGCTGGGCAACTACGAGGGCGTGCCGCATCTTTATACGCCGATTATTACCGAACCGAAGCTCGCAGCGAACGCGCTACGCAACGCTGTGCGCGAAATGGAGCGGCGGCTGAAGTTGTTGGCAGCCAAGGGCGTGCGCAACATCGATCAGTACAACCGGCTTTTCGACAGCGCTACGCCAAGTTTGTTTGAAGAAGAGTCCGACGACAAGCCGATCCCCTACATCGTGATCATCATCGATGAGTTGGCGGACTTGATGATGCTCGATTCGAGCAACGTGGAGGAATCGATCACGCGGCTGGCGCAGATGGCGCGCGCGGTGGGCATTCATTTGGTGCTGGCGACGCAGCGTCCGTCGGTCGATGTGATTACCGGGCTGATCAAGGCAAATTTTCCGGCCCGAATTTCTTTTCGCGTGGCGACCAAGGTCGATTCCAGAACTATTCTCGATGCCAATGGTGCGGAGGCTTTGCTGGGTAAAGGCGACATGCTTTATCTACCTTCGGGATCGGCGCGCGTGCATCGCTTACATGCTCCGCTGGTCACGGAAAAAGAAATTGCGGCGGTGGTGGAATTCTGGAAACAGCAAGGCTCGGCCGAGTATCAGCAGCAATTCCTCGAAGCGCCGCAGGAAGAGCGAGAGGCTGCCGGCGGCGGCAGCGATGTTGAAGGATCGGCGGGCGGCGGCGAGGACGATCCCTTGTATCAGGATGCAGTGAAGTTAGTCGTGGAGTTTGGGAAGGCGTCGACTTCCCTACTGCAACGGCGTTTACGCATTGGCTACGGACGCGCAGCACACCTGATCGATCTTATGGAGCAGGATGGAATTGTCGGCGCGGCCGATGGTCCCAAGCCGCGGGAAGTACTGAAACGTCCGGACTGGATTTCGGAAATTGAAGAGACTACGCGGTAGCCGAGTCTTTCATCAAGCCCGCGTAAAAACCCCTAACAGGCAACTTGCGTCAGTTCCCTTCCACATAGAATCGGAATCAGTTTCCTCTTGAAACGACCTGATCACGAAAGTCACTACATCTCAGTGCTTCAAAACAGCCAGATATTAACCTTATCCGGCAGCGCGGTCTACGGACTTATGATGTTCAAGCTCTTTGGACCCTTACTCACCTGACTGAAGGAAGTTATCTTATGAAAACTCGCAAGAGCGCCACTACATCCTCCAAAAAGAAGCACGTACCCACCCAAGTTAGTACCCCATCTCAACAACCCTCGACTGGCACTCCTGTAGGTGGACCTATCTTCGCGGAGCCCAGCGTAACTCCCGATCCTACTAAGTAAAAAGTTCCTCATGCTTCCGACTCGAGGCCTACGCCGAGATGGATGCTCTTTTTAAGGCCAGTAAATTTCTGCCTTTGCCTTTTCCAAGCGTTTCCGGCGTTGCCGAACCAGTACTAACACTAGCGGCGGCCCTTGGTTTCAGCGGCGCCTCGACGGTTGCAAAGATCCAGCAGAACGGACATATCGTCTTTCAGTCGGCCGGCGACACGGGCGCGACGCGGGGGCCTTCGACCGAGAACGAAACCGTCGACAAGATGCTTGCCGATTTTGAGAATGAGCCTGCCGACGCCGTGCCGCAGTTCTTCTATAACCTCGGAGACATTGTTTATAGCTTTGGAGAACACAAGTATTACTACGACCAGTTCTAGGACGCCTACCGCAACTACCCTGGTCCTATCTTTATTCCGGGCAACCACGACGGTATAGTTCTTCCTCCGCCTGCCGGCTCCGGCAGTGCCGCGGACTCCTTTAGCGCTTTCCTCGCGAACTTGTGTGCTCCTGGCTTTTCCCATGCGCCGGATGCGATGGGCATCTCGCGCACAACTATGGTGCAGCCGGGAGTTTACTTTACTTTGGAAGCTCCATTTGTTCGGATACTGGGTATCTATAGCAACATGCTCGAGAACCCGGGCGTCATTTCTTCGACGAAAGATCCCAAGACCGGAAAACCGAAATTTCCCACTCTGACTGAAGTGCAGCTTACTTATGTGGATACGGCGTTGAGTCGCGTGAAAAGCGAGAACTACGATGGAGCGTTATTAATTGCTGTTCATCATCCTCCCTACGCTTTCGGAAAACATTCTGGCAGCACGGTCATGTTGAAGGAGATCGATGCCATCTGTGACAAGCGGGGAGTGTGGCCGCATGAGTGCTTTCGGGACATGCCCACAACTATCAGCGCTACACAGGGCACCTCGGAAATCGGCAGATCCCTTACCTGGTGTGCGGCAACGGGGGCCATGGACTGAGCAAGCTTTCGAAAACGCAAGCTATCCGGGCACCGCAGAATATGAACATATTCGCGCAGCCCGAAAGAAAAGACTCCATTACTTTTGAGAGTTACGACGATACTAACCACGGCTATCTACGGATTCTGGCTGACCCAGAGCAACTCCGCATCGAGTATCACCCCGCATCCGACGGCTCGCGGACCAAGACACAGGACGATTCGGTGACAGTTAAACTGTCCGATGGAACCTTGATTCACTACAACGCGCCTTCGTGAGCTGATAGAGGCTCGGTCGACAACTCTGGTTCACGATTCGCCGCATTGCATAAGATGTGGCGAAGTGTTTTGATTTCATTTAGCTATGCCTAAACGCAATCTACGGGTCATGAAGTGGCTGGGAACTATGCCAGCAATCGCGGTTTGCACGTTGTGCAATCGTGAATTCAGGGTTTCGCTCGAAGTGCTGAAACGGGTGGGCGGAGCCGTGGAAGAGCTTAAATTGCAGTTCGCGAATCATCAATGTAAATCGAAGGAAAGTCCTGAAAGCTAAGGCTTCGTTTGAGAACGCAGTCCCCGAATCGCCAATGCAGTGAGCGCGAGGACGGCAAGAATCATTGCTGCCCATAGAATTCCCATGTGGCGCTCGGACCACGGGCGCTCATCGGGACGCCCTGCGTATCGAGGGCTACGCTCGCCTGGTCCCAGTTGCGCTTGGGCGGCTGCAGGGTCGAGATGGAAGAAGCGGGCGTAGTCGTAAACCGGCGGCGATAGCTTCTCGTCGCCATAGTAGAGCTTGAGCAAACTCTTCCCTTGCGGATCAAAATAAATCCGGCGTTCGAGGGAAAGCGGCTGAACTGCTGTAATTTCGAGCGGCGGATTGTCTTCATTGTCGATGTCCAGAGTGACCGGACCGTTGATCCTGACTGCGTCGACCGCCAACTCCTCTGACGTGACCAGCGTGCCTGCCCGGTCGATGCGAACGCGGCTGATCTGACCGGTGGCTTCTTCCTCACCTTTTGTGTTCTGCACACTTACCTTGCGACGAAAGTTGATCTGGCCGGGAGCGATTTGAAACAGAATGCGGTTCAGTGGAACTTTCGCTGGCACATCGCAGGTAATGACGGTCTGGCGCGGCTTTTGTTGCGGAGTGGAACAAGAGCCGGCTTTGGTCCAGGAGGCTTGCTGCTCGCGCCGGTTGGAGATGGTTGCTCCTTTTATTTGGTGCGGAAGAATTCCCTTGGAGAGCTTGACGTGCAGAAAGCGAAAGCTTAAGGGCGGCAACTGCAAAACGAAGTTCGATCCCAACTGCTCGCTCGTGAAGTCGTATAGCGTCGAAGTCGGCAGCTTGGTGGGCGTTCCCTGTGCCAGCGCGTTGGAACCTGCCACTGACGCGGTGACGATGAAGTCTTTGGCGTCGAGGCGAAGGCGAACGCGGTCGTAGGCTGGGATATTTTCGGCATCGAGATCGAACTCTGTGTTACCGGAGACGCTGCCCAGGTTGAGAATCTGTGCATCGACTTCCTGGGAAGAAACTTCGGCGCGCTGTTCGGAGAGGTAGTACTGAACGGGAACGTCACCGTCGTAGAGTCGCAGATCGCCGAGATCGGCGCGGGAACGAATCCACAGTTCTTCGTCGACGACGAAGAAGTTTTGATGGGTCGGTTGTTCGATTTTTATCTCGCGCACGTTGGTAAAATGTGCAATCGCAGCCTCGTCTGGATTGGGCACTGCCAGAGCCAGAAGCGACGTGAAGAGTAGCGCCAGTTTCATGCGCCGGCCGGCTTTCGCTCCCCGCTCTCCTGAGTTTTCTTATCGGATGATAACTGCAGCCAGTCGCGCTGGTAAACGAAGGAAATCGCCAACAGCAGCACGCCGAGAACGATGAAGCTGACGATGCGATAGCCGCGGTCGAGTTGAGAAACGTCGAAGATAAAGACTTTGACGATGGTCAACGCTATGAGCAATAAAGCCTGCCAGCGGACGAAGGCGGAGCGGCGCAGGAAACCGATGACCATCAGCATCGCTCCATAGGCCATCCAGAGAGCGGAGAACGTAAAGTCGCGCGCGATCTGGATGCGCCGCCAATCGGCCGCGTAAGAGAAATTCCGGCGGTTGTAGGGCAGATGAAGCTCGCTCAGTTGGCGAGAGTAGTAATCCGAGACTTCGTGGCTTAGCGCCGTTAGCGCGAGAATATTCAGGGCCACGACGGCGACTGAGGCTACGGTGCGCGCGGCCTCGTCGATTCGGCGGGAGGCATACCATGAGACCGCGCCCAAGACCGCGACCGCTATCGCATATGTCGCCATGCGCATGTTGAAGATCAATTGAGTAGTCGTGAAATTGTCGAGCATCAACAGGCGCACGACTCCCAAGGCGAGCGCGGCCAGGGCAAAGACGTTCAACACATCGGACTCGATGCGATCGGCTACCCAGAGAAGCACTCCCGCTTCGACGAACCACCCGATGGTGATCCAGTGGGCATCGAGGCGGATCGGAATCGCAACCGTGATGAAGCCCAGAGCAACGGCAAGATGCAAGAAGTGAAGTGTGCGTTGAGCGGCATGATTTATGCTTCTGATTTGCACCCAGCGGCTGAGCAGGATGTAAATGGCGGCCAGAACCAACGCGAACCACGCCATGTAAGTTTTGTCGACTTCCTGAACCATGGCGTAGCTCTGGAGAAAGTAAACCACTGCGTTTATAAACGCCAGCACCGCTGGAAGCGAAGCGAACAGCGACGATTCACTTTCGGGTTGGCACGCGACTAGCGGAGCGATGGCGAAGATCGCAAAGAATAGCGTAGCGAAGACTAGGGTCAGACCAATCTGACTGCGATCATAAAAACTTGAATACCAGCCGATATAGAGTAGCAGCGTTCCGGCATAGCTTATGAGCAGGAGCGCACGCCAGGGCTTGAAGACGATCAGCAACAGCGTGGATACATCTAGCAAGGCCACGTAGGCGAAGAGAGCCAGTTCGCGGTTTTGTCCGGTCGACAGCAAAAGAGGTGTAGTGAAGCCGCCGGTGAGGGCGAAGGCTGCCAGGAGTTGGGCATCCTGTGCCCAGGCCATGGCGGCTGTGGCCGCGGTCACTGCGAGCATCATTACAAATGCGGCACTGCCAGGAATCAGGTTGTAGACCTGGAATGAGGCCCACAGGGAAAGATAGAGCGCTCCGACGCCAACCGCTTTCAGCGAATACGAAAAAGCCTGGTAGCCTTGGGCGCGAAAGCGCTCGCTCCAGAGAACAACGGTGATTCCGGCTAGCAGACCAATGGTCACGCGGCCGGCGGGACCGATCCAGTTGTTGTCGAAGGCAAACTTCAGAAAATACGAGATCCCGATCAGCAGTGCGGCGATGCCGATGCGGTTGAGAATGTGCGAGCCGATGCGCGATTCCAGGTCAGCGTCGGGCTTGGGTTTTGGCACCGCTTTGATTGGCGGCGGAATGTACGAAGGAACAATTGGAGGCGGCGGGGGTGTCGGCGACGTCGCGGCGGTTGTGGCGGGCTTGGAAGCTGTTGGGGGCGGGGTTGTGAAAGTAGTTGCCGGCGCTTGAACCTGGGGCTCCGGAACCAGATCGAGCTTGCGCTCGATGCGATAAACGCGGGCGGTGAGGTCCGCCAGAATTCGCCGAAAAGCTTCGAGATCGTTTTGCTGAGTATCCATGAGCAGAGCATGGAATTATGAGCGAAAACGAAGCTGGCTGCACGTTATTTTTGAGGACGGCCCTTCATCACGGTTGTAGAGACGCACCCTGCACCGTCTTCGCCGGCTAGGAGAGACGTTGCAAGCAACGTCTCTACTGAATTAATCATTCGTTGCCCGTTGGACTTGGCCTGACTAGCGGTGGTGGCGCTCCTCAGGCCGAGCGCGGCCTTCGCGCGCGGCACGGCGTTCTTCTTCGCTGCGCCCTATCTGCCTGTGGCTTTCCACGCGCGGTCCCGGACCCCAGCGACGCACGCCTACGTAGGGATGTGCGTAGTAGCCGCGATTGAACCAGGTACGTCCCCAGGGTGCGTTATTAATGAAGACGGCGTGAGCGCCCCAGGCAAAGCGAGTGTAGCCCCATCCCCAGGGACGAAACGCGAAGCCGAGGTTTATGCCAAAACCGAAACCGATGGCGCCCCCGACGAAAAATCCCGGGCGCGGCGGCCAGAAGACGATTGCTGGGTCATAGGCAGGAACGACGATAAACGCCGCGTCGACGGGATCGATCGTGATATAAGGTCCGCCACTCACCACGATGCGATCATTACTTCGCAGATAGCCGTAGTCTTTCGCCTTCCGGCGCTCGCGTTGCACCGCATCCATCACATCTTGCTTCTGGGCGAGAAAAGCATCGCCCAGACTTCGGGTCCAATCCAAGTCCGACGCCATCATGTCTAAGACGGAAGGAAAAGGCAGCAAGGCCTGCACGCTGGGATCATAGTCAAGATGATCGTCGTTGATGGCGCGAGCGAGATCGTCGCCGGTTAGGTAATGGTGTTCGTCGGCCCATTTCGCGGCATCGGGAATCTGGTCGGAAAATGTAGCCGCAGCCAGCACCTGTGCCAACAGCGAGTCGGGATAGAGTGCGACGCTGGCGACGAGCTTATCCAATTGCTCGGGCGTATACGAAGGCGGCGGGGCTTGATTCTGAGCACCGGCCTGATCCGGCGGAGGGCCCGGAGGCGGCGCGTCCGGTGGAGCCTGGGCGAACAATTGGCCAGCAACGCATGTAAACAAAAATGTTATCGCTAGAACGACGGATGTAATTCTCAGCTTTCCTGGCATCACTTTCTCCTGGTGCTTAGCTTTGCTAAATGGATGCGGTTGGGCCGCGAATCGTTGCGAGGATGTGGCTGCCCGAGATTCGCCTGAAGGAGGATATTGACGAATCTTGACGAGGGAAACTTCGACCTCCGCTGCTTGCAGGGGAGGGGAGGCAGCAAAAGAAAATTCTTAAATCAGTGAGGTTCGGGTTTGCGCCAGGAGCGGAGATTTACCGCGTAGAGCGCGATGCAGAACACATTGGCCGGAATGAAGCCGAATTGCGCGGTGCGGAATCCGATCACGCAAACGATGGCGCTGTTGATTCCAGCCAGAATCCAGCCCTCCCAGCAACGCTTGCCTAACAGGATGGTTGAAGCAACCGTAAGAATGCAAGACAAGTAATCCAGACGAAACGGCACTGAAACCTCCTCCAACAGTTGGAGTATGGCTCAAGGGCGAGTGATTTTCTGTAATCTCCGGTACAAGCCCGCGTAACGGAAGTAGTTGTCCGAAGGTGCAGAGCCCGCATCTCGGGTAAACTTTTGTCGAGGTGAGGTGAAAATGAAAGTTGCGACGGAATATTTGAAATTTCATACCAAGACCCATCGAGCGTACGTGCACCTTACGCCCCAGGTGGAAGAGATCGTGTATAAGAGCGGAGTAAAAGAGGGAATGGTGTTGGTTTCCGCGATGCACATTACGGCGGGGATCTATGTCAACGATAATGAGAGCGGTCTAATCGAGGATATCGATCAATGGCTGGAGCATCTGGCTCCGTTTCGCAAGAACTACAAGCATCATGAAACTGGCGAAGACAACGGGGATTCGCACTTGAAGGCTTTGCTAATCCATCACGAGGTGATCGTGCCCATTACTGCAGGAAAGCTAGATCTGGGAACGTGGCAGCGCATTTTTTATGCGGAGTTCGATGGGCAGCGGGATAAACGAGTGATCGTGAAAGTCATGGGTGAGTAGAAGCAGTGGACAGTGGTCTGTCGTGGGATAGGATTCGCGACCATGACAAACCCTCGGCTTCGCCTTGGTTTGCTTGCGCGAAAGGCAAGGAACCCGTACCATCGAAAGTTTCCCGCCCCATATTGCCGAATCTCGATGGAGGAAGCATGAGTGCCGACGAACTTCAGGAGCTGAAAGAAAATGCGGAGAAGGCCAGAGAAGATAAGTCTCTGGCGGCTGTTTCCTTGACCATGGCAGTGCTGGCGGTGTGCGTAGCGGTGGTTTCGTTGCTGGGACATCGGGCGCACACGGAAGAGGTGGTGAAGCAGGCGTTGGCATCCGATCAGTGGTCGTATTACCAGGCGAAGAATATCCGCGAGCATGAGGACGTGCTGGTGAACGATCTGGGAGCGGTCGTCACTAGCAAAGATGCCGGGGCGATGGATAAGTTCCGCGAGAAGTATGGGCAGGAGGCGGAGCGCTATAAAAGCGATAAGAAGGAAATTGAAGAGAAGGCGCGCGATCTGGAGCGCGAAGTGGCGTCGGAACAGCACCGCGCTGACCGCTACGACCTGGCGGAGGTGTTTCTGGAGATCGGGCTGGTGATCACTTCGATCACGCTGCTTTCCGGTCGGCGAATCTTCTGGTATTTAGGGATGGTAATGGGAGTCTTGGGAGTGGTGGTGGCGATCACCGGAGCGCTTATACACTGAGAGGTCCTCCATCCCGGCGCGCGCCTGACTTCTCAGTCTGCATCACATAGTGCGGCATTTCTAGGAGCAATCTTCGGCTCGTGTTGTTGTTGGGCCGGAGACCCTCTTTTCCACAACATATTACTTCTTGTTGTGACGGTTGGCCTTTCTCTCCACAACCGTTCCCTCTTAGAGTCGGGATGTCGCGAGCGCCATACCGATGCTAAGCCACTGTGCCAATCCGCAATGCTTGAGGCCTTTTCTTCGCCTACGAGAGGGCAGGCTTTTTATGGTCGAAACTGGCGGCGCGGGCAACACGGAGCAATTCTGCCCGTCCGCCGCTCGGCACCCGCGAAAGCCGCCCCGGCATGTGGAGCGTTATTGGCTGTGCGATCGGTGCGCGGCGGAATGGACACTGCTGCAGGATCGAAGCGGCGGAATTGCGCTGGCTCCACTGTCGCGAGCGCCTGTGGGCTCAACGGTAGCCGTGCAAAGCTACAGGAGAGACTTGTAACGGCTGCGGCCGGACCTGGGAAGGGGCTAGGATCCCCCAGCACGGCGATGCGGTGCGCGGTAACCCATTCCCAAGGAGATGTGCCGGGCGGCTTCCTTGAGGGATTCAAGGATGCGGGGCATGGTCTGCGCACTCACTTGCTGAGTCGTTCCGCTCAAGCCCAGGCTGGCTTCGATGGCACCCCTATCGTCGAAAATCGGGAGCCCCGACGCAGCGTGCGCCCAAGTTGTTCTCTTCGTCGTCAACGGCATAGCCCTGGGCGCGCACTTTCTCCAGTTCTTTGAGCAGACGGGGCACGGTGCCGATGGTCTTAGGCGTGCGCTTTTCCATGCCGGCCTTGCGCATAATCTGCTCCAGTTGCTCTTGCGGAATATGGGCGACCAGCGCTTTACCCACACTGGTGGCATGTACGCGCATGCGGCGGCCCACCCAGGTATCCATGCGGATGAAACCCTCCGGCTCCACCTTTTCAATATAGACAGCATCGGGACCGTCCAGCACTGCGAGGTGGCAGGTCAGACCAGTCTGTTGCGTCAGCCGACGCATGATGGGCAGAGCTATGCCACGAACGTCACGTCCGCCCAGCGCCCCGCGGCTTAGGCTCAGGATCTTCAGTCCGACGCGGTACTTCCCGGATTCGGCATCACGAGTCAAATAGCCCTGGGTTTCGAGCGTACGCAAAATATAGCTCGCGGAACTCTTTGGAATGTTGAGCTTGCGACTGATTTCGGCGTTGCTGAGGCCCTCGGACTCCTGGGCGACAACCTCCAGCATAGCCAGGGCACGTTCCACGGCAGCGGAGGGCGAATCGGAGGAAGCGGGCATCGATTGCCTATCGTAGCAAATTATAGGCGGACAATAAAATGAATGTATGTTCACTATCTTGAACAACTGGCTTGACCGGATTGCGCTTCTGACATACGCTTCGCCAGTATAGTGAACTATGTTCATTATATTGAACATACACAAATTATCGTCAGGAGAAATAAGAAATGCCCGCCAAAGAAAATGGAACGAACCAAACAGCCCACACCCACATCTTTCCTTCCAGGATGAGTCCCGAAGAGATGGGGGCCGAGGAAAAAACTGCTCAGAACGCTCTGGCGCAAGATTGCCTAGCTCACGAGTGGGCCAACAACCCTCGATGGAAGGATGTGGAACGTCCATACACGGCGGAAGATGTGTTGCGGCTGCGCGGCTCGATTCACATCGAGCACACGCTGGCTCGTCTGGGAGCGGAGCGGTTGTGGGAACTGCTGCAGACCGAGCCTTACGTGAAGGCGCTGGGCGCGGTGACGGGCAACCAGGCGGTGCAGCAGGTGCAAGCGGGACTGCAAGCGATCTACGTCAGCGGATGGCAGGTGGCGGCCGATGCCAACAATGCCGGGCAGATGTATCCGGACCAGAGTTTGTACCCGGCGGATAGCGTTCCAAATCTTTGCCGGCGAATCAACAGCGCGCTGCAGCGAGCCGACCAAGTGCATCACGCGGAGGGAAAAGTCGCTCCCGCGCAAACTTGGTTTGCGCCCCTGGTGGCCGATGCAGAAGCCGGCTTTGGCGGAACTCTGAACGCATTCGAGTTGATGAAGGGAATGATCGAGGCGGGCGCGGCCTGTGTGCACTTCGAGGATCAGCTTTCGTCGGCAAAGAAGTGCGGGCACCTTGGCGGCAAGGTGCTGGTTCCCACAAGCGAAGCGGTGCAGAAGCTAGTGGCGGCGCGGCTGGCAGCCGATGTAATGGGTGTGCCCACGCTGGTCATGGCGCGCACCGACGCCGACAGTGCGCACTTGCTCACCAGCGACATCGATGCGCGCGATCGGGCTTTCTGTACCGGGGAGCGCACGTCGGAAGGCTTCTATCGCATCCGCGGTGGCATCGAGTCGGCCATCGCTCGCGGCCTGGCCTACGCGCCTTACGCGGATTTGATCTGGTGCGAAACTTCGCATCCCGACCTGGAAGAGGCGCGAGAGTTCGCCGATGCGATTCACGCCAGGTATCCGGGAAAGATGCTGGCTTACAACTGCTCACCCAGCTTCAACTGGCGCAAGAATTTGGATGAAGCGACCATCGCGTGCTTCCAGCAGGAGTTGGCGCGGCATGGGATACAAGTTCCAGTTCGTGACTCTCGCCGGCTTCCACGCGCTGAACCTCAGCATGTTCGAACTGGCGCGCGGTTACAAGATCGCGGGCATGACCGCCTATTCTCGTTTGCAGGAAAAAGAGTTCAGCCGCGAAACGCAGTATGGATACGAGGCGGTGAAGCATCAGCGCTTCGTAGGGACTGGCTACTTCGATCAAGTGCAGCAAGTCATCAGCGGAGGGCTAGCCTCAACCACAGCTCTGAGCGGCTCGACCGAAGCCGAGCAATTCGGCGGACTCAAGCCCCTAATCCATCCGGAGCAGGGACCGGACGCAGCCTGCCAGCCCATTCTTGGCGACTGCCCGCATTCGCCGGTCCAAATCGAAACAGGCACGGAAGAGATGCTGATGCCTTCGGGAGACTAGCTTCGCATTCGTGAGCGCGGATGCGAGGGAACAAAACGCGAGCAGCAACAGCAGGGGAGGGTAAATTTGTTCTGCTATAATTTACCCGCCCCTCGACGCGTTTTTGTATCCGTGCGGAAGTGGTGGAACTGGCAGACACACCATCTTGAGGGGGTGGCGCCGAAAGGCGTGGGGGTTCAAATCCCCCCTTCCGCACCAATCTTCGACCAAACCCAAATACTTTGCTTTGCATTCGAGACTCTGGCAACTTGGTGGTGTCTGAAAAGTGCGTTGGTCAGGTTCTGGCGCACCAAATCCACAAAAGAGCTGAGGCCAGTGCCCCATAGAGCAGCAGGATTTTCCCAATTAAAAATCCTCGCAACCAAAAAGCGGAGGTCGTGAGGTCTTGCACGGGAGGAACAACTGCGAAGGCGGTTAGCGTGAAAGCCAATTTCAATAGCCATGTTGCTGATCCCGATCTGTAGACAAAACTCAGGGCCACGAGCAAGTAGTAGCCCTTCGTATTCAGGTCGCCTAGCCGCTTTCGTATGCAAGGTTGAGGTATGGGTTCAGTCATAAAGAAAGCCCCATCGTCACATGGGGCCTGAATCTTTCTTGAGTTTACCGCCGAATCCATTGTAACTCGGAGACGGCATGGCGACCACAGATTTACTTATCCACAGTTCCGATGTAGGGTATTCCCCGCTCATAGAGGAGGAATATCCGATGACGCTGCACATCATTTTGTTAACCGAAAAACAAGATGGTCTGGCATGGATCACTGAGCATTCGGCATTCTTGGGTCAAGGGCACGGTAATTTCTCAAGCGTACAAAAGATTACTTACCTAAGAGAGCATCGGATCGCCTATTCAGCATGGGGAGACTTGATTGGGCTAGAGGCTCTTGGACAATTCGGGAAGCGACTTGAAAACGGCTCACTTGTTATTGATGGCTCCGATCCGGCAGTAGACATTTCCAAACTTCGTAACTTTTCCGATGAAGTCCTGCCGATGACAGTACGTTTCAAGATGGAACGGCCAGACACTCGCGGCCTTATTGTGGCTGTACTAGGTGATCGACCGCGCGTATACCGCTTAGGTATTGTGCAGCAGCCCGTGTGTTTTGAGATATACGGTCGGGCGTATGCCACTGCGGGAGACGTTTCAAATCCTGCTAATCTCTTTGTGCATTACTACTATCCGCGCTGCAACAAGAGCGTCAAGGAACTGTTGGCAGTCGGGCTGCACTCAATGCGTCTAGCAAAACTATTAAACAGTGGGGGCGTAGGTGAATGGGATGCATGGTTCTGCGAAAACGGAAATTTTCGTCAACTGACTGCTGAGGAACTTTCGCAGTATGCGAATTTTTCCGAATCACTTGATGAATTACTTTTGGAGCAATTCCGTAAGAGTCCAGACGTGATCGGTTAATCCGGCTTCCATCGCGGGAGTGACGCGCAGCGTCTTGTGAATGCGGCAGAAATTGTAGTAAGCGAAGTGTAGAGCGACGGCCATTTTCAGATTCAGTAGTTTCTTGCTGAAAGCGTTCGTCAGGCGCGTAAATCGGCGGATCGCCATGCGCATCGTGAGATTCTGGCGCTCTACAAAGCTAGTCGAGATGTGATCCGGGTCAGGGTTTCCAGTTCGGACCTTGGATATAACCTCCATGATGCGCGGTGGGGAGTACCTCGCATCGGGGCCGTCATGCTGTCCGTAATCCCCGAACAATTTCACGAGCTGCGCGAAGTCCGCGTCTAGGCCGAACGTGTCAGGAACGCTTGCGGTGTAGTGATGGAGGCCGTCAGTAGTAATCTGTGTGCGCCCTTCGATGCGTCCGTATAAATCCCAGAGGAAAGTTCGCGTGTCTGCGAGATGACGCTTTCCGACATGGAAGGCAGGAACGAGTTTCGTGTCTGCGTCAATAGCGACGTACACCCAAGCATCGCCAACTTCGGGCGAATCGTCCTCGCGGACGTGGCGCTTTTTCTTCTGGACGTAGGTCCAAATTTCGTCGATCTGTAGATGTTCCATGTGCAGGTTTCGCATCTTGGAATCCATCAAGGACTGGCAGCGCTCCCCGGCGAGAACGAGAACGCGCATGATCGTGTTGATGTCCAACTTCGTAATGCGCTGAGTGGACCGCAAGGAGTTTCCTTCAATGAGCATTTGCACGGCGAGTTCCGCCCGGTCTTGGGGAACATACATGCTTCCCAAGGTCCGCTCGTGCGCTTCGGTGTAGGTCTTTTTGCAGATCGGGCAGCGAAAGCGGCGAAGGCCGTTTCTATGTTTGCCGTAGCGTTGACAATCGACACTGCAATCCTCGCAAGTCATTGTTTTAGCGGATTTTGTCTCGTTCAACATGGTTATTTTATACAGCGACCGCTCGTTGTTTGTCAAGGGAAAAGTGCGGAAATGGCTGGAAAATGCTAGAATTTACCAAATCAGGGAAGCGTTGGGCACTCCCCTGATCTCCCACAAAACCCGTCATTTCTAGCCGTGGTGGTGCTCGAATCCAAACCATTTTCGCCTCCGTGCTCATCATGGGCCGGAGGCGAAGTCGTCTCAAGGACACTTACAAGAATATGCCTGACAACTGCCTGACATCTCTATGACATCTTGCGAATAAATACCTGCCTTTTCAACTTGTTAGAAAATACGCGTTCATAGGCTGCAATGTTCCTCTTGTAAGGTGCGGACTCGCCAGAGACATGCCGGGATACTTGGCGTGAGCTAAGATTCACGGCCTCAGCTAAGTCCTCATTCGTCCATAGGCATTCATCCCGTAGCCGTTCAATTTGGGTTGCTATGGTTGCGGGCGGGGCAGCTTCAGGCTGTACTTCGCTAACTCTTTCTGTCACATCGTTACTAGCCTTCGCGTCAGTAACAGGCGGCGATTCAGGCGGGGGAGTCGATGGGATTACCTGGATGCGACGGCGCTTTGGGCCACCTAGAGCGGCGATCTCAAATCCGATGCGCTTCATCGTCACGTCTTCTGGCTTTATGCCGTCCATGTCAGCAATGATTTTTCTGACGATTGCTTCGGAGATTTGATAGGGAGTTTCGTCCATTACTTCTTTCATGCTTTCAAACGCTTCGACCCGCTGACGAAACTCTGACCAGTTCTTCGGATTGTCACGCTGCTTTTCTTCAAACTCAGCTTGCAATGCAGCCGATTCTAGAGTCTGACAATAGTTTGCGGACGCAGTAGGCAGTTCGTGCATACTGCCTGTCACATAGTGTCTTCTGTGGCTTCCATCTGGATTGTCTTCGGTCGCAATAGGGTTGGAGCGGAACTCTGAATCATCTTCTTTCATCAGCACTTCAAGCCAAGCCGTCAACAGATCGGTTGTGGGTGGGTCTGCGATTTCGGAGGCCGCACGTCTTGCAAGTGCTTCAAACCGAATCCTAGAGGATGCAGTTCCAACTAACGTCCACTGGCCAACTGGGCCGGTACCGAACTCGTAGTAACGGTCGGCTCGCAGCATGCGGCAGTCCGCTGGGAGTGCTCGAAATTGTTCCGCGAGACCGTGCCAAGTCTCAGAGTCGGCCATCGTTCCCTTGCATCCGGGGCGATGAAGGGCTTACGATTGAACTGTCTAGGTTTCAATCGAAAATGCCCCGGCCATCGCGCCGGGCTTTTCGTTTTGAGCGTCCATTGTACCTCTGAGGATCATAGGTAGCGGAGGGACGGGAATACATGAGGGAAGCGAGAATACTCAACACTACCGGCTTGGCGCTGGTGCTTGTTGGTTGTGCATTGCTCTACTATTTTGGTCTGCCGCCTGACTTTGATCCTAGCGGCAAGAGCAAACTCCTTTTGGAAGGAACAGACCACGCAGCGATTGCCAGAGGCAAACGTTACCGATTTTGGGGCCGGACTGGCTTCGTTCTCATTGCGCTCGGTTCGCTATTTCAGATTGGCGCTACTTGGACGGCTTAGTTATTCGGAATCCTTACGCGGTCTGCCCCCGCCATGCGTTTTCCGGCGTGCGGCTAGCTTGCGGAAGTAGTCAGAGCCGCGCTGCGCCGTCACGGACCCGCCCTTGCGCCCTAGGGCTTTCGCGGCTGGCAGTTTGGCTTGTTTGATTAGATCGTCGGTCAGAGCTAGGGCAGACTTGAGGAGTTCGCGGCATCGGGCAGTGCGGTTTTCGGGCAGGGCTGGGAGAGTTTCAAGAATCAGATCGGCTTCCGCGATCATGTTTTTCAGGGCGGCGAGTTCCGTGCGGTTCGATGCCATGCCTAACGATACGATGGGGCTTGGGGATAGGCAAGCGTTCTGAGTTTTCCACCAACGCACTTTTCAGACACTACCGGCAACTTCCCTTTCATGGACGCGCGACGCGCCTCTCCCTATAATGAGAAGATTCCAATCCATTGGGAGAAGCCAACCGGGTGCCGCTGGAACTGAAAGCCACTATTAATCTGCCTAAAACTGCCTTCCCTATGAAGGCCAACCTGCCGCAGAACGAGCCTAAGATTCTGGCTCGCTGGGAGCAGGCGGGAATTTACGAGCGCATCCGGCAGGCACGCCACGGCGCGCCGACCTATATTTTGCACGACGGGCCTCCCTACACCAGCGGGCCGATTCACATGGGCACGGCGCTGAATAAGTGCCTCAAGGATTTCATCGTCAAGTCGAAAAACATGTCAGGCTTCGACGCGCCGTATGTGCCGGGTTGGGATTGTCACGGACTTCCGATTGAGATCAAGGTCGATAAGGAATTGGGCGGCAAGAAGCTGCAGATGCGGCCCACCGACGTGCGCGCCGAGTGCCGCAAGTACGCGCAAAAGTTTCTCGATTTGCAGCGGCAACAGTTCAAGCGCATCGGCGTCTTTGGACGCTTTGATCGGCCTTACGCGACCATGAATCCGCAGTACGAATCGGTGGTTCTCTCGACGTTTTTTTCTTTTTACGAGAATGGATTCGTCTACAAAGGCCTGCGCGCCGTTTACTGGTGCATGCACGATGAGACCGCGCTGGCCGAGGCCGAAGTGGAATATGAGAATCACACGAGCCCTACGGTTTGGGTGAAGTACGCGTTGCTGGATGATCCGGCAAAGATCGATCCAGCTCTCGCGGGCAAGAAGGTTTCGACCATCATTTGGACTACGACCCCGTGGACTTTGCCGGCGTCGATGGCTGTGGCTTTTCATCCGGATGAAGAGTATGTCGGGCTGGAATCCGGAGGCGAAGTTTACATTGTGGCTTCGAAGCTGGCCAAGGATGTGGCCGAGAAATGCAAGCTGGCTGATCCTCGCGAGTTGTCGCATTTTCCGGGGCACAAGATGGAGCGGCTGAATTTTCAGCATCCATTCCTCGATCGCAAAATTCTCGGTGTGCTCGCCGACTACGTGACCATGGATACCGGCACCGGTGTTGTGCACACTGCGCCTTCGCACGGAGCTGAGGATTTTGCCACGGGCGTGAAATATGGCCTCGACGCTACCAGCCATGTCGACGAAAAAGGCATTCTGCGCGCGGGCTTGCCGGAATACACCGGCAAGCGCGTGTGGGAGGCGAATCAGCCGATCATCGAACTGGTACGAAAACGCGGAGCGCTGCTCCATTCGGAGAAGACTGAGCACTCTTATCCGCACTGTTGGCGCTGTCATAACGCCGTGATCTTTCGCGCCACCGAGCAATGGTTTATTTCGATGGAGACGCCGATGCCGGGGGGGGAATCGAAGGACGACACGTTGCGCACGCGCACGCTCGAAGAAATCAAGCACGTGAAGTGGGATCCGGCGTGGGGCGAAGAGCGGCTCTCGAACATGATCGCCACCCGTCCTGATTGGTGCATTTCACGGCAGCGGGTGTGGGGCGTGCCGATTGCCGTGTTTCTTTGCGAGAGTTGCGGCAACCCTCTGAACGATCCTGCAGTGAATCGTAAAGTGGTTGAGCTGTTTGCCCGATCTGGTGCTGACGCGTGGTATCTGCCCGAGGCCGACGCGATTCTTTCGAAGCAAACCAGGTGCCCGCACTGCGGCAACGGCAGCTTCGAAAAAGAAACTGACATCTTCGATGTGTGGCTGGAATCGGGGGCTAGCTATCTTGCGCTGGTTGCCGACGAGCCTTCGTATCCCTGGCCGTCCGATCTTTATTTAGAGGGCGGAGATCAGTATCGCGGATGGTTCCAGTCTTCGCTGCTGTGTGCCATGGGCACGCATGCGACGCCGCCATACAAAGGCGTGGTCACGCCCGGCTGGACGCTCGACGATAAAGGCCAGGCCATGTCAAAGTCGCGCGGGAATGACGTGGACCCCGTGGACATTGCCGATCGGCTGGGCGGCGAAGTCGTGCGTTTGTGGGTGGCGTCGGTGGATTTTCGCGAGGACGTGGTTGGGTCTGACGCCCTGATGCTGCGTATCGCGGAGAACTACCGCAAGATCCGCAATACGTTTCGCTATGTGCTCGGCAATCTTGGCGATTTTGATCCGGAAGCGGATGCGGTTCCATTTGAGAAGATGGAAGCGCTTGATCAATACATGCTGCGACAGACCTGCGAGTTCACGTCCGATGTGCGCAGTGCATACGACGACTTTGCCTTTCACAAGATTTACCATCGTCTGAATCATTTCTGCATCGTGGATCTAAGCGCGTTTTACTTTGATGTGCTCAAAGACCGGTTGTATATTTCGGCGCCGAAGTCGCAAGGACGACGCAGCGCGCAGACCGCGATCTGGCGCATAGGCGAGGCGCTGGTGCGGTTGGTGGCGCCGATCATGAGCTTTACTTCCGAAGAAGTCTGGGATTACCTGCCGAAAACTGCGGGACGTGCCGAGAGCGTGCATTTGGCATTATTTCCCTCCGAGGCGGAGATTTTAGGCGACGCTAGTCACGCAATGGGCGAGTCGAGTCTCGGCCAGGAAAAGACCGCTGAGGATTGGCCTGCACTGCGTTCGGTACGCGATGAAGTTCTGAAGTCACTTGAAGAGGCACGCAATAATAAGTTGATCGGAACCGGCCTTGAGGCTCATGTGATTTTGGCCGCGCCTGATCCTCTTTATTCGGTGCTGTCTCGTCACTCGGACCAGCTTCGTTATCTCTTCATCGTCTCGCAGGTCACGCTTACCCAAGCTTCGGGCAACGGCACCGGGGGCGTGCACATTCAAGTAAAGAAGGCGGACGGGTTGAAGTGCGAGCGCTGCTGGAATTACTCGACCCGCGTCGGCGAGGATAAGAAATATCCTACGGTGTGCGAGCGCTGCAGCGCCGTGTTGAAAGAACTGGACGCCTCCCGGTAGATCGAGCGCATTGTGAACTGGCGAAAGCTGCGAATCTTTATGCTAACGGTGCTGGCTCTTTGCCTGATCCCGGCCACACGCTACTACCAGATCGATGAGCCTCTCATAAAGTATCTGCAGGGGTCGCGGCACGTTGATCCTCTATCGCTCCACCTGGCTGGAGAATTCGTCGAGAATAATCTTGGCACCGAACAGAACGCGGATGGCTCGGTGACGGTGCGCATGATTGCCGAGCAGTATTTTTTTATCCCACACTGCATTGTCGTTCCTGCGGGAGTTCCGGTGCATCTGCGCATCACCAGCGCGGACGCAGTGCACTCGCTTTTTGTCGACGGCACGAACTACTCGGTGAAAGTTCTGCCCGGAACGATAAGCGAAGCTCAACTGCAATTTGCCAGCGCGGGCGATTACAAAATGCCCTGCCGCGAATTTTGCGGAGCCGGTCACTACGCCATGCGCTCGGAGTTGAAAGTTGTACCGCGGGAGCACTTCCCTGCTCTGCAGTCGGGAGAGAGGGGGAATTGTGTGGTGCAGTAGGCAGGATTTCTCCAAACTCACCCTTATCGCTACTTTTGTTGCAGTTTCTCTGCTGCTGTTCGCCAGTGATAATTCTCGCGATCGAGTTCCTTCGTTAATCGAATGGAATTACGAAACTATTGCGTCGGCTTCCTCCGGTGACGCTTTTCGCGGCATGCTGTTAGCCAAGCGCTGCGAACACTGCCACGGAGCTGAGGGCTTCAGCGCGGTGGCTTCGACTCCCAACCTCGCGGGCATGGATAAGCTTTCCCTTTGGAAGGAACTAGAGGACTTTCGCAGCCGCAAACGCAACTCGCGAGTAATGCAGCCGATCGCGGAGTCACTTTCGGCGCGGGACGTGACCGACTTGGCTGCTTATTATGCGAAGCTTCCGTTTTACAACGATCCGCAGGATAACCGGGCGTTTCCGCAGTCGCGGCCCGATCCAAATCGTGCGACGGTGGCTTCGCGGCTGGTTTCATTTGGCGACGGCGAGCGTGGCATTCCTCCATGTCAAGCCTGTCATGGTCCGGTGGCCTACCGTCCCGGAGCTCCGTCTTTGATGACTCAGAATTCTGATTACGTCTTGGATCAGCTGGAAGCTTTTGCCAAACACACTCGTGCCAACGACATTAACTTGCCGATGCGGACCGTCGCGGGCTTGTTGACTGAGGACGAACGTAAGGCCCTGGCGGAATATTACGGCGCGGGGCTAGGCTTGCAGCCCGGGAGTTCGAAATAAAATGCGGTTTGTACGGAGAACAAGCAGATTTTTCACCGGTCCTTCGGACCGGTGAAAAATAACAAGAGTTCTTGCTGAAGCCCGAAGCCGTTTAGCCGAAGCCCAGCCTTACCGCAATTCTTCCATAGCCGCTTCCAGCGCTTCGGGGCCTGGACGCGTCATCGATTCCGGCAGCGTGGCTAGCGGCTGATCGACCATGTTCAGCATTTCGAGAAACGTAGGCGCCTTGGTATTGACATAGAACAATCCTGTCAGCACTTCACCTTTGTCGTGCGCTTCGTTCAGCCGCGTCATTGCCGCGATCCGATCCGTTGGGTCGTAATCTTCTTCCAGCTTGCGCAGACGGATGTGCGAACCGTCGTGCAGCGTGACGTTGGCCGTAGTTCCTGCATCGTACTCGACGTCGATCTCTTCGAAGTGCGGGACGAAGCTTATCTCCTGTAAAGTTTCTTCATGCTCTTTTACATATTTGTAAGATTTAGTGGAGCCTTCGTGGTCGTTGAACGTCACGCAGGGAGAAACCACGTCAAGCATTACCGTGCCGTGGTGGGCAATGGCGGCTTTCAGCATGGTGCTCAATTGCTTCTTGTCACCAGAGAACGAGCGCCCAACGAAAGTCGCGCCGAGTTCGATGGCGAGGCCGCAGGTGTCGATCGGAGGGAGATCGTTAATCACGCCTGACTTTAACTTTGATCCCAGGTCTGCCGTGGCTGAGAACTGGCCCTTGGTTAGGCCGTAGACGCCGTTATCTTCGATGATGTAGATGAGGGGAAGATTGCGGCGCATGAGGTGAACGAACTGGCCAATACCGATGGAGGCAGTGTCCCCGTCGCCGCTCACGCCTAAGGCGATCAGGTTACGATTGGCTAGCAGCGCTCCACTGGCTATCGAGGGCATGCGTCCGTGCACCGAGTTGAAGCTGTGCGAGCGGTTCATGAAATACGCCGGGCTCTTCGATGAGCAGCCGATGCCGCTTAGTTTAATCACGCGCTCGGGCTGCACCCCCATGTCATACATGGCTTCGATGATGCGCTCGGAGATGGCGTTGTGGCCGCAACCGGCGCACAGTGTGGTCTTGCCGCCTTTGTAATCGAGAACGCTCAGGCCGATACGATTCGTCTTTGGTTCCGGAGTCTTGAGATCGGTAGGCGTAGTCGCCATTTACTTACCCTCCATAGTGCTCAGTTCGTCGGTTACGGAGCGGGCGTCGAGCGGCAAGCCATCGAGATGGCTGATGCTGCGCAGGCGCGTGATTAATTCTGGTTTGAGGTCGAGCTTGAGCAGGCTGAGCATCTGCGCGTCGCGATTCTGCTCGACCACGTAAACCCGCTCGTGCTGCTCGACAAATTCGTGCACTTCGCGGGTGAAAGGATAAGCACGCAGCCGCAGGTAATCGGTTTCGATGGAGTACTCGTTGCGCAACTGGTCGCGGCTTTCGATGATGCCCCAGTGCGAGGTGCCGTAGGCGATGATTCCGATCTTTGCGTTCGCGCCTTTAAGAATCTCTGGCCGCGGCACGAAAGAGCGCGCGGTTTCAAATTTGCGGTTGAGGCGCTCCATGTTGTTTTCGTAATCGTCGGGGCGCTCGCTGTAATTCGATTTATCGTTGTGGCCGCTGCCGCGCGTGAAATAGGCAGCGGAGGGATGATCGGTTCCCGGCAACGTGCGATAGCCGACGCCGTCGCCATCCAGATCTTTATAGCGGGCGAAGCCACCGAGTTTTTCCAGATCTTTCTTATCCAGCACTTTGCCGCGCTTGATCGGCGTGGTCGGATACTGGAAAGGATCGGACATCCAGTTGTTCATGCCGAGATCGAGATCCGACATCACGAAAACGAGCGTTTGAAATTGCTCAGCGAGATTGAAAGCGTCGGACGCCATAGTGAAGCATTCATCCACCGAGCACGGAATCAACATAATGTGCTTCGTGTCGCCGTGCGAGAGAAAAGCCGTGCTGAGAATGTCGCCTTGCGAAGTGCGCGTGGGCAGGCCCGTCGAAGGCCCGACGCGTTGGATATTCCAGATCACGCCTGGAATTTCGGCGTAATACGCCAAGCCAGAAAATTCCGACATCAGGGAGATGCCAGGACCGGCAGTTGCGGTCATGCTGCGCGCCCCCGCCCAGCCGGCGCCGATCACCATACCGATGGCGGCAAGTTCGTCCTCGGCCTGCACGATGGCGAAGGTGGCTTTGCCATCGGGGCCGATGCGATAGTCCTTCATGTATTCGATCATCGTCTCGACGAGCGAGGACGACGGAGTGATGGGATACCAGGTGACCACGGTGCATCCGGCGAACACACAGCCCAAGGCTGCGGCCGAATTGCCGTCGATAATGATCTTGCCGGCGGTCTTATTCATGCGCTCGATATAGTATTCGCCGCGCTTCTGCAGACTGGCCTTGGCGTAGTCGTAGCCGGCTTGCGCACCTGCCAAGTTCAAGTTCGCTGCTTTCGCTTTCTTGGCAAACTGTTTGCGGACGGCTTTTTCGACCTCGCCCATCTCGATTTCGAGCAGGTAGGCGACGACGCCCACGTACACCATGTTCTTAACCAACTTGCGCAGCTTAGGTTCGGGGCAAACCGGGGCTACCAGTTTGTCGTAAGGAACGGAGTAGAAAATTAAATCGTTGCGCAGTTTGTCGAGACCGAGAGGCTCGTCATAAAGAACCGACGCGCCTGGGGCCAGCGACATCACATCGTCCTCGGCAGTTTCGGCGTTCATCGCGATCAGGAAGTCTATTTCCTTCTTGCGCCCGATGTAGCCGTCCTCGTTGGCCCGAATCGTATACCAGGTGGGTAGGCCGGCGATGTTCGAGGGGAATAAGTTCTTGCCCGAAATCGGCACGCCCATCTGAAAAATAGCGCGTAGCAACACCGTGTTTGAGCTGTTCGAGCCAGAGCCATTCACAGTCGCGACCTGAATGCTCATGTCATTGACAATGCGCTTGCGCCCCAATTCGCCACCGGTACCCTGGGGCGCAACATCCATAGTAGCCATCCAACACCTTCCTTATGATTTGAGCGACGGAGTGGGTCCGCCGGAACTCCCGCGGTTGGCAAGAGCAAAACAGAACATTATACGGTGGCGCGGCTCGCCAAGCACGGTAAATGTCGAAAGCGGGTGTATTACTTTGGGAACAGCTGTAGATGGGCTCAGGGCAGGGGTTTCGGCGTGGGCAGGCTTTCAAAGAATTGTGCGATAGAGCGAAACTTCTTATAGCGGGCCGCGAGCAATTCGTCGGTAGACAACTTTTTCAGTTCGGCGAGATGCTTCTGCAAGCTGACGTCGAGCAACGCCGCAGCGGCTTCGTAGTTGAGGTGGGCGCCGCCTTCGGGCTCGGGTATGATGCCGTCGATACAGCCCAGTTCGCTAAGATCGGTGGCGGTGATGCGCATGGCTTCGGCGGCCAATTCTTTCTTGGTGGCGTCACGCCACATAATGGCCGCACACCCCTCGGGAGAAATCACCGAATAGATGGAATTCTCCATCATCAGCACGCGGTCAGCTACCGCGATGGCCAGGGCTCCGCCGCTACCTCCAACTCCAATCACCGTCGCGATGATCGGTACTTCGAGTCTGGCCATCTCGCGCAAGTTATAGGCAATGGCTTCAGCCTGGCCGCGCTCCTCGGCGTGAATGCCAGGGTAGGCCCCATCGGTATCGACCAGCGTGAAAATTGGCCGGCGAAATTTTTCGGCGACTTGCATGATGCGCAGCGCCTTGCGATAGCCCTCGGGATGAGGCGTGCCAAAGTTGCGGTAGACACGCTGCTTCATGTCGCGGCCCTTTTGCGTGCCGACGACCAGAATTTCTTCGCCATGGAAGCGGGCCATGCCGCAAATTATGGCGGGATCGTCCCCAAAACCGCGGTCTCCGTGAATTTCGCTGAAATCAGTGAAGAGGCGCTCGATGTAGTCGAGGGTCTGCGGACGCTGGGGATGCCGGGCCAGTTCGGTTTTTTGCCACGCAGTCTGCAACGCCTTCATTTCCTCCTTCAGCGTAGCGACGCGACCCTTAAGCTGCGCGAGCTGGCGATAGGCTTCTTCGTTATGAGGTTGGCCGTTTCCGTTGTTGCCGGCGGAGCCCTCGACCAGTGCGATCTGCCGCTGGATCTCGTCCAGTTCGTGCTGCGCGTTGGGGTTCGCCGCCATGGATAATACGATCGTATGCAGGCTTCAAGGAAGCCCGTTCGCGATCAGCTGATGACGCGCACACTACCCCGCCCGCAGAGTTTTTCGACCCGGGCGATGAAGTTGCGGTCTGGCAGCACATTATAACCCTCCGCCTCCATTACGACCATGAAATCGCCGGCACGTTCCACGTCGAACAATACCCGGGCTTCGCCTTTGCGCTCCTGAAAAAGGGTATGAAGATCGTCGACCGTGGAACCGCCGGCGGTTTCGAGAGGCACCCGAATGCGGATTGCTCGCGGAAGAGGAACCTTGGCATCTTCGAGCGGCATGATTTCGGCGGCGGTAATCTTCGGATTTGCGCCTTCTTCGATTCTTACTCCGGCCCGAACCAGCACCGGGACTTCAAGTTTTACCTTGTCGCCCAGACGCTTGTAGGCTTCGGGGAAGACAATCATATCGATCGAGCCGGACATATCTTCGAGCGTGGCCTGGGCGTAGAACTCTCCGCGCTTGGATTTTTGCACGCGCAGGTTCGCGATGATGCCGGCGGTGGCGACGGTTTCGTCTTTGCCGGTCGAGTTCTTCATGCCAGAGATTTCTTCGATGCTCAGCGCCTGCAGGTCTTCGAGTTTGGCTTTGTATTTTTCCAACGGATGACCGGAAATGAAGAAGCCGAGGATTTCTTTTTCGGATGCGAGTCGGGCTTGCTCATCCCAGTCGGGAATGTTGGGTAGCTTGTCGTTATGGGCTTCGGAGTCTTCCTGCTGAAATACTCCGAAGAGGCCGTGCTGGCCGGATTCGGCGTCACGCTGCGCCTTCTGGGCGCGCTCCATGGCGCGGTCGAGCACGGTCATTAGTTGCGCGCGACGGCCCAGCGAGTCCATCGCTCCGCTCTTGATCAGCGATTCGAGAACGCGCTTGTTGAGCAGGCGGAGATCGACGTTTTCGCAAAACTCATAAATCGATTTGAAGCGGCCTAACTTCTTGCGCGCAGTTACGATCGACTCGATAGCATTGCCGCCGACATTTTTTACCGCGGCAAGACCGAAGCGGATAGCTTCGCCGTGCGGCGTGAAGTTCGCGTCGGAGACATTGATGTCGGGGGCTTCGACCGCGATTCCCATCTCGCGGCATTCGTTGATGTACTTCACAACATCATCGGTACTGCCGGTGACTGACGTCAGCAGCGCCGCCATGAACTCGACAGGATAGTGTGTTTTCAAATACGCGGTGTGATAGGCCAGCAGCGCATAGGCGGCGGAGTGTGATTTATTGAAGCCGTAGCCGGCGAACTGCGCCATGAGGTCGAAGATCTTCTCGATCTTCTTGGGAGGAAATTTTCGCTGCGCCGCGCCTTCGACGAAGCGCTCACGCTGCTGCGCCATCTCTTCGGCTTTCTTTTTGCCCATGGCGCGGCGAAGCAGGTCAGCTTCACCGAGTGAGTAACCGGCCAGGCGGTTCGCGATCTGCATTACTTGTTCCTGATAAACGATCACGCCCAGCGTTTCTTGAAGAATCTCTTTCAGCTCCGGCAGTTCGTATTCGACTTTCTTGCGGCCGTGTTTGCGGTCAACGAAGTCATCGATCATTCCGCCCTGAATCGGGCCAGGCCGGTAAAGTGCGTTCAGAGCAGTTAGATCTTCAATGGAATTCGGCTGGTACTTGCGCAGCACGTCGCGCATGCCGTGCGATTCAAATTGGAAGACGCCGGAGGTCAACCCTTTGTGAAAAACTTTCTGATAAGTCTCGGCATCTTCAAGCGGAACGCTTTCAAGCGTGATGGGGGTGCCGCGAGTTTGTTCAATCAGCTTCAAAGCATCGGTGAGAATTGTCAGCGTGGTCAGCCCGAGGAAATCCATCTTCAGCAGCCCCATCTTTTCGATGGCGACCATGTCGAAGGCGGTTACTATTTCGTCGTTCTTGGTGCGGTGTAACGGGACTAATTCGGTCAGAGGGCGCGGCGAAATTACTACCCCGGCAGCGTGCACGCCAGAGTTGCGCACCATCCCCTCGAGCTTCTTTGCAGTCTGGATCAACTCGCGAATCTGTCCATCTTTCTCCATCGCATCACGCAGCTGAGCCGAGTCTTCGATGGCCTGGTCAAGTGTGATGTTGAGCTGCGTGGGAATCATTTTCGCGATGCGATCGACATCGCTGTACGGGATATCCATGGCGCGGCCAACATCTTTGATCGCCGCCTTCGCAGCCATGGTGCCGAAGGTGATGATCTGCGCTACGTTGTCGCGGCCATATTTTTGCGTGACGTAGTTGATGACCTCGCTGCGCCGGTTCATGCAGAAATCGATGTCGATATCGGGCATCGAAACGCGCTCTGGATTCAAAAAGCGCTCAAAGAGCAACTCGTGCTGCAGCGGGTCGATATCGGTAATTCCGAGAGCGTAAGAGACTAGCGACCCTGCGGCCGATCCGCGGCCCGGGCCCACGGGAATATCATGCTCTTTGGCGTAGCGGATGAAATCCCAAACGATCAGAAAATATCCGGGAAACTTCATCTGCTGGATGATGGCGAGTTCACGTTCCAGTCGCTGGTTGTAATCCTCCATCGGATGCTTGAGCTTGCCCTGCTCATGCAACGGACGCAGCGTTTCGAGGCGGTGCGCAAATCCTTCCCGCGCGACGTGCACAAAATAACTGTCAATGGTGTAGCCGGGTGGAACTTCGAATTGGGGAAACGGCGTGGCTACTTTTTCGAGCCGCAGGCTGCAGCGCTCGGCGATGTCAACAGTTCGCGTCAGCACCTCGGGCGAATCCTTGAACACGCGATACATTTCGTCGTGGCTCTTCACGAAGAATTGCGTACCATCAAATTTCATGCGCTGCGTATCGTGGATCGACTTGCCGGTCTGGATGCAGAGCATGACGTCTTGCGCGTGCGCATCATCTTCGCAGAGATAATGGCTGTCGTTGGTGGCAACGAGGGGCAGGCCAAGATCTTTTTCCAACTGGAAGAGGCCGGGATGAATGCGGTGCTCCATCGCAAGACCCTGATCCTGAATCTCGAGATAAAAGTTTTCCTTACCGAAGATGTCGCAGAACGAACCCGCTGCGGCGCGCGCGGCATCGTAGTTCCCTTCCATCAGGCGTTCAGCCACTTCGCCTTTCAGGCAGCCGGAAAGACCGATCAGTCCACGTGCATGCTCCGCCAAGAACTTCTTACTGACGCGCGGCTTGTAATAAAAACCATGCAGCGAGGCTTCCGACGTGATCTTTACGAGGTTGCGGTAGCCCTCTTCATTTTCGGCGAGCACGAGTAAGTGGTTGTAGGTATCGCCATCCGGAGGGGTACGCTCGATGTTGTGATCGTCTTTTTTGCAGATGTAAAGTTCACAGCCTACGATCGGTTTGACGTCATGCTTGTGCGCCGCGTTTACGAAGTGGACCGCGCCAAAAATGTTGCCGTGGTCGGTCATGGCGACGGCGGGCATGCCCAGCTCTTTCACACGCTGGCAAAGCTTTTCTACGTCACAGGCGCCGTCGAGCAGAGAGTAATCGGTGTGCAGATGCAGGTGGACGAATTGGGACATTGGGCTCAGTTCTATTTTACTTGGCGTCATTCTATCGGGAAACGGAAGCGGGCAGGCGGATACTTATCCACTATGATCCACAGGGATTTCCAAGGGTTGATTGCGGCACTTCTATTGACCTTCTTGCCCACCCGGCAAGCGGAAGCTGACGCCGCGGTCTTCGTTGGCTTTAGTCGTGGCGGGGATGTCGAGCTCCGAGAGCGGAATTTTTTCGGTGCGCTGCGGCGCAAAGTTCCAGAGAGTCTGGCCGACTATGGCATAGTTCTTGACTTCCTGCTTGTGCTGATCGTGGAAGACCAGGACAGTTGCCGGAGCCGGTTCGGTAACTTCTTGCTGGTGCGGCGCGGGCGCTGATTGCGCATAGCTGTTTGCATCGGATTGCTGCCGCATCTGCTCTGCAAGACTCTGCTGGTTCATCTCTTCCGCCAGACCGATCTGATTCTGCTGGTCCTGATCGTACGAGGAACCGGAATCCCACCACCAGTAAGGATCGATTCCTGCGTAGTAGCCCCAGGGATAGCCATAGCCGCGGCAAGGATAGCCGTAGCAATTGTTGCGGAAACCGTAGCCGTAAGTGCGGATTCGCACACCTGTGCCTGAACGGCCGTAGCGGCGCGCGGTGAACGTGCGATTGAACGCACGGCGGGGGTAGGAACGTCCGGTGAACGATTGTCCGGCGAAGGAACGGGGCGAATAGGAATGGCCACCAAATCCGGAGCCTGCGCGTGCTCCGCTGAATGCGTGACCGCCACCGCCAAAACTACCGTGGGAGGCAAATCCTCCACCATGACCACCCGCTGAGCCGTGGCCACCGCCGTGTTGTGCAAGTACGGGTAAGGAAGTGTACAGAAGCACGAGCGCCAGGATGAGAAGGGGGCGGTGCATGGCCTCATTATATGCCTGATTCGGGGCGGTCAATGGGGAAATTGGACCTGCTACGAGAGGAATTTGGACGATGGGTAACCGTGGATGGAAGGCCCGTCTGGGCGCTAAAGCGCTCGCTGTCCTTCTTGTCGAGTCATGCGGCGGGGCTGAAAGCCGCACCCTTTCAAGGCGATATGGTCGGCAGGATGCCGGCCCTAGATACTATCTTCTCTTTTTTCTCTTTGCTTTCGACTTTACTTTCTTGGGCGCGGCTTTTTTCGCAGGACGTTTGGCGACCGGCTTCGCAGAATGTTTGGCCGGCTTTGGAGCAGCTTTCACCGGCTTAGGCTTCGGTTCCGGTTTCGCCTTTGACTGGAGCTTTGTCTTGGGTTCCGGCTTGGTTGCGGGAGCCACCACCGGCGCCGGCGCGAAGACGGAGGCCGTGGCTTCAGCTTTGCCTTTCCCTTTTCCCTTGCCCTTTGCGATCTCGCCTTTTTTACCTGGCGCTGCCGCCACGGGAGTAGAAACCGCTGCTGCTTTAGGTCCCCGGCCTCGCCTTGGTGGTGGCGGTGGCGGAGGTGGCGGCGGGGCGAACGGCTTCAAGAATTTCAAGGTTTCAGTGCGCGAGCGCAGCTTCCCGTCGAGCAACAGCATGAAGACATCGCGCGCGATCTTAGGATATTCCGGTAGTTGCGGCGTGATCAGCAACTCGGTCATCTCTGGCAGTGGAATGCGCTGCTGCACCTGCCGCCATTTGGTGAAATAGTTCTTGATCTTCTGGGCGACTGTCTGATGGCGCGCCGTGACTGCAAGGAAAAGCACCATCTCCGGCCGCGCGGACGACAGCAAATTCCAGGTGCGCGAGGGCGTAGCCGCTTCCTTTCCAGTGAGCCGCTTGGCCAGATCTTTGGCGTGCTCTTCGATGTCGCGCCAAGCCTGGACCAGATCTTTGCGCGGAATCTGCCGCTGCAAGTCGGAGATATCCTTGTTCGAAAGATGAGCGGTGAGAAAGTGCATCACTGCCGCAGAAGGGTCGACCGTATAGCCGAGATCGACCATCTGCTGGCGGGTTCTCATCAACTGCGTGAGACCGTTGACGTCGACCTTAGCGGCTGTCCAGTGTGGATGCAGCACCTTGAGCCAGTCTTCTTTTTCAAGCGCTCGAACCACGCTGAGCGGATCATCTTCATGGGCAAGTTGCGCGATCTCGTGCCCCACGCTGGTTCGCGAGATATGGTCGATGTATTCATTTTCTTTAGCGGAGTCGTAGCGCTGCTGCGTCCGCTCTTCGAGCGGCCAGTGAAAGCGGGCGGCGAAGCGTGTGACCCGGATGAGGCGCGATGGATCTTCCACGAAAGAATAATTGTGCAGCACGCGCAGCAGCTTGGCTTCGATGTCAGCCACGCCGTTGAAGGGATCGAGCAGAAGTCCGCGCGAGCCTTCGTTCAGCGACAGCGCCATAGCATTCACGGTGAAGTCGCGGCGGCGCAGATCGTCTTGAATGCTGGCTGCAGAAATCGTGGGAGCCTTGCCTACCTTCTCGTAGGCCTCACTGCGCGACATCCCGATCTCGGCGCGCACGTTCCCCGGCAGGACTAAAAAGAGAGTGCGGGTATCGTCCTCGTGGCCGGCAATCTGAGCGCCGGCGCGCTCGAAATCCTTCTGCAGCTTGAGGGGATTGCCCTGAACTGTAAAGTCCAGGTCGCGAATGGTGAAGCCGCTGATGATGTCGCGAATAGCGCCGCCGGTCAGGTAAAGGGTGAATCCCGCCGCGCGGGCTATCTCTTCCACCAGTTTGACGCCTTTGAGTTGATCCGGCGTCAACCGGATTTCCATCGTATAAATGTAATCAGCCATTCGTCTTCAAACGATCACGTTCCAACGATCCGGCGCTACGAGACGCAAGCGCTGGTTGCCATCCGCTCAGGGCGTTATTCGTTCCAGCGGTCTTTTCCACAAGATTTCCACAGGGTAAAGCGGCTCAAGCTGCCCGGTTCGGCTGCAGGCCTGACACAAGCCCTTCAATACAAGAGACTTATATATGCTTGAGTGGGGCCAAGGCAACTTAAAGGAATAACACAACGTTTACAATTTGGCTACTGCCAACGTGGATTCCTGCGCTTTCTAGAGAAATGATGCGAGAATGGGGCGAGATTGGGCTTCTGGCTTCAGCTATCCGTGCTTCGGCAAACCACATTCTGCCGAGTGACCTGGCGGATAGGGCTTGAGCCGTTGCTCTGGTTAGGCCGAAGCCCGAGAGCCGAAAGCCCGAAGCCCCACCGATGCCTTCTACGCATAAAAAAGTGATCGTCCGGAAGATGGACCGGGATTCGGTCTCGGGCTACGTTTCGCCGGCACAGTTTATAAACGAAGGCAAGCTCGAGTTGCTGAACACCGCCGGGAACGTTGTCGCCATGGACCTGCGCGAGATCAAGGGAGTTTACTTTGTGCGTGAGTTCGGCGATTCGGAATCGCTCACGCGCAAGACTTTCACTTCCCGGCCGCGCTCGGAGGGTTTGTGGGTGCGGCTGCGTTTTAAAGATAGCGAGATTCTCGAAGGTTTGATGCCCGCCGATCTCACGCAGAATCTGCCGGAGGGTTATTTGGTCAATCCTCCCGACCAGCGCTCGAACACTCAGCGCATTTTCGTCCCGCGTACAGCGCTGGAGTCGCTGATGGTGCTAGCCGTGATTGGCGCAGCACGCCGGCCGCGACGCGCCGCAGCCGATGACCAACGCCAAGTTCCTATGTTCGAAGAGTAATGCGGGTAGGCACACTTTTATCTAGGGTAATTCTTCCCCTTCGCTGCCTACAATTGCGATTGATCAGCTTTGCCAATTGTGTTTAACTCGCTAAACGGAGCGGCACAGCGCGGTTCTTAACACGAACGCCCCCAAACAAAATTTGATTAAGGTGCTTCATGCAGATGTCGGGTAAGGTGTGGTTGCTGCGAGGGCTAGTCACTTTCATTTGCGTGGGCGTCTGGATTTGCGCCGCGAGCACTTCTGCCGCGGGTGCGACCCCGCCTCATTACTTAGTCACGAATGACGATGTAACCTTCGGCAACGGCGTCACTTTTTATAGCGTCGGAGCCAACGGCGTGCTCACGTTGGTCCAGCAAGTGTTGACCGGCGGAAGCGGCATTGGCGGAGGCTTTTTCGGGACAAACCGCCTGAGCCTGCTGAACAACGCGAATAATGAGTGTGTCTACGCCTCGGATGCGGCATCTGGAGATATTGTCGGAATTAATGTCAGCACCCTCGCGGCGGGCGCCGATGTTTTCGGCTCCGCTACCGACAGCGGCTCGACCAACGGCATCGGCCTGGCCATGAACGGCAAGTATTTGTACGCCGGCTTTACCGGCTCCAATACGATTGGAACTTTTCAGGTTCAGACCGGCTGCAGCCTTACTTTTGTGAATGACATATCCGTCGCCGGCCTGCAAAGCGGAGGCATCGAAGGCATGGCCCTCCACGGGAACACGATGGTCGTCACCTACGGCGATGGCTCCATCGAATCTTTCAACATCTCTGCGGGTACTCCTGTTTCTAACGGCGATCTCCAGAATTCAACTGCTTTTCGCAAATCGCAGGGCGCTACTTACCCCACCAGCGTAGAAATCACGCAGGATGGTCACTTCGCGATCTTCGGCGATACGTCCACTTCGACGGTAGTGGAAGTCTCGGATATCTCTTCAGGGAAACTGAGCAAGACCTCGGTGTATACGCAGAAGGCCCCCATCAACTCGAGCAACATCCTGCTCAGCCCCGATGAGAGCCTGGTCTATGTGAGCAATACCCAGGGGGATTCGATTACGGCTCTCTTTTTCAACGCTAGCACCGGCCAACTCACGCCCGGTTGCACATCCGGCAAGCTCCGCGGCTACAGCAAGGATTGGTCTTATCTCGCCTCTCTTACACTGGAAAAAAACACCGGTACCGGGTCGGTGGTTTATGCGGCCGAGTTCGGCTCGCTGTCTTCCATCGCCATGGTCCAGGTAAGTTCGAGTGGCGGGAAATGCACCTTGAAAGAAGCGCCCTCGTCGCCGATCTCCGATCCCAACAGCACGGGCTTGTTAGGAATCGCGAGCTTTCCCCCGCGATCGTTTTAGTTTGAAGGTGGTTCACTGAGGAGTTTCCTTATGCGCGCCGAGTCGAGAACTTTGCTTGTACTCTTTTTGTGCGGATTTTCTTATCTGAGGTCTGCCGCTCAATGTCCGCCGCGGCCGCAGCCGGGTAGCTTGGTCCAGGATGCGCTCAGCCTTTATTCACAGAACGGCGTCCTCAATGCCAGCTTTACCATGGGAACCTCCGTCGATGAATTCGGATACACGCACTATTGCTACAAGTATCAGCCTTCCACCGGATCTGTGGTCGAAGCGCCAACGCTGCGGCTTAATCCGGGAGATCAATTGCAATTGAATGTCACAGACGACATTGTCAGCGGAGGCGCGGACAGCGTAAGTACGATGATGGATATGTCGGCCCCGGCTGGCACGCCGGTCTGCGGCGACGGCGGCACTCCGACCATCAACTCGACCAATGTTCACTACCACGGCTTGAATGTTCCCCCGGTGTGCCATCAGGACGATGTGCTCTCCACGCTGATTCAACCTGGATCGCCAGGATTTCAATATGGCATCACGATTCCAACCACCGAGCCGCCAGGATTGTATTGGTACCATCCGCACGTGCATGGATTCACCGAGTTTCAGGTGAATGGCGGCGCAGCCGGAGCCTTGATCGTTCAAGGCATGGAAAAAGTTCGTCCCGAGGTTACCGGGCTCCCCGAGCGCGTCTTCGTGCTTCGCCAGCAGTATCTGGTTCCGTGGGTGCCGGGTCCGTATCAGTTGACGATCAACTATCAGACTGCGGGAGAGGTTCAGGGACCGTCTCCCATCATTGAAATGAAGACTGGAGAGAAAGAATTCTGGCGGGTTGCCAATGCAACGTTGCAAGACTTTATGCCGCTGCAAGTGTGGTTTAATGGCGTGCCCCAGCCGCTGGAGTTGATCGCCCTCGATGGCTATCCCCTGACCCAAACGCGGACGGAAACCACGATTCTCGTTCCGCCGGCGGGCCGCGCGGAGTTTATCGTGCCTGCACCTCCCGCCGGAACGACGGTTCTCTTTCTCACCCAGGCATATTCAACCGGCCCCACCGGCAACCAGGACTTCGAAGATCTGCTCGCGAGCGTCAGACTCACGAACGCCGCACCTGCAGCAGCGGCGAAACCAGCGCTCGACTCTCCGAAGGTAGCGGTCGACAACCTCAAATTCTCCGGATTGAACACAGCGACTCCAACGGCCACGCGCAACCTGTATTTCTCCGAGGAGTTCGGTGGAACTAACGGGCCGATTCAGTTCTACATCACTGTCGATGGGCAAAAGCCGAAGGTGTTCGAGGCGAATGAGAAGCCGGTGATCACGACGAAAGTCGGCGCCGTAGAAGACTGGACGATAGAAAACCGCGCTCTCGAAACCCACGCCTTCCACATCCATCAGATTCACTTCATGATGTTGGAGGTCGATGGCAAGCCCGTGCCCAATCAGGATCTGCGCGATACGATTGAGATTCCTTACTGGAGCGGCTCCGGCCCTTACCCTAGCGTGAAAGTGCGAATGGATTTCCGTGACCCGACCATCGCCGGCACGTTCGTGTTCCACTGCCACATCCTGCTGCACGAAGATCTCGGCATGATGCATAAGATCCAGGTCATGCCCTAGCACATGGGTCCGAGTTTGCGGAGAGCTTCATGGCATCAATGTGGGGACGGCCGCCTCGGCTGTCCATCGAGCGTAGCGAGACTGCTTTGAGATTCGTATCAGGGCATGCCTTCCGCTTTAATTTCGAGAAGCGCCTTCAGGCGCTGCTTCACTCTCTCTCCCCAAGAAAGGTTCAACCATGCGAAACAAAATCCTACTAATTGCAGGCGGCGCCCTAGTAGCAATCTCCGGCTATCTTTGGGGAAACAAGAATGCCACGGTGGCCTACGCCGGAGGCCAGGCCCAGTCTGACTATGCCATGCCCATCCACGGCAGCGTGCCGAAGTCCTACGGACGGCTGGCGGCCGCGATCGCCGACCAGATCGGCACCGGCCTGATCTTCGAGGACAACGACGGCACCATCCGCTTCGTCAGCATGACCGGCATGAAAGAAGGAGAACTCGCGCGCTACGATCAGACTCCCACCCACGGGGGCATTCCTAAATCCTATGGCCATCTGGTCGCGGCCGTGGTCGATCCCAAAGGCACCGGCCTGGTTTTCGAAGACAGCGCCGGCGTAATCCGCTTCGTCACCATCACCGGCAAGGAAGAGGGAGAGTTAATCCGCAACTAAGCTGCGACGCACTACATGTCGGCCAATCTATTGTTGAAAGTCCGCCTCTGACATCCGACAGCGGGCGCAGCCTATTTCCGATCCAACGTAAACCCCAGTCCACTCCGCGGCATCCAAGCCAAACCTAAACCAAACAGCGTCCGGAGGTGAGACGTGCCACAAACTGTGAGCGGTACCATCCCTATGCGGAGCTTCGGCCGCCACTCGGACGTCAAGATTTCGGCTCTAGGCTTCGGCGGCCATCACCTGGGCGAGGCTCCGGACGCGAAGACTGCGATCGAGATCGTGCACGAGGCGGTGGATGGCGGCATTACCTTCTTCGACAACTTCTGGGAGTATCGCCGCGGCAAAACCGAGGTCTGGATGGGCGCCAGCCTGAAAGGGCTGCGCGACAAAGTTTTTCTGATGACCAAAACCTGTCCGCATGGCCGCGATGGCAGCCTGGCGCTGCTCATGCTGGAAGAGTCGCTGCGCCGCCTGCAGACCGATCATCTCGATCTGTGGCAGGTGCATGGCATGGCTTTCGATAACGACGCCGAGCTGTTTATTCATCCGCACGGCGCGGCCGAGGCGCTGGAGAAGGCCAAGAAAGATGGCAAGGTGCGATTCGTCGGGTTCACCGGGCATCAGAATCCAAAGGTTCATCTAGCCATGCTGAAGACTGGCTTCCCGTTCGATTCGGTGCAGATGCCGCTGAACGCCTTCGATGCAACCTTCCGCAGCTTTGAGCAGCAGGTGCTGCCGGAACTCACCAAGCGCGGCATTGCAGTGCTCGGCATGAAGCCGCTCAACGGCCACGGCAACGCCATCAAGAAGGGCGTAATCACTGCCGAAGAAGCGCTGCGCTACGCGATGAGCCTGCCAGTTGCGACCACGATCACGGGCATGGATAGCCTCGACGTGCTGCATCAGAATCTGCAAATCGCGCAGAACTTCACTCCCATGACGGACGCGGAGATGCATGCCTTGCGCGAGCGCTGCAAGCCCGACGCCGCCGACGGCAGCTACGAACTTTATAAGCTGTCGCTGAAATTCGACAACCCGGAGTCGCGGCTCGCGCATGGCTTCGCGCTCGACACGCAGCAGTCGGAAGTAAAAGACATGCTGGGTGCGACGCAGAACACCGGCCATCCCTTCCCGGAAAAAGAATTCTAGAGATGCTTCGGAAGTGAATCACAGAACAAATCTTGGGAGCGAATTTACGAGAGAAGTGCTGGAGAGAAGATGAGTTCGAAGCTGAACTGGAATCGACGCAGTTTCATCAAAGGCGCAGCCGTCTTCGGGGCCGCGCCGCTCATCCGAGGAGGCAGCATGGCCCAGCAGCAACCCGCAACACCGCAATCCGTTCCCGAAGGCGAAGTGCCCAAGAAACTGCTGGGGCGCACTGGCGTGCAAGTTTCCGCCATGGGACTGGGCGGTTACCACCTGGGCTCGGCTGAGACCGATCAAGCTGCGACGGAAATCGTCGCCAAGGCTTTCGACCATGGCGTAAGGTTTTTTGACAACGCCTGGGAGTATCACGATGGCCTGAGTGAAGAGCGTTTAGGAAAAACGCTGAAAGGAAAACGCGATCAGTCGTTTGTGATGACAAAGGTTTGCACCCACGGACGCGACAAGAAAATCGCCATGCGCATGCTGGAAGAGTCGCTGCGCCGGCTGCAAACCGATCATCTCGATCTCTGGCAGATTCACGAGGTCGTTTATGACAACGACCCCGATCTTATCTTCGCGCCGAACGGCGCGGCTGAAGCGCTGCTCGAAGCCAAGAAGCAAGGCAAAGTTCGCTTAATCGGCTTTACGGGCCACAAAGATCCCGAAATTCATCTAAAGATGTTGTCCCACGATTTTCCCTTCGACACGGTACAAATGCCTCTGAATTGTTGCGACGCAACTTTCCGCAGCTTTGAAACTCATGTACTGCCGGAAGCGAATCGCCGCGGCATAGCCGTGCTCGGCATGAAGAGCCTGGGAGGCAGCGGCGAACTCGTGAGGCATGGGGCGGTCACTCCCGAAGAAGGCCTGCGTTACGCCATGAGCCTGCCCGTGGCCACGACCATCAGCGGCGTCGATACTATGCAAGTGCTGGACCAGAATCTTCGCGTCGCGGTTAACTTTCAACCGCTAAGCACCGAGAAGATGCAGGCTCTTCGCGAGCAATGCCGCTTCTTAGCCTCCGATGGTCGCTTGGAATTGTTCAAGATGACTACGAAGTACGACGGCAAAGTAGGACGCGAGCAGCATCACTTCCCGACCACCCAAGAGCTGCCCATCTAGCCAAAGCTCGTTTGTCATTCCGAAAGGGAAGCCCGGCGAGGAATGTGCTGTTTGGCGGAACCATTCCGCTGTCTGCGCCCCGAAAAAAACCTTCTTTTGCCCATCGTTCTGCGCGCAGTGTACGATCTATTTTCACAATGAAACTGTCAACTATCGCATCCGCTCTGAAACTGCGCCTCGAAAACGCTTCGCCCGATCTAGAGATCATCGGCCTCAATGGCATCGAGCAAGCCGGACCAGGAGAGTTGACCTTCGTCTCCAACCCCAAATATGCGGCTGCGGCGCGCTCGACCAAAGCTGCAGTAGTGATCGTTGCAGAAGACTTCCCTGCTATTCCCACGGGAATGCTGCGCGCCAAAGATCCTTATCTGGCCTTCGCTCAGGCGCTTGAACTTTTTCATCGGCCCTTGCAATACGCTCCGGGAGTGCACACCACGGCGGTGATTCATTCCAGTTCGAAGATTGGACGCGACGCGCATATCGGACCCTACGTGGTCGTCGACGAAAATGTGACCATCGGCACGAATGCAGTGCTGCTGGCGCATGTGGTGATCTATCGCGGAGTCACAATCGGAGACAACTTCTTCGCCCACGCTCACGCCACCGTGCGCGAGCACTGCCGCATCGGCAACAATGTTTTGCTGCAGAACGGGGTTGTCATCGGCGCCGACGGTTTTGGTTTCGCCAAGACTGCCGACGGCCATTGGTACAAAATTCCTCAGCCGTCTCCAGTTGTTATCGAAGACGATGTCGAGGTGCAGGCGAATTCCTGTATCGACCGCGCCAGCGTGGGCGAGACCCGCATTGGCCGCGGCGTGAAGATCGACAATCTCGTACAGGTTGGTCACGCCTCGCAGGTGGGTGAAGATGCTCTTCTGTGCTCGCAAGTGGGACTGGCCGGCTCAACAGAAATCGGCAAGCGTGCGGTCCTCACCGGGCAGGTCGGAGTTGTGGGACACTGCAAGATTGGAGACGATGCTATCGTCACGCCCCAAAGCGGCGTGGCCAACGATGTTCCTGCCAGAGCTCTGGTGAGCGGAGCGCCGGCCGTCGATCACAAATTGTGGTTGAAGTATTCTGCTGTGCTGCCCAAATTGCCGGAGATGCTACGCGCGCTGCGGGCTGAGCGTAAAAAAAGGAAGTAGAGCGACGAGGACAATATCGCCGACATCACCAGTGCTGGCGCTACGTGCTCGCCGGCGTTTCCTGCCGGCACTCTTCCGGGAGTACGCTATCGATGACTCGCCGTACCTTCTCCATTAAACATTCGCGGCTGCCAAAATCTTTGGGTTCAATCGGCGGATGAAAAACTACCGTGACTAATCCCGGCTTGATCGCGAAGCGTCCCTTCGGCATCACGGCATGCGTGCCGAGAATCGTAATCGGTACGACCGGAACTTCGCACTCCATGGCAAGATAGAATGGTCCCTTTTTGAAAGGGAGCAGTTTGCCGTCGAACGATCGTTTGCCCTCGATGTAGATCGTCATGTTCAGGCCTTGTCGCACAACTTCTTTCGCGACTTTCACCGATTCAATGCCGGCATCGCGACTGCCGCGATCGACCGGGATCAGCGATCCCATGCGCATGGCGCGACCGAGGATAGGAACGCGAAATAGTTCCTTCTTCACCATCACCGAGCTTCGTCGCGGAATCAGCGGAACTGTGATCGGTGGATCCAGGTTCGAAACGTGATTCGACATGAAAATGTATGTGCGCGCTGGATCGAGCTTATCGAGGCCGACGGTTTTTACTCGCACGCCGGTGAGCCGCACTCCCTTCCAGGCGCCGATCATGAACATGCGATAAAGCAGGCGAATGTCGCCGGTAATGAAGGTCCAGGGAAAGCCGACGATCGCGGCTACGGGCAGGGCCAGTGCCCAGAAGATCAGCATCATGATGGTGCGAATCATTATTGATGTTGCCCCAAACTCGTAGTACCTGAAACCGCGAGTCACTGAGTAGCGCGTGACATCGTGCCATAACTAATGGACAAGCATAGTCGGCATTTCGGCTTCGCCCTTCAGCCAAGCAGCACGGCGCGCTCGCTGTTCAGCAGTAACGGTATCCGCATCTTTTAGTTCATAGGATACTTCCTCGCGCTTTCCTGCTTTCCATTTCAACTCGCGACCGGCGCCGCGGCGACTGCGAACCTTCACGGCCACGGCGTCACCAGGCCGCAACCCTGCCATGCCTTGTGAAGAATCCTGCGCGGGCACCCTCCCGTTAATTTCCAAAATCGTGTCACCCACTTGCAGTCCCGCCTTTTCTGCGTCGCTGCCCGCGGTGACGGCCATTACGCTCATAAGACCATCAAAGTTTCGCGAGGCCATAAAGCCGGGATCGGCGGTGGTACTTCTTCCCTCCGCCACGCGCAATCCCACGCCGCTAAGAAAATCGTTCCACGGGATCTCTTCCGTTCCGGCGACGTACTTCTCAAAAAACCACCCCAGATTCGCACGAGTCACGGCCTCGGCAGCCTGGCGCACACCATTGGAGTCAGGAAAATGTTTATCCTTCTTGGCGTAATTCTGATTCATCCATTGAAACACCTCGCGCAGCGAGGCTTGTCCATGGCTCGCATCGCGAACCGCCAAATCCAGGGCGATGCCCAGCAGTTCTCCTTTGTTGTAATAAGAAATGCTGCGCTCCGGATTGCGATAGTAAGAGTATCCTTCAAGCCAGGCGTCGAGGCTGGATTCTTCCGCAGATTGCGTGGCGCGCGCCGGCCGCTGTTCGAGTTCTGCGATGTCCGAAGACAGTTGCCGCTCGAAGCCGCGCTCGTCGAGCAGGCCGGCACGCAATTGAATGATGTCCGCCGCAGTACTGGTGCAACCTTCGCTGAACCACAGCGCGCGCGTGTAATTTTCTCTGGTGTAATCCACAGGCTCGAGAGATTGCGGCCGGATTCGCTTGACATTCCAGAGGTGAAAGAATTCGTGAGCCGTTACCGAAGACAGCATTTCAGGAAATCCTGCCAACGCATCCGCATTCACTGCGATGGCAGTGGAGTACGTATGTTCCATGCCTCCGCCGCCGGGTCCGTGGGGAAAATGATAGAGAAACATATAAGTTTGGAAGGGACGGTCCTCCATCCAACTAGTTGCGGCGCCGACGATCTTGCGCAGCATGGCAGTAATGTTTTCCATGTTGTAGTCGGCGGGTTCGGCATCAACCACCACGCGAAATTGCGCGCCATCCTCGTCGAAGTCAGCTTCTTGAAACATTCCGATCTCGACGGGAGAGTCTACCAGTTGGTCATAGGTTTCGGCTGAAAATAGACCATCCGGTATCGCCGTCAGCGGCGTGGCAATGCGCCATCCTTGGGGAACCTGGTTGAAATGCACGACCATCGGTCCGTTCCGCCCGTCCACCGGATACATCAGCAACTGCGCGAGGTTAAAGAACGCGTGGTGCGAATTCAATTCCGCGCCGAAGGGCCCGGGAGAATCCACGTATATCTGATACTGCACTTCCACTCCGTCTTGCGCACCCGAAATTCGCCACAGGCTTGGGTTCACCGCGTGCACTGGAAGTGACCGCCCGGCACGGTCTTTCGCGCGCACCCAGTTCACGTATTGTGCGAAGTCGTGTATCTGGTAGAGCGCGTTCCACACCGGCATCTGCAACTCACGCTCGGCCGAACCCCCGCCCAGAATGATCTGAACTTCCACCAGGTGTTGCCCGGGATTCAGTAAAGAAATTGTGTAATTGGTGGTTGCATAGGCGGGCACTCCAACCAACCGGAGCAACAACGCTAAGAATAGCCAGCGGAAGTGATGCGGGGCGCGGCTCGCCAGCCTTCGAGGCACGATGAACACTGTTAAGCCTTGCCCACGGCATTCGCGGAATTACTCTTCAGTCCTTCAGCGATCCGGCGCAAATGCTGCGGCAACTTTTCGTAAATCCCTCCAAACCCTCCGTTGGAAAGAATCGCCACCACGTCGCCGCTGCGCATCTCCGGGGTAACTGCCTGCACTATCTCGTCGGCGTCTGCGATCAAGCGTGCGTGCGTTCCGCGCTTCTGAATATCGCTGAGCAGCTCCGGCAAGCTGAGCCGCTCATTCTCTGGCACGGCTTCCGAACGGAAGACGTTGGCGATTACAACTTCATCGGCCAAGGTGAGACTGGCGGCGAGATCACTTTGCAGCACGCGCCGGCGAAGAGTATTCGAGCGCGGCTCCACAATCGCCCACAGGCGCGAGCCCGAATACCGCGCCCGTAGCGCTTTGAGCGTGCCCGCGATCGCGGTCGGATGGTGCGCGAAGTCGTCGATGATGGTGACGCCATTCACCTGCGCCTTCACTTCGAGGCGACGCTTCACACTTTTAAAAGTCTTCAGCGCCGCCGCAATCTCTTCTTTGGCAATGCCGCACGCGGCCGCCATCGCCGCGGCCGCCGTGGCATTCCACACGTTATATTCGCCGGCGAGGGGGAACTCTAAGTCGGCCCATACCCGTCCTTGATGCAGCACTGTCCACAGAGTTCGCTCCGCTTCCAATCTAAGATTCGTAATTCGCCACTCGGTGCGCTCGCCTACGCCGTACCGCTCGACGGGACAGAAAACCTTGCTCAAGCACCGTTCCAGGCTGGCACTTCCGGTCGCTTCGCCGACCACGCCGTCGAAAGCGATAATACGTCCGCGGCGCGGAATCAGATTCACCAGACGCTTGAATGCGGTTTCTACGGCATCGAGATCCTTATAGATGTCAGCATGATCGAACTCCACCGAGGTCAAAATAACGGCGTCGGGAAAATAGTGCAGAAATTTCGGCCCCTTGTCGAAGAACGCAGTGTCATACTCATCGCCTTCGATAATAAAGTGCTTGCCCTGGCCCAGGTGAAAGCTGGAGCCGAAATTTTCCGCGATGCCGCCGATCAGGAACGACGGTTGCAATCCCGCAGTGTGAAAGATCCAGGCTAGCATCGAGGTAGTCGTGGTCTTGCCATGCGTGCCCGCGATCACCAGCACTTCCTTGCCGCGTAGAAATTCTTGGTGCAGCAATTGCGGGAGGGAGCAAAACGGAATGCGCTGGTCGAGCACGTACTCGAGTTCTGAGTTTCCTCGCGAAATCGCATTACCTACGACAACGAGATCGGGCGCTGGCTGCAGATTGCGCGCGTCAAAAGGTTGAGCGACAGGGATGCCGAGCTCCGCTAAAAAATCGGACATGGGTGGATAGGCCGCCGCGTCGGAACCGCTCACGCGAAAGCCGCGCTGCCGCAGCATTCCCGCCAGCGACGCCATCGCTGTCCCGCAAATGCCAATCAGATGAATATGCTTTTCGCTCATACTTCATTGCCCGTCTTTCTTCGTGGCCTGCTGCGCATGTTCTACACTTTCCAGGAAAACTGAACCGCCGCTTCCAAAATTTCCAAGCTCACTCGGCCACGTCGAACCGTCAGCCCTGCGCGCACTCCGATCGGCAAAGTAATGTTCCCCGCAGTCACGTGGCCTGAAGGTACGCCATAAGCCACGGGAACTCCAAGATCGCCGACGATCCGCAAAACCACGTCTTCCAGCCTATATCCTTGATTCCCATTCTGCACGCAATCTCGCATTTCGCCGAAAACAATTCCACGAACTCCATTAAACTTTCCTGCCAGCTTCAACTGCATCAGCATGCGGTCGATCTGGTAAGGCTTTGCGGCGACGTCCTCGAGGAATAAGATCGTGCCCTCGGTCTGGATTTCGTACGGCGTGCCGAGTGATGCGACCAATATCGAAAGACAACCACCGTAAAGAAGTCCTTCGGCTTCGCCCTCCACCAATCCAGTCGCTCCTGAATCGGCGCTTAGTTTCCAATTCGTAGCGCCCTCAAGCGCGGAACGCCATGAAAGTAATTCAACGCCGCCATCGCAAGCCCAATCTTTAGCCACCATCGGCCCGTGAAACGTTCCGAGCCCGGCAGCGTCGGAAAAATATGTGAGCAGCGCGGTCAAATCGCTGTAGCCCACAAATATTTTAGGATGCGATTTTATTTTCTGCAGGTCCAACTCTGGCAGCAGATAATTCGCGCCGTAACCACCGCGGGCGCAAATAATGGCCTTCACCTCTTCGCGCGTGAACATGTCCTCAAGCTCTTCCGCGCGCCGTTGCACCGACCCCGCGAAGTAAAAATCCTGCTCCAGAATGGATTCGAAATAAAACGGGCGATAACCGGCGCGACGCAGCCCTTCGCATCCGGCTTCTAAATCGGCGCGTTTTACGTTGCTGGCGGGCGCAATGACGCCAACGACATCGCCCGGCCGAAGAGCCGGCGCCTTCACGCGCGCAGCTGCAGATGAGGGCATGCGGTAAAGTCTGACTAAGCGTCCAAGAAAAACTCTCCGCGGCACACCAGGCGAGCCGTCCCGCGCAGAAACACTTGCTTCCCTTCCATGCGCACGGTTTGTGTGCCGCCGGGAGCATGTACTCGTAAAGGTGATACACCCTTACCTACAGCGATTGCCGCCACGGCCGCGGCGCAGGAGCCCGTCCCCGAAGACTCTGTTTCACCCACGCCGCGTTCGAAAAAACGGGTCCGGACGTCATTCTTTCCATCGACCGCAACCAGTTCAATGTTTACACCGTGCTTAAACTCGGCGGCGCGCTGGAGAGCTGCCGCTTCCTGCTGCCAGTTTTGGGCAAACTCGGACACAAAAACTACGTAATGTGGATTGCCCATCGAAACCGGAATGCCGCGGACCTTGCTCTTACTCATTTCGATTTCGAGTTCCGTTCCCACTACTGCCTCGCCCATATCGACTTCAAACTCGTATTCGCGACCGTTGCGACCGGTTAATGCACAAGTCTTCAATCCAGCGCCGGTCAGAATTGTTATGCGCTCTTTCAGCCGCTCGGCACAAACATAGGCCGCCACACACCGCGTCCCATTGCCGGAGATTTCTGCCAGCGAGCCATCGGCGTTGCTCAAGCGAATTTCAATATCAGCCGTAGCGTGCGGATACATCCACTCCACTCCGTCCGCTCCCACGCCCTCGTGCCGATTGCACAGCCGTCGTGTGAGCTCTCCAATTCTTCCTGGGACCTGATCGGCCTCGGCCAGGTGAGCGTCGATCACTGAGGAATCAATAAGCAAAAAATCATTACCGCATGCGCTGGCCTTTACGAACGGAATCATTCCCGGCAAGCTCACTCCAATTCCACCGGGCCTAAAGGGGTAACACTGCCGAGCACCGGCGAGGCCTGCAGTGCGAGCAGCAGGTTTTTCTGCTCGCGATTGCATCCCGACACATCAAACTGCAACCGGACGTGTTGGCCGGTATTGCCGCTCAGCGCGTTTTGCATCATGCGATGATGTCGTTCCAGAATCCTGTTGACTTCTTGCGTGATCTCTTCGACGCTCGCGCCGGTGACTTCGTAGGTATTTAATAGAGTTTTCAGATTGAACGTCAGTTCCAGATGGCCGAGAGTAAACAGAGCAATCAGAACCAAGCCAGTGGAGAAAACCGCCGTCAGGTAAAGACCGCCACCAGTGGCCATGCCCACCGATGCCACCACAAACAAAGTCGCAGCAGTGGTGAGACCTGTGGTCAGGCCGCGGGTATGCAAGATCGAGCCCGCACCGATGAACCCGATACCCGGAATGATCTGTGCCGCAATCCGAGTGTGATCCCCGAGGTGCTCGACCGCCAGCACATCGGAAAGAAGCGTGAACAAGGCCGCGCCGAAGCAGATGAACATGTTGGTGCGGATCCCGGCGGGCCGGTGTTTGAGTTCGCGCTCCAGGCCAATGATTCCGCCCAAGACAGCGGCCAACACAAGCCTTGCGAGCGACGATACGACCACGCCACTGGCCATTTCTCGGTGCAGCAGGTCGCCGATGTGTTGCCAGCTCATAGTTCTTAAGACAGTGATCGGCAGTCAGAAACCGAACGTGTCACCGGTTGATCGCTAGCGGGCGCGGCTACAACACAGTTTTAAACATGGAGGGATTTTATCACTGCGATCTGGTGCCATCCGCGGTCCAGCGTTAACGCTCGTGATTACCTTGAAATTTACGGGAAAGAGCTAAAGAGAGCGTTTATTTGGCCCTGACCTGCGGGCGACACTGAAAAATAATGGCCGGCGGTTGCCCGGTGGTATGAAGTTCGACCAGCGCAGTGAGGTGATGATCTCTGGCGGCCGTCCAGACCGGGTCGCCCTCAAAGGCTATGGCATAATCCGCATAGGCCGCCGGGTCGGCCAGGGAGCGCTCCCATAGACCTTCGGGATCACTCGGCCTCCTCCAGACGCGGTGGTTTCCTTCGTTGATGGTGCGTTTTAGATCAAAGCCGGCCTGTTCCAAGGCTCCAACATGCTCGCCCAGATACATCAACAGCGTAGAATGCGGAGGCAGTTCTGCGATCCAGGTGCTAACTTCTTTGTCCATATGGATGCGGCTGCTCATGTTGGTCACCGCTTCGCGTAGGCAGATGGGATCTGCACGCCAAATCGCGCCGTAACTTGAGGCCGCGAACAACAGCGTTGCCAGCGCCGTGACGGCGCCCGCCCAGCGAGGCCATACGGTTCTAATCTGCGGAATGCTCGCCAGTGATTGCGCTAAGAAAGAGATTGCGAGCGGCACAAAAACCGCGAAAGCGGGAAGCAGTTGCAATCCATAACGAACGTTGTAGAGTGAGTGCGGCCACCAGGCTGGCACAAAAATTGGCACGCTGCCATAGGCCACCGACAATGCGTAGAATGGCAGAGGCACCCACAACAGCAACGCGATTGGGATCCTTTTTTCGAGCCACGCCGAGAAACTCCCCAGCACAGCTAAAGCCAGCCACAGGCGACCCAGCCACGCTCTCTCGCCGAGATTGAGCTCCGCCGCTTTTAGAAAATAGGAGCCGGCAGCAATCACGCTTCCCTTCGCCGGATTCACGGTCGCTGTCTTTTGCTCGATCGCCTTCGCGGAATAAGGCCCGTTGGCAAATTCCATCGGGTTGCGATACACCGCGGCGTTGTACGCCAGCCAGAGAATGGGAGCAGCCGTGGCGAGCAAAATAAACTTAAAAAGTTGCGTTCGCGACAGTGAGAACGTTACCGAGTTCGCTCCAACTTCGCGCGCCGTGTTGAATCGGTAGCTCACCAGCGGGGCCGCTATCACCAGCGCCGCGGCGAGAAACCATCCGTCATAACGAGTCAAGCAGGCCGCTGCCAAGCAACCGCCGCATTTGATAAGAGCCTTTTGCTCGCCTCTCGCGAACTCGGCGAAATGCACAACCGCCCAGATGAAGAAGGCTAGATAGAGCGCCTCGCCCATCGCGGTTGACTGCATGTAAATCAGATTCGGATTTGCGCCGTAGATAACAGCTGCAACCCAGGCTTCGATCTTCGGGCTGCTATTCGCTTCCGCGTCGCGACTCAGCATCCCGCGCACCAGCCGGAATATCCCCATGACGCCGAACACATATCCCGCCATCGACGGGATGGAGCCGCCGGAGCCGGTTTGCCACATCTGCTTTGCAATGACGAACGGCATGATCAGTAAGTGGGGAAGCGGCAACCACACCGTGCCCAACTGCAGCAGCCCGGGAGTTTTTGAATCGAAGACACGTCGCGCGATGTTGATATGAGCCACGGCGTCGCCGTAGAGCAGCACATCTCCGCGCCGGTAGTAGAGGAGGAATGAGAAGAAAGATACGAATGCCGCCAGCCAAACCAGACGCACGATTTCAATATCGGAGCGCTTCGCGGTTAACGGAGGAGATTTTTTCTTCATTCCAGGTGGGTGAGTTCGCGGAAAATCTGAAAGCGCTCGTCGATTTCTTCGCGGCTCAACGATTGCAAGCGCTCTGTGCCGAAACTCTCGACGGCAAATGATCCCATCACGCCGCCGTAGAAAAGGGCACGCTTCAGCACTTCGCGGCTAAGTTCTTCCTGCGATGCCAGGTAGCCCATGAATCCCCCGGCAAAAGAATCGCCGGCGCCGGTGGGATCTTTTACTTCATCGAGCGGCAACGTCGGGGCGCGAAAAGGATGATGCCCCAAGCCAAATGCGCCTTCGCGAAAGAAGATTGTGGCGCCGTATTCGCCGTGCTTGATCACTAGCGCCTGCGGGCCCATGGCCAGCACTTTTTTGGCTGCCCGAGGCAGGTTTTTTTCTTCTGCGAGCATCTTAGTTTCGGTGTCGTTGATCAACAGCACATTGACCAGCTTTAGCGTCTCTGCGAGTTCTTTGCGCGCGCCCTGGATCCAATAATTCATGGTGTCGCAGCCCGTGAGACGCACGCCGCTCATCTTTCGGCGCACATTCGCTTGCAACGTGGGCTGGATGTTCGCCAGAAAGAGAAACTGCGAGTCCTCGTATTCTTTTGGAATCTGCGGGCTGAACTTCTCAAAAACGTTGAGATCGGTGAAATTCGTTTTGGCCTCATTGAGGTTTTCGGCATACGATCCTCCCCAACGAAAGGTCTTGCCCTGGGCGCGCTCGATACCGCGCGTATCCACACCGCGCTTCTTGAGGACGTTTTCGTGCTCGGCGCTGAAGTCTTCGCCCACTACCGCGACCACCCGCACAGGAGTAAAGTAACTCGCGGCTAGGGAGAAATAAGTCGCCGCTCCTCCGAGAATGCCCTTCACGCTGCCCGAAGGTGACGTGACGTCATCAAACGCTACCGAGCCCACTACGACGATGCTCATCAGGATGCGTGCTTCCTCTCTTGAAACAGTGGTCAGTGACTAGTGAATAGTAGTCAGAAAAAACGGTGTGGGTTTGATTGGCCACTGGCCACCGATCACTGGCCATGGCCCTTCACATACTTTCCGATAATCAACTTGAGCTTCTTTTTCGTTGCTGCCGGAATTGCTTTACGGTCGGTCAAAATCGCATGCGCCAGCGCCGACCCGCATTTGCACGAGCGCTCTTGAGGCATCATGGCAACCGTCTCGCGCACGACCTTGGCTGCATTCTCCGCATTCTTTGAAAGCACCGACAAAACTTGATCCACCGTAACCGAGTCATGATGCGGATGCCAGCAGTCGTAGTCCGTCACCATCGCCACTGTGACGTAGCACAGTTCGGCTTCCCGCGCCAGCTTGGCCTCCTGCAGATTGGTCATGCCGATGACGTCCATGCCCAGCTCGCGATACACATTGGATTCGGCGCGGGTGGAGAACTGCGGCCCTTCCATGCACAGATAAGTTCCGCCGCGCTTGCAGGTCACGCCAACGCGCTTACAGGCCGCCTCTACAACTCCAGCCAGCTCTCCACATATGGGATCGGCCAAAGCGACATGCGCCACTACTCCTTCGCCGAAGAATGTATCGATGCGATGACGGGTGCGGTCGAAGAACTGATCCGGCATCACGAAATCCAACGGCTTGTGTTCTTCCTTTAATGACCCGACCGCCGAAACGGAAACGATCCTTTCCACACCGAGCTGTTTGAAGCCATGAATATTGGCGCGAAAATTCAGCTCGCTGGGCGAGATGCGATGGCCGCGGCTGTGTCGCGCAAGAAATGCCACCTTGCGTCCTTCGAGCGTGCCGCAAACATACGGGTCGGAAGGCGCACCGAAGGGTGTCTTGAGCTTGACCTCGCGAACCTTGCTTAACCCCGGCATGGCATACAGACCGCTGCCGCCGATAATCCCAATCTCCGCCTGCACCAGAAATCCTCCAAGCCCAGCTCTTATAAGAATCGTCGACCCGGTTCAGCCAAACCCGTGATTATACAAGACGCCCTGTGAACCTCTCCGACTCCGCGGAGGGAAGATTTTCGAGCGGCTACAATAGTCCTTATGCGATTTTGGGCACTTGTATTGATTCTTGTCGCATCTGCCTTTGCGCAAAAACAGTCGACGTCGAACCCCGACTCGCAGCCCATCACCGTTCCGATCAAGCTGGATCACAACCGCATCATTGTCGATGTCCAGACCCTACTCCCGAATGGGACGACTCAACAAATTCTAGCCTGGATCGACAACGGGGATCCCGACCTCCATCTCTCGCCGCGTCTAGCCAAGCTCATGGGACTCAACGTCACCTGCGATGCCAACGACTGCTACGCTCCACCGCCCCGCGATATCACGATTGGTGGCCTGAAGATTTCCCTCGCCTCCGTGAAACAGGCACTAGTTTCTCCGAAACCCGTCGGGACAGCGTTTATTGCCTCCGGCTTATCCGCCGAGATCAACATTCCTTCAACCATCCTGCGCAACTACGACATCCTCATCGATTATCCGGGGCTCAAACTCACCATGGCGCCGTCCGGGACTCTCAAATTCAACGGCGTGAAGGCAAAGGCGCTCGTGAATCACGAAAACGGCCTTATCCAAATTCCCAGCCGGATCGAAACCAAGAAATACAATCTTGCCCTTGATGTCGGCGCTGCGATCAGCTTCCTCGATCCCGACCTGTTCGCCGCATTAGCCGCCGCGCATCCAACCTGGCCGCACATGACGGGCGCAATAGGCCCAGCCAATTTGTGGGGAGCCGATGGTGAACCAAACTCGAAGTTGATGCGCGTGGACCGCCTCCAATACGGCCCGATCTTTCTCACCAATGTGGCAGTGGTCGCCTTACCCAAAGAGTGGATCGGCTTCTTCGCAAAGCGCGCCGGAGTTCCTACCGCCGGACTGCTCGGCGCGAACGCCCTGCTCAACTACCGCATCGGACTCGACTACGCGCGCTCAACCGTTTATTTCGAAATTGGCCGTACTTTTAATTTTCCTGATTTCGATGTGGTTGGCCTGACGCTTCGCCCCGAGGACGACGGGCGTTTCTTGGTCATCGGCGTCGCTGAAGTCAACGGACAGCCTTTCGTGCCATCGAGCCCGGGAGGCGTTCAAATTGGCGATCACCTGGTGGCCATCGACAGCATCCCGGTCCGCGGCTCGACCATGGGACAAGTCTGGTCGCAACTAGCGGGCTCTCCAGGACAAGAACGCATACTCACTGTCGAGCGTGGCGGCAAGGAATTCACGGTGATAGCCAACGTCCAGCACTTCTTGGGAGCAGCGCCTGCCGAGGACGACTCGAAAGGGAAGACTAAAAAGAAGTGAAATCTTAACCCCTTACTTCCCCGCCCCAAAGATTTCCCTTTCGAGCGTCGTGGTTGTGTCCGCATCCAGGCTCTCGCTCACCAGCACGGTATCGCCCTGCTCTTCGATTACTACGGGGCCTTCCTCCGTGATCCAAGCGTGGCGGCCTTGGAGAGCTTTCAGTTCTTGCTTTGAATTTTGCACCGTCGATGTTTCCGCCGAAACGTTTTCCGAAGATGCGCTCACGGCGGGAGCCTTTTCAACGTCATCCGCCTTCTTGTAGCGCTTCTTCAAAGACTCCGCATATATCTCGGCAAACTCCGCCGCTTTCTCGGGGTTCGACCAGCGCGATACATAAAGCAACCCCAGCGGCGAGTTAACCGCAGAGTGGGTACCCGAGTCAGCCTTGGGGAGCGCGGCATAGTAATACCCACCGCGCCACTCGGGATAAAGCTGCTCCGACAACTCTTTGCCGGCATACTGTTCGATGAGCACGGCGACATCGAACTCGCCCATCGCGCCAATATCGAACTTGGTGTAGTCCTTAAAGTCGCGTTTGAACTCCGGCACGCGCATGGGCTCGATTTTTTCCCCGGCCATATAAGTTTCCGGCTGCATGATCTGCCGCGTGGTATGCGGAGGATTCTCCAGCACGCCGGCAAAAGCCCTCTCCTTGCCGCCATTCTGCATCAACTTCACGACGAACTTCATGCCATAGCTGTAAGGGAAAGTCAGCGACTCGCTTAGAAAAATTGGCGCGTCGTTGAAGACCTTCGTATCATCCGTGCCCGAAGCCATCTGCTCTTCCATGGTCTCGACAAGGTCCGGAGAATTGGCGATCGAGCGTCCCGCGGGCGCGAGGTCGTATTGCAACATCATGGCTTGAGCCTGCCCTTCGACCACGGCTTCGCGCGCGTTATCCATTTCATCGTTTTCGATGTCTGTGGGTGTCGGGTTTTTTCTGATCTCTCCCAGGTCTTTTTCGCCCCGTCTCATCCATTTGTCGAGGCCGACATGCTGATCCTGCAGCGCGTGAGTCAACTCATGCGCCATCACCGGTTCCTGCTCTTCCATCGGAACCCAGTCGAGCAGGTTCACCGTTTTGGTTTTGGGATCGTAGTAACCGGCAATCTGTTCCCGCAGCAGGGCCACCAGCAGTTTCTCCAGATCGAAGTCGCGGGGCAGCAACCCGAACTTCTTCAGCACTAACTCGGAGCGCCGCAGTCTTTTTATGTCTTCGTCCTTCATGTGCTTGGTGAGGTAGGCGACTACTTCGTCGCGGCTGGTGAGCCTGCGCTTGACCTCCTTCTTGATCGGCAGCCCGGTCTGCTTGCTGTCAAAGTCGAGAATCTCGTCGACGGAGTGAAAAAGTTCCTCGGCCTCGTGGGGCGTGATCTTGAGTTTCCGCCTTCGGCTGAGAAGGGTTGGCTCGTGTGGGGAACACTCTTGTCCGCCCCTTTTTGATCTTGCGTTGGACCTGAGTCGGATTCTGTTTTGATCCGTGGGTGGACTCTGCCCACCCTGATCTGGCGACTGCGCCCAAGCGGCCGCGCCGATCATGACCGGCAAACCGACCGACAAAACGAGCATCAAAAGCGTCTTTATGCGCACTTTAACGATATCCATTAAGAAAGAGTTTACACTGTTTCCCTATACTTTCCTTCGAGCCAAAAATGCCAATGCAGACCCGTAAATCTCTGGACTTCGAACGGTCACGCCCGCGACTACCTGGAACGCGCCGATTCCATCCCCATCGCAAGGAGGGAGAATCGGCGCTGCTGGAATTTATTCCGCACGACGCGCGCCGCGATTCTCGATCTCGGCACGGGCGACGGGCGCTTGCTGGCGCTGGTTAAGGCGCACCTCGCGAATATCGGCGAGCGAAACCGAATTGAGGCCGTGGCGGTCGATTTTTCGCCTGCCATGCTGGAGGCTGCGCGCAAGCGCTTCGGCGGCGATTCCTCCGTTACCGTCGTCGCCCACAATCTCGACCAGCCGCTGCCCGCGCTGGGCAAGTTTGATGCGGTGATCTCCAGCTTCGCGATTCATCATCTGGTGCATGAGCGCAAGCGCGCGCTCTACGCCGAGATTTTGCCTGCTGAACTCGGGCGGCGTCTTCTGCAATCTGGAGCATGTGGCCTCGCCTACGCCGCGGCTGCACGAAGAGTTCCTGCACATCGCTTGGGAATACACTCGAGACCGAAGATCCATCGAACAAACTGCTGGAGCTAGAAACGCAGCTGCGGTGGTTCCGCGAGATCGGCTTTGTCGACGTGGACTGTCACTGGAAGTGGCGGGAGTTGGCGCTACTGGCGGGCGAAAAAGTTAATCGTACGCGGCGCACCCCTCAACCCTTGTCATCCTGAGCGGAGTGAAAAGCGCGTGAAGCGCGCTTCTCGCGCAGTCGAAGGATCCCTTTGTAGGTCGACGTCATCGAATGCGCGCCAAGGTGTTTCCGCCGCGCGCGAGAGAATTCCCCGAACATCGTGCCGCTGCCATCAGCGCAGAGGTCCCTCGACTGGCTGCCGATTCTCAGGATGACCGAACCCGAGAATGACTTGTTTGACTAGGCACTCGCCACCCACTCGCCCGCTTCCCGCGTCCCGAGCTGTCCGCCGATATCCTGCGTGGTTTTCTTCTGGCGGACGGCTTCGAGCACGGCGGCTTCGATCTTGTCGGCTTCTTTCGTCGAATCCCAAATGCGCCAGCATCATGGCCGCGGTCAGAATCGCGCCGAACGGATTCGCCATATTCTTCCCCGCGATCGGCGGGGCGGAGCCGTGGACCGGCTCGAACATCGAGGTCTTTCCCGGATGGATATTGCCGCTGGCGGCCATGCCCAGGCCGCCCTGCAGTCCGGCGGCGAGGTCGGTGATGATGTCGCCGAACATATTGTTGGTGACGATGACGTCGAACTGGCGCGGATCGCGGACCATCTGCATGCAGAGCGCGTCGACGTACATGTGCTGCGCCGTGATCTGCGGATACTCGCCGCTGACTTCCTTGAACACGCGCTGCCACAGGCCTCCGGCGTGGGTCATGGCGTTGGACTTGTCGCACATCAGGACTTGCTTGCGCGGCGAGCCGTCGAGCTTGGTGTGGCGCTCGCAATACTCGAAGGCGTAGCGGATGATGCGCTCGACGCCCTTGCGCGTGTTGATGTCTTCCTGCGTGGCAATCTCGTCGGGCGTGCCCTGCTTGAAGACTCCGCCTGCATCGGTGTAGACGCCTTCCGTATTTTCGCGGATGACGACGAAGTCGACATCTTTCGGCTCGATGCCTTTCAGCGGACACAGCGCCGCATCGAGCAGGCGCACCGGGCGCACGTTGGCGTAGAGGTCCATCTTGAAGCGCATGCCGAGCAGAATTTCTTTGGCATGAATGTTGGTCTTGACACGGGGATCGCCGAAGGCGCCGACCAGGATCGGCATCGAAGTCGCGCCCCAGCATGGCGAAGCCGTCGGGAGGGACGGTCATGCCGTCGCGCAGATAGCGATCGGCGCCCCAGTCGAAATCGGTGATTTCGACGTCGGCCCCGGAGGCCTGCGATGACTTTAACGGCCTGCGGGAATGACTTCCTGGCCAATGCCGTCTCCGGGGATGACGGCGATGCGTTTCTTGGAATGCGTTTGCGGGTCCACGGCAGAAAGTTAACACAAGCCGAGCGGAATGAGTAGTTTGCATTGCCACTTCCGCTTCGCTATAATCGAATATCCGATATGGCGAACACCGCACTCCAGGACGCACTGCACGCGCAGACGGAATTGGGCGCGCCGCTAGCGTCGCAGACTATCGCGGCGCGACCACGGCGGCGCGCTTTGGCGATCCCCAGGCGGAGTTCGCGGCCCTGCGCAGCGGTTGCGGCGTCTATGACCTTGGATTTCGCGCCCGGATTTCGCTCACCGGCGGCGACCGCGTGCGCTGGCTGAACGGCATGGTCACGAACAATATTCGCGATCTGCCGTGGGCCACGGAGTGTACGCTTTTCTGCTGAATCCGCAGGGGCACATCCTGGGCGATCTGCACGCTTACAACCGCGGCGATCGATCGTGGTGGAAACCGATCGCAGCCAGGTGGAGAAGATTCTGGCGACGTTCGATCACTACATCATCATGGACGATGTGGAATCGTGAACGAAACCGAGAAGTGACTGCTCTGGGCGTGGCGGGGCCGAAGGCGCGGACTGCACTCAAGGCGGCTGGAATCGAGGTTCCGGAGCTGCAGCCCTTGCAGGTGATCACTCCACGATGTAACTGCGACTGCGGTTGTGTGGAGTGCACTGGTAGTGCGCGGCGAGGATGCCACGGAAGATGCGCAGCGGGAATCGTACGAAATATGGCTCGCCCCGAAGGATGTCCACAAGACATGGGAGGCGCTGCTGGCCGCCGGAGCGACGCCGGTGGGATCGAGGCGCTGGAGATGCAGCGCATTGTTGCGGCGTGCCGCTCTATGGCGTGGACATCCGCGAGCGCGACCTGCCGCAGGAAACCGAGCAGATGCGCGCGCTTAACTTCAACAAGGGATGCTATGTTGGGCAGGAGATTGTGGAGCGCATTCGCTCGCGCGGCAACGTGCATCGCAAGTTTACCGGATTTCTGGTGGAGGGCACAGGCGACGATCGCGGCGGGGGCAAGATTATCGTCGGACGAAAAGGAAGTGGGCGAGATCACCAGCGTCGCTTCGCTTGCACGCCGCCAGTGGCGAGCGGACGGTCGCGCTGGGATATATTCGGCGCGAAGTGGGAGTGCCGGGGCGCGAGGTGACGATTGGAACGGTCAAAGGCGACCGTGGTTCCAGTTGCCGCATGCAGGACAGCGCGCTTGTTGCAGGAGAGATGTCGCTCTGCACAGAGTGTGACCGTGAATGCAAGGCTTCACCAAGATCTAGACTGAAGACAAGGAAACACTATGGCTGAGAAGAGACACGAATCAGGTTTCACCGTAACCGACCGGCGGTTGTTCACCGAGGACGGGCGAGAGTTGCGGCAAAGATGTTCCCGAGGAAGCGGAGGCGCCCAAGCCAGCGACGCTCCAGCCGCGTGTGCCACTCCGAGCGCTGCCAACCGCGGCCAAGCCGTCCCGCCGCCAGCAGCAGCCCGTGACGGCGTTTCCGGCGGCAGACGAGGCTGGGAGCAAGGCATGCCGCCGCCGCCCACCGCTGCCGAGCAGACAGGCGCAGGCGGCGGCCTACCGGCAGTCGTCGAAGGATCTCGATTCGCAGGTCGAACTCAGCGGACATTCGGCCAAAGATTTCGAGATGACGTTCGAGCGCTTCCTGGCGTCGCTCTACATGACGGCGATGATGCAACTGGGATTGATGCGGCAGCAGGGCGAGCAGCCGCGGGTCGACATCATTGGCGCGCGGCAGACCATCGACACGCTGAGCCTGATCGCGGAAAAAACCAAGGGCAACCTGACCCGACGGAAGAGAACTTTCTGCAGAACAGCCTCTATGAACTGCGCATGGCCTACGTGGAAGTGACCAACGCGCTGGCGCGCCCGCCGCAGCCGGGAGCTGCCACAGGAACCAGCGGACGTAGCCGATAACTCCACATGGCGTAACTTACATTGCAACGGCTGAACGTTAAACATGAAAGCGACGTTGACCGTGCTGGGCAGCGGCACGTCGATGGGCGTGCCCACGCTGGGATGCGACTGCGCGGTGTGCCATTCGAGCGATCCGCACGACCGGCGGACGCGGCCTTCGATCATGCTGGAGTACGGCGGCAAGGTTGTGCTGATCGACACCACGCCCGATTTTTACACGCAGGCGATTCGCGAGAACATCAGCGCGTGGATGCGGTGTTCTACACCCACACCCACGCCGACCACATTCTGGGCATCGACGACTTGCGGCCGCTTCAGCTACCGTCACAAACCGGAGAAGTTGCCGCTTTATGCGCGGCCCGACGCGGCCGCATTTCTGCGCAGGATGTTCAGCTACATCTTTGACGCCGACTACAAATATGGCGGGTTGCCGCAGCTGGAATTGCGGCCGATCGATGGTCCCGTGGATGTATTCGGAGTGCGCTTCGAGCCGGTGCTTCTGATTCACGGCGAAGCGCAGATCTACGGCTACCGGTTTGGCTCGGCGGCGTATCTGACCGACCACAGCGAGATTCCGGAATCGTCGCTGCATCAACTGGAAGGGCTGGACATTCTTTTTCTGGATGCGCTGCGGCACAAGCCTCATCCCACGCACTCGACGGTGAAGAATTCGCTGCGATCGTGGACCGGGTGAAACCGAAGCGGGCATTCTTCACGCACATTTGCCACGATCTGGCGCACGAGGCGACCAACGCCACGCTGCCGCGCATGTGCGGCTGTCGTATGACGGGATGAAGCTGGAGTTTGAAATCTAGAAACGGCAGTCGGACTCAGTGAGTCAGACTGGTCAGATAAACCCGATGCCGGGATGCGCTGGTTTTTCTGAGGCCACTGGCCATCTACGGACCACTGTTCACTTGCTATGCAGGTTTTTCACAAACTCGAAGACGTTCCCGCTGGACTTCGGGCCGTCGCTGGTGAGTGTAGGGCAATTTTGACGGAGTGCACCGGGCGCATGCGCACGTGCTGGGCGAAATCGTGCAGCGGGCGCGCGCGAGCGGGGCGAAGGCTGTGGCGGTGACGTTTGAGCCGCATCCGACGCGGATTCTGCGGCCGGATCGGGATTGAAGCTGCTCACTCCCATTCCGGAAAAACTGCGCTTGCTCGAAGGCACGGGCATTGATGCGGTGCTTGCTGTTGCCCTTCGGCCGCGATCTTTCGCTGATGACTCCGCGGCAGTTCGCCGAACGCATTCTGCAAGAAAAAACTGCATGCGCGCGAAGTGCATGAAGGATTCAACTTCCGCTTCGGCCACAAGGCCGCGGGCGACATGAACCTGCTCGCCGAATTCGGGCGGGAGATGGGATTCGAGGTCAAGGTCTATCCCGAGATGAAACTGCGCGGCGAACCGGTTTCGAGCAGCCAGATTCGGAAGTTGCTCGGTGCGGGGCGCGTGAGCCGGGCGCGGCATCTGCTGGCGCGTCCGTTCTGCATTCTGGCAGCGCCGGGACGCGGGCGCGGTTACGGATCGAAGTACACCGTGCCGACCATCAATCTGGCGCGCTATGAAGAGCTCGTGCCGAAGGACGGCGTTTACATCACCTGCACGCGCGTCGGCACGGAGCACTTTGATTCGGTCACGAATGTGGGTAATCGTCCAACGTTCGGGGCGGAATCATTTGCCATCGAAACGCATCTGCTGAACTTTCATCCCATTGAACTGACGCCCGGAGAGCGAAGTCGAGATTTGTTTCCTGGATCGCCTGCGCGATGAGATCAAGTTTCCGTCGGTCGAAGCGTTGCGCGAGCAGATCGCGCGCGACGTGAAGAAGGCGCGAAGATATTTTCATCTACTGAGGCTTAAACCGCGATAAGGAAAGTTCTGCTCTGCTCGACCACTACGGCACCGTGAAAGACTTCGTGCTCGTGCTCTTCCCACCTGCATTTGTGACGGAGATCGGTCCTGTAGTAGCGCCCGCCGGCACCGTAACGCTGAGGTAATTCACGCTTAGCACTTGGAACGTGGCGCTCACGCCGTTCACAGAGACAGCGGTTGTACCGACAAAATGATTTCCCTGAAGCACAACCTTCGTCCCGACTTTGCCACTTGAGGGTCTGAAGGCTACCACTCCTGGTAGGGGGGCGGGAAGACCGGCATCGATTGTCCAGATCGTGCCATTGGTAATGCTATCGGTCGATGCGCCTCCGTTGCCCACGGTGACGCCGTAAAACTTGCCATTGGCAGCTTGGATCATGGCTCCCGGCTGTTCGCCGACCGTGCTGCACTCAAACGTGAGGTTCTGAAGCTCAGAACCTGACGTGGTCGCGGCGAAAGCTATGCCCTGTCCGCTGCAGTCGCCTCCGTCGAAATCGCCCCACAGATTTCCGTCCGAAGCCTCAAGGATGTTGCCGTCAAAAAAATTGGTCGTGGAGAGAATGCTAAGTTCTTTAAACTTACCGGCGAGACTTATCTCATACAACTTGCTTCCCGCCTGAAGACCGAAGAGTTCGCCTGTCGAGCTCAACGCCAAATCGCTGGTGGCTACATCCGCCAGGTTGATGTTGGGAGTATTGAAGCCGTGCAAGACGGTATAGTCGCCTGTGGCTGGAGCAAAACGAAATACGCTGTTGAAAGGCTGGAATTGCTCGCCAGCCACGGTCGTTCCATAAAGATTGCCGTCCGCAGCCTGCACCATGCCAAAAATTCCGGCGCCATCCGGCTGCGATTTCGTATCAAATGTGTGCAGAACCTTGAAAGCACCGGTTGGCGTCATACGATAGAGCACGCTGGTAGGAGGAAGCGTCGGCCCCGTTCCGCCGTAGAAGTTACCGTCGATCGCCTGCATGAAAAAGCCGGGATTGGCACCGTCGGAACAGGTCTCAGTGCCACAAAAATTATGCAGCACTTGGATCTTCCCGCTCTTGCTCAATTTGAAGACGGTTCCAAATCCGTTGGCGCCATTCTCCGACGTGGTTCCGTAGAGAAACCCGTCGATGCCCTCGACCAGACTGCCCGGAGCGGAACCGTTAGGCAAGCTGCCATCCGGGTTCTCGGCGAAACTATAAATGACAGAGAGTTCGCCCGCCGGAGTGATCTTGAAGATCGTGCCCTGGGCATTCATTCCGGCACCACCTCCGGCGGCCGCTCCGTAAAAATTGCCGTCGACGCTTTCAATCAGCGAAATGGGAAAGTAGCCGTCCGCGCAGACGCCGCTGGCATCGCACGGAAAACTGAATAACAAGCTTAAATTCGGAGAGGTGTCCTGGGCGGTCGCGTGCGTCAATAGTGCGAGGAGCACGAAAATCAGAGCCACGGAACCGGGTATTTTCATGAAGCACCTTTGAGCACCACGATCTTATAACCCAGGGCCGGACGGAAGGTGTCAAGGATTTGTAAAGACTTGGGAGGGAAACGTGGGAAGGCAGATTCCCCCGTCGCAAGTACTTATAGCGCACGATGCACTACCTAATGGGGCAAATAGCCCGATTCCATAGGCAATTTGCCATCCACGCGCACCACCTTGATGGTGCTGTCGACCGAACGGACATCGACAACGCCAATGGCTCCGGGCGTGGATTGTACGCGCTTGAGAACATCTGCGTCGGAATCCTCAATCGCGATGGAGTCCTTGTGAGCTGCGACCAGCGTCTTCCATTCCGCAGCATTTACTTTGATTAAACGCTCGAGAGTTTCACTTTCGCCGGCGGAGCTCGCATGCAGCACAAGCACAATATTCTTGCCGTCAGACCACTTCTTGACGTCGGAGCGGAAGATTTTGGCAAGGTGCACCGCGGTGACGTTATCGGTAGCGTTCTCTTTATTGACCACCACCGCCATGTGGTGGGCAAAACAAGGTGTTAGGGAGGCGAAAAGAAAAACAAGAACCGTGGCAATCCACTTCAATCTCATGGACACATCCGGCATCAGCCTTCTAGTTTAAGGATGATCCTGCAAGGCTAACTCAGAATCATCGGATGGGATGTAAAAACATTGTCAAAGCGCGAGACAGGTATCAGAGTATAAACCCTGTCCGTTAAGCTTTCTGACTGTGGGCCTGCTCTTTTTGCCGTACATGGTGGAGTCGGCGCGCCACCACTTGCTGCAGAGTCTCCCCGGGCTGCCGTTCCGCGAGGCCATGCTCTATCGGCAATACTCGAAAATCTCTAGTGGAAATTATTGCTGCTTCCAGGTCAGGTCGACACGCACGGGGATATCGTTTTTCACCGGCAGGGTCAAGAGCGAAGGTGGATCGATCTTAAAATCGGTGAGGGTGGCGGGGATTGTTCCGGTAATGCGAATCTGATTGCCCTGCGTAGTGAGTTCGAATGGAACCCGATTAAAATGCGCAGTCTGGCCCGCGAACTGAATCTCCAGGTCGGCTTGGAGCGTTGCGGAAGTTGCGGCGGACTCGGGCAATCGCGCACGAACGGTGACCATGGGAAACTGCGCGCCGCGCGTTACCTGAATCATGTGCAGGTCGCGATTGCTGTCGCCGGAATCAAACGACTTCACAGCGACGGCGATCAGAAAGTCGCACTGTCCGGCATGGCAAATTCCTTTGCCTCGCACCTCATGACTAACGCCTTCGCTTTGGTGGAGAGGGTGAGAGACGTGATACGTGAGCATCCCTTGCTGCAGTATCCATTGACTATCGGCCGCAAGAACGAGGGGCGGAAGCAGTAGAAGGAGAAGAAGCGAAATTGATTTTTTCATAAGTGCAAGGACTTAGATTCAAAATTTCACGGATACGGAGAGTAGTGCGGCGCCGAAGGCCCCCGCGGTAACAATGGCAACCGGGCCGTGCGCCTGGGCAATGCCGTGAACTTTTTCGCCTTTGTTCTTCTGATCGAACGCCATGATGCCAAGGATCGGCGTGGCTATCATGCCGGGGCCGTGAATCCAGGCCATCGCCTTGTGAAAACGAATGGGGCCGCGGGTTTCAGTTCCGGGCACGCGAGGCGCGCGGATGGCATAGTAGGCGCTGGCAAAATACAGATCTCCGGCCAGTCCTCCCAGCGCCGCATGCAAGTCGCGGGAGGCCGAACTCGTGTTCTTGCCGCCCGCCCCCAGGGAACTGATAACCGTCGCCGTAATCGGAATCACCGCGATCAAACCAAGCCGTTGATGAACTTTCAACATGTGCGTGCGTTTGTCAAGCAGCGCCTGGCGCTTCGCATCGCTCTGGGTTTGCGAAGTGGAGAATCCCAGGTCTTCCAGCGAAGGCTCCGTCTTAGTACTGGAAGGGGCATTCGGAAGCTCGCCCGGCGGTGGGTTCTGCGCATTGTCTTGCGGGTTGCGATTCGGCTGCGTGTTTTGCTCCGAAGGTGCTGCCGATCTCTGCGCCTCTTCCGAAGCGCTGCTGGATGGGGTTTGCGCGAAGGACAGAGATTGAAGCGCGAGCAGACACATGGTAAGGGGGATGGTAAGCGGAATGATTCTCCGACGAATCATTTTCACGGCGATTCTAGACCTCCGTGTCAAAAATTGGTGAGGAAATTACACCGATAGTAAGAACTTGAGATGCGATTTTCCCGTGCCCGGATGCCTTGGTACAGCCTGCGGTGGGCGAAATTGTCGCCGTGGGAAATTTCATTCCATGGGCTCGACCATGACTCCGCGCGCCGGCCGTTGCACGATTACGATCGCCGCGAGCACGAAGACAATTCCCAGAGTCTGCACAGGGCGCAGCGTTTCTCCTAAAAGTAAAGCAGCGAGAAGAATGGAAAAAACCGGCTCCAGGCAACTGGCGATGATCGCACGCGTAGGTTCAAGATACTGCAGGCCGAGAAAATAAAGCGAGAAAGCCCCCAACACAGAAATCATCGAGAAGACAAAGAGGAACAGCCACTGTACCGGGACATAGCGCGCGGCAACGATTTTCCAGGGAGGATTCACGAAAAGCCAGAAGAGCGCGGCTGCGGCAAGCGTCCATACCAGGACGCGCCAGCGGTCGTAGCAGGCCAGAATGCGGTGTCCGGCGACGTTGTAAAAAGCGAACGAAAACGAAGCCAACAACGCTGCGATCAGGCCGTAGGAGTCGAAGTGAAGAGCGAGCCCGCCGGTTGAACGCGCGCCAATGATTCCGATGACCAGCGCAATTCCCGTCACCGCGAGCGCCACCGCCAGTACCTTTTGCAACGAGAGCGTTTGCTGACGGCGGGCAACGACGTAAATCAGCACCCACACCGGTGCGGTGTATTGCACGATGATGGCAATCGCGACGTTGGTCCTCTGGATTGCGACGTAATAGAAATAGTTTGATACTGCGACCCCCAGCGTGCCCAGAAGAAAGCAATGGGCAAGATCTCGCGCTGGCAGTTTGATGCGTTGCCACCCTTTGGAAGCGGTGAGAATGGGAAGCAGTACCAGCAACGAACATGTGGTTCGCGTTTGCGAAAGGATGAGTGGATCAATGGGGCGAAGCGCTGTTTCAAAGAACGGCAGTCGTCCGGTAAACATGGCGCGGCCAAGCGCTGCTGAGACTCCCCACAAAAACGCGGCCGAGGCGATAAAGAAATATCCGCGCAGAGGATGCGCCGGCGCTGATTGCTGAACTGTGGTTTGGATGTGAGTCCTCTTGCGCTGATGAGACTTGGTTGTCAGCTTTCGATCATCAGGCCGCCGAGAGAATCTGGTCAAGGCGGTCGGGATCGAAGCCTTCGATCACTTCCGCGCCTTTGGAAGTGAAAATTACCAGCGTGGGTACGGTGTGGCTGTGGTAGGTTTCAAGCAATTCGAGACTCGCTCCGGCCTCCGAACTCATGTCGCGCTCTTCGAAAGCAATTCCTTTCAGCTCCAGAAATATCCTCAACACTTCGCAATTGAGGCAGCCGGATTGAGTGAAGAGGAGAATGCGCAAAGCCATATTCCTCAGTCTTTGTTCCGTCAGTCCTGCGACTTCGGTTTGAAAAGAACCAGCAAATTCGCCAGGCCAATACCCAGGCATATACCGATGGCGATCAGCATCACCATCTGCACGGCTCTTACTTGATCCGAACCGTTGGACCGCAAGAAGACGGAGAAACTCACGGCGGCGATGAACAAGGGAAAGAAAACGAAACGCTTCTTCATTTGCGACCTCGATTCGATTTGACCGGTTTTGCTTTGAGTCTAGGCATCTGCGTACTCGATCTCGGCAGTGATCTTTGCGGTCTTCTCAAGCATGGCCGAGACGGAACAGTACTTGTCTTTCGAGAGGCGGACCGCGTCCTCGACGGCCTTGCGAGACACTTTACCACCGATGCGGTAAATCAATTTGATTTCGGTGAAGACCGAGGGCGGCTCGGTGGCTCGTTCGGCTTGAGCGCGAACTTCGAGACTGGTAAAAGGCTCGCGCTTTTTTTGCAGAATCGAGACGACATCATAGCCCGTGCAGCCGCAAAGCGCGATGAGTACGAGTTCCATGGGCGACGCAGCGCTGGTTTTGTCGCCGTCCATCGCCACGGGATGACCGCTATCGGCAGCGGCGTCGAAACGGTGATTGTCAACCCATGTAGCGTGTGCGTTAGTCATCGATCCGCTCATTCAGCTAGAACCTATCTACTTTCTCACAAATCGGATCGGGTAGGGCACGGCTTCCAGCCGTGCCGCTCAGGGCCAGTAAATACGCGGGCTTTAGCCCCTGAGGGAATCGGCAGCTTACGCCTGCGGTTCATTATGAGATGGCTTGACGGCTTCTAGTTCCTTCGATCGCTCTATCTTCGATTATCGGTTGTGGGTTCGGGATGAATTAACACTCGAAAAAGTTCCGGAGCGTCCTGCTTGAAGTGAATTTCAAGTTCGGTCTGAATGTCGTGGACGCGGGCCAGCGGCAGATCATCGGATAGCGTGCAGTGACAGGAGACGTAGAGGCGCCCCCGAACTTTCTTGATCTGAATGTCGTGCATGTCCACAATCTCTGGAAACTGGGCGGCGGCTATTTTCAGGCGGCGCTCGAGGTCGGCGTCGCGCACTAACTCGTCGCCGCTCTCGATGGTGGCAGGCTCGCTTTCGATGTGCGTGAGGATATCGGCGATCTCATGCACGTCGGCGCGCATATCGGCTTCGAGTTCGGTGACCTGATCGTGGGCTTCTTTCAATGTCATGCGCTCGTCGAGTTCGACGTGCTGCTCGACATGCAGGCGTCCACCGAGATCCTGCACGCTAATGTCGTGGACATTGAGATTGTGCCGCGTAGCGACGGCGCGAATGCGGTCGAAGATATTCTCCGAGCGCTGAGCGCGCGGCAGAGGCTGGACGGTAACGTCAGCATCGGGAAGAATCGCGCGCACCGCAGAGCTTACGGCGGCGACCAATTGCTCGGAGCGCTGAAAAGTTACGGTGCGGGCCAGGCCGACGGCGAGATCGGCGAAGTAGTGGTTGCCGGCGCGGCGAATGCGAACCCGCCCCACCTCAAGCACACCTTCGACTCGCGAGACGGATTCGATGATCTGCCCGCGAACACCGGCAGGTGCAGCGTCGAGCAAAGCGTCGACTGTTCGACGCGCTAGCCGCCAGCTTACTGAAACGATGACGCCGGCGACAAAGAGCGCGGCGATAGGATCAGCCAGCCGCAGCCAGTCAAGATGATAAATCCGTCCCACAAGAATCAACACGAGGCCCAGCACGACCACGCCCGCTGACCATACGTCGGTGGAAAAATGCAGGGCGTCAGCCTCAAGAGCCTGACTATCGTATTTGGTTGCGATGCGGCCGAGGGCCTGCGAACGCCACCGGTCCACCGCCATCGAAATGAGCATCACCGCAAATGCCCAGACGGACGGCTCAACTTCAACCCGGCGGAAGAACAGGCGAACCACGGCTTCGTAGATAACCCAGGCACAGGTCAGCAGCAGCAGACCGGTTTCGACAAATGCAGAAAAATTCTCGATCTTACCGTGGCCATATTGATGGTCGGCGTCGGCTGGTTTGTCGGAGACTCCAACGGAAAGATAGGTAAGCAAAGCCGCAACAAGATCAAGCGCAGAGTGCGCCGCCTCCGAGAGAATGCCCAGGCTGCCGGTAGTAACTCCAACGATAACTTTCCCGCCCGTAATCAAAAGCGCGGCAATCACCGAGCTTCCAGCGACCGCGCGCTTTTCGGCGCGCATAGCGTTGGGCGAATAGAGGGCCGGCGTCCCGGACATGTTGCGATTATCGCCGCTATTGCGGAATTGCGCCAAGAGAAACACGCCAGGTGCACCGCCTTTGGTGTGCCTTGCGGGGTTCTGTGGAAAAGCGCCTCTATGCTAGGATGCTAGGTTCGGGTTGTTCAACTTCCTGATGTACCAATCCTGGAGGAATTTTGTTATGGGTAAGAGTTCGTTGCTGTGTGTGCTTTTGGGTACCCTCGCCTGGGGACAGGCCCAGGCACCGATGACGCCGACACCGCCTCCGCCAGCGTCTCAAGCTGCGGGAGCGCCGAGCCAAACTGCGGCTCCGCCGGCAGAAGTGGCAGAGAGCGCTGTAGTGCTCACCATCAAGGGCGTATGTAAACCCGTTGCCGCCAAGACTGCCGCTGGCGCGAGCAAAGCCGCTGCCACGAAGAAACCGGCAGACTGCAAAACTGAAATTACGCGAGCGGAGTTCGAAAAGATCGCGAGCTCTCTGTCGCCTTCGTCCACGATCACGCCCCAGATGAAGCGGCAACTGGAAACCGCTCTGCCCCGGATAATGGCCATGTCGGAAGCCGCCAAGGACAAGAGCCTCGACAAGAGTCCGCAGTATTTGGAAGCGCTAAAAATCTACAAGATGAACCTTCTCACCCAGCAATTGCAGCGTTCGCTGCAGGAGCAGGCAGATAAGATCACCCCCGAGGACGTCGAGGCGTACTACAAGAAAAATCCCGAAGGCTACGAGCAGTTCTCTTTGGACCGGCTTTTCATCCCGCGCTACAAGACGGTTGAGGCCGAAGAAAAAGATGACATGGAAGACAAGGACGATAAAGATAAAGATAAAGACAAGGGTAAGGACAAAGACGACGCGAAAAGTAAAGAGCCGGAAAAGTTGACCGAAGAACAGCAGAAGGCCAAAGCAGCAGAAGAACAGGCGAAGCGTGAAAAAGGCGAGCAGGAGTTAAACAAGCTGGCCGACTCGTTGCGGGAAAAGGCTGCGGCTGGGGAAGATTTTGCCAAGCTTCAGAAAGAAGCGTTCGAAGCATCCGGGACGAAAGTCGAAAATCCGACCGTAAACTTGCCCAAGGTGCGGCGTACGGGATTGCCTCCGGCCCACGCCGCGGTATTCGACTTGAAGGTGGGCGAAGTATCCACGGTTATCAGCGACAACGGCGGCCACTATATCTACAAGGTGGAGAGCAAGCAGGTTCTGCCGCTGGATGAGACGCTAAAGACAGAAATCCATAACAAGCTGAAGAGCGAGCGCCTTAAGGAAATGACGGAGAAGTACACCAACTCGTTCCAGGCCATCCCCAACGAAGCCTATTTTGGAGCGGCGATGCCGCCAGGACGGCCGGGTATGGGAGGAACGCCTCCGCCGCACATCCGGCCGGGGATGCCGATGCCGCCGCAGGGCACGCCACCGGCGGGGAACCCTCCGGGACAAGGTGCCGCGCCTGCTCCAGCACCAACCCCGACACCCCAGGCACCTTCGGCCAAACCCAACTGATGGCGGAGAAACCTGTTGTCGTGGTCACAGGCATCGCCGGGAACCTGGGTTCCCGGCTGCTCCCCCTGCTGGCGGAATACTCTGTGATCGGGGTGGACTTGAATCCACCCCAGACCGACTTGCCGCTGCAATTCGAGCGCATGGATTTAGGCGAAGAGTCGACCACGCGCGCGCTCTATGAAATGCTGCGCGATACTAAGCCGGCGTCGGTGGTTCATCTGGCTTTTGTGATCGATCCGGTACGCACCGGCGTCCTTCAAGTCGAACGCATGTGGCAGATCAACGTGGCCGGCACGGCGCGAGTGATGGAGGCGATCACCGAGGCCAACCGCACGGGTGATGTTGGGATCAGGCAATTCATTTTTCCCAGCAGCGTTTCAGTCTATGGGCCCAGCCTTCCGGCTCCGGCGACGGAAGAATCTCCCATGGCGGCCCACACCCTGCCCTACGCCATTCACAAGAAGCAGTGCGACGAAGTAGTACAGCAGCGCTCCCCCGCTCTGCGTGGCTGCAGCGTCTACATTCTGCGTCCGCACATTTTCGCCGGCGGCAGCGTGGACAATTATCTGCTGGGAGCTTTTCGCGGCACTCCCAATGGAAAGAGCGCACGTGCCGAGAAGATGCGCAGCGCAGGCAAGCGCCTGCCCTGCATGCTGCCGCGCGGTCAGCAATATCTCGACAACAAAATTCAGTTCGTGCACGTCGACGACATGGCGCGGCTGATCGCCTACATTCTGCGCCGCGATCCGGAGGCGCAGCGGCTGACCATTCTGAATGTTGCAGGGCGCGGCGAGCCTCTTACGTACGGCCGCTGCATCGAAATGGCGCAAGCCAAACTCGTGCGCGTCCCGGGAAAGTTGGCGATGAGGCTGGTATTGGAATTTCTATGGAAGCGGCAAGTCTCGGCGATTCCGCCCGAAGCGCTCCCCTACATGACCGGTGAATACATCATGAATGTCGACCGGCTCCGCATGTTCGTGGGGGGCCAGTATGAGAACGTCTTGCGTTACACAATTGCCGAGGCCTTCGCCGACAGCTTCAAACCCGCAGAGAACGCGTCGCAGGCTGCTAGCGCACCTGTTGGAAGCTAAGTGCTTAAAGCGGATGTAAAGCTAGTGTGGGAACAGCCGCTTCTTCTGTCTCGACGAGCGTAGCGAGTCGTCTTCACAATGCATGGGTCCCGGGGGAAGCGGCCCTATTTCCATTCTTCCACTTCCCACTAAATGTCCACCGCTCCGGCTGGCGCAGTGGATAACGCGAATCCTGCGAATTTATCCCTACGATATTTCGGCAATCAGGGAATAAATCTGTCCCTGGTTGGTTTACTCTATGCGGGTGTCCGACGAGCGGCACAATGCGGCGTCGTTTGAAGAGCTGGCGTTGCCCTTGTTCGATCAGCTCTATAACTTCGCGCATTGGCTGGCGCAGGACAGAGCCGAGGCTGAGGACCTGGTGCAGGAGACTTATACCAAGGCGTTGCGGGGCTTTTCTTCGTTTCAACCCGGAACGAATTTTCGCGCCTGGATGTATCGCATTCTGCGCAATTCCTTTCTGAGCTCGCGCACTGGTTTGAAAGCCACGGTGGTACTGGATGACGAAGAGGGCGCGAATTTACCAGCGGAGACGCCGACGCCAGAGACTCTGCTGATTGAGCAATCCAACCGCGAGATGGTCCAACAGGCACTGGAGAATTTGCAGGTGCCATTTCGCGAGATCTTGCTGCTCTGCGAAGTGGAAGAGATGTCGTATCAGGAGATCGCGGAAACGCTCGCGATTCCCGTCGGCACGGTCATGTCGCGTCTATCGCGAGCGCGTAAGGCCCTTCGCGGCATTTTGCGCAAGAAGATTGAGGGAGGGCGGCATGGGGTGTGAGCAGTGGGGCGCAAAGCTGGATCGCTATCTCGATGGCGAACTCGCGCCAGCGGAGTCCATTGCCTTGGCCGCTCATCTCCGCGAATGCGCGGGGTGTACCGCCGATGCATTGGAGCGAGTACAGATCAAGCGCTCGGTGCAGATGGCGGGAAAACGCTATGCGCCGAGCGCTGAGCTTCGTGAGCGGATCACAAAAAAAGTTTCGGCGAATCCGCCCTGGGCGTTTCGATGGCGGCGATTGCTTTTGATTCCAGCTCTTGCTCTGCTGGTGACGGCAGTTTTCCTGAATGGGTACATGAATCGCGACCGTCAAGCCCGCGCCAGCCTTTACGACGAACTGACGGACTTGCATGTGAGCGCTCTCGCCAGCACGACACCGGTCGATGTCGTTTCCTCCGATCGCCACACAGTGAAGCCTTGGTTTCAGGGTAGAATCCCGTTTACGTTTAACCTGCCCGACTTGGCGGGGTCGGACTTCACTCTGGTCGGAGGTCGAGTTACCTATCTGGCGCAGATCCCCGGCGCACACTTGATTTATCAAGTCCGCAAGCACGAAATTTCCGTCTTCATTTTTCTAAATCGCAATCGTGACCTGCGGGAGCTGCCGACGCGGGCTTTCAACGCTAGATCGTTCAACACCGAAACTTGGACACAAAACGGTCTGCGCTACTTTGTGGTTGGAGATGCGAACCCTGCAGACATCCAAGCGCTCAGCAAGTTGTTGCGCGACGCGGGATAGCTGCTTTAAGAGATTGTGGAAAGACTAGATCTCGCGCCTGATTTCGGGTGGCATGCGACTGGTTTTGGGTGGCGCAGGGCTTCAGCGCTGCGATAAGACTTGCTCTCATAGCCGGCTTTAGCCGCTGCGGTACGTTTCACTTCTTGCCGCGATACAACCCGGCGATCCCGAAAGTGTAAGGACTCCAAGTAGCTTCGCGGAAGCCAGCGCGGCGCATGCGCCCGAGCATCTCATCTGGCTCCGGAAAGCGTTCTACCGACGCAGGCAAATAAGCATAGGGACCCCGCACGCCGGAGATCATCGTGCCAACCCGTGGAAGAATCTCCTTAAAGTAAATGCGATAGAGCCGTCCCATCATTCCTTCGGGCTCACTGAAGTCGAGGATGCCGCATTCGCCTCCGGGCTTCAGCACGCGAGCGATCTCGCGCAGGCCAGCATCGTAGTCAGCGAGATTGCGAAAGCCAAAAGCTGACGTAATCAGGTCGAAGTGCTGGTCAGGAAACGGAAGTCGCAGGGCATCAGCCTCGATCCAGCGCGGCATCGCAGGCTTTCCGTTGCTCGATGCCCGGTCGAGAGATTTCCCCCGGGCGCGCTGCAGCATCGCATGAGAAAAGTCGGCGCCCCATATCTGCGGGCTAAAATTCCGCGCTTGCCTGCGCAGCGCGAAGGTCATGTCGCCGGTGCCGCAGCACAGATCGAGCACGCTCGCATCGGGCCGCTCAAGAATTTGCGAAAAAGAGCGCGCTGTCCGGCGCCACCACAGCCGATCGACGTTGCACGACAGCACATGATTGAGGAGATCGTAGCGCGGAGCAATCGAAGAGAACATCTCGCGCACCGCGTTAGCCGCAGAATCCGCGTCCCTCGCTCCTTCCGGCGCGGCGCCGACCACTATCGCTCTCGGAGCCTCATGCACTGGCTTTAGTTCCCTTCCCCCAAACCCAGCCGCCGCGTGAGAGGCGGCGCAACTCTTCCACGGCGTTGATCACGACATTGTCAGGCACATCGGCGGCAATTTCTACCTTTCCAATCTCCCGAGGTAATACAAAATGCACCGCCCCGTTTTGCGTTTTCTTGTCAGCCTGCAGGCGCGCGAGAATCTTGCGTGCGCTCACCTTAAGTTCGGGAAGACGACCAAGGCTGAGTACAGCGTCGGCGATGCGGCCAGCGGTTACGCTATCGGTGCGGCCAACGGTGAGCGCAATATTCGTCGCCGCGATGATTCCCCAGGCGACGGCTTCGCCGTGAAGCAGGCTTCGATAGCCGGTTTCGGCTTCGAGCGCGTGTCCGATGGTATGGCCCAAGTTGAGTACGCGCCGCAATCCACCTTCGTGCTCGTCGGCGGAAACTACTTCCGCTTTCAGCTTCACCGACTGCGCGATCAACCCTTCCAACTCAACCGGATCGCGCTTCAAAATCTGCGACCGCTTTTGCTCGAAGCGCAGAAAGAGATCGAGATCGCCGATGATGCCGCACTTGAGCGCCTCGTATAAACCAGCGCGAAACTCGCGGTTGGGCAGCGTGTGCAGCACTTCAGGATCAATCAGAACCACCCGCGGCTGGTGAAATGTTCCGAGCAGATTTTTCCCAGCTCCGAGGTTGACGCCGGTCTTACCGCCAACTGAAGCATCCACTTGAGCGAGAACGGTCGTAGGAATCTGCACCAGTTCGATGCCGCGCATGTAAAGCGAAGCCAGCAATCCCGTCACGTCGCCGACCACGCCCCCGCCGAGCGCGATCAGCACTGCTTTGCGGTCGGCGCCCAGTCGTGAAAGTTTTTCGGCCAGAGATTCAACGGTCGCAAGCTTCTTAGCCGGCTCGCCGTCAGGCATCTGCAGCACTTGAGGCTTAAAGCCCGCGGCGGTCATCGAACGCAACAATTTCGCGCCCCAGCGATGCCGCACCCGCGGAACCGTAATCACAAATACTTTACTCGATTGTGGCAGCAGCTCCGCCAGCAAGCTCCCGGCCCGGGCCAGCAAACCGTTCTCAATGCGGGCCTGGTAGGGCCGCGGCAGCACGTGGATGGTAACTTGCGCCATGGAATTCCATAATAGCCTATGGCCATTACGCTTTAAAAAGCCATGGCTTTAATGGTCGCTTAATTCGCCATTGTGCCGGGAAGTGATACCATTTCCGATCAACGTATACGAACAAGATCAAGGATTATGAAGGGTCTTCCAGCCGAGACCGATTTCGTAGTGATTGGCGCCGGTGTTGCCGGCCTGCGTGCCGCCATCGAACTCGCCGACGCTGGGCGAGTTCTTGTGCTCGCCAAAAAGGAAGTCACCAATTCCAACACGCAGTATGCTCAGGGAGGGATTGCGGCGGCCCTCAGCGACGAAGATGAGGTCAGCCTCCACCTGCAGGATACGCTGATCGCCGGCGACGGCCTGTGCATTCCGGAAGCCGTGAAGACTTTGGTAGAGGAAGGCCCGGGGCGGATCGAGGAACTGATCGCCTGGGGTACGCAATTTGACCGTAGCGGCACCAAGCTGGTTTTCGGCAGGGAAGGCGCGCACAGCCGCAACCGCATTCTGCACGCGCAGGGCGACTCGACCGGACGCGAAATTCTGCGCGCGCTCTACGCCAAAGCCCAGACCCTCAAAAACATTTCCGTGCGCGAATTTGAATTCTCTACCGAACTAGAAGTGGAAGACGGCCGCGTCACTGGGATCTCGCTGATCAACGAAAAGGGATTGCCCGAAGCGATGGCTTGCTCTTCAGTACTGCTGGCGACAGGAGGTATGGGGCAACTCTATCGCAATACGACCAATCCCGAGGTCGCTACGGGAGACGGCGTGGCCATGGCCTTCCGCGCCGGGGCTGAGGTCAGCGACATGGAATTTATCCAATTTCATCCCACGGCGTTATATCTGAAAAAAGCGCCCCGATTTTTGCTCTCGGAGGCCCTGCGGGGCGAAGGCGCTTACCTGCGAAATATCGAGATGGATCGCTTTATGGCGAAATATCATCCCCTCGCCGAACTCGCGCCGCGTGATGTGGTGGCGCGTGCCATCATGCACGAGATGGAGGTCAGCCACGCCAAAGATCCTTTCGTATATCTCGACTTGACGCACCTGAGCGCGGCCAAAGTGCAAAAACGTTTTCCCCGAATTTACGCCACCTGCCTCGAATACAACATCGATATCACTGAGGACTTAATCCCAATCCGCCCGGCGGCGCACTACTCCATGGGCGGAGTGCGCACCGATCTGCATGGCAAGACGAACGTGGCTGGACTCTATGCCGCGGGCGAAGCGGCTGCCACCGGTGTGCACGGAGCCAACCGGCTGGCCAGCAATTCGTTGCTCGAGGGCCTGGTGTATGGAGCGCGCGCCGGCCAGGCAATGCTCGACGAACTGCAACAGCCTCGTAAAGCGATAGCGGCGAAGAAAGCATCGTCACAGAACGGCCCGGTCGATGCAGGCATTGAAGAATTGATCGGGCAAATCCAGGACATCATGTGGAAAGATGCAGGCATCGTGCGTACCCGCACCGGGATGCAAGAGGCGATCGCGAAGCTGGAAGGTCTGGCCCCGAGAGTCGCCCACCCGCGAACCCGGCGCACATATGAGGCGGCCAACCTGCATGTGGCTGGGCTACTGGTCGTACGTTCTGCGCTGGCGCGCGAGGAAAGTCGTGGCGCCCACTATCGCACGGATTATCCCAGTCATGACGATAAAAAGTTCCTGAAGCACTCTGTAGTTAAAGGTCAGAGTTTGAAGTTCGTATAAGCTCGCTCGCTATGGTCGAGATCTTGTCGTTCGACCTCGATCTAACCAGTCACTGCCTAAATCGTCTCTGCTCAATGAGGAAACGTGAGTCGGATTAACGCACAACTCGGCGGTGTCTAATATCCCTTGAGGCTCTTCTTTCCTCGCCCGAACGTGAAACGAACCCTTGGTCAGTTCGTGCTCGTCTTTATATTTCTCGGACCTTCATTTCTATGGGCTCAGAATACCGCATCACTCGCGGCGGTTCACGAGCGCCTTCAAGATCCGCATCGACTGGCACAGCATCATGCTTTTGTCTTCATCGGCGAGATCAGCCGGATGGAGACGATTCACCAGCATCGGTGCCGAGCGGGAGTCGAAGAAAAACTGGAATACCAAATCTCCGAACTCCTCTGGGATGATCCTGACTCTTACGCACAGCCGGGCGGCACGGTGGGCAAGGGCATTATCGACTGCACTCTAAAACGACTGACTGCTCCATTCGAGCTTGGCTCAAAGGTCATCGTCTACTGCGAGGCCGAGCTGGCGCGAGGCGATCGCTGCCTAACGCCATTACTGTTCGCCAACGACACCTTCAATAAGGTCCATTCCTGGATCGATGAACTGAGGCAGAAGGAAGGCGATCCCGCGCTTTTGCAGATTCATGACCACCTGCGCGATTCCCTGGAACTCGATCCCAGCCGCCCCATTCTTTTCCTCGGCCAAGTCTCGTGGGCTGAGCCGATTCACCCGGGCCCTCGCGTCTGCTTGGTCTGCGCCCTGCCCCTAATACGTATTGCCGTGAGCCGGCTGCTCTGGGGATTTGACGCGAAGGAGCGGGAGATCCCATTCTCCTGCCGTAAGGCGTGCGCCAATCTTTCCCTCGGCACCTGGGTCGTCGCCTATTGCGGCTCGCCGTGGCCGGACTACGGTGGGCCCACAAGAACTTGCTCCCTGGCATCTTCGTCGTACACCAAGGAGAATGTTCACCGAGTTGAGGAGTGGGCTGCTCAAGCCCGAAAGAACGAACGTGTTCTGATCCTGAACAAGATCCGGAAATCGCTGGAGGCCCATCAATCGGGCGACCGCTTTCAGCCAAGAGTGTATCGGGGCCATGTGGAATCCTTTGGCAAAGCCGATAATGGAGTGCCGGTCGCTCGATTCGTGGACACGACCCGGACGTACCTCGCACAATCTGCGATCACGCTATACTTTCGTCTTCCCTATCCGCCAGCACGGCCGCTGGCAATCGAAATCGGCAAGCCAATCATCACGTTTTGTTATCAGAAAGACGACATGTGCTATGTGGGCGAGGAGGCCCTGGGGATCATCGCAGACTCGGACGAAATCTTTCAGTCGATTCGCGACATGGTCGATACGAGTCGGTGAGGACGCGGTTGCCACCGGTGTGCACGGAGCCAACCAGCTGGCCAGTAATTCGTTGCTCGAGGGCCTGGTGTAGGGGCGCGCGCCGGCCAGGCAATGCGCGACGAGCTGAAGCAGCCCCGGAATGCGATAGCGCCGAAGAAAGCCGCGACACAGAACCTCCCGGTTGACGCAGGCATTGAAGAATTGATCGGACAAATCCAGGACATCATGTGGAAAGATGCAGGCATCGTACGTACCCGCACGGGGATGCGAGAGGCGATCGCGAAGCTGGAAGGTCTGGCCCCGAGAGTGGCGCACCCGCGAACCCGCCGTACATATGAAGCGGCCAATCTGCATCTAGCTGGGCTGCTGGTCGTACGTTCTGCGTTGGCGCGTGAAGAAAGTCGCGGCGCGCACTATCGCACGGATTATCCCACCCACGATGACAACAAGTTCCTGAAGCACTCGGTGGTCAAAGGCGAAGCCATCCGCTTTGAATGAACATTCACGCTGCCCCATGGCTATGGGTCTCAAAGCCTATCGCAAAACTTCAAATACGACCCCGTTACCGCAGCATAACGCCGTGCCGTAGAGATTGCCATCCGAACCAAGGACAACGCCAACCGGCTGCCCTCCGCCCGCGCCTCCGCTGAATCCGTAGAGCATGGTTTCGGTCCAGTCACCGGATGCCGGCGACAACTCAAATATCACGCCAAAGCCCGCTCCGCCACCGTTCGTCTCGCCATATAGATTACCGGTCGTGTCGAAAACCAGAGATTCCACACCGTTGCCATCCACGCCGCTGAAGGTAAGTAGCACGGTCTCCTGCCAGCTACCATTGGAATTGCGAGCTAGCTGATAGACCACGCCGCACCCGCCATAACAGTCCGTCTGATTCCCTCCAGCACCCGTGCCACCGTAAAGATTTCCGGCCGAGTCGGCTGTAAGACCATTGGGATATCCTCCGTCCGGGCCACCCGTAAATTGGTGCAAGACGGTTTCCTTCCAACCCTTGCCCGAAGGGTTCGAGAGTTCGAAGGTCACTCCGTCCCCGGATACACCGCCATAGGCAGTCGTGCCATACAGATTTCCGGCCGAGTCCAAGATCAAGTTGGAAACCGAACTGGCGCCGGGGCCCGAGCCGTCTTGGCCGCCGGTGAACGCATGCAGCAGCGTTTCCTTCCATCCGCCACCGGGCTTCGGGCTCAGTTCGAAGACAATTCCATTGTTGTATGCGCCGCCTGTGAAAGTTGCTCCGTAAAGATTGCCGGCAGCGTCGAACACAACGGGACCGGCTGCCTCCGTTCCATCGTTGCCGCCAGCGAAACTATGAAGAATCGTCTCCTTCCAACCTCCGTTTGCGGTGGGCGACAGCTCAAATACGTTTCCGTTGCCACCCGCTCCTCCCGAGTACGCGCCGAAGGTCATGCCATAAAGATTGCCGGCTGTATCAAAGACCAAACGGGAGTAGGGATGGGCACCATCGCTGCCATTGAACGTGTGGAGCGTGCTCTCCTTCCAGCGCCCATCGGCAGCGGGCGTTAGTTTATAAACCACGCCGCACCCGCCATTGCAGGCCGTGCTGCTGCCCCCGTAGAAGGTAGTTCCGTAGAGATTGCCAGCGCCGTCAAAAACCAGTCCCCCGTAAGGAATGTCGCCGTCGCTGATGTTAAACGTATGTAAGACGTGTTCCGGGCCGGCCGCAGCGGCGCGTGGCGAATAAAACCAGGTAATCGCGATCACCAACAGGATTGCATTCACGAACAGCCTCGGTTCCTTGGGTCGCATGGGAGACGCTCCTCTGAGAACTAAACCAGCCGGGGGATGGCTTTGGAGTGGAACTATATCACAGGAAACGGCACTCACGCGGCTTTCGGATATATAAGCGAAGCCACCATCGAAACCGCCAGCACCGCTCCCACTACGCCGAGCGTCACCAGCGTCGAGATCGGAAAATAATCTGCGGCAATCATCTTCACTCCCACCAAAACCAACACCAGCGCCAACCCGATGTGAAGAAATCGGAAGACCTTCATCAAGCCTGAAACCGCAAAATACATCGAGCGCAAGCCAAGGATGGCAAACACGTTGGACGTGTACACGATGAACGCGTTGAGCGTGATGGCGAGCACGGCGGGGATAGAGTCTACGGCAAAAAGAACGTCGGTGGTCTCAATCACCGCAAGAACTACCAGCAGCGGCGTGGCATAGAGTCCAGGATTCCCTTTCCAGCCGCGTACGAAGAACTTACCTCCGGCATAGTCGTCGGTCACGGGCAGCAGGCGGCGCAACGCCTTAACCGCTGGATTCTTCGAGGGGTCCACCTGGTGCTCGCCTGCAAATCCCAGCCTGATGCCACTATAAATCAGTAGTGCCCCAAAGCCGTAGAGAATCCAGTGGAAACGATGAATGAGGCCAACGCCGGCAAGAATGAAGACGCCGCGCATCAACAGCGCCCCGAGAACTCCCCAGAAGAGCACGCGATGCTGTTGCCCTTCGGGCACGGCGAAATAGCGGAAGATGATGAGGAAGATGAACAGATTGTCCACGCTTAGCGAAAGTTCGAGGACGTATCCGGTGACGAACTCAAGAGCTACCTGGCGCCCTTGCCAGAAAAAAACCACCATGGCAAAGGCCACGGCCAGGCCGATCCACAAAGCGCTCTCGGTCAGCGCGTCGCGCGAGCGCAGTACTCGGCCGGGCCGGTGAAAGACAACCAAGTCCAGGAACAGCATGCCGAGCGCGAAAACATTGAAGAGAATCCAGAAGTAGAGCAAGGAGCTTTCCGATTACATTCGCGGCTTACCGAACATCGCGTGATTAGAAATGAAATCGATGAAAAGCGCAAAAGCTTCTAACCTAAGCCTCAACGGCTCACCTGGGCGGCAGCGGATTCATCTTATCCAGAATAGAAATAGTTTCCAAAATCGTCCTGCCGACGATTTCCAGGCTCTTAGGGCTCAGCTTGTCGACGGTATCCTGCGTGGTGTGCCAAAAGACATCGTTGTAACCATAATCGAAGTCAATCAGGTCGGCCGAGGGCACTCCTCGCTTCACGAACGGAATGTGATCGTCACTTACGCCTGGCAAGGTACGCGCGAAAAAGTGCGATTGATTGCCGAGCCGTGTCGCGGCCTCATAGACTACGTCTTCCAGCCAGGGAGTTGAGTTGCTGTCGCGGTCAACGTTGAGATCAGCATCTCCAATCATGTCCGCCAGGATGAAAGCCTTAATTTTCTTCAGAGTTCCATCTGCTTCCCATTTTTCGGCCACGTGGCGGATGCCGTAGAGGCTGTCGTCGAGGAACGGCAACTCTGTATCGGGCTTCATTGCCTCTTCGGCATCGTCCCAGACCAGCCAAACGCTGTAGCCCTCACGCTTCTTACCGCGAAGCTGGTTGGCAAGTTCGAGCAGCAGCGCGCTCGAGGATGCGCCGTCGTTCGCGCCGATGTACGAGGTATTGCGCAGCGGATAGTTCGTATCGTAGTGGCTGGCGACGACAATGATGCCGTCTTTCGTGCCCGGAAACTTGGCGATCACATTGTGGACGGGGAATTTTCCTTCGGGCGTATCGGCGATGAAGACGTCGTTTTCGACCTCGTCGCTTTTCAAGTGAGCGCCGAGATAGGTCTCCACCTTTTTGTGATTTGCACTACCGACCGGCCGCGGGCCGAAGGCCACGATCTCTTTCACGTACTGCATGGAGCGATGGGAATCGAAGGCAGGGCGTGGACCACTATCGGGTGGCAGCGAAAGTTTAGGCGACTTCGATTCCTCGGTAGCCGTAGTTGAGGTCTGGGCCGCGACTTCAGAGATCTGCTTCGCACGGTCGCACGCCGCCAATGCCATCGCTACGGCGATAACAATCGAAGGCAGCAAACGCGAAAAGAGCCTTTTTCCGCGAATCACGCCGCCTTCTCCCGCGCCTTGCGCTGCTTGGGATGGACGAAATAGGCAATCCCGATGCTGAACACGTAGAGAAAAATCATCGGTGCGGCGAAGATGCACATGTTCAAAATGTCAGGAGTCGGTGTCACGATCGCCGCGATCACGAAGATGATCAAAATGGCGTAGCGAAAATTCTTCCACATGAATCCCGCGGTCACGATGCCCATCAGCGCCAGGAAGAAAATCAGAATCGGCATCTCGAAGATCAGGCCCATGCCGAGAATGATGCTGAGAAACAGCGAGGTATATTCGCCGATAGTAATCATGGGCTGAAACTGCCTGCCAAAATGGATAAGAAATTCGAGCGCCCGGGGATAGACGATTTTGTAACCGAAATATCCGCCCGTAATAAACAGGAAGATGGTCGAGACCATGAATGGCACAACATAGCGCTTCTCGTTGCGATAGAGACCCGGTGAGATGAACATCCATACCTGATAGAGCACGAAGGGAGAAGTTAGAAACAGCCCGGCCAGCGCAGCAATCTTCAAGTAAAGGTTGAAGGGTTCGGTGGGGTTCAAATAGACCAGCTTCTCCGACATGCCGTTGGCCTTGAGCACGTCCATGATCGGCCGCTGCATGATGTCGTAGATTTTCTCCACCTTCCACCAGCAGGCAAAAAATCCCACGCCGACGGCGCCGATGGAATAGACCAGGCGCGTGCGCAACTCCTCCAAATGATCGAGGAAGCCCATCGTAGGCATGGCTTCGCGCTTGGACGCATCGCCGGGGTCTCCGGCTGCATTGTCAAACATGAGAGTCCTGCGCGGTGGGCGCGGGACTCAGATCACCAGCGGCCGCAGTCTCCGGCGCGGTCGCAACCTTCGGCTCGGCTACGTCAGAAAAGGGCGAGGGAGAGGGTGCCACATCACCCGCCGCAGATGCGGAAGATTCGGCGGTGGGCGCAGCGAGCGTGGCTGCTTCGAGTTGGTGAGTAACCGGCTGGCTGGGATTCTGACTCAAACTGGCGACCGCACCGGGCGGCGGCTGTGTGGGAGGAAGGATACTCTGATACTTCTCGGCACTCTTCTGCACTTCAAGGTGCGCGATCTCGGCATCGATCTGCGACCGGAACTCGTTCGAAGCGCGGCGCAGCTCGGCGAGAAGCTTTCCCGCCTGACGGGCAATCTCCGGCAACTTCTTCGGCCCAAAGACAATTAGGGCCAGCACAAACAAGAAGATGGTTTCGGAGAAACTCACGCTCCCATCATAATGCGGGAGCACAAAAAGCGGCAATGCGGTGGCTTTTCATCGTAAGAACTGAGATGGCCCGATTGAGGTAAAATCTGGCGCATGCAATACCTTCTCAAGACCGAGCCTACTGTCTATTCCTTTGCCGATTTGCAGCGCGATCAGTCCACGATCTGGGATGGTGTTACCAATCCGGTCGCGCTCAAGAATCTGCGTTCCATGAAGCCGGGGGAGCACCTGATCATCTATCACACCGGTGACGAAAAAAGTGCCATCGGCTCGGCGACCGTAGCGGCGCTCGAAGACCCCGATGGCAAAGACCCGCAGGTGAGAATCAAAGTGGGCAAGCCCTTGCCACATCCCATTACGCTCGCCCAGATAAAGGCGCATAAGCTGTTTGCAGATTCTCCTCTGGTGCGGCAGGGTCGGCTGAGCGTGGTGCCCTTGACCGACGCGCAATACAAATTCATCACCGGTGCTTGAGCGCCCGCTTGGGATGAATTGATCTCCGCGACATTCTCGACGTGGACGGCACCATGGAATTGGACTCACACTGGCGATTTCTTACTTTCTCTTCCCCGGTTTGGCACAAGCTTACAAAACTTTGCAAAACTCTCTCGCCGCTGTAGCAACCCGCCAAGCAGACTGAACGTTCTTACGCGCAGATGAGTGAGGATTAGATTGGAGATAATAGTTATGAGTCTGCCTCGGCGACATTCCACTGGACGAGGAATAGTATCCGCAGCCTGCCTCGCAGGTTTCCTGTTTGCTGGCCATTTGCGAGCGCAGCAGATGCAAGGCAACGACGCTCAATCCAAAAAACCGCCGAGAGACGTTCAGGAAAAGATTGACGTCGATGACGTCTCCCGCAGCTTCCTGGTGCATCTGCCCCAGGGCTACGACGCGCAAAAGCGTTATCCGGTGGTGATTCTTCTTCATAGTCAAAACCAGACCGCGGACGACATGGCGCAGCTGACTCTCTTTAATCAACTGGCCGACAAAGATGGAGTCATTGCGGTATACCCCAATGCCACCCGCGGCCGCTGGAATATCGGAGTGCGGGCGGAGCAGTCCTCGCAACTCGGTCCTCGGCGAGGTTCTGGGCGGCGCGGGGGATGGGGAGGAGGAGGCGGTGGCGGCGGTTATCCCGGTGGAGGGGGCGGTTACCCCGGCGGAGGTGGAGGAGGGTATCCAGGGGGCGGTCAGGGCGGCGGCCAAAATCCCGAAGACACCGAGACGAAGAAACGCCCCGAACCGGCCGATGATGTCGCCTTCCTGAATCAAATGCTGGATCAACTCGCCCTTAAATACTCCGTGGATTCGCACCGCATCTATGCGACCGGTTTGGGCGATGGCGGCTTCATGGCGCTGCGCGCAGGCTGCAGCATGGCCGACCGCGTGGCGGCAATCGCTCCAGTGGCTGCTGATCTTCCCAAGACGATGATCTGCCTGCCCTCGCGCCCTGTTCCCGCGATCTTCATCGACGGCACCGAAGACCCAATCATTTCCTACAACGGCGGTAGTTACAAACCCGGACAATTTCACATGCTGTCGGCCGAAGACAGCGTGAAAGCTTGGGCCAGGTTCGACCATTGCGAAGACAAACCGGCGCAAGGCAAACTGCCCTCATCAGATCCAAAGTGGAAAGAAACTAAAACATTTAAATTTAGCGGCTGCCATGAGGATGCTCAAGTAATACTTTATGCCTTAAAGGATGGCGGCAACACTTGGCCCGGCGGTGAGCAATACATGATCGAAAAGGAAGTTGGCAAGGTCAGCAACGCACTGAACGCCAACGAAGCCATTTGGGCCTTCTTTAGCGCGAAAAAACTGCCCGAAGCCAGCAGCGTTGCAAAGTAAGCCTTTTTCTTACTCCAGGTTCGGGTGCGACCCGGGATAGAACTTCGCAATCATGCGTCCCGTCATCAATCCACCTTCATATTCTGGAATAATTACTTCGTCCGCGCCGGAGTTGCGCATGGCCTGCGCATAGCGCGATTGCCCAGCCCGCGTAATGATGCGCGCCTTAGGGTTGAGCGACTTCGCAGTCACCGTGATGTAGAGATTATCGGCGTCGTTATCAATCACAATGCAAACCCCGCGGGCGCGTTCGATACCGGCGGATTGCAGCACATCGTGGCGCTTGGCGTCGCCCTGGATTGCCAGAACCTTTTCTTTCAGCAGTTCGCGACAGAGTCCCTCGTTGGTCTCGATGAGCACAAAGGGAATTTCAAGGCGATTCAATTGATCCACAACCGTACGTCCCACTTGTCCGTAGCCGCAGATGATGAAGTGATCGCGAATTTTGTCGATGCTGACGTCGTTCACCATGGTCCTCCACGCATCCATCCCTTGCCGGTTGAAGATAGTAACCGCCACTCGCTCCGCTACCCAGAGCTGAAAAGCAAACACCCCACCGTACACAAAGAGCGAAAAAAACTTGGTCGAATTGTGCACACGTTTGGCGTCGATGGCGTGCGTTTGAATCATCCAGAACAAAGCATCCTGCCAGCTGATCCACTCCAGGTGCCGGTAGACCAGCACACACACCAGGCTGAATCCAGCGAACACCACCAGCGGCAGCCACAAGCGCCGCAAAAATAACAGAACGACTCGGAGCATGGGGCAGCGATATTACAGGAAGTTTAATCGCGGAGCAACGATTGTGCGCTTCGAATGAACGAATCCCTCTAATCGCTTTCCTAAATCACTAACACCGAGGACATAGGGGACACAGGGTAAAGCACAAGATCAATGATTTACCCTGTGCCCCCTGTGTTTAAGATTTGCCAGGGCTAGCCAAGAAAAAACACCCTCCGCAAGTATCACGGAGGGTGGATGAACGCATTCCAGCGACCAGTCTCGAACGCGCTCGCGGTAAACTCTAGTTGAACAAATTCAAAGTGTTCGTTGCGTCGTCCACGTAATAAAGCCCCTGACCCGCCACCGGAACCAGCCCAAACAACGCGCCATTTCCCGGCGGGGTGCCACTACTATCGAGCAGCTTCTTGCTGATCTGAACTCCGTTAGGTGTCGTCGTCACCAGAAAACCGTTAGCGCCGTTCACGGTAAGAATATTGCCGCCCGCGGAAACTGCGAGGCCAAGAGGGTCATCCAGCGAACCGCCCTGCGTTACGGTGGCTCCAATGCCCGCAGAGGTAACGCGAAACACTGGATTCGGAATAGCTGCCACACGATTGCTGAGACTATCAGCCACGTAGAGCAAACTGGAGTTGGGGCTAAGGCCCACGCCGGTAGGCCCAATCACCAATGCCGCGGGATCGGTCCGCTCCGGAAAGCCCGAGCCGATTACGGTCATCGATTGCAAACTTGGCATCGACGTATTCAGGCCGTTCAAAGTCAATCGCACTACGGTTCCACCATGCACCACTCTTCCTCCGCCGGCGGCGGTACCGTTCAGCACGTTGGTCACGAATAAGGTCGCGCTGCTTCCGGAATCGAGCGCCGTCATATCCCACGGTCCATTGATCAACGAACCGTAAATTGTCTCGACGACATTCCCGGTGCTATCCAGCACAAGTAGGCATCCCGCCTCCGCCGTATCCGACATTCCGTCAGTAGTCGGCAGGCTACCCACAATCACCCATCCGCTGCGCAGCACCGACAAAGCCGTGGTCAACCCTATGCCGCCTGGGCACGGGCCAGGTAACGTGTTGGCATCAATCTGCGCAAACAGGCTGACAGCGCCTTCGGGCGAAATCTGCACAATAGTCGTTCCAGTGCCCTGCAGGTTTGCGACGCTGTTGAAATTGCTGACTAGGATGTTTCCCTCGACCAGAGAGTTCTTGCTCTGAGGCACGCGCGCGACTCCGTAAGGGTTAACGTCGCCATTGGTTGGAATCGTTGAGGCGATCACGCTGATAGTTCCGGGATTAAGGAAATTCTCCTGGGCACCGGCACTGAGACCGCAGGCAGCAACCAGAAAACTGAGGGTAAGGCAGTTTTTGACTTTGTCAAATAACTTCACAAGATCCTCCTGAGAGTACGACTTTGGGAGCGCCAGAACGGCCTGCGAGAACCGCATCTGCCGCGAGGATCAGTGTGAGATGTGACAAAGACAAAATTGTCAGAAAATTGTCAAATTCCTGTCACTTCTAGGTTCTGACATCCCAGGAAAACTTGGGTCCCTAACGAATCAACTGCCGCAGCTCGCGACGTAAAATTTTCCCTGACGCCGTCTTGGGCACGACGTCCACAAAACGCACCTCCCGGGGCTGCTTGTAGCTAGTAAGGCGTTCAGCGACGAAGGCGCACAACTCGTCTTCCATCTTCTTGCAAGTCACATATCCGTCGCGCAACGCGATAAATGCCACGGGAATCTCTCCCGCCGCCGCATCGGGACGCCCCACCACCCCGCACTCCCGTACCGCCGGATGTTCCAGCAACACCGCCTCCACCTCCGCCGGCGCCACCGGGAAGCCTTTGTACTTGATCATTTCCTTGCGCCGGTCGACTACGCGGTAAAATCCTTCTCGGTCGCGAGTCACGATGTCCCCAGACCAGAACCAACCATCGCGCAGCGCTGCTGCCGTCGCATCCAGCTCCTTCCAGTAACCTTTCATGAATTGCGGACCGCGCATCACCAATTCGCCGGGCTCACCCTCGGGAACCTCGGGAGTGCTGCCCGCGGAAATCTCGGGATCAGCTTGCCCAATCACGCGGCACTCTGTCTGCGCCAGCGGATGGCCAATCGAATCCGGCCGGTACAACTCCGGCTCCAGATAACCGACATGCGTTACCGGCGAGGCCTCCGTCATGCCATATCCCTGGCACACCGGAATGCCGGTCAACTCGGTAAATCTTCGCGGGAGATCGGGTGCGAGAGGCGCGGCCCCGGACTTGACCCACTGCAGCTTGTGATGCCTGGGGAACTGCCCTGCCTCGGCCACCTGGCATAGCGCATTCATCGCCGGAGGAACCAGCGCCATCATCGTGATCCTTTCTTCGGTGAGCAGTTGCGTAAGCTGGGTAACGCCGAAGCGCGGCATCACCACCAGCGTCGCGCCCAGGATCAGCGCCGGGTTCAACATCACGTTCAACCCGTAGATGTGATACAGGGGCAGGAAGCAGAGAATATTGTCGTCGAAGCTCAGCGCAGTCGCATGCGGTCCCAGGAATTGATAGACATTGGCGACCAGGTTGTGATGCGACAGCATCACGCCTTTGGGCAGGCCCGTGGTGCCGCTCGAATAAGGCAATGCAGCTAAGGCATGTTTGCTGTCTTCATCTGGGCGCGGAAGGCTCGCGCTCACCGGCTTCAGCAAATCAGAAAACGGTTCAGCGCCGCTTCCATGCTCGCGTGTCCAATACACGCGTCGCAGATTCGGCAAGCCGGCAAGATTCATTCCTTCGATATAGGTTCGGTCGGTGATCAGCATGACCGCACCCGAATTCCCGAGCTGATAACAAACTTCGCGTTCGCGATAGGAAGGATTCAGCAGCGTGGGAATTCCACCGGCCAGCGTGGTCGCATGATAAGCGGCGCAGAACTCCCACGAATTAGAAAGAAAAATAGCCAGCACTTCACCCGGCCGCAAACCGGCCGCAACTAGGCCGCGAGCCAGCGCTTCTACAGTCTCTCCGTATTCCGCGTAGGTAAGGCGCCGACCGCAGGAGCTATCCACGATTGCAGTTTTTTCGGGATGCTTGCGGCAAGAAGCTAAAACGACATCGTGCAGAAACAGCCCATCGGGATCGGCGAGAAGCTGCGTGCGCAACATGGCGGACTGATTGTAGCCGAAGTTCTGCTGTACGCCGATTCGAGTTGTCCCTCGATTGACTTGCCCGCTGCGGCGACGTACGATTTCTCTCCAGTGATTGGGCGGATAATTTCACGCTACCGCATCATCGAAAAACTTGGTGGCGGCGGGATGGGTGTGGTCTATAAAGCGGAAGACACCCGGCTGCATCGTTTCGTCGCGCTCAAATTCTTGCCAGACTCGTTTGCCGAAGATCCCCAACGCCTCTCCCGCTTTCAGCTCGAAGCCCAAGCCGCCTCTTCGCTGAACCATCCCAACATCTGCACTATTCACGATATCGGCGGGCAAGCCGGCGAAACTTTCATCGCCATGGAGTTTCTGGACGGCCTGCCCCTCAAGCACCGCATCGCCGGGCGCCCGCTGGAAATCGGAGTCCTGTTGGGCCTCGCCATCGAGATCGCCGACGCGCTCGACGCCGCCCATACTCACGGCATTATCCACCGCGACATCAATCCCACGAATATTTTTGTGACCAAGCGCGGCAGCGCCAAAATCTTGGACTTCGGCCTGGCCAAGCTCGCGCAAGGCGACGAGCCCAGCGGCGAAACTTTCGGCGGCCTTCCGCATTCGCCAGACGAACTCACCCGCCCCGGCTCCGCCCTCGGAACCATCCCCTACATGTCGCCGGAGCAAGCGCTAGGCCAGCCGCTCGATTCTCGCACCGATCTTTTTTCCTTTGGCGTCGTGCTCTATGAGATGTCGACGGGCGTCCTGCCTTTTCAAGGCCATACCACAGCCGCATTTTTCGACTCGCTCATTCACAGCATGCCGGAGTGGCCTCTGCGCTTTAATCCGGCGACTCCTAGGGAGCTCGAACGTATCGTAATTAAAGCGCTCGAGAAAGATCCCAAGCAGCGCTACCAAAGCGCAGCGGAGATGCGGGTTGATCTCCAGCGCCTGCGCCGCGAGATCGAAGCCGGACAAACGCGGTCCACGGGAACTTCTGCCAGGCCGTCCGTGCCCGATTCGAAAGAAAGACTCCGCGCGCTCTTCGCCACCGCAGCCGCAACCACAGTGCCCAAGCCCAAGACAATTAGCACGACTTGGCTCGCGATCGCTCTGGTTTCGGCCGCCGCAGTGCTCGCTCTTCTCTTTGCCGTATTCCTGCCATCACACGAGCCTGCTCCGCTGGTCACTTCGTCGCTGCAGCTCACCAACGACGGCGCATCCAAGCGCTCCCTAGTCACCGATGGCACCCGGCTTTATTTTTCTGAGCACTTGAGCGGCCACTCCGTGCTGATGCAAACTTCCACCTCGGGTGGGGAAACCGCTCCAGTCCCCATCTCTTTGCCGAGCGCCGATATTTATGATTTTCATCCCGCGCGGTCGGAATTATTGGTGAAAGGCATGGCCGAGGGTTCGGAGACGGAGTGGCCAGTTTGGATATTACCTGTTCCAGCGGGATCGCTGCGTCCGGTGGGAAACATCCTTGCTCACGCCGCCACCTGGACGCCTGATGGCCAGCACATCGTCTATGCCAGGCAATCCACTTTGTATCGATGCAACGCAGATGGCTCCGACGCACAGGAACTTGTCAGCGTCTCGGGAGTTCCCTTCGCGCCGCGATTTTCTCCAGATGGCCACCGACTGCGCTTCACCATCAGCGATACCGCGCAGCACACCTCGTCCCTGTGGGAAGTTGCAGCCGACGGCAAGGGTCTACGTCAGGTTCTGCTCGACTGGAATAAACCGGCTCAGGAATCTGACGGGGCCTGGACGCCGAACGGAGATTATTTTCTCTTTGAGTCAACCCGCGACCACTCGCAAAACATCTGGGCCTTGCGCGAGCGCGCGTCTTTTTTTCGCAAGGCCGCCACAGAACCAACCCAGCTCACTGTGGGTCCGCTCATGTTCAGTAATCCAACGCCGAGCCTCGATGGCAAGAAACTCTTCGTGATCGGCCAGCAACGCCGCTTCGATCTCATCCGCCTGCAGGGCAAGTCGCAGCAATTCGCGATTGATCTACCCAGCGTGTCAGCGGGCGAAGCCGACATTCAGCCCAGCAGCGAGTGGATCGTCTACGTGGCACACCCCGAACTCACGCTCTGGCGTAGCAAGCCCGATGGCAGCGCCCGTACGCAACTCACCTATGCGCCGATGCAGGTGCACATGCCACGCTGGTCGCCGGACGGAACCCAGATCGCCTTTATGGCCTCGCATCCCGGAAAACCGTGGAAGATCTTCGTAATGTCGGCGGCGGGAGGCACGGCGCAAGAAGGATCCGACGGAGACCGCAATCAGGGCGATCCGACATGGATGCCCAAAGGCGACACCATCGTCTTCGGAGGCATGCCCTGGCTCGAATATAAATCCACGCTTGGCCCCAATATTCACATCGCCGATTTGAAGACTGGCCAAATTTCCGATGTGCCCGGCTCCGAAAATCTCTTCAGCCCGCGCTGTTCTCCCGACGGACGCTACATCGCCGCGCTCTCCGCGGATTCGGCCAGGCTGATGCTCTACGATGTCGAAAACAAGAATTGGTCGCAACTCGCCCAGTCGCGCTTCGCATTCGAGAACTGGTCGCACGACGGCAAGTACATTTATGCCGAGGATTATTCCGACAAGATCGACGACATGGTGCGCGTGAGCGTCCCGGGCGGCAAAGTTGAACGGCTGTTCAGCGTGAAGGAAATCCCCCGCGGCTTCGATCCCTGGGAGTTCTGGGTCGGCCTCGCCCCCGATAACTCCCCGCTGCTGATGCGCGATCGGAGCACAGAGGAAATCTATAGCCTCGACGTCCGCTTCCCGTAGACCTTACGCTCTCCGATCCGCCGCTCTGTCATCCTGAGCGCAGCGGAGCAAGCGAAGCGCAGCCCCGCGAAATCGCAGGATCCCCTAAATAGCCTGGACTACCTCCAGGCATTCTCTAGTGAGCCCCTGCTCTCGGCAGCACCGCGGCCCTCGCCGCAAACCGCTCCGACCAGCGAATTCTGCCGGTCACCTGCATCACAACGAACAGCGTAATAATAGCGATTACCGTAATCGCAAGGCCAGTGAATCCCTTCCAGAAAAATGCATACGAAAATAGAACCAGATAGATGAATTGGGCCGTGCCTGCTTCGAGCGCGGCGAAGCGCAGTCCCACCACCAGCCGTAGGTAACTCACCACCAAAGCAACCGAAACCATCGATGCCAAAACCATTGCTCCATGAATTGAAATGTGGTCCACCAAATATGCAAGCAGCAGATGAAAGGCAAAAAAGGCGGTCGCGAGAAAAAAGTAATTCATAGGATGCAGATCAATATTGCGCAGCGTGGTAATGATGAACATCAGAAAGAAAAAGAAGAACAACGACACCGGCGCGGCGTAGCTGATCTCTCCGGCCAGTGGACCGGGCTGCAATTTCTGTGGCATCGTCATGCCGATCTGGAAGCCTGAGACCAGATTTGAATATTGCCACGTCATTTGCCAGCCGCCGGGGATCATCTGTTTGGATGTCGGCGAAAGCGTGTCATCGGCAAAGTCGATATCGCGAAAATCCGTTTGCATAGTCAGCGTAAAATCACGAGCCTGCGCAACGCCATCAGCTAACTGGTAGCGCCAACTGTCGAGTCCCTGCGACCGGTAAGCAACGTGCAACCTGGCAGTCTCTCCAGGCTCAATCGTCGCGCGTCCGGCAGTGCTCTGCTCGTCTGTAGCCAACGCGACGGGGTGATCGTTTATCTTCATCTCCAGCCCATCGTAGATCGCCTTCTGCGCCGGGAATTTCAATCTAAAATCTCACAGTTTGCCGATCGTTCGTGTCATTGCGAAATGTATAGTCCCCGGCAAAGTCCACCGCGTAGGTGCTGTACCAGAGCAATCCCTTCTGCCGCGGGCTGAGCTGCAAGCTCACGTGAATCTGGCTAGCCTCCAGCGGCAACGGATACTGGCGCTGGATGTTTTCCCGGTGAACCACGACCTTCGCATTCTCGACCGTGGTCGAACTCACGACCTCATTAACAGCGTAAGTCGCGGTCGGCGGAGACTGCTGTTGAGCCGTGCCCCACGTGGAGGCCACGTGGCCCTGCAGTTGCTCGTTGCTGCCATAGGTGCGCGAAGAAATCGTGGCGCCCAGAATGAGCCACGCAATTGACGTGTG
>CAWAFZ010000010.1:0-221449 GCA_963781635.1 uncultured Acidobacteriaceae bacterium
CGCGGCCATGGTCCTGGTCATCGTCAGGCTCGTCCAGATGGCCGTCGGCCACTAAGGCGCGGTTGGCGTGCAGGTAGTCATAGACCCGCGCCACATGAGGCCGGGACGCATCAAATTCGGTGACGGGAAACTTGCGGTCAGGCACCAGCGAATCGTATCCGAGGCCTCGCCCGCGGGATGAATGCGGACGGATGACCTGGTTTGATGACCAGATGGACGCGGACGCGATCGTGATAGGCGCGGGGCTGGCGGGACTGGCCGCCACCGCGGAGCTGGCGCGAGCCGGACGGCGGGTACTCCTGCTCGACCAGGAGCCCGAGGCGAATATGGGCGGGCAAGCATTCTGGTCCTTCGGCGGCCTCTTCCTGGTCGGCACGCCGGAGCAGCGCCGGATAGGGATCAGGGACTCCCACGAGCTGGCCTGGCAGGACTGGCTGGGCAGCGCGTTTTTCGATCGCGGCGTCGACGACCCGGCGGGCCAGGACTACTGGGCGTACCGGTGGGCGCAGGCCTACGTCGACTTTGCCGCCGGGGAGAAACGATCCTGGCTGCACGCGATGGGGGTGCGCTGGTTCCCGCTGGTGGGCTGGGCCGAACGGGGCGGCTACCTGGCCGACGGGCACGGCAACTCGGTACCCCGCTTCCACGTCACCTGGGGCACCGGGCCTGCCGTGGTGGCGCCCTTCGAGCGCCAGGTCAGGGACGCGGCGGGCATCGGTATGGTCGGACTGCGGTTCCGGCATCGGGTGGACGGGCTCACCGTTACCGGCGGGGCGGTCGACGGGGTACGCGGGACGGTCCTCGAGCCGAGCCAGGCCGCGCGCGGGACCCGCAGCTCCCGCGCTAAGGTCGGCGAGTTCGAGCTGCACGCCCCGGCGGTGATCGTGGCCTCCGGCGGAATCGGCGGCAACCTGGACCTGGTCCGGGAGAACTGGCCGGACCGGCTCGGTCCCGCGCCGGAACGGATGATCTGCGGAGTGCCCGAGCATGTCGACGGACGGATGCTGGCCATCGCCAAGCGGGCCGGCGGCCGGATCGTCAACCCCGACCGGATGTGGCACTACACCGAGGGCATCCAGAACTGGGACCCGATCTGGGCCGGGCACGGCATCAGGATCCTGCCCGGGCCTTCCTCGCTGTGGTTCGACGCGCGCGGCCAGCGGTTCCCGCCGCCGCACTTCCCCGGTTTCGACACCCTCGGCACGCTGGCGGCTATCCGGGCCACTGGCTTTGACTACTCCTGGTTCGTGCTCACTCAGAAGATCATCGAGAAGGAGTTCGCGCTGTCCGGCTCGGAGCAGAACCCCGACCTGACCGGCAAGGACATCAAGCTCACGCTGTCCCGGGTCCGCCCGGGCGCCCCCGCGCCGGTCGAGGCGTTCAAGCGGCACGGGGCCGACTTCGTCGTGGCCAGGACGCTGCCCGAGCTAGTCGAGGGCATGAACAAGCTCGACCGCGTCGCCTCTCATCGACCAGGCCGACCTGGAGCGGCAGATCGTCGCGCGCGACCGCGAGATGGACAACCCGTTCACCAAGGACCTGCAGGTCATGGCCATCCGTAACGCCCGCCGCTTCAGGGGTGACCGACTGGCGCGCACCGCCGCCCCGCACAAGATCCTGGACCCCAAGGCCGGCCCGCTGATCGCCGTGCGGCTCAACATCTTGACCCGTAAGACGCTGGGCGGCCTGCAGACCGACCTGTCCGGCCGGGTGCTCGGCTCCTCGGCCCGGCCAGTGCCCGGGCTGTTCGCGGCGGGTGAAGTGGCCGGGTTCGGCGGCGGGGGGATGCACGGCTACCGGTCGCTGGAGGGTTCCTTCCTCGGCGGCTGCCTGTTCAGCGGCCGTCAGGCCGGCCGGGCCGCAGCCCGCTTAGGAGGGTACGCGGGGCACTATCAAGTCGATAAAGCGACGGCACGATCGGTCGGGCCGGAAATCGGTACGATTCACGCCGGGCCATTAGTCTGCGGTGATCACCGGGCCACCGGGTCGGTCCAGGGCGCCCTGGCCTCCGGGTCTCGCGCCGCCCGCAAGGTCCTGGCCGCGGCTGGCTAGACGTCGCGAGCCGGGGCGGGCACGCTTGATGTGTGGTAATCCCGGTCCACGACATCAACCCGGTTCGTCGTACCCCCTGGGTCACCTATGGCCTAGTCGCGGCGAACGTCATCGTGCTGCTGCTCACCCCGGCATCGCAAGCCTCCGTCACCGGCCCGTCCAGCCAGGCGCAGCTGTGCAGCCAGCAGGCGTTCTACGACCACTACGCGGCAATCCCGCGCGAGCTGACCACCGACCATCAGCTTCCGCTGGTCGCGACGGGCCAGCCTGGGCCTAGGCCGGACACCTGCTACGTGAGCAAGCCGGCCTATCACAAGGTGCCGCCTCTGTCGGTGCTGTTCTCCATGTTCCTGCACGCGGGATGGCTGCACTTGCTCGGCAACATGCTGTTCCTGGTGATCTTCGGCAACAACATCGAGGACCGGTTCGGCCGGGTCCGCTACCTGCTCTTTTACCTGCTATGCGGGTACATCGCCGCATACGGCTTCGCGTTCGCTAATCAGTCCTCGACCGAGCCGCTCATCGGCGCATCCGGCGCCATCGCCGGGGTGCTCGGCGCCTACCTGGTGATCTACCCGCGGGCGAAGGTCTGGTCGCTGGTACCGTTCCTGTTTTTTATCCCAGTGCGCATCCCGGCCTGGCTGGTACTCGGTTCGTGGTTCGTCCTGCAGTGGCTGTACTCCGCGGGCTATGCCGCTTCGGGAGCGGGCTCGGTGGCCTACGTCGCCCACGTCTTCGGCTTCCTGGCTGGCGCCATCATCGGCCTGTTCGTACGGGCCTCCTCTCCGCCGCCCCAGTACCCGGTCCACCCTCGCTACCGCTGAGTCCCGGCGCGCCGCGGAGGGGCGGAGGGAAGGAAAATCAGGCCGAACGGCCCGCGTGATACGCCCTAGCCACCGCGAGACATTATTTGATGGCGACGGCGTTGGCGGGCGAGCCGATCCCGCCGGGCGCGTTCATCGGGGCGCTGACCCCGAACATCTCGTAGACGCCGTCGGCGGCGCAGTCGCCGGCCAGGTCGCTGAGCCACCACAGCTCCCCCAGGGCCATCCCGAGCTGGCCGATGAGCATGTTATGCAGGAATCCGAACGGGTGCGCCTGCGAACTGGTGTCGGCCGGGAAGACCTCGACGCCGAAGGTGTCCGAGGCGATGGCCGCCGCGTGGCTGTTCCACAGGTACTCGCAGACCGCCTCGGTGTGCTCGAGGCCGGGCGCGACGACGTTGCCGTGCAGCCGGTACTTCACCCGGCGGGGCTGCTGGACATACCAGGCGGCGAAGCCGGTGTGCAGCAAGATGATGTCACCGGCCGCGAATTCGACGCCGGCCTGGTGCCGGGCCAGTTCCAGGTCGGCGACGCCGATCGGTGAGCGGCTGGGATCGTAGGGTCGCCCGGCGTCCCGCATCGCCCGCTCGACGTCCAGCAGGACGGCGCGGCCGACCAGGCCGTGCCGGGCCCAGTGATCGATGGTGTTCCGCGTGCCCGCCAGCACCTCCTGCTCGGTGACGCCGTTGTACATCTGGTCCGGCGCGTAGCCGATGTGGGCCAGCGAGTCCCACTGACTGGAGGCCTGAGGGTAGAAGTTGTCATAGACGTCGTCGAAGCCGGCCGTGCCGGGCTCGTGCAGCACCTGATGGCGGGGCGGCCCGCGGAACGTCGCCAGCGCCGGGGAGATGCTGCCGATCGGCATGTCCAGGCAGAAGACCTGCCCCCGCCGGACCAGCCGGGCGGCCGCGGCGATCCGCTCCGGTGTCATCAAGTTGACCAGGCCGAGATTGTCCCCAGCACCGAACAGGCCCCAGGCGGAGCGGCCACCGCGCGGGGCGGGCGGCAGGTCAGCATAGTTCGGCAGCTCGGTCATCGCGCACCCCAGATGCTCATGTGATCTAGGATCTCGCACCATCGCTTCGCGAGGGTGCTTTCGCTAGATGAGTGATTCCAGGGGGACGGCCCGCATGAAGAAGCGAGGGTCTCCATGATCGAGTTGTGGAAAACGACATCGAGACCCTCGCTACTGCAATGTACGTCAAGATCGATGACATGCTCCGGGACTGGCCGGACCTTGCCCCGGTCCGCCCGGCGACCGGCACTCCGCTCACGCTCAGCGATGCGGAGCTGCTGACGATGGCGGTGATGTCCGCCCTGCTGGGATTCACCTCGGAGCGGCGGTGGCTGCGGTACGCGGATAAGGAACTGGCGGGCATGTTCCCGCGGATGATCGGCCAGTCCGGGTGGAACAAGCGGGTGCGGAAGGCGTTCTTCCTGTTCATCCGGGTAATCCGGATGCTGGCCATGGACACGTCGCTGTGGAGCGACGATGTTCTGGGTCGTGGATTCCACCCCGGTGCAGTGCGGCTGTTCCCGGGAGACGGTCAAGCGCAGCGACGCGGCGGGGTGGGCGGAGTACGGGTACTGCGCCAGTCACTCCCGGTACTTCTGGGGGCTGCGGCTGCACCTGGTCTGCACCTTGACCGGGCTGCCGGTCATGTTCGCCCTGGCGGGCGCGAAGGCAGACGAGCGCGAGACCCTGCTGGGCATGCTCGAGGCCGCCCGCGACGTCACGGCAGCTCATCCCGGGCAGGTGATCATCGGGGACAAGAACTATTTCGGCCGCGCCTTCGAGGCGGAACTCACTGAGCGTGAGCTGACGCTGCTGCGGCCGGTCCGCAAGGGCGAGGCCAGGCGCGCCGGGCAGAACCTGTTCAAGCCGCTGCGCCAGGTCATCGAGTCCGTCAACTGGACCTTCAAGGGGCAGCTTGACCTGGAACGCCACGGCGGCAAGACCCCCGAGGGCATCCTCGCCCGCGTCCTGGCCCGGGTCCTCGCGCTGACCGCCGCGATCTGGCACAACGACAAAACCGGCCAGCCCGTCATGAGATCTTTGACCGCCTACGACCACTAACCGTAACCAGCCCCCTTGGAATCATCCATCTAGGGTGCTAGGAGGGCCAGCCCGATGGCGGACTGGTTCCACTCTCCAGGACGGTGGGAGCCCGATGGCACTGACCATTCAGACGATGACCGACGAGCAGCGCAAGTCAGTGGCGCTGGAGTACCTGAAGGCCTTCGACAACGGCGGTGTCACCTCGACCGGCGGCAGCATCCTGGATCTGTTCGCCGACGATGCGCAGGTCTACTTCCCCAAGTGGGGCCTGGCGACAGGCAAGAAGAGCATCGGCCAGCTGTTCGCCGACGTCGGCGGCACGATCACCTCGATAGTCCACCATTACTCCCACTTCAACTGGGTGTTCGCGGCGGACGTCGTGGTGTGTGAGGGCACCAGCCACGGTGAGCACCGTGACGGTCCCTGGCGGGCCGGGGTCCCCGAGTGGGGGGCCGGCCGCTGGTGCGATGTCTTCGAGATTCGCGACTGGAAGATCCAGCGCTGCTTCATCTACCTGGATCCCGACTATGCGAGCAAGGACACTCAGCGCTATCCCTGGCTGCCCCAGCCCTAACGGCGGGCTCGAGCGCGTTACCAGGTCTGGTCGGGCCGACGCGCGACCAGGGCCATGGCGGCGCGATCCGGAAGGAAGCTCGATGGCTGACGCCGACGACGTACGCCGCCTCGCGCTGGCCCTGCCTGGTGTGGAGGAGATCGACAGCGACGGCTTCGACTTCAGGGTCGGCGGCAAGGGATTCGTCTGGTCCTACCCAGAGCGCAGGCCGGGCCAGCCCCGGCTAATCCGGACCGACATCGCGGTGCTGTTCGTCGGCGACGAGGCCGAGAAGCAGGCTCTGCTTCTCGGCGAGCCCGGGACCTTCTTCACTACGTCCGGCTACGACGGCTGGCCGCTGGTGATGCTGCGGCTGGCTGAGGTGGGCGTCGAGCGCCTGGCCGAACTCGTGACCGACGCCTGGCGGATGCGCGCCCCGGAAGCGCTCGCCTGGACGACGTTCATCGACACGGTGGCATGGGTGCTCCTGGAGAACGGCAGGATCCTGTGCGCGCGGCCACGCGGGAAGGACATCTTCTACATTCCCGGGGGAAAGCGCGAAGGCGCGGAAAGCGATCTGCAGACCTTGCTGCGCGAGATCGCCGAAGAGCTGACGGTCAAGCTGCTGCCCGAGACGGTGACGCACGTGGGCACCTATGAGGCAGATCAGCCAGACGGCAGTGGTGGTGCGGATGAGCTGCTACACAGGTGACTACGCCGGGACGCTGGCCGCCAGCAGCGAGATCGACGAGCTCGCCTGGTTCTCCTACGCGGACCGTCCCCGGGTGCCTCCGGTCGACCAGTTGCTCTTCGACGACCTCAAGGCATCCGGCGACCTGCGATGATGCAGGGCCGACGACGGCGCGCCGGGCCAGGCAGCTTCCGGGCTGACCGGGCACTGAAGGACGGGCTGGCGCTGGCAGCTGGGTCAGCCATCGCCAGGACAGTACCGCAGGCGACCGACAGTTAGCCCCCGGGATGGGCGTCAAGCCAGGCCGCGGCTCTGGCGGGCGAGGCCCGGGAGAGCCAGGCGTCCTGGATGACCTCAGCCAGTTCCCGCACGGTGAGCTCGCCGATCCGGCTCCCCCGCACCAGCACCGACGGGTGGCCGTCAAAGTGCGGCGTCGTGAAGAACGGCGAAGCCTGATCCTGGATCAGTGCCTGCTTGTCGGACTCCGACGCCACCCAGAACACGATCACGTCCGGATAGCGCTCACCGGTGGCGGGATCGACCGCATCGGGGCGCGGGTTACGGAAGAACACGAAGGACTTACCGCCGACCTGGTAGATCGGGTTGCCGCGGGATCCGTGCCCGACCGTGACGTGAGGCATGCACATGGCCAGTTCGTGGACGTCCTCGAGCCGGGCCCGGCGCGATCGTGCCACCATGCCCCCAGCGTAGGCCGGCGGGATGTGGGCTAGCTCGATGCCGGCGGGGTGCGCGACGTGGCCGAAGTCAGCGCCGCGGCGGCACCGGTCAGTGCCGCGCCGCCTGCGGAGGCGGCGACCAGCCACCGGGTGATCCGGGGTAGCTCGCGCCACGATGCCAGGCTGGCGGCCACGTCCAGGGCATCGGACAGGGCGCCCGCGGCGACCCAGGCGCAGGCTGAACCGGGCTCGGCGGCCGGGCGTTGCAGGGCCGCCAGCGCGCCCAGCCCCAGGGCGACGTCACGCGCTCCCAGAGCGCGCCCGAACACCCGCGCGGCCAGGTCATCGGCGGCCGCGCCAACCCACGGGCGAGCCGGTACCGAAGGCCAGCCCAAGGCGGCCAGGCCCAGCGCCACGCGCCCGGCCGCCACGGCCACGGCACCACGCCGCAGCAGGACCGGGATAGCAGTCGAGGTCACTTGCGCTCTTCCCTCCAGCAGGCCGGTGCGCCAGTCCAGGCATGTAGGCACCGGATGATCATAGCCGGGGGTCAGTCCGCTTCCGCGGCCTTCTTGATCGCGGCGAGGGTGACCGGAATACCCTGGTGCGCGGCCTCGGTGCGGTTGGCGATCTGGGCCGGGGCGTCGTCGCCGTACCTGTCGTGGAACCCGGTGATGCCGGCGGGCAGGAATTCCCAGGACTCTGTGACCTGAGTCCCGGAGTCCAGGGCGGTGAACGTGTAGCCCCACCGCACCCACCCGCCGTTAACCTCGAAGGCGAACTCCCGGCCGCGGTCCGCCGCCACGACCTGGGAGCGGGTCTCCCAGATCCGCTCGGGCAGCTCGTTGCGCCCGCTGAACCAGGCCCCCACCCTGGGTCCGTCGCCGTCGTCCCACCAGCAGGCCGTGCATACCGGGCTCCACTCGCCCATCCGCGTCACGTCGGAGACCATGTTGTACAGGGCTTCCGGCGAGCGGGCGACCACGATGGACTCGGAGTACTGCAGGCTGCTCATGCCCTCAGTATTTCAGCCGTTCGGATACTTGGCCCTGAGCTCCGACTTCATCAGCTTCCCCGCCTCGCTCCGCGGCAGGTCGTCGACGAAGCGCACGGTCCTGGGCGCCTTGAAGCTGGCGATCTTCGACTTTACGAACGCGATGATCTCCTGCTCGAGTTCGGGTCCCGGCACGGCACCCGGCGCAGGCTGGACGAACGCGGCTACCGACTCGCCCATCTCCGGGTCGGGGACACCGATGACCGCCACGTCGTAGACAGCCGGGTGCAGCGCGAGCACGTTCTCGGTCTCCTGCGGGTAGATGTTGACGCCGCCGGAGATGATCGTGAACGCCCTGCGGTCGGTGAGGAACAGGAAGCCGTCCTCGTCGAGGTAGCCGATGTCGCCGAGGGTGGTCCAGGCCGGGTGGGCGGGGTGCTGGGCGGCGGCGGTCTTGTCCGGGTCGTTGTGGTAGGCGAACGGGACCTCGTCGCGCTCGAAGTAGACGCCCCCGGTCTGACCCGCGGGCAGTTCGGTCCCGTCATCGGCGCAGATCCTGACGGTGCCGTAGACGGCCCGGCCGACGGTTCCCGGCTTGGTCAGCCAGGTGCCGCTGTCGATGGCCGTCATGCCGTTGCCCTCGGTGCCGGCGTAGTACTCCACCAGGACCGGGCCCCACCAGTCGATCATCTTCTGCTTGACCTCGACCGGGCACGGCGCCGCGGCGTGGATGGCGACCCGCAGGCTCGAGACGTCGTAGCGGTCGCGGACCTGCTGCGGCAGCTGCAGCATGCGGACGAACATGGTCGGCACGAACTGCGCGTGCGTGACGCGCCGATCCTGGATGGATCGCAGGGTCTGCTCGGCGTCGAATCGCTTCATCATGACCACGGTGCCGCCGAGGGCCTGGATGGCGCCGCACCAGCGCAGCGGGGCCGCGTGGTAGATCGGGCCGGGCGACAGGTAGACCGAGTCCTGGTTGACGCCGAAGAACTGGCCGGCCAGGGCCACCAGGGCTTCGCCGGGCTCGGACACCTGGCGGTCGGGCAGCGACGGCCGGACCCCCTTGGGCCGGCCGGTGGTGCCCGAGGAATACAGCATGGTGGCGCCGTGCGGCTGGTCGGCGAACGGCGCCGCGGACGCCGCGCCTATGGTCTCCTCGTAACTGCCGTGACCGGTGACCGGGCCGCCGTAGGCCAGCCGCAGCTTCACGCCGGCGGTCAGGCCGGTGATCGCCTCGGCCGTGGCGGCCTGCTCGGCCGACACGATCAGCGCGGTCGCGCCGCTGTCGCTGACGATGTAGGCGACCTCGCCTGGCCTGAGGTGGTAGTTGACGGCGGTGATGTACAGACCGGACCGCAGCGCGGCCCAATACACCTCGAAGGCGCGCAGGCTGTTCTCGGTCAGCAGCGCCACCACGTCGCCCGGCCGCAGGCCCGCCTCGTGCAGCACGTGCGCCAGCTGGACCGAGCGCCGCTCGAGCTCTCCGTAGCTGAGCGTCTGACCGGTGCCGGTCATGACCGCCGCGATCCGGTCCGGCGCCTCGACTGGCGTACGTGCCTGGGTACATGGTCCTCCGCCGGGGCGCGGCAGTATGACGTCAGGTCGCCTCCCCGCAGGCACACAAAATTCTCAATGCCACCACACGCCTGGTTTGCATCGTCGCCGCAGCGGGCAGGGGCGTCAGAGCTTAGTCAGCTTGGCGAAAGGCGACAGGATCCGTACCTGACGAGAACCGAATTCGACGATCAAGGCAGTATCGTCCTCGACGCGGATGACCCGGCCCAGGCCGTACTTATCGTGGGTCACCTGGTCTTGCACGGCAAACTGCTCAATCGGCGGATCCGCAGGATAGGCGTTGAAGGGACTTGCGGGCAGGAAGCGCCGGGTCGCGGCGCGGGCAGGCTTCATTACCTCCAGTATGCGCCTTCCCAGCCATCGCCACTGGTTTCTGGGCGACCAGTTTCCCGCGCCGGCATCGACGGCTGGCGGCCGACGACGACAGGGAGCGGACCGGGCTCCCGCCCGGTAACGCTCGGCTGCCTGCCTAGCGACCAGCTGGGCCGTCTCGGCGCAGGCGGTGGTGCCGCCGTAAGCCCTCATGCTGGCGTTTCCCGCGCCGCATGAACCAGACTGTTAACGAGGGCGTTCTATATGACAGTTGCAGTCAGGCCCCGGCGGGCACCGGGGCCAAGGTGCCCCCTGGATCGGCCGGGGGACGGTACTTGTGCTCAAACCTGAGGTGCCGTCGCCGTCGCCGTCCAAGTCTTCGCCCTCGCTGTCGCCGTCCACGCCCACTCCGTCACCGCCGCCATCCTCGTCCCCGCCGCCTGGCACCTAGTGGCCTCGTCCATCGTGGCGCGTCCCGTTGCGCTGCGGGTCTCTGGGGCACGTGCCCAGCTCGTTCGGTCCGTTGAAGGCCTTGTTGCCAGGCATTTTTTACCTTAAGTTGTCCCACGCGAGGGTTGTCGTCACTTCGCCGATAGGTCCGCATCCGCGACGAGAGGACAGTCAAGGTGCCAATCAGCGAACTGAGCTATAAGTCGGCGGACGGCACGAAGATCGTCGCCTACCGGTGGGACCCGGAAGACGAGCCGCGGGCCGCGGTCCAGCTCACACACGGGATGGGAGAGCACGCCCAGCGCTACGATCCCGTAGCCCGGGCGCTGAACGGCGCCGGTTTCGTCGTCTACGCCCAGGATCACCGTGGCCATGGCGCCAGCTCCGATCCGGATATGTACGGGAATCTGGGTCAAGGCGGCTGGACCGCCCTGGTGGACGATATCGGCCTGCTCTCGACCCATATCCGCGAGGACCATCCGGATCTGCCGCTCATCTTGCTCGGCCACAGCATGGGGTCGTTCGCCGTCCAGCAGTACCTGTTCGACCACAGCGCCGACGTCGACGGCGTCGTGCTGACCGGGACTGCGGCTATCGACCTGCTGGAGGGGGCGCTCGACCTGGACCAGCCGATAGACCTCGCCATGTTCAACGCGCCGTTCCAGCCCGCCCGCACCGACTACGACTGGCTGTCCCGTGACGAGGCCATCGTGGATGCCTACGTAGCCGATCCGGGCTGCGGCTTCGGTATCGACGTTGATTCGGCCCGGGCCATGTTCACTGGCGCACGGCGGGGCGCCGATCCGGCCCAGGTCGCCGCGATCAGGTCGGACCTGCCGGTCTACATCGCCGTCGGCGAGGCCGACCCGGTCAACGGCGGCCTGGCGCTGCTGACCCCGCTGACCGAACGGTATGAGGCCGCGGGCCTGACCGACGTGACGACTCGCACCTATCCTGACGCCCGGCACGAGATCCTGAACGAGACCAACCGGGACGAGGTCATCGCCGAGCTGATCAGCTGGCTCGACCGCGTCGTAGCCGGCTCTGGTCAGCGCGGCTAGGCGCCTCGGCGCGCGCCGAGGGCCGCAGGCCGGCGGCGAGGATATCGACGCTCAGGGCCAGGATCCACAGCGGGAACAGCAGCTCCAGCCAGGGTGAGAAGCCGACGCCGATGAGAAGCACCAGCGCGCTGACGAGCCCGGCCACGGTGAGCCATCTGGACACGATCTCAGTGCGGCGCGCGATGGTCACGGTGGTCAGCGTGAAAACCGCCGCCATCCGCATCGCGTAGATGTTGATGTAGGTCGCGGTGACCAAACGGCCCAGCGCCAAGGTTCCCGCGCCCGGCGGGCTGGAGCTCGCTTCCGCGATCACGCCGCCGGCGATCGCGGCGGCGGCGAAGATCATGGCCACGAACAACAGGCCGCTGCCCAGGAACACCGTCGCGAAGAAGCGGTCCTCGCGGTCCCCGATCCGGTCCCTGAGCACTCCGATGAACCACAGGAACGCGATCCCGGCGAACGGGACGAGATTCAACGCGATCGCCACCTGCGCCCTGTGCCGCGAATCGGTCAGCCACGCTCCCGGGACGGCGGGATTAGCGGGGACAGAGACTCTGAGCAGCACAAGTACGGCGATCAAGAGCACGGAGAAGATGATCCCCGCGACCGCAGCCGCACGGGGTGTCCGCAGTGTGCTCCCGGCCCGCAGCGGGCCTATCGGCGCTGCCAGGACCGGGTGGGCCGCGGGCTCATGCTGGCTTGGCGGGTTATGCGGCGCGTCCGCCAAGTCAGCCATCGCATCTTCTTTCCTGCCAGTAAAGCCAGGCCCCAGTCCACCAAGTCGGCCCCCGGCCGCACCCCACCCGCCGCGGGTGAGGTACGGCGCTTCCATGGCCCGGCTCCGCCTGGCTGGTCAGGTGAGGCTGCGAAGTCAGCCGCCTCCCGAGCTCATTGGGGTCCTGCGTACCCTGGCAGAACGCCTCCGCAAAGCCGCCGATGCCTCCTGATGGGGAGGGTGCGCAGGCCGCTGGTGGGGAGGGTGCGCAGGCCGCTGACCGGGCTGGGTCGCAGCGGGCCGAGGTCGTCTAAGCTCAGCGCTCATGCCGGTGTTGCTGATCGTTCACCACACGCCCTCGCCCGCCCTGCAGGAAATGTTCGAGGCGGTGGTGAGCGGATCACGGACCGATGAGATCGAGGGCGTCGATGTGGTCATCAGGCCAGCCCTGACGGCGGCGGCCGTCGACGTGCTCGCCGCTGACGGATACCTGCTCGGCACTCCCGCCAACATCGGTTATATGTCCGGTGCGCTCAAGCACTTCTTTGATGGCATCTATTACCCGTGCCTGGAGGCGACCCGGCGGCGGCCCTACGGCCTGTACGTGCACGGCGGCATGGACACCGGCGGCGCGGTGCGGGCGGTGGAGTCGATCACCACCGGCTTGCAGTGGCGCGCGGTCCGGCCGCCGGTCTGCGTCACCGGGCCGCCCGGCCAGCAGGACCTGGAGGCGTGCTGGGAACTGGGCGCGCTGCTGGCGGCAGAGATCGCAGGGTGATCGGCCTCTTCGTGCCCCTGACCGCCTGGCCGCCGGGAGGCGACGCGGGACAAGGTTAGTGGGCAGCGCGGACTGGACCTAGGCGTCCAGGAGCGTTCGTGTACCGGCCAGCCCGGCGATCTGGTTCGCTTTTGACATGACATCACCAGCCGATACCGGTACCGATGCCGCCGGGGTGCCGGCCTGGTTCTCCGCCGCCCTGGCCATGGCGGCTCAGGAACGGACGACCACGTTCGAGGGAACCTCCATCGCCTACCGGGCGTGGGGGGACCCGGCGGACCGCGACATCGTGCTCGTCCACGGCGGCGCCGCCCACTCACGCTGGTGGGACCACATCGCCCCGCTGCTGACCAACGGCTGGCGGGTAGTCGCCATGGATCTGTCCGGTCACGGCGATAGCGGCCGACGGGACCGCTACAGCCTCGATACGTGGGCCGGCGAGGTCATGGCCGTCGTGACCGACGCCGGGGTCGCCGCCTCGACGGTCGTCATCGGGCACAGCATGGGCGGGCTGGTCACGCTGCGGCTGGCCAGCCTGGCCGGATCCAGGATCGCCGGAGCCGTGGCCATCGACTCGCCCGTCAGGGACATGGCCCCCGAGGACCGCGCGGCGCGCCAGCACCGGGCCTTCGGGCCGCTGCGCGTCTATCCCAGCCGCGAGGCGGCCGTGTCCCGGTTCCGCCCGGTTCCCGATCAGCCGGTGCTGGCCTACATCAAGGATCACGTGGCCGCCACCTCGGTCCGCCCGGCCGAAGGCGGCTGGACGTGGAAGTTCGACCCGCGTGTCTTCGCCCGGGACCATCTCACCGCCGAGCTGCTGACCAGGCTCGACTGCCGGGTCGCACTCTTCCGGGCGGAACATGGCCTCGTCACGCCGCAGCAGGGTGAGGCCATCTACGACCGGCTCGGCCGCGTCGCCCCCCTGATCGAGATCCCGGTCGCGGGCCACCACATCATGCTCGACCAGCCCATCGCGCTGGCCTCGGCGCTCCGGACACTGCTCGCCGACTGGGATCACTCCATACCCCACTGCTAGGAGGCCGCTGGCGAGTGAGCACGCACCAGGTTCGTTCGGAAAAATCGAACATATGGGCAGACAGTTCAGGCGGTGATGCGGGTTTCGAGGAGCTGGTCCAGGACCGCGGCCGCGTCCAGGGGGTGCGCGATCACGCCCCAGCGCGCGCCGGCCAGGTTGGCCAGGTGAGCGGCCTGCTCGTGGTCGTCGGCCGGGGCTAGGATGATCAGCTCGGTCAGGGTGCGGGCCGTCTCCAGCGTGTCGTCGTCGTCGGTGCTGCGGCAGTCGGACAGCAAGATGACCACCCGGCGCCGGGCCCGGGCGGGCGCCAGCTGCTCCCCCGCGGCCTTGAGCGCGGCGGCCAGCCTGGTCACGCCGTGTCCCCGCACCCGGAGCAGCCGCTCGGCCACCACCGCGGGCGCGACGTCGCTGACGAGCGGGCGGATCACCTCGACGGAGCCGGCGAAGGACAGCACGGCGTGCTCCTGCGGGGCTCGCAGCGCGCAGGCGGCGGCGACCGTCGCGGCCGCGGCCAGCCTCGCCCCGCTCATCGAACCGGACCGGTCGACCACGACCGCGAAGGCCGTGTGCGCTTTCGCCCACTGCACGGTGGTCAGGTCCTCGGGCGTCACCGGCCGGGCCTCGCTGCGGGCGGCGGAAACACCCTCGATCGAGGCGTCGATGTCCAGGTCACCGTCGGTCGCCCCGCGGACCGGCCGCAGCCGGGAGATCCCGCGCATCGACGCTCGCCCGGCTCGGGCCCGCTCGAGCACGATGCTCGCGCTGAGCCGGATCGCGGCGGCCCGCAGGTTCTCGTCGGTCGCCGTGGTCATGGCGGTCAGCAGCTCGAACGCGGCCGGGTCGTCGGCGAGGGCCCGGCTCATCGCCTGCTCGTCGAGGACGCCCACCTCGGGGCTGATCTCGGCGAAGCGGGCGTGACGCGAGAGCTCGCGCCGCCCGACCGTCTTCCCCTCAGGCCGGCCCGACTTAGAGGAGGGCCTGGGCCGCTGATGGCGCCCGCCGGCTCCGGGAGCAGCCGGCGGGCTGGTCATTCCCCCGGGTGCGCCTCACCCCCGGACGGGTCGCCGGCCTGCGCGGCGGCCCGTACGCGCCGGAAAATCTCCTCGATGACCTGGTCGGCTGACCGCTGGCAGGACTCGTGCCGCCGCACGCGCCCGGACAAGGTGGTCAGGGCCGCGTCCAGCCCGGCCTGCCAGTCATCGGCGGGGACGGCCCGGATCTCGGCGAGTTCGGGGACGAGCCGGGCGTAGTCGATGGCGCCCCGGACCGAGGCACCCGAGCGCAGGTCGGGGTGCTCACGGGTGGCGCGGGTGAGGTCGACCGCCTCGGTGACGAGGGCCTGCTTGGCATGTTCGGCCGCGAGCTGGACGATCTGGCGTTCGTGCTCGGCGTCCTGGTAGCCGACGGAGATCCGGCAGGTCCGGTCGTACAGCGCCATCGACAGCCGGGAGGTGCCCACCGAGTCGTACGGGTTCATGGCCGCGACCAGGCGGAAGCTCTCGTCCGCGGCGACGCGCCCCAGCCGCGGCACGTTGATCTCGCCCTCGGACATGACCGTCAGCAGGACGTTGATCGTCTCTTCGGGGACCCGGTTGAGTTCCTCGACATACAGGAGCCCGCCGTCGCGCATGGCCCGGACCAGGGGCCCGTCGGAGAAGTTCTCCGGCCGGTACCCCTGTGCCAGTACGAGCGCCGGGTCGAAGGATCCGATGAGGCGGGCGGGCGTCAGCTCGGCGCTGCCCTCGACGAGCACGAACTCGGCGTGCCGGGCCGCCGCGACCTGCCGCAGCAAGGTGGACTTGCCGGTGCCCGGCGGCCCTTCGAGCAGGATGTGGGCACCAGACGCGAGCGCGGCTCGCACCAGCTCGAGCTCGCGCTGGCGCCCGACTACCTGTTTGGCCACCCGGTCAGTGCTCGTGGACGATGACGCCGCGCACGTTCTTGCCGGCCAGCAGGTCTTCGTAGCCCTCGTTGACCTCGTCCAGGGTGTACGTCCGGGTGATGATCTCGTCGAGCTTGAGGTCGCCGGCCTGGTACAGCCCGAGGATCTTGGGGATGTCGGTGGTCGGGTTGCAGTCGCCGAACAGGCTGCCCTTGATCGTCTTGCGGAACAGGGTCAGGATCGATCCCGACACGGTAACGGTCGGTATCTCCAGCTTGTTCAGCCCGGTCACCACGACGGTGCCGCCCTTGCCGATCGCGTTGAACCCGGCCTCCACGACTTCGGCCGTCATGAGATCGACGGTGAGGATGGCCGAGTCGGCGCCCTGTCCCCTGGTCATCTCGGTGATGGCCGCCTGCGCCTCTTCGGCGGTGGCGAACGCGTGGGTCGCGCCGAGCTCCATCGCCTTCTCGCGCTTGTTCTCCAGCGGGTCGATGGCGACGACGTTCTTCGCGCCGGCGTAGCGGGCGCCCTGGACCGCGTTGATGCCGATGCCGCCGATGCCGTAGATCGCGACCGTGTCGCCGGGGGCGACGTTCGCGGTGTTCACGGCGGAGCCCCACCCGGTCGGCACGCCGCAGCCGACCAGCACGGCCTTGTCCAGGGGCAGGTCGTCGTCGACCTTGACGGCCGAGGTCTGGCTGATCACGCCGTACTGGCTGAAGGTGCCGATCATGCACATGGCGCCGTACTGGCCGCGGGGCCCGGTGATCGGGAAGCGCTCGCCGGGCAGGTAGCCCTCGAGGATCGTCGCGCCCATGTCGCAGATCGACTGGCGGCCGGTGGCGCAGTAGCGGCAGACACCGCAGTTCGGGATGAATGAGAGGACCACGTGGTCGCCGGGCTTCACGCGGGTCACGCCCGGCCCGATCTCCTCGATGATCCCCGCGCCCTCGTGGCCGAGCACCATGGGCAGCCGCGCCGGGAGATCGCCGTGCGCGATGTGGACGTCGGAGTGGCACAGGCCCGCGTGGGTGTAGCGGATGAGGACCTCACCTTCCCGCGGCCCGTCCAGGTCCAGCTCCTCGATCTCGATGCGCTTGCCGGGCTCGTAGACGACAGCGGCCTTGGTCTTCATCGACGCTCCTTCGAGTAGGTGACGGTCCTAACTCTGCCCCTGCTTCGGGACGTTAAGTGTTTTAAATCTTGACATGAGCAGGAGCCTAGGGACACGCCTGGCGGTGCCCGATGTCATGGGGGGGCTCGTAGAAGGTGGTCTGCCTGAGCTGATCGTGGCAGGTTCGGCAGGACACCCAGACGTGGCCCATGCCGCGGCCACGTTCGGCTCCCTCCCGGGCTGGCGCGCAGACGCAGGGCTTCCAGCTGACCTGGGCCCGGCCAGGCCAAAGCTGATGACCGAACGGGCAATACTCGGGCTTGTGTTCGAAAATAGACACTGGCACGAAAACGATCATGCCCAGGCTGGCGGCTTCCAGTCCTGCCTGTGCAGGTTTGGTTGGTGCCGAACATTGAAACCGGGCCGCCTGGCGGCCTAAAAGAACTCGCCTGGCGGGCCTAAAGGAGCTCGGTGACGCGGGTACCCGCCAGCCATTGGCGCCGTAGCGCCCGGCGTTCCCCTTCGACCAGCCCGCCCCACACCCCGTAAGCGCCGATATCGCCTGGGTGCCGCAGCGAAAGTTCCAGGCAATACGCACGTACCGGGCAGTCGTCGCAGATCGCGATGGCGTTGGCGGCCTGGTCCCGTGCCTTCGCCACGTCCAGGGCGACGGGAAACCACTCATCGGGATCGAGGCGCGAACCGGCGCACCGGGCCTGCCGGTATACCCGCCCGGCTAGTTCCCGGTCGGTCAACTCGCTTGGCTCACACCGCGCGTAGGACCGCGCGTAGCAGAGCCACTCGGTCATCACCACAGGGTGCACCTCCCGCCATGCTCATGGCTCTAGCCTCACCGCTGCGCCGATGGCCCCGCATCCCCCGACCGGATGGTTGACCTGTGCAGCGAACCAGGGGCTGCCAACCACGGGATCCTTGCGACTGAGGACGTCCAGGTCGGCCGGCGCGGGCCGACCTGGACGTCATGATCAGGCGAGGTCGAACCGGTCGAGGTTCATCACCTTGTCCCACGCCGCGACGAAGTCGTTCACGAACTTCTCCTTCGCGTCGTCGCTCGCGTAGACCTCCGCGAGCGCGCGCAGCTCGGAGTTCGACCCGAAGACGAGGTCGGCCCGGCTGCCGGTCCACTTGACCTCGCCCGTGGCGGCGTCGCGGCCCTCGAACGTGTTTGCGTCCTCGGATGTCGCCTGCCAGGTCGTGCCCATGTCGAGCAGGTTGACGAAGAAGTCGTTGGTCAGCGACCCGGGGGTGGCGGTGAAGACACCGAGCTTCGACCCGTCGTAGTTCGCGCCCAGCACGCGGAGACCGCCGACGAGGACCGTCATCTCGGGAGCGCTCAGGGTGAGCAGGTTCGCCTTGTCGATCAGCAGGTACTCAGCCGGCAGCCGGTTACCCTTCCCGACGTAGTTGCGGAACCCGTCCGCCCTCGGCTCGAGGTTGGTGAACGACTCCACGTCGGTCTGCTCCGGCGACGCGTCGGTGCGGCCCGGCGCGAAGGGGACCTCGACCTCGAAGCCGGCGTTCTTGGCGGCCTGCTCGACGGCCGCACCGCCGGCCAGCACGATCAGGTCGGCCAGCGAGACTTGCTTGCCGCCGGTCTGGCCGGCGTTGAACGCCTGCTGGATCCCCTCCAGGGTGCGCAGCACCGTCGCCAGCTGGTCGGGGTTGTTGACCTCCCACCCGCTCTGCGGCTCGAGGCGGATGCGCGCACCGTTGGCGCCGCCGCGCTTGTCGCTGCCGCGGAAGGACGAGGCCGCCGCCCACGCGGCGGACACGAGCTGGGACACCGACAGGCCCGAGGCGAGGACCTGGGCCTTCAGGGCGGCGATGTCCGCGGCGTCGATGAGCTCGTGGGTCGACCGGCGGAACGGGGTCCTGCCAGATCAGCGTCTCAGACGGGACCTCCGGGCCGAGGTAGCGCACGACCGGGCCCATATCACGGTGGGTCAGCTTGAACCACGCGCGGGCGAAGGCGTCCGCGAACGCGTCCTGGTCCGCCATGAAACGCCGCGAGATCGGCTCGTAGATCGGGTCGAACCGGAGCGAGAGGTCGGTGGTCAGCATCATCGGGGTGCGGCGCTTCGACGGGTCGTGGGGGTCGGGGACGGTACCCGCCCCGGCGCCGCCCTTCGGCTGGTACTGGTGCGCGCCGGACGGGCTCTGGGTCAGCTCCCACTCATAACCGAACAGGATCCGGAAGAAGCTGTTGTCCCAGGTGGTCGGCGTGTCGGTCCAGATGACTTCGAGACCGCTGGTGATCGCGTCGCCGCCCACGCCGGTGCCGTACGTGCTCTTCCAGCCCAGGCCCTGCTGCTCGATCGGGGCCGCCTCGGGATCGGGGCCGACCGCGTCCGCGGGACCCGCGCCGTGCGTCTTGCCGAACGTGTGACCGCCGGCGATCAAGGCGACCGTCTCCTCGTCGTTCATCGCCATCCGGCGGAACGTCTCGCGGATGTCGCGGGCCGCGGCGAGCGGGTCCGGGTTGCCGTTCGGGCCCTCCGGATTGACGTAGATGAGGCCCATCTGGACCGCGGCCAGCGGTTCTTGGAGCTCGCGGTCGCCGGAGTAGCGCTCGTCGTCGAGCCAGGTGGTCTCGGGCCCCCAGTAGACGTCGTCGTCCGGCTCCCAGACGTCCACGCGGCCGCCGCCGAAGCCGAAGGTCTTGAAGCCCATCGTCTCCAGGGCGACGTTGCCGGTGAGGACCATCAGGTCGCCCCACGAGATCTTCTTGCCGTACTTCTTCTTGACCGGCCACAGCAGCCGGCGGGCCTTGTCGAGGCTGACGTTGTCCGGCCAGCTGTTGAGCGGCGCGAAACGCTGCTGTCCGGCGCCGGCGCCGCCGCGGCCGTCGTTGATCCGGTAGGTACCCGCGAGGTGCCACGCCATCCGGATCATGAGCGGGCCGTAGTGGCCGAAGTCGGCCGGCCACCAGTCCTTGGAGTCCGTCAGCACCGCCGCGATGTCCCGCTTCACGGCCGCGAGGTCGAGGGTCTTGAACTCCTCGGCGTAGTTGAACTCCTCGCCCATGGGGTTGGCCACGGCGGGGTTCTTGGCGAGGATCTTCAGGTTGAGCCGGTTCGGCCACCAGTCCTGGTTGGCGTCACCCTGAGTGGGGTGCGTGAGGCCGTGCGCGACCGGACATCCCCCGCTCTCCGGGGTCGCGTCTTCGACGACTACTGGATCATGGTTCTCCGACATGGGAATCCTTCCGGGCTAGGCGGATCACGGTGCTCAGGAACTGCGGGCGGTGGAACAGTCGGGGCACAGGCCCCAGTAGACGACCTCGGCCTCGCCGATCGAGAAGCCGCGGTCGTCGGACGCGGTCAGGCAGGGCGCCTCGCCGACCGCGCAGTCGACGTCAGCGACGACACCGCACAACCGGCACACGACGTGGTGGTGGTTGTCCCCGACGCGTCCCTCGAACCGGGCCGGGCCGCCGGCCGGTTCGATGCGGCGTATGAGTCCTGCCGCGGTGAGCGCGTGGAGGGCGTCATAAACGGCTTGAAGGGAGATATGGCCTATGCGATCGCGCACCCCGGAGGCGACCGCCTCGACGCCGAGGTGGTCACCGTCCCGGACGGTCTCGAGCAGTGCGACGCGGGCGGCCGTCACCCGCAGGCCAGCACCGCGCAGCTCCTCGGCGATGGTCGGAGTCTGGGATGCGGCCATGGCGCCAAACCTACCTCCATAAACGCGAACGATACAAGGGAACGAATCGTTCAAGTCTTGGAGTCCGCTGAATTAGGCCGGTTTCAGTTGGCGTCAGCCGACTAGGACACGTTCCGCCCGTCGGATTGAGGCTGGAAGCGGCGCAGCCGCAGGCTGTTCGACACCACGAACACCGAGCTGAACGCCATCGCCGCGGCGGCGATCAGCGGGTTGAGGAAGCCGGCCGCCGCGAGCGGCAAGGCAGCGGCGTTGTAGCCGAACGCCCAGAACAGATTGCCCTTGATCGTGGCCAGCGTCCGGCGCGACAACAAGATCGCGTCCGGGACGGCGAGCAGGTCGCCGCGGACCAGGGTGAGGTCGGCCGCCTCGATCGCCGCGTCGGTGCCGGTGCCCATGGCCAGGCCGAGGTCGGCCTGAGCGAGCGCGGCGGCATCGTTGACGCCGTCGCCGACCATCGCCACCACCCGGCCGGCGTCCTGCAGTTTCTTGACCGCGTCGACCTTGCCCGCGGGCAGCACCCCGGCTATCACCTCGCCGATCCCGACAGCATCGGCCGCGAACCGGGCCGCGCGTTCGCTGTCGCCGGTGAGCAGCACCGGCGACAGCCCCATGCCCCGCAACCGGGCGACCGCCGCCGCCGAGGTCGGCTTGACCGTGTCGGCGACAACCAGCGCGCCCCGCACCTGCCCGTCCCAGCAGGCGAATACGGCGGTCTGGCCGACCGCCTCCGCCCGGGCGGCTCGGGTGGCGAGCGACGCCGGAACTGTCATCCCCCATTCCGATTCCAGCCAGCCCGCCCGGCCCAGCCGCACGGCCTGCCCGCCCACCACACCGGAAACGCCGAGCCCTTGGGTACTGGCGAAATCCTGCACGGCGGGCAGGGGGGCACCGAGCCTTTCCCTGGCGCCGGCCGCGATCGCGGCGGCGACCGGGTGCTCGGAGGCGTCCTCGACCGCCCCGGCCCGCCGCAGCAGCTCATCGGCGTCCTCGCCCGGTGCGGCGGCCACATCCACCAGGGTCATCCGGCCGGTGGTGACGGTGCCGGTCTTATCCAGCACGATGGTGTCGATGGCCTGGGTGGACTCCAGCACCTCCGGTCCGGAGATCACGATGCCTAGCTGGGCGCCCCGCCCGGTACCGACCAGGATGGCCGTCGGCGTGGCCAGGCCCATCGCGCACGGGCAGGCGATGATCAGCACCGCCACCGCCGCGGTGAAGGCTGCCTGCGCAGGCTGCCCGGCGGCCAGCCACCCGATCAGCGTCACGACCGTGACGGCGAGGACGACGGGGACGAACACGGCGGAGATCCGGTCCGCCAGCCGCTGCACCGGCGCCTTCCCCGCCTGCGCCTCGGTCACCAGCCGGGCCATCTGCGCGAGCTGCGTGTCGGCGCCGACCCGGATCGCGCGGACCACCAGCCGCCCGCCGGCGTTCACGCAGCCGCCCGTCACCGCGTCGCCGGGACCCACCTCGGCAGGCACCGGCTCGCCGGTCAGCATCGAGGTGTCCACCGCCGAGCTGCCGGACGTGACGATTCCGTCAGCGGCGATCTTCTCCCCCGGCCGGACCACGAACTCCTCCCCCGCGGCCAGCTGCGCCGCTGGCACCCGCACCTCCGTGCCATCCCGCAGCACCGAGACGTCCCTGGCCCCCAGCGACAGCAGCGCCCGCAGCGCCGCCCCCGACTGGCGCTTGGCCCGGGCCTCGAGATAGCGGCCGAGCAGGACCAGCGCCGTCACGCCCGACGCCACCTCCAGGTAGGTGGCCCCGGCACCGCTGTCGCGGGCCAGCCAGGCGAAGCCCATCCGCACGCCGGGCAGGCCCGCGGCCCCGAAGAACAGCGCGTACAGCGACCATAGGTACGCGGCGGCCACCCCGACCGAGATCAGGGTGTCCATGGTCGCGGCGCCGTGCCGGGCGTTCACGAAGGCAGCGCGGTAAAACGGCCACGCTCCCCACAGCGCGACCGGGGAAGCCAGCGCAAGAGCGGCCCACTGCCAGCTCCGGAACTGCAGCGGCGGCACCATCGCCAGCACCACCACCGGGATGGTCAGGGCCAGCGACACCAGCAGCCGCTGCCGCAGCGCGGCCGTGTCCCCCGCGCCGTCGTTCTCCCCGGCTCCGGCATCCGCGGGCCCGGATCCCCCTGGGGGCACCGCCGCGGTGTAGCCGGCCTGCTCGACCACCGAGATCAGGTCGTTAACGCTGACCGCGGCCGGGAAGCCGACCCGCGCGGTCTCGGTCGCGAAGTTGACCGTCGCGGTGACGCCGTCGAGCTTGTTCAGCTTTTTCTCGACCCGGGCCGCGCACGAGGCGCAGGTCATCCCGCTGATCGCGAGCTCCACGCGACCGTCCGCTCTGGCCAGGCTCACGCCCGTTCCCGCGCTCACCCGCATCACTCCTTCCCGTGCACTGATCCGCGCACGATGGGCCCGTTCGGATGAAAAGATCATTTAGCCGAACGGCCTATGGTTCACGCCTGGCCGAGGCCTCGTCGGGATTCCCTCGTGGCGTGTTCAGCTCCCGGCGAGCCGGTAGTCGCCGGCCTCATCCAGGGCAGCCGCGACGGCGCCTTCGGCCAGTGGCGCGTCGCTGGTGACCGTCACCGCTGACTGGCCACCCGGGATCAGGACGGCCGTCACGTCGCGGACGCCGCCGAGGTTATTCAGCTCTTCGGTGACCGCATGCACGCAGTGCTCGCAGGTCATTCCGGTGACGTGGTAAATCGCTGATGTCATGGCCGGCCTTCCCGTGGTCAGGACCGCACCAGGCGGGCGATCGCCTCGGACGCCTCGCGGACCTTCGCGTCGGCGACCTCGCCGCCCTCGGCGGCCGCCTGGGTGACGCAATGGCCGAGGTGATCATCCAGCAGGCCCAGCGCCACCGACTGCAGCGCCTTGGTCGCGGCCGACACCTGGGTGAGGATGTCGATGCAGTACTTGTCGTCCTCGACCATCTTCTGCAATCCGCGCACCTGACCCTCGATCCGGCGCAGCCGCCGCAGGTAGGCCTCCTTGTCCTGGGTGTATCCGTACACGCCGCCCTCCGCTTCTCATCGCGACCTCACATCAAGATACCATACCCCGGCAGGGTATCAGTCAGGGCGCACGGCTGCGCGTTCATGAACACGAGCGTAGCGCGCGGTCCGCCGAGCGCCCCGCCGCCCCGCTCCAGCGGTTGACCCAGAACACCGGATGGCGCCTGACCACCTACGACGACGCGGAATGCCGCTTCCTGGCGATAGCCACCCGCGAATAGGCCGCGCCCGGTACCGCTCGCTGGGATGCAGCGTCTCAACAAGGCGAGTCAGCACTTTCGGCGTGCCATGACCGTACGCCAGGATCGTTAATTCATCGGTCGGGCCCGACGCGGGCGATGGTAGATCGCATACTGTACGCAGACTTCTGGAAAGAGAAATGCGACCAGTGGGATCAACGTGACTGCTGAGATCAGTAAACTGCTCCCGAGCCGATTTCTCTTATACAGCTATACGGCCTGCCGAGATGCAGACGATCAAAAACCCTTGACGGCCTGAAGTGGCCTCTGGGATACTTCCACCCTAAAGCTAGGTCAAGGAGCTTGGAAGGCGAGCGCGCTCCAGGCGAGGGGGGCCGATGCAGCTTTTCGTTTCTTATGCTCGGCCTGATCGGCTTCGGGCCGAATCTTTGGCCGTGCAACTCCGGCAAGCCGGCATTGAAGTCTGGCTGGATAGCGATCTTGTCGGCGGGCAACGCTGGTGGGATCGGATACTCGGTCAGCTTCGTTCCTGCAACGCGGTCGTGGCCGCCCTATCGAAGGCTTCGATAAGATCTCAGGCCTGCCGCTCCGAACGCGAATACGCGATACAACTGGGCAAACCGGTGCTGCCCATAACGCTGGATACTGTGGTCACCGGGATGCTGCCGCAGGACATAGCCGAGATCCAGGCCATTGATTACACCCAGCCGGATGAGGCGGCCGCGTTCAGGCTGATCGGCGCGATTTACGCCTTGCCGATGGGAGCGAATCTGCCAGATCCGCTCCCCCGGCCGCCCGACGTACCGAAGTCACCCTTCGGCAACCTGGGCGACCGCATAAACGCGCCGTCGCTCGACATGGATGAGCAACTGGCCATCATCGGAAAACTGGAGGACGCCCTCGGCCCCACCGGCGACCCGGATGAACGGCAGACCGCCGCTGAGATGCTCAGCCAGTTGGCCACACGGCCGGATCTCTTTGCGAACGTAGAACGCAGGATCGCACGCCTGCGGACGCCGTTCCAAGATGCCCAGGTGCCGTTCCAGAAGGCTGAGCAGCAGACACGCCGTCCGCCGCCATCCGGCACTGCCAGCAACTGGTGGGAGTCCGGTGCCGGACACGCCGCCGGGCAGCAGGCAGGGCCTGGACGCAGCGCCGGGCAGCAGGCGGGGCCTGGACCCAGCGCCGGGCAGCAGGCGGGGCCTGGACCCAGCGCCGGGCAGCAAACAGGTCCTGCGTGGAACGCCAGCCAGGGAACCCAGCCGCCGCGACCTCCGCAGCCCTCGCCGGTTACTGGCGTGTCGCCGCACCGGGGAATGGCGATCACCACGGCTATACTTACATTCATAACAATTCTTTTGATACCTATAGGCATTGCCGGGATTGTCTACTCCGGCAAAGTCGGATCGAGTCTGGCCGCCGGCGATCTTGCTACTGCACGCAAAGCGTCATCACGCGTTGTGCTGTTTTTCTGGATAATTATCGGCCTGTGGGCCCTCTTCATTATCGGATCCATAGCGAGCTCAGGTAATTCAGGTAACGGGACGACCACGGGCGCAATAAGCTATATGATTTCGCGATGAGCGAATCTGTAACCGTCCAGGCCGAACGGCAGCGATCGCCAGCTGGAGAGCCGACGGACCTCCGCGGCAAGGTACCCCTCACGCTGCGGGTCGGCATCACCGGCCACCGCAGCGTAGCGAGTGATCACCCCGGCCTCGCCGCAGAGATTGCCAAGGCGGTCGAATACATCACCCAGGTGCTGGCGGCTGATTCGGCTAGGCTGCGGGGCGCTTCCGGCCAGGAGAAGCCGGGAGAACATCGTCCTTACCGTGGTCTCGGCCCTGGCGGAGGGGGCCGATCGGGTGGTGGCGGGCGAACTCATGAAGCGGAAAGGCACCCAACTCGAGGTGGTGCTGCCGCTACCGCAAAGCGACTACCTGCGGGACTTCGGCTCGCCAGAATCAGTCGAGCAGTTTAACCACCTGATGTCCATGGCAATCCAGACCGACGTCATGCGGACGGCCCGGTCCCGTGAGCAGGCATACGAGCTAGCGGGCCGCGCGGTGGTAGACCGTAGCGACGCGGTGATCGTGGTCTGGGACGGCAAGCCCGCTCGCGGTCGGGGTGGTACCGCCGAGATCTATTCCTATGCTCAGCGCTGGCACAAGCCCGTCTTGCTCATACTGGTCGACGATTACTCCGCCAGGCTAGACACGAAGCAGCTGCCGCAGGCGGCCAAGCGCACATGCCCGCTTCCCGCGAACAGCATGAAATGGCTCGATAGGTACAACCATGAGAGGCTGCATGAGAGCGCCTTTGACGGCTTGGCACCACTGCTCCAGCAAACCGATACCAGGCCGTGGCTTAGGTCTGCCGAGCAGCAGATCAAGCACTTCTCTTACTACTTCACCCGCGCCGACCTGCTGGCGAACCGATTCCAGTGGCGATATCTCATGGCTACCCGGTCGATGTATATCCTGGCCCCTCTCGCGGTACTCGTAGTCGCCGCGCAGATAGATTGGGCCCCGGGCCAGGCGCGCCTGGCCTGGATCGAGTTCGCGATCCTGATCGGTGTCACCCTGCTGCTCATCGCGACACGTCGCCGACAATGGCATCCGCGCTGGATATCCTCCCGTTACCTGGCCGAGCAGATCCGGTCCCTGGTGTTCCTCGGACTCACCGGAATCATCACGCCAGAGAAGTCCATCTCGTCCACCTACCGGGAGACCATCGGCGAAGCGGGCTGGACGGAGCGGGCGGCCAATGAGATCTGGTTCTCCCGGCCTAGATACAGCCCGCCGGCAGACATCAGCCTCCTGGTCGAGGTGCTCTGCGAGGAGTGGATAAAGGAACAGCAGGAGTACCACGTCAAGGTCAGCGACTCCTTCCGCAAACGCAGCGACCGTGTTCATGCGCTCGCGATCGGCCTCTTCACCTTGAGCGCCCTGGCCGCCTTGCTGCACAGTCTGGGGGTGGGCTCTACTCCCACCCAGCCGTTCAAGTGGTGGGATTTCCTGGCCATCGCCATCCCCGCGGTGGCAGGCGCGCTGGGCAGCTATGGCGCACACCGCGACTACATGCGCCATGCCGAACGGTCGAGGCTGTTTGCCACCGTCCTGGACGATGGAATCGCCCGGCTGGTGAGCGTCCGCAATCTGCGAGACATCCAGCAGGCCGCGCTGGGCATCAGCCGGGCGATGCGCAGCGAGGCCACCGACTGGTACTCGGTCGTGCGCTCCCAGGACCCCGAACTGCCGTCATAGTCAGGGGCGGAGGCCATGAGGACGCGGCCTGATGCTCCTTGAGTTCCGCCGCAGGAAGTTGTTGGTGGGCGGGGGGTCGCCGCCTCATATCTGTGAGCGGTCGCGGGCGCGCCCGATGCAGCGGCCGGACACCAGGAGAACCACCATGAGGACCAGGTCAGGCGGGAAGCCACCGGCGTGCCCGACGACACGGCGGTCGGCCGCTATCCACGGCCAGATCCCGCACCCCCGGACGGATGGGGACGCCGACCAAGCGGTGGCCGCTTTGTACCAGATGCACTACCGGTCGCTGGTCCGGCTGGCGGCCCTGCTGGTATCGGACCTGGCCACCGCCGAAGACATCGTGCAGGACTCCTTCGCCGCCGTGCATGGCATGTGGCACGCACTGCCCGACACCGACACCGACACCGACACCGACACCGCGCTGTGCTACCTGCGCCGGTCGGTGGTCCGTCGTTCCCGGTCGGCACCGCGCCCTCAGCCAGCCGGTATCCCCCTGCTGGATTCCGCCGTCGTGTCGGCGCTGCAGGCTCTGCCCGTCCGCCAGCGCGAGGTCCTGGTCCTGCAGTATTTCGCCGACCTGCCTGAGGCCGAGATCGCCTCGGCGACCGGAATGAACACAGCCGCCGTGAGGAGCCACGCCGCCCAGGCCATGTCGTCGCTTCATGACGCACTACGCCCGGCCGGTGGCTGACCCGCGCTCAGCCGACTGGCCACCGGTCCTACACCCGGACGGATTCCGGCCCGTACAGGTCGAGCAGCCTGACCCGCGTGGACTCCAGTCGCTGGTACATCACGGTGGTGACCCGCTTCAGCAACTGGTAGCCGAGTTCCGCATCGGCTTCGCACTTGCCGCGCAGGCAGGTGCCGTCCAGCGCGATCGCGCTGACCGGCGTCACCGCCCGGGCATCGCCGAAATAGCGGTAAGGCGGGATGAGCCACGACCAGCCGAGCACCTCTCCCTCGTCCATGGTGTCGATGACGAGAGGCCCCCGCGTGGGCGAATGGATTTCCAGCGCCACCCTCCCATGCCGGATCACGTAGAAGCGGCTGGCCGATTCTCCCGCACCGAAGATGAAGTCACCCGCGGCGAAATGCACGTTAGACGCGCACCCCGCAATGAGCTCTACCGCATCGGCGCCGAGCCCGGTGAAGAACGGGTGGCCGCCCAGCAGTTCTTCCATGGTCATCATTTCTGCCTCCTTGCCGCACGCGCCCGGATCTCCGCCCAGAGGTGATGCCTCGACACTGGGGTTCGCCTTGCGGTACGGACAGGGGCATCCGGCCCCCGAGGCCGGGACCTTGGTATCTGCCGCAGACAATCGGACCCGGCTTTGCTGATACCGAGGGGAGGCAAGGCGTCAACACCTGCCAGCGGCCACGGCTCCAGCGGGCAGTCAAAGGAGGCAAACCATGAACAAGCGCACACGAGCCGCGGCCGGAGCCGCCCTGGCCGCCGGGCTAGGGTCACTCGCCTACCCGCTTTTCTTCCGGCGCTGGTGCCTCACCTGGGGCGCCCGGCCAGACGAGGTTCTCAAGGAAGCTGCCCGGTGACGAACTGCTCGCCGACGCCGACATCGTGTCTACGAGGGTGATCACGATCGATGCGCCGCCCGCCGCGATCTGGCCGTGGCTGGTGCAGATGGGCAGCGGGCGGGGTGGTGTGTACACCTACGACTGGATCGAGAACCTGTTCGGTCTGAACATGCATAGCGCGCGCCAGATCCTGCCCGAGTACCAGGGAGTCAAGGTCGGTGACGAGCTGCCGCTGGGCCCCGGCAGGCCGGTCATGCAGGTAGTCGTCTGCGACCCCGAGCGGACGCTCACGATCCGGTTCGCCGACGGGAACTGGGTGTGGATCTTCTCGCTCGCCGCCGAGGACGGGCAGACCAGGCTGATCAGCCGGAACCGGATCGCCACGCCAGGCGCGCCGCCGCCCGTCCGCCTGTTCAACATGCTGGTCATGGAACCCGGCAGTCTGATCATGGAGCGCAAGATGCTGCTGGGCATCAAGCAGCGCGCCGAGGACCTGGCCCGCGAGCAGATTATCCGAATGTGACCTTGGTGATGATCCATGGGCCCAGGGCAGCGTGCAGAACGAGAAGGTGAACGCAGTGAATGACTTCTTCGGGATCGTCGCCGCAGGGCCGGCGTTCTTCGTCAGCTCCTGGTTGCTGATGCTTTTCGCGGGGATCACCGCATCAGATGTAGGCATCCGACCGTTCGGCTACATCACGTCCATGGTGGTCACGATCGGGCTCTGGCTCGTGATCGCGCCGGCCGCCGGCGCGATCGCCCGCACCGGCAGGAAGAAGAAGGCCTGAAACAGGTGTCCGTTCTCAGTTGACCTGGCGAACAATCAGGTGAAGGAGCTGGAAGGGGAGCCAGGACGGGTCGAGGCAAATGGCCGCCAGCGCCGGGACCATCGGCCCTGCTCCTTATTGTCCTGACCCGCGAGCCTGAGGGACTGTGGGTGCCGGAATGCCCGGTGCCCGATCGGGGTGAGACACCGATGACTACTACACGTTCAGCGGCTGCGTTGGCCGCGGCGGCGTGCCTGGCCGTGCTGGCCAGGCTGCGCCAGCCACGGCACGGCACCGGGAGCGGGCGCCTCCCGCTCACCCGGCACCAGCACGACGGCGGCACCATCAGCGCCCGCCAGCACCCCGGCCACCACGGCGCCAGCCAGCACCCCAGCCACGACAGTGCCGGCCACGACAGTGCCAGCCACGACGGCGCCGGGCGCGACACCAGCGGGGCCGTTCCCGGCCGGCACCGGCACCGTCGCCAGCCCCTTCAACGGGATGTGCATGACCCTGGCCGTCGACGGCATCGCCGTGGCGGCGTGGAAATGCAGCCCCGGCGCCAGCACTCAGCAGTGGACCGGCTACAGCGACGGCACGCTGCGGCTCAACGGCAAGTGCCTGGACGTCACCGGCCCCCAGCGCCGGCGCCAGCGCCAAGGTCGCGGCGTGCACCGGGACGGCCAGCCAGAAATGGCGAATCAGCCAGGTGTCCTCCAACAACTTCGGGCCCATCATCAACACCGGCACCGGCACGGCGCTGACCGACCCCGGCGGCAGCATGACGAACGGAACCCAGCTGGTCATGGGACCCGACCGCGGCGACCAGACCTACCCCTGGCACGTCTCCTTCCATCACTACATGGCTGCCTGACCAGGCGACATGCCAGACCGCGTGGGCGAGCACGCGATCACGGTCCCGCTCTGGAGTACGCCCGGGCCAGCCATGCGCGCCAGCATCTGCCCAGCGCGGATCCGATCAGCAGCGACTCACGCCGCGCCACCGAAGATCAGACACTGCCTGGTGCAGCGCGAACCCGCCAGACTCCCCCCGGTCTCATCCGGGCTTCCCGTTTCCTTCATCCCGGCCCCTGTCGCGTCAGGATGTACCTGACTTGTCAGCTCGCTCCTGACGCGATATCGTGGCTCCCGAGACTGTCAGGAAATTCCTGACAACATCGGGCGGGAGGCGCTATGACCAGCGATACGGCACCGGGCACGGCGACGCTCCAGGTGAATTGCTCGTTCTGCGCCAAGCCGAGCTCCGCGGTCGCGAAGGTGGTCGCAGGCCCCGGCGTGTACATCTGCAACGAGTGCATCCAGCTGTGCAACGACATCCTCGAGGAAGAGCAGCAGGCGTCGTCCCAGGCGGGGACTCAGCTGCCCGCCCGGGAGGAGGCGATGACCGACGAGGAGATCCTCGCCCTGCTGCCGCGGATCGCATCGGTCAGCGCGCAGACCGACGCCAGCCTGCAGCGGCTGGTCACCGTGCTCCGCGGCCGGGGGGTGACCTGGGCCCGCATCGGCGCCGCGCTGCAGATCACCAGGCAGTCCGCCTGGGAGCGGTTCTCCGGCGAGGAATAGCCCGCGCTCGCGTGCCGCAGGCCAGCCCGCCGGGTCCCGTCCCCGGCTAGCGCCGGGTGGCCGGGCGTAACGGCGGCAAGTGATTCGCGGGAACGGCCTCCCAGGCCATCGGACGCGAACGGACCCGCATGCTCAGCTACCTGCCGCTATGAGACGGCTTCACAAAATGACTTTGCCGATCCCGTGGCCTAGCGCCGCAGCCAGCGCCTTGGCCAGGTCGGCTTTTGCGGTCTCGGCCCGCCGACCGCGTTGAGGCTCCGCCCCACCTGGCGGCGAGGCGGGTTCGTCGCCGTCCCGCTGGGTAAAGGTCCGGCGGGGCTCGGGATGACAGACCCGCAGGCAGGACGGGCGCCCGCTGCTCGGGTCGCGGCCGCCCGCGAGCGGCGCAGAACAAGTACGTCTCCAAGTGAGCTCGACGCCAGCGTCGGCGATCTGGCGAAGCAGATCAAGCCGTAAGCAGGCCCGCGCCGCCGCGGCGAAACAAAACAGTCCCGCCGGGCGGGGCATAGCGCCGAAGAATGACGCACCGCCCCGAGCTGGTGTGGCGCGAAGCGCAGAGAGAAGCGCGAGAGAGGAGCCGACGATGAGTGTGCAGACGACTGAGGCTGCGCCCCGAGGTGGACACCGCTACCAGCTCGAGTCCGGGCTGGAGCGGCTGACCCCGGCGGAGCGTGCGGAGCGGGGTAAGGAAGCGCGGGTTGCGGTGCCGCGGGAGAGCCATGCGGTGTTCGACCCGGGGCCGGGCCGGCCCGACCCGATCGGCCTGCTGGAGGAGCAGGCGAAGGCGCGGGTGCCGGAGCTGGTGCCGATCCGGCGGGGCCGGATGATGGTGTCCCCGTTCACCTACTACCGGGGCGCGGCGCTGCCGATGGCCAGCGACCTGTCCCGTACTCCGGTGTCGGGGCTGGCGGTGCAGGCGTGCGGGGACGCGCACCTGTCGAATTTCGGCATCTTCGGCTCCCCCGAGCGGCTCCTGGTCTTCGACGTCAACGACTTCGATGAGACGACGCCCGGCCCGTGGGAATGGGACGTCAAGCGGCTGGCGGCCAGCATGGAGGTCGCGGCCCGCGGCAACGGGTTCGGCGGCAAGGACCGCCGCGAGATCGTCACGGCCACCGTCACCAGCTACCGGCAGGCGATGCGCGACTTCGCCAAGATGACCAACCTGGACGTCTGGTACGCGCACACGGACCTGGACCAGCTGAAGGCGCAGTTCGACGCGCAGATGAAAGCGCGGCAGCGCAAGATGGTGGACAAGGGCATGACCAAGGCGCGGACCCGGGACAGCATGCAGGAGGTGGCCAAGCTGACCCGCCTGGTCGACGGCCGGCCACGGATCATCGCCGACCCGCCACTGATCGTCCCGGTCGCGGACCTGCTGCCCAAGAAGATGGACCAGGAGACCTTCGCGGCGCAGATCAAGGACCTGCTCGGCAAGTACCGGCGGACGCTGGAAACCGACCGGCGGTACCTGCTCGAGCAGTACGAGTACGCCGACATGGCCCGTAAGGTCGTCGGCGTGGGCAGCGTGGGGACCCGCTGCTGGATCGTCTTGATGCTCGGCCGTGATGAGTCTGATCCGCTGTTCTTGCAGGTCAAGGAGGCTGAGGCGTCGGTGCTCAGCCGGTTTGTGGGGGCCAGCAAGTACGCCAACATGGGCCAGCGGGTGGTCGCCGGTCAGCGGCTGATGCAGGCATCCAGCGATATCTTCCTGGGCTGGCAGCGGGCCGAGGCCGGGCTGGACGGCAAGCAGCGCGACTTTTACGTCCGCCAGCTGCGGGACTGGAAATACTCCATCGCCATCGAGGACCTGATACCGAACGGCATGCGGATCTACGGGCAGGCCTGCGGGGCGGCGCTGGCCCGGGCCCACGCGCGGTCCGGCGACCGGATCGCCATCGCCGCCTACCTCGGCAGCGCCGACGTCTTCGACAAGGCCATCACCCAGTTCGCGAGCGCGTACGCCGACCAGAACGAACGCGACCACCAATCCCTCGTGGACGCCGTCGCCTCAGGACGGCTCACCGCCGAACCCGACATGTAACATCCCGGCCTGCCGCCCGGCAGTGTCAGGAACGGAAGGCAATGACGGCTGAACCGCCTCAGAGCCCGGCCACCGAGGCAGTCCGCAGCCTGGAGGCCGGTGCGCAAAACGCGGCGCATCACCCGGTTCCCGCTGGCCAGCGGGCCGATCGCGGCATACGCCCCGGGGCTGGGCCAGCAGCCGCGGTGCGAGGTGGAACTCACCGAGATCCGCACGAGCGGCCAGCACTGGTGGACCCTGGGGTTCGAGGCGACCGGCCCCGCCAGCCTGCTCCGCGGCGAACTCCAGGCCGCCGCCGCGCTGGTGTTCGCCCAGGCCCTGCCCGGAGGTGTGGAACCCGGCCCGGATGACTCCAGGTCTTATGCTCAGTGGCTAGGTCAGCGGCCCCGCGCCGACAGTGACGCAGGCGCCTGAAGGGGCTGCCACCGCCTGCCGACGCGAAGGAGACAGTGCCGTGCCAGCTGACGGAGACACGCCGCGCGGACGCCGGTCCCTGGGAACCGACCGGCTGGCGGCCTTCAGCGACGGCGTGTTCTCCATCGCCGCCACGCTGCTCGTGCTGGACCTCGCGGTTCATCCGCCGGCCTTGCTGAAGCAGGTGCTTCAGGCCTGGCCCGGCTACGTGGCCTACGTCGTCAGCTTCCTGACGATCGGCGCCGCGTGGCTCTTCCACACCGCATTGACCGACCGGCTCGCGCGATCAGATCCGGTCTTCCTGCAAATCAACTTGCTCGTCCTGCTCGTGGTGGCGTTCCTGCCGTTCCCCACCCGGCTCGTCACAGACGCCCTGAACAACACGGCCGCCGAACGCGTGGCGGTCACGGTCTACGGGCTGACACTGCTGGCCATCCGCATCCTGGGATCCGCCCTGGACGCCTACGCACGACACGAGCACCTCTACTCACCGCGGGGAGACGGCGAGGAATCGCTGATCGCGCATCGAAAACTGCTGCCCGTCGTGGTCGGGTACGTGATCGCGATCCTGATCGGGCTCGCAGTGCCGGGAGCGGCGGTGGCGTTGTACTTCGGTATCACGGTGTACCTGATCGTGCCGTTCCGGGAAGTCTCACGGCTGCTGTTCCGGCGTCCATGAGCCCCCGCCAGGAGCGCGCCTCCACATCCGGCTGGCCCGCAGCGATCATGATGGACGCGATGGATCATGCGCGCCCTGGCCGGCTCTGCGGGCAGCCGCGGCGCTGGGTTTGATCGTTCCCTCTTGACGCGCTCGCCCAGGCCTAGCGCTGCAGCCCAGCGCCTTGGCCAGGCGGCTTCCGCGGTCTCGACCCGCCGACCGCGTTGGTGCTCCGCCTCACCCAGCGAGGGTGAGGCGGGGCCAGGACGTCCGCGCGCATCGTGGCAGATGAGCGAGAAGGCCGCACAGCCCTGGGCGCTAGCAGGCCTACCGCTTAAGGTCCCTTAGAAATGGCCGAAAACGCGCTTCACGCGAAGGCTCACCTGTTCTGGTGATATAGGGAAGGAGCGCCTCGGATGGCGAAGTGGAACTTGGTGGCGATGGGCCAGGCGGGCCTGACCGGCCGGACCAGGGCCGCCGCTCAGCCGGTCGCCCGTGCGATCGCCCGCAAGACCGGACGGCCGGAGGCGGAGATCCTGGCGCTTATCGGTGCGGCGTTCCTGGCGATCGCGCTGATCGGCTTCCTTCGTACGGTCGATGCCGTGGTCGCGGCCGGGCGGACGGGCCGCCAGCCAGCCGATGACGCCGGAGCCTAGGACGGAGCGGCCACCAGCCCGAACCCGAACGGTCATCCGGCACGGGTGATGTTTTCGCCGACCGCCTCCCCCAGCATTCGAATGATGGATGAGTCCCGGGCTGGTATCACCCCGTCGCAAGGGAGTTGGTCAGGCATGAGTGAGCGTTGCTCGTCGTGACCGCCCCGCCCGGGCCGGCCGCCGCACCGCCGGTCACCCAGAAGCGGGAGTTCTGGGTCCTGATGGCGTGCGCGGTGGTCCTCGGGATATTCGGCGCGTTCGCCGGCCTGATCTTCGTCGGAGCGATCAAGCTCGGGGGTAAGTGGTACAGCGATTCCCACCCGGGCTGGTTCGGCGGCCACTGGTGGTGGGTGGCGGTCGCTGTGGCGGCCGGCGTCGCGGTCGGCCTGCTGCGCCGCCTGACCCGCCTGCCCTGGGAGACCCCCGGCCTGTTCGACGACCTGCAAACCGGGCATGTCGAGGTGGGACTGGTGCCCGGGATCGCGGCCGTCTCGTTGGTGTCGCTGATCGGGGGCGCCAGCCTCGGCCCGGAGAAGGCTCTGGGTTCCATGGGCGGCGGGGCGGGCAGCTGGATCGCCCAGCGCAGAGGGCTCGACACCGAGGACTCCCAGGTGAACACCCTGGCCGGCTTCGCTGGCGCCTACGGCGGGCTGTTCTCAAGCACGGTGATCGTGGTGATGCTGATCATGGAGGTCGCCCGCCCGGGCGGCCAGAAGCTCGTCAAGGCCCTGGCCGCGCAGATCGTGGCGTCGAGCGTCTCGTTCGGCATCTACTTCGCCATCGCCGGCGCCGTGTTCCTGGGCGACTACAAGGTGCCGCAGTACACCTACCACGACTGGCAGCTGCTCGCCGGAGTCCCCCTTGGCCTGTTCGCGGTCCTGGTGGTGACGCTGCTGGGCGCGTTCATGATGGCGGCAGCGCGGCTGTTCGGCCGGCTGCGGGTCCCGGACATCGCCAAATCAGTGCTGGGCGGGGCGGTCTTCGGGATCGTCGGCGTAGCCCTGCCGCTGACCATGTTTAGCGGCAGCGACCAGCTCAATACCGTGCTCAGCAGCGCGGGGACCCTCGGCCTGGGCCTGCTCGTCGCCACGCTCATCGCGAAGATGCTCACCTTCGCGGTCAGCCAGGGCAGCGGCTTCGTGGGCGGGCCCATCTTCCCGTCGCTGTTCATCGGCGGGACGGCCGGGGTGATCGTCCACCAGGTCATCCCCGGCGTGCCGCTGGGACTGGCGTTCACCTGCCTGCTCGCCGCCGTCCCGGGGGCGGTGGTGGCCGCGCCGTTCTCGATGGTGCTGCTGGCCGCGTTCCTGACCCAGGTCGGGGCCCTGCAGACCGCACCCATTCTCATCGCCGTCGTTACCGCTTTCCTCACTATGGAAGGCGTGAAATACCTCCTGGCCAGACGCAAGCAGGCCCGCGCAGCCGGGGCGAAACCAGCGGCCGGGGCGAAACCAGCAACTCCGGTTTGAACGTGACCGGTACCTGGCGCCGCCGGAAGACCGTGACAATTTCTGCAAAGGAGATCGAAATGTTCTGGGCCATTGGTGGAGCTATTCTCTACTTCGTACTCATCGTCACTCTTGGCGTTATGACGCTCAGGAAGGGCCATTGGGTCATTTTTATCATTGGCATCTTCTTGCCATTTTTCTGGCTCTTCGGCGCGATAATGCCTTCGCGGCGGGCCGCCTATTAGTACTCCAGCAGGCGGGAGTCCCGGCGGGAAAACCGCACCCTCAGCATGATCCGCGGCTGGATGATCGTGGTCAGCGGCGGCGACACCCAGCCCGACATCGGCAGGTCGTCGAAGCCGACCACGCTCAGGTCATCGGGAATCCGCCGCCGGTGCAGCCGGGCCGCCTCGTAGACTCCCATGGCCTGCATGTCGCTGCCCGCGAAAATCGCGGTCGGCGGGTCGTCGAGCTTCAGCATGTCGGTCGCCGCCACCAGCGCCGCCTCGAAGTGGAAGTCGCCGGAGTAGACCAGGGCCGGATCCGCCGGGATGCCCGGCCCGCTCGAGCGCGGACGCTGTATCCCTACGTCGGCGGCGTGGGCACGTTCCGCGTCATCTGCCACGAGGTCGCGGAGAAGGGCTACGAGGGGCTGGTACTGGCGCGGCACGAGGCGCCGGCCCCGGCCAGGGCAAGCGGCTAGCCGGCCGCCAAAGCGGACTATCGCGGAGCGCTACCGGCGCTGGGCATCTGCTAAAGTCCGGGTGACCGGCTTGGGCCGCGATCTGTGACCTGCGCGGCGATAGCGCCACGGTAAAGGCGATCTGGTGTCTTACTCCCTTCCGCTGACTCGTACCGAGACCATCGCGCGGCACCTGCGCGAGGAGATCGTGACCGGACGGCTGGCTCCCGGCACGGTCATCAAGGATGCGGAAGTCGCCGACCGGCTCGGCGTCAGCATCACGCCGGTCCGGGAAGCCATCATGCTGCTGTCCGCCGAGGGCCTCATCGACATCTCGCCGAACCGCACCCGGCGGGTCACCGACGTTTCGCAGAAGAACGCGCTCGAGCTGATCGACGTCATGTGCGTACTGGCCTGCGCGGGCGTCGAGTGGGGGTGCCCAACCTGACCGCAGCCGACCTGGGCCGGATGCGCCAGCGGTTGGATGAGTTGCTGGCCTGCCTGCGATCTGGCGACGTGGCCACCGCGACCTCCGCAGGCGCCGATTTCAGCACCATCATGATCTCGGCCAGCGGGAACCGGGAGCTGCAGACCCACGTGGACCTGGTCGTGACCAGGATGCGGCGGCTGTTCGGACTCACGCCGGAGAGTGATCAGTGGCGGCCCTGGATCAACGGGTACGCAGCAGTCCTCACGCTGCTGGAACAGGGCGACACGCGGGCCGCCATCGCCCGCCACCGGCAGATCTATGCCGAGGTCCGGGCCGAGCTGGAATCAGGCGAGGGCGCGGCGCAAAGCCTCGATGCGGCGTGCCCAGATCACACCTGATAGCTCGCATTCCGGCACGAACACTTCGGCCGCGTGGTAGGCACCGGGATTGACGTGCAGTTCAGTCGGGACACTGGCCTGCATAAGCCGCATGGCGAACGTAATGTCCTCGTCCCGGAACAGGTCGACGGTGCCGACGTCGATGAAGGTCGGCGGGAGACCGGTCAGATCCTCCGCGCGAGCCGGGGCGGCGTACTGGTCGGGCTTGCCGTCACCTAGGTACCATTTCCAGGCTTCGATGTTGCCCGCGCGGTCCCAGAGCCCGATGTCGGTGATCTCGTGGCTCGACGGAGTCTCGTTCCTGTCGTCGATCATCGGGTAGATCGGCATCTGGAACCGGAGCGCCGGGAAGCCGCGATCGCGCGCGAGCATCGAGATGGCGATGGTGAGGCCGCCTCCGGCGCTGCCACCGTAGACGGCGAGGCGGTCCGGGTCGAAGCGAAGTTCGCTGGCGTTGCGCGCCATCCACACCAGGCCGGCGTAGCAGTCCTCGACCGGTGCCGGATAGGGATGTTCCGGAGCCAGGCGGTACTCGACAGAGACGACCACCGCGTCGACCCGCTCGCAGATCTGGGTTGCGACCGCGTCCTCGCCGTCGATGTCCCCCAGGATCATGCCTCCGCCGTGGATGAAATAGATCCCGGGCAGCGTCCCGGTGGCGTCCGTCGGCCGGTAGATCCGCACCTTGATGTCCGGCGCACCGTCTGGTCCGGGCACCATCCGGTCTTCCGAGGTGACGTTGGGGTTGGGCGGGATCTCCAGAGCGGCCAGCAGCTGGGTTACGGTGGCCCGGCGCTGCACGATGTCGGGAATGGAGTTAAAACCGCCAGGAATCGCCGCGAGCAGCTGCTCCAGGGGGTCGCGGACATCTGGGTGGATGAGATGACGGCGGGACATGCACCCTCCTCTGGGCTCGCGTGGCTGGGCTCGCGTGGCTGGGCTCGCGTGGCTGGGCTCGCGTGGCGCGGGCGACACTCGATGCAGAATGCATCCTACGTAGTGATCGAGCTCACATCAATGCCCGGTCAGCCGGGGCTCTCCTTGGTGGCCAGCAGAACCCACAGGAAGTCCTCGCCGAAGCTGGGTCCCTGCCCGTCGGTCTTGTTCATCTGCCGGAGCATACGCAGGGAGAAAGGCGGCTTGTCCCACAGGGCGCGCAGGCGGTCTTCCGAGTAGCCCAGGCCGCCGCCGAGGCTCCCCCGCTCGTACACCTGCTGGTCGGTGTAGCCGCCGCCGCCTTCGGGCCGGAAGCACACCAATCCGTAGCTGCCACCTGGCTTGAGCGCCCGGCGCACGAGTGCCGCATAGTCCTGGCGGCGGTGCGGGGGCAGATGATGGAAGCACCCCGAGTCGTAGACCAGGTCGTAGGACCCAGCGGTGAACGCGGCATCGAAGATCGAACAGCACTGGAACTCCACCACGGCGCCGGCCTGCCTGGCTCGCTCCCGGGCCCAGCTGATCGCCTCGGCCGAGAAGTCAACAGCATCGACGCCGCATCCCCGGCGGGCCAGATACACGGCGTTCCGCCCGTGTCCGCATCCCAGCTCGAGCACCCGGCCCGGCGAGAGCAGGCCTTCGCTGAACCATGCGGCGAGGTTCTCGTCGGGCCACTCGACGAAGAACGGGCACGGCTTGACGCGGTCGGCGAAGAACTCATTCCACCAGGCGGCGCCTCGGCCTTCCGGGAGGCCGCCCGGCGTGCCCGGCACGTCGTCGCTGGAATAGATGAACGGGTCTGGCACCTAGTGCCCTCACTGTCCGATCGCGAAACGACCAGTACCGTTGCGGCCTAATTTACCGCCGCCAGCGGAGCCGAAAGACCCGGTTGACCGGGACCTCCGCCCGTTGCCAACGCCCCTGGCAGCGGGCCAGCGTCGGATGCAGCACCCGATCGCACCGGGGTGCCGCCCGGCCGTCCGCGGGCTATCTGCGGCCCACGTCAGGGAGCGCGAAATGGCAGAATACCCGACCGATCACGCAGGGCTTGAGATATTGCCGTTCGACAGGTGTCTGCAGTTGCTGGCTACGGTCCCCGTCGGGCGGGTCAGCTTTTTCGCCGATGGCGAGATCGTGGTGCTGCCGGTAAACCACGTTGTGGACGGCCAGGCCCCGGTCTTCATTACCGCACGCGGGTCAAAGTTGTCCGCGGCCGAAGGCCAGAATCTAGTGGCGTTCGAGGCCGATGAATACGACGAGCGAACCCATTCTGGATGGAGCGTCCTGGTCAATGGCCGCGCCCAGGCGGTCTACGAAGACGCCGAGATCCAGCGCCTGAGCCGCCTAGGCCTGCACTCGTGGGTAACGGCGGTGGAACGTCCGTTCTGGATACGGATACGGCCCACCTCGATAAGCGGGCGGCAAACCCCGGAACCCGGCTAACCCGGCACCCTGCCCAGAGCGCGGGCGCGGGAGTCCCCCGGCCAGCGGCCTTCGGAATCTGGATTCCGGTTGCTAGGCTTCGGTAATCGGAAGCACGATTCCGCTTCGGGGAGGTCTTGGTGGCCGTAGGCAGCCGGCGCACGCACTATCAGCTGACGTTCGCGGTGTTGTCCCTTGGCGTCGCGGCGTTCGCGCTGTTGCAGTCGCTGGTGATTCCGGTGCTGACCACGGTGCAGCACCAGTTGCATACGACGCAGGGCGCCGCCACGTGGGTGCTGACCGCGTATCTGCTGTCCGCGTCGATCATGACGCCGATCCTGGGACGAGTCGGCGACATGATCGGCAAGGAGCGGGTCTTCGTCGCCACGCTGATCGCGCTGGCGGCGGGTTCGCTACTGGCGGCGGTCGCGTCTTCGATTGGCGTCATGATCGTCGCGCGGGTGATCCAGGGGATCGGGGGCGGGATGGTGCCCGTCGCGTTCGGGATCATCCGGGACGAATTCCCGGCCGACAAAGTGGCCGGCGCGGTCGGCGCCCTGGCGTCACTGACCGCGGTGGGAGCTGGCCTGGGCATCGTGCTGGCGGGTCCGATCGTGGACGTGCTGGGCTACCCCTGGCTGTTCTGGCTGCCGATGATCCTCACGGTCGTTGCCGCGGTGTCGGCGGTGCTGTTCGTGCCCGAGTCGCCGGTGCGTACCCCCGGGCGGATCAGCTGGCTGCCGGCCGTGCTGCTGTCGGGGTGGCTGGTCGCGTTGCTGGTCGCGTTGAGCCAGGCGCCGACCTGGGGGTGGGGATCCAGCTCGGTGATCGGCCTGCTGGCAGTGGCGGCGGTGCTGGCGGCGGGCTGGGTGATCGCCGAGCTGCGGGCGGCTACGCCGCTGATCGACATGAAGATGATGCGGCAGACGGCGGTGTGGACGAATAATCTGGTCGCGCTGCTGATCGGCGTGGGGATGTACGCGACGTTCGCCTTCCTGCCCGAGTTTGTGCAAACGCCCTCCTCGGCCGGCTACGGGTTCGGCGCGAGCATCACCCGTTCCGGGCTGATGCTGCTGCCCTCGGCGGCCACTATGTTCGTCGTGGGCATGTTCGCGGGCCGGCTCGCCCGCCTGCTGGGAGGCAAGGTTCTGGTGGTGGCCGGGTGCCTGATCGGGGCCGTGGCGATGGCGATCCTGGCCTTCGCCCACGCGTACGTTTGGGAGATATACCTGTCGAGCGCCATCATGGGCGTCGGGTTCGGGCTTGCCTTCTCGGCCATGTCCGCGCTGGTCGTCGCCGCGGTGCCGGCCTCGCAGACCGGCGTCGCGAGCGGCATGAACGCGAACATCCGCACGATCGGCGGCAGCATCGGCGCGGCGGTGATGGCGAGCATCGTCACCTCCCAGCTCGAGCCGTCCGGGCTGCCGAAGGAGTCCGGCTACACGACCGGGTTCGCGGTGATGGCCGCCGGTCTTGTGCTGGCTGCGGTCGCCGGCCTGCTGATCCCCTCGGCGCGCGGGCTGCGGCGGATGGCCGGCGAGCCGGAGCACGCCGAGATGGCGATCGTGGCCGGCGGGACGATCGTCGGGGACAAGAGCGAGTGACCGGAACCCGGGCTCCGGCGGCAAGGCGCGACGCCGTGCGGAACTACCACCGTATCCTCGACGCCGCTCGCGAGGTGCTCGACGAGTCCGGCGCCGACGCCTGCATGGAGGAGATCGCCGCTCGCGCCGGCGTGGGCGTCGGCACCGTGTACCGCCGGTTCGCCAGCAAGGACGCGCTGATCGATGAGCTGCTGGAGCTGGCCTTGGATCAGCTCCTTTCTTCTACCGAACGGGCTCTGGCGCGCCCCGATGGACACGGTCTCGAAGAGCTGCTGCGCGCCCTTGGCCAGTCCTTCGCCGACCACGCCCGCTACGCGAACCTGCTCCTGGCGCGCCACACCGACGCCGCCACCTCACACCGGATACGCGCAGCGATCGACGAGCTCACCGCACGGGCCGCAGCCGCCGGCACGGTGAACCCGGACATCACCGCCGGCGACGTCATGGCGCTCATCTGGGCCATGCGCGGGCTCGTGCAGGCCGCCGGAGAGGTCGCTCCCGAGGCCTGGCAGCGATTCCTCGACATCCAGCTCGCCGGCATGCGAGCGGCAGGACCGTTCAGCAGCGCCCCCATTTCCTCCCGGCAGCTGTCGAAGCTAGCCCCGCGACGATAGCCAGACATTCGTGATCGGCGTCGCGGTGGCCGCCTGGCCATCGCGCGGCAGCGCGTAGGCGGCTTCGATGGTGGCCAGGACGCTGTAGTGGGTGATCGGACCGGAATAGCTGCCGGGCCGCACCTTCTGGCCCGCGAAAATCGTGGTTATGTGATTACCCTGGCTGCCATCGTCCTCGTCCCAGGTAACGATCAGCAGGCTGTCATGCGTCATCGCCCAGTCCGCGTAACCGGCGATGTGAGCGCGCAGCCAGGTGTCGCCTGTTGCGACGCCGCAGTCGTGCATGTCATGGCACAGGTCAGGGATCACGAAGGACACCGCTGGCAGCCGGGCGAAGGCCGTCGCAGGGAAGCTGGTATAGGGCAGGCTGACCGAGCCGGGCACGTTGCTGAAATCTGTCCATGGCACGTGCTTGCGCGCGTACTCGCCCGCCGAGCAAACCGGCGATCCCAGCCACTTTCGGGCTTGCGATAATGGCGGTGCGCCCGGGCGCTGAACAAGACCCATCCCCGGGTATCCCGCGCCTGAGGAGACGACGTGTGCGGACCGACCCAAGGGCCAGCAGCGGCCGCCTCGGCACCGGAGCGGGTACCGGCTGAACTCGCGCCGACCATATACGTTTCCAACGGCCGCGGAGGTACGGTGACGCCGATCGCGACCGCCACCAACACGCCCGGACCGCCGATCGAGATCGGCACGGGACCCGGATTGATCGTGATCACGCCGGACGGGAGGACCGCCTACGTCACCAGCAATGATTGCCACGTGACGCCGATCGCGACAGCCACCAACACGCCGGGCACTCCGGTCAAGGTCGGGCGCGGTCCCGACGGAATTGCCATCACGCCGGACGGCAAGACTGTCTATGTCGCCAACATCGGCTCGAACACGGTGACGCCGATCGCGACGGCGACCAACACGCCGGGCCCGCCGATCGAGGTCGGATTCCGCCCCAGGACGGTCGTGATCACGCCGGACGGGAAGACCGCCTATGTCGTCAATCAAGGCGGGGGCCATGGCACGGTGACGCCGATCGCGACGGCCACGAACACACCGGGCCGGCCGATCGAGGTGCGCGGGGAACCATATGCGATCGCGGTCACGCCGGACGGGAAGACTGTCTACGTCGCCAACACATTCGGGACCACGCCCCTGGCGATCGCGGTCACCCCGAAGGGGGAAGCCGCCTATGTCGCCGCCGGCCATCCCGGAGGCGACCCGAGCACGGTGATGCCGATCGCGACGGCGACCAACACGCCGGGGCAGCCGATCGAGGTCGGGGGCGGGCCGTGGGAGTTCGCGGTTACGCCAGATGGCACGACCGCCTACGTCATCAATTTCTATTCGCACACGGTGACGCCGATCGCGACCGCGACCAACACGCCGGGCCCGCCGATCACGGTCGGCCAGGGTCCCCGGGCGATCGCGATCACGCCAGACGGGAGGACCGCCTATGTCGCCAGCTGGCAGGCGGGTGTGGTGACGCCGATCGCGACCGCGACGAACACGCCGGGCCCGCCGATCGAGGTCGGCGAGGGGGCCCGGGCGCTCGCGATCACGGCGGACGGGAAGACCGCCTACGTCCTCGTCTGGGGGGAGCCGGGCACGGTGGTGCCGATCGCGACCGCCACGAACACGCCGGGCACGCCGATCACGGTCGGCGACGGACCTTATGCGATCGCGATCACGCCCTGGCTCAAGCCGAGCACCTGAGCGGTAGCGCGGATGAAGGACGCCGGGCGGCGTGGCCGTCCGACCCAACGTCACGGCTAGAGGTTGGTCATCCGTTCCGCGGCCTCGTTGTAGCGGCCGCCCTGTACCTGGATCTTTGATGCGGCGGCCTCGATCTCGGTGAGTTCGTCGGCCGACAGCTCGACGTCGGCGGCGCCGATATTCTCCTCCAGTCGGTGCAGCTTGCGCGTGCCGGGGATCGGGACGATCCAGGGCTTCTGGGCCAGGAGCCAGGCCAGGGCGATCTGGCCCGGCGTCGCGCCCTGCGTTGGGCGACGCTGACGCCGCGGTCCACGGCGGTGCGGATCAGCGAGATCATCTCCCGCCGGTCAGGTTTGTCGCTGTAGCCACCGGTCATGGTCATGCAGCCCAGCCCGATGGCGGAGACCTCCGGGCCGTTGACGCCCAGGGTGCGTTTGTCCATGTTCCGGTTGTTCATGTCGGAGACGGTAGTCGGCCGAGCGGGCCGTTGGAAGCCCTTGCCAGTACCCCTCACGACGGTACCCCTCACAGCTAGCTAGGTCAGTGCCTGGTATACAAGCTGACGCAGTTGCGGGCGGATCGGGTACGTGCTGGATGGAAGAAGCTGGGTAAAGAACGAGACGGTCAGCTCTTCCGCCGGGTCGATCCAGAACGTGGTGCTGGCCGCGCCGCCCCACGACAGCTCGCCCGCGGAACACAGCACCTTACCTGGCACCGGGTCGATGACCACGGCGAAGCCAAGTCCGAAGCCGACACCGCGGAACGGGGATTCGGCGTACAGCGGCCGGCCGAACCTCTCCAGGTCAAGACCGCCAGGAAGGTGGTTACGGGTCATGTAGCGGACCGTGCGGGGGCTCAGCAGCCGCGTGCCGTCCAGTTCCCCGGCCGGGCTGTCCGTGCGGTGCAGCAGCATCTGGGTGAACCGGTGATAGTCCGCAGCGGTCGAGACCAGGCCGCCGCCCCCGCCGAGCATGGCCGGCGGGCGGCGGGCGGCGTCGCCCAGCGCGTCGAGCCTGACCGCGGTACCGCCGCTCCCCCGCGTGTACAGGGCGGCCAGCCGTGGCAGCTGAGTATCCCCGGCGTAGTAGCCGGTGTCGGTCATGCCGAGCGGGCGCAGGATCCTCGCCGCGAAGAACTCGTCCAGGCGCTGCCCGGACACGACCTCGATCACCCGGCCGAGCACGTCGGTCGCCACTGAGTAGTTCCACTCCGTGCCGGGCTGGAAGAGCAGCGGGATGCCCGCCCAGATGTCGCACGCCCGTGCCAGGTCCGCGCCGGGGGGCGCGGACCATTCGAACCCGGCGGCGCGGTACATGGCGTCCACCGGATGCACCCGGTGGAACCCGTACGTGAGGCCGGCCGTATGGGTGAGCAGGTGCCAGATCCGCACCGGCTCGGTGGCCGGGACGGTGACCTGCCGCAGGTCCGAGCCGCCGGCGTAGACCCGGACGTCGGCGAAAGACGGGATGAACGAGCTGACCGGATCGGTGAGCTCGAATCCGCCCTCCTCGTACAGCATCATCGCCGCCACCGAGGTGACCGGCTTGGTCATCGAGTAGAGCCGCCACACCGTGTCCGTCCCGGCCGGCAGCCCGGCCTCGACGTCGCTGAACCCGTAGCTCGACACGTACGCCAGACGGCCGTACCTGCTCACGGTGATCAGCCAGCCGGGCAGCCTGCCGTCGTCGACATAGCGAGCGAAGTGCCGGTCGATCCGCTGCAGCCGGCCCGGATCCAGGCCTACCTCGGCTGCCTCGGCCTCGATCTTGAGCTCGCTCATCGCGTCACCTTTCCTGAGCATCCGGCACAGGGTAAAGATTGCCTTATCGCGCGCTTTGCCCGCCAGAGCCGGGAAGACAGAAGGCACTAGCTGACTGGCACCGGCGCGACGCGGAGGCCTACGGGGCGCTCCGCGCAGCGGAAGATAGACCGGCTGGCGGATCTTGCGGTCCCCTTGGCAAACCGTTGGTTGACGCTTGGAGGTCAGCCAACGCCGGCCAGCCTCTCGGCTACCTTCCGGGTTGCTTCCCTCGAAGTTCCAGCGTCGGCTGCCACTCTCAGATCTATGGCATCCACGAAAGGCACTCAATTAATGTTTTCCCGCAAACTCACCAGGTCCATCGTTGTCGGTGCCGCGGCCATCGCGGTCGCGGGCGGTTCCTACGGGATCGTCAGCGCAACCTCCAGCAGCGCCTCAACCGCTGCCAGCAGCTCACCCGCTGCCAGCGGCGGCTCCGCTGGCGGCTTTCACGGCTCCGGCGGCGGGGGATCCAACGCCCGGTCGGGACCGGCCGCAGGGGGATCATCCGGCACGGTCGGCAGCGTGTCCACGTCGGGCTTCACCTTGACGACATCAGCGGGTCAGAAGGTGACCGTCGACGAGGCGTCCTCCACGACGTACCAGAAGGGGACGAGCCCGGCCTCGGCGAGTGCCATTACAACAGGCGAAAGCGTCCTCGTACTCGGGACGGTCAACACCAATACGACCATCACGGCCACGCAGGTCATCGTGCAACCGACTGGCAGCGACGGATCGGCGGCTTCCTCGGCGGCAGGGGTGGTCCCCTTCCAGCGCGGTGCATCGACCACGTCAAAGCAGGTCGGTCAGATCCCGGCGGACTACAGTCAGGGGTCGGGGACGATCATCAGCGGAACGGCAGCGAATAAGGCGACGGAGGCTGCGCTGGCCGCCTACCCGGGGGCGATCGTCGACCGTGTTGTCAAGCTGAGCAACGGCGAGTACGAGGTCCACAACATCGGCGTCAACTGGCCGCACCACGTCTTCGTCAACCAGGACTTCCAGGTCGTCGGCGCCGACTAGCCGCCATGGTAGAGCATCGCCTGACCACGGCGCGTCGAGGATTTCGGTGGCATTGGCATGAATGTGCGTTCTACCGGGCTCACCCAGTCGCGGTGTGGGAGAAAGGACGGCTTCATCTCACCGGAATCGTTCTTTCGCCATCGCCCGCGGTACCGGGCGGTCTACCATGCCCCTTTTGGACAAAGCCAGCTAGGGGACCGCTGGCAGGGGGAGGACGTAAACCAGTGGCGCGCCTGGCGATCGCAAAAGGCTTCCTGGCCGAATACGCGAAGCTGGACAAGGACGTGCAGAGGGCAGTCGACGTGGCGATCGCCACGTTCGCCAGGCAGGCTCACCCAGGGCTGCACCTGGAGAAGCCGCAGCACAGCCGGGACGACCGGATCTGCATCATGCCAGTGGACGGACGCTGGCGCGGCGTCGTGCTCGCTCCCGCCACCGGAGACACGTACTGCCTGGTCACGGTCTTGCCGCAGGACAAGGCGGATGCCTACGCGCTGGCCGACGGCATGACCGTGGACGAGGCCCTAGCGGAGGAGTTGCGGCTCGTCCTTGCTCACCCGTTCGCGGCGTGGCGCATGTTCCTGCACCCGGACCAGCGCCAGATCGCCTACCAGGCACGCTACGCCGGCCCGGCTCAGGTAACCGGCGGCCCCGGCACCGGCAAGACGGTTACCGTGCTGCACCGTGCGGCCTTCCTGGCCGAGCGCGCCGAGCCGGTGCTGGTGACCACCTTCGCCGGCAACCTGGCCGACGCCCTGGCCGCCCAGCTCGACCTGCTGATCCGGGACGTCCGCGTACGCCAGAAGATCGAGGTGCTGAACGTGGACCGGCTGGCCTACCGCGTCGTCAAGCAGGCCCGCGGCACTCCCGTCATCGCGGACGAGCGGGTGCTACGCGCCCGCTGGGCGGAGGCCGCCGCCCAGGCCGGGCTGGCCTTCACCCCGGCCTACCTGAAAAACGAGTGGGAGCAGGTCATCCTGGCCCAGGGCCTGCGCACCGAGCAGGCGTACCTGACCTGCCCGCGCACCGGCCGGGGACGACCGCTCGGCAAGGCCCAGCGCGGCCTCCTCTGGCAGGCCGCCCAGCGGGTCACCGCCGAGCTGGCCGCCGCCCGCGAGGCCACTCACTTGCAGCTGGCCGACGAGGCCGCGCACCTGCTCCGGCAGGCGGAGAAACCGCGCTACCGGCACATCCTGGTGGACGAAGCCCAGGACCTGCACCCGTCCCAGTGGCGGCTGCTCCGCGCCGCCGTCGCGCCCGGCCCGGACGACCTGTTCATCGCGGCCGACCCGCACCAGCGCGTCTATGACAACCGGGTCTCCCTGGCCAGCCTGCGGATCAGCGTGCGAGGGCGGAGCCGGCGGCTGTCCCTGAGCTACCGGACCACCCAGGAGATCCTGGCCTGGGCGGTGCCGCTGCTCGGGACCGAGCCGGTGACCGGCCTGGACGGCGAGGTGGACTCCCTGCTCGGCTACCGGTCGCCCATGCGCGGCCCGCGCCCGGAGCGACGGGTGACGGCCACCCGGGCCGAGGAATTCAATCTTCTTACCGAACGAGTTCGCTCGTGGCTTTCCGCAGGCATCGAGCCTCATGCCATCGGCGTGGCGGCCCGGTCCGCCAGCCTGGTGCGCGAGGCGCGCCAGGCGCTGGAGGCCGACGGCATCGCGACGGTCTCGCTGAGCGGCCGTGGGAACCCCAAGGCCGTCCGGGCCGGGACCATGCACGCGATGAAGGGCCTGGAGTTCCAGGCGGTCGCGGTCATCGGCGTCGAGCAGGGCCTGGTGCCCGCGCCCGGGGCGGTCACCCCGGTAACCGAGGACGCCGCCGCCCATGCCCAGGACCTGCAGCGGGAGCGCTGCGTCCTGTTCGTGGCCTGCACCCGGGCCCGGGACCATCTCTACGTGTCCGGCACCGGCCAGCCGAGCATCTTCCTGCCGCCCCGCGAGGCCGCTCCGCCGCCGTCTCAGCCGGTCCCGGAGGCAGCTCCGCCACCGTCCCAGCCGGTCCTGACGGACGCCGACATCCCCGCCTTCGGCCTGGGCAGGTTCTTCCGGCTCCTGCTGGCCCGCCGTCGGCTCGATCCGGGGATGGACGCGGAGAGCTTCCTGGCCTGGGCGACCGCGCCGGGTCGTCGGCTGCGCCTGGCGGAGCTTGACGTTCCCACGCGACGGTTCCTCGCCGGGGGCGGTGATGGCGCCCTCAACCTTGTCGACCGCTGCCTGGACCTGCTCGACCGCCTGACCGGCCCTAGGCCGGACCTGGACGGCGTCCGGCTGCCGGAACGCTTCGTCGATGCGGCGCGCAAGGAGACGGCCGCGCAGGGCCTCGGCCAGCCCGCGGCGCGGCGAGCCGGGATCACCGCGCGCAGCCGGGCACCGCGTCCGCGCATCGGCCTTGATCCCCACGGGGCGGGCGTGCAGGTGATCCTGCCGCCGGTCGGGATAACAGCTGATGAGGTCGCCACCTGGCGGGTGACCGCGGACGGCGATTCCGTCACGGTGCGGAGCCGCGCGCCATCGGCGGGTACTGCCGAGGTCGCTCCGCAGGCCGTGTGCCCGCTGGCCCGGCCGGTCCGTGCGGTCCACGTCTCACTGGCCGGCTGGGATCACGTGAGCGAACTGGATGTCGTGCCGCCCGATGACCCGATCCTGTTTTTCTCCGCGGACGGCAGGTGGCTCCCGGCGCAGCTACCCCTGCCCCGGACCAGCTGTGGATCCTGCGCCCCGCCGACCGCGAGCTCACCACGGCCGGCGAGCTCCGGGTGATCACCGAAAGCCCGGTGCCGTCCGGGTGGGCGGGCTGGCATCTGCAGCTCAGCTCCCTGGAGAAGGTCAGCTCCCTGGCGCTGCCGGGCGGCCCGGCGCATGCCGTGCGGGGTGACACGTGCCCTCGCCTCCTGCTCGGCGAGCCGCTTCCGGGCGTGACCACGCCCGACGGCTCACCGGTGTACGCCGAGCCGCCGAAGCTGTGGCTCCCCGACCTCCCCGGCCCGGCGGCCCGCTGGCATGTCGGCATCCGGCCCGCGGCGGGAGGCAGCTGCCTGGTGTCCAGGGAAATCGGCCAGGCCGGTACGGCGGACATCTGGGACGGCGTGCCCAGGCCCATCCTGGGAGCGTTCGACATCATCGTGCGCGGTCCGCTGGGCCGCTGGATGCGCCGGACGATCTTCATCGCCGCAGGCGTTCCGGTCAGCTTCGGCGTATCCGACCGCGCGCACATGGTGGACTTGCAGGCCGGCACCGGGACAGAGCCGCTGGCCAGCGGCGCCGAGGTCAGCTCCGGCCAGCTGACGATCCGCGGCTGCGCGCCGGCCGACGGGCTGGCCGCTGCCCTGTACCTGGCCCGCGCGCCGTGGCGCGCGCCGGTCATCGTGCCGGTTCCCGGCGACGGAGTGGTCAAGCTGCCGGCTGACGTATTCGAGGCAGGTCCGCTCCGGGTCCTGCTGCGCGGCGGGGACCCGGGGGCCGCCACGGACTGGCCTGAATGGCCCGCCCGCGATTATTACGCATGTGCCGCCCCGGGCATCCCGGCCAGCGCCGACCTGGAAGAGGATGCCCTGTCCCGGTTCCTGGCCGGGGAGAGGGACCTGCCCGTGCGACCCCGCCGGGTGGACCGCCTGTGGCGGCTCATCCACCTGGCCGGCGACCTGATCGCCGCCGGTGCGCCCGCCGATCTCCGCGAGCGCTGCTCGGCCGTCCTCCGGGACCAGCCCCGGCTGGCGATGACCGGGCTCCTCGACGCCGGGCTTGATTCCGCGGCGTGCATCGCCGGCCTGATCAGTACCGGGCTGGCCGCCGCGCGGCCGGTCATGATGGATGACCTGCGAGCGGCCGAACGGCTGTGGGGCGTCGTCCCGGCGGCCGCGGCGGTGCTGTCCAGCCGGCTCCTCGCCGGACCTGCCTATCCGGACGAGGATCCCGCGGCGGTCATCCTGGAGGCGGCGCTGGCCCAGTGCGGCCCGAATCTGGATGCCCTGCTCCGCGGTGGCGACGACCCGCACGCCCGGGCCGGCCAGTTCGGGCCGGATGCCGAACGGATGGCCGTGCTCGCCCCCGGTCAGGTCGAAGCGGCGTGGCCAGCCGCAGCCGTGGTCCCGCAGCCCCTCCTCGACGCGGGCACCAGGGTGGTCGCGGCCAGGCAGATGTTCGACGCACGTAGGACGCCCGAACTGACCCGGGCCGCCGAGCACGCGACCTCCGTCGTCCTGTCCGTGGAGCGCCTGGTGGGCGCGTCCTCTTACCGCCGTGCGGTTTCGCAGATCGCGGCCCGCCGCCATCCCGACGGGAAGGGGGGGTGGCTCGCGCTGCCTGCCATGTCCGCGTCACTGGCCCTGGTGGCACGCATCTCGGCGCGCGGTGACGAGGCCTGCCGGTCCTTCGAGCGCGCCTGGCGGGGCCGCTGGACCGACCTGGCCCGGCAGGCACCCGCCCTGACCAGCATCGACCTGGTACTCGCGGAAGCCCTTGTCGCCGGCGCCGAGCGCGCTCGATCCGCCAAGGGACTAGCGTGACATCCACTCCCGACGCCATCAGGCCAGGGAATGAAGGTCACTACCGTGCGGGCCGAGCGCCGGAAGAGGCTCGGACTGCGCCCTGACGGGGTAAATCTCGCCACAGGGCGGCAGGCTATGGGCCTGCCCTGATTGCAGTAAGTGCAGTACATGCAGCAAACTAGGCCTATGCCCTACGGCCCACCTCCTAGGGGGTCCCGCCCTCCCAAGGAGTCCCGCACTAAGGAGTCCCGCCCTAAGCCCGTCCGGATCACGGTCGACCTGGCCCCGGCCGACTATCAGGTCCTGAACCGCTGGCTAGCCAGGGCCAGCGTGGAGCTCGATCAGCCTGTCAGCACGATGACCCTGGCCCGGGCGATCAGGGCCATGATCCAGGCAACCTCGGCCAACCACGTCGTTAACGACGTCGTGCTGGACCTCCTGCGCAAAGAGCAGTCCTAAAGACAGCCCGGCGGCGCACGCCACCCCCCGTGGCCGCAGCGGCCGCGCGCTGAATGAGGAGCATGCCGACGTCTGCGCCCGGCGGGATGTCACCGGGTGTCGGGGATCTTGCCGGCGGATGGCGATATCGCTGCGTGCGCTAATCCAGCAGCTCGGTTACCAGTTCCGGGGGAAGGCCGTGCGTCTGGTGCAGGTACCGCAGGTTCGCCTCGGTCAGTGGCCGACCAGGGCCGAGCTGGGTCAGCACCTTGCGGCCCCGGGTGAGCAGGCCGGCGAACCGGCGTTCCTCGCCGCGGAGCACATCGCGGACCGGGCCGCTTTCCTCGTCCTGGCCGAACTGAGTCAGGGTGAGCTGGACGAGCGACGTGGGCAGTAGCTTCAGCGGCGCAGGAGCAGCGACGGACAGCGTCAGGCCGGGATGGCGCCGAGTTGCTGCATCAGGGCGACGCCGTCGAACTGCGTCCAGATGTCGGTCACGCGACCGTCCTTGAGGCGGTAGAAGTTCATGCCCTCGACCCTGATCGTCTGGCCGGATGCGGGGATCCCCATGAGCTCCTGCTGCTGAGAACCGGTCACGACCCACCGGGTGGCGACGGTGTCGCCGCTGGCGATGATGTCCTGCAGGTCCTCCTCCAGGTCGGGGAAGCTCGCCTTGAAGCCCGCGACCTTCTGCTTGAAGCCGGCCAGCGTCGGCTCTTCGCCGGGCGCTGGATTGTGGTTGACCAGGCCCTGGTCGCAGATCTCGTCGATCGTCGCCTGGTCGGCCGCGCGAAACGCGTGCTCGAAGCGCGTGATGATCTCGATGTTGTCGGACAAGGCCAGCCCTTCTCTTTCCGTCGGTGTTGATGGTGTCTGAGTCATGATCACTCCTTTCCTCGGGCTTGTGCCTCGCGGCGGCCCCTGTCTGCGCTGCTACCCCGCATAGCAACTGATTGGTTGCCATGATATGGCAACCAATCAGTTGCGTCAAGGGCCACGTTCCCGAGGCCGTCCGCCCCCGTTCTTACGCGGACAGAACTCGATCACGTACGACGCCCGCCAGGGCGCCGGTCATGGGGCCGGGATAGCCAGCCGCGCGTTCGCACGGGGAGCCAGTGCGATTGCCGGACCGGGCGGCTAGGGTGTAGAGCTATGCCGGATGATAACGCCGACCTGAGTTCTCCCGGCGGTTCTGCGTCGCCCGGCCCGGGAGCGGGTGCCCGGCGTTTGCTGGAGCGCTTGAGTGATGCCGAATCCTTGGAGTTGCTCGCCAGCGGCGGGCTCGGGCGCCTGGTCTACAACAGCCGGTACGGGACCATGGCGCTGCCCGTCACGTACAGGATCGACGAGGGGTCGATTGTCTTGGGGACGTGGGATCCCGTCCTCTTCGACGAGGACCTGCGGACTGGTATCGCACAGGCCGAGTATCAGGTCGCGGTGGAGGCGGACCAGATCGATGTGAAAGCGCGTGAGGGGTGGTTCGTGCTGGTACGGGGAGCGGCGCACCATCTGGATACCGAGGCCGAGCGCGCGCCGTTCATCGATGCCGGGCTCGAGCCGTGGGTCGAGGGGGTACCTGCGCACTTCATCCGAGTGAGTCCCACCAGCATCTGGGGCAACCGCACCCGCCGGGCATGATGCCAGCGCCCTCCTTCAGGATCGTCCCCGTCGCGGTGGAGGCTGATTCCTGTGAGGTCACATCCAGCTCCACGACCCGCAAGGCGCCGCCGCCTTAGCCGGGAAACGCCAGCCCAACTTCACCGCGCACCAGGTCACCCACTGAGCCGGGCCGCCGTGCTGCGGGCCAGGGCCGCGTCGAGCAGGGTGGCCGCGGCGGCGCGGGCCGCGGCGGCTGCAGCGGGGTCGTGGTCCATCCGCGCGGGCGCCCAGGCGTTGTGACAGGACATGAGGAGACTTTCCATGCAGTCCATGGTGATCCGCTTACTGGGCAGCCGCCATGGACTGGGCCTACATATGGGGAGTAGACAAATGCCTACCTTTGCCTGCGGTTCGACGGCGGCAAAGTACTGCACGGCGTAGTCAAGGTAGCGGGCGCAGGCCCGCAGCAGCGGTGTTCGCCGACGCCACCGACCCCACGCTTCCACGAATGGCAGCACGGCGCGTTCCTGCCTGGCTGGATGTGCTATGCGCAGGTTTTCGTCTCCGGGGAACAGAACGTGACCTCGGGGTAGCGTGGTGACGGCTGGTCCAGCAAGGCTTGCGGTTTGCTCCGCAGGTGCTGGTCGAAGAAGGCCGGACGTAGGCGCGGGTGATGTCCAGGGACCGGGCTCCGGGGAGGCCGGCGCCGGTGTCGATACCGATCTGATCCGCCAGTAGCCCGAGGTCGGTGAAGGAGGCGTGTATCGCGCGGGCAACCAGGAGCCACCGCTTCCACCCGGTCAGGAGTTTCCAGTCGCGCTCCCAGGTGGTCACGGCACCTCCGCTTCCCGGGGTGTAGTTGGACTGCTTGCCCAGGAAGAGAAACGGCCGTGACAGGCCGTCGTCCGGGATCGGGGCGTGAGTGGCGCCGTCCATGTCGATGCCGGCGTGGATGCGGGAGTCGGCCAGCATGGCGGCGATGGCGGCCGCGCCGCCGGCGGAGTGGCCGGCCATCGCCATCCGGGACGGGTCGATCAGCCCGGCGCCCGGCCATGCCGGGTGCGCACCGGTCAGTTCATTGAGCACGAAGGAGACATCGGCTGCCCGGCCTGCCACCACCTTCTCCCAGAACCCCTTGCCCCTGCGGCGTGCCTCACGGGCGAGGCAGGTGGTGACCCGCCCGTCGGGAAAGGCCGTGGCGAAGCTCTCGTAGGTGTGATCAATTCCGGCCACGACGTAGCCGTGGCTGGCCAGGTCCTCGGCCAGCGCGGTAAGCGTGCTGCGGGGGTTAGTGAAGCCAGGCGAGAGCACGACGAGGGGGAGGGCGCGCTGACGCCCGGCCGGCGCGGCGTCGCTGACCGCGTTGGTCCGGACCGTGCTCAGCGCGTCCGGCGGGACGCCGGTGATGCCCCTGCTTGTGAGTTGGAGTTCCGACTCCGCTGGCGTCATGTACCGGGCTCGCCGCCCGTCCGACGGCGTTGCCGGATACCACAGTGAGACCATCAGCTCTCGTGCGTTTACCCCCGCGGCCCAGGGATCGGGACGGGAGACGTCTTTCAGGTACAAGGACGTGGTACCGACCGGGCACGGACCCGTCGGCTCAGGCAGGTACGGTGTGTGTCCCGGCGCGAGCGGCGCGTCACCGGCGTCCTCCGAAGTTCCCATGCCGCCAATCATCACCCGCCGGCCACCGCCGACCGCACCACCGCGTTCTACACCGGCACACCCGAGCCCGGCGGTGGGGCCGACCAGCACGGCTGACCGGCCTAGGGCGCCCCCTGGTTCTAGAACGCGTGCACGCTACGCCTCGGGTCGGGGCAGGCCTGTGCCGGGCTCGCCGACAGGCCGCAGTACCGCACGGCCCAGCCAATGGCTGGCTAGCAGGGCCAGTTCGATGCAGGCGGTCCTGCCCAATGGGACGCCGCAGGGTCCCTCGGCCTTGCGCACTCGGTACTGGACCGTGTTCTGTGCAGTATGAGACGTTCGGCTGTCGTTTGGTAGCTGCCGTTCTCCTGCAGGAGGACCCGCAGTGTGTCCCGCAGCCGGGCATTGTGCTCGTCGTCATCGGCCAGCGCCCCCAGCGTCTCGGTGACCCAGGCCTACAGCGCGTCGGGTCGAGTTCAGCTGGGCCATGCCGCCGGAATTGTGGATGATCAGCATTGGCCGGGGATAGCCGTGCTCGCGCAGGTTCTGCTCCAGATCCGACAGCGCGTGGTGCTGCGCCAGCGACTCCAGGACGCGAGCGCACCGGCGTCCGGATCGAGGAGGAGTACATGAGCGTTTCCGAGCAAGTAGATGGCTCGCAAATCCACGCAGCCACGCGGGCGCGCGCATCGATGATGGCGGTGGGATGAACACTCATAAGTATTTGATTACGAGAGTGGGATTCATTCCGAGTTGCTGCCGTCACCATTGCTGTCGGAAGCTTCTCCGCGCCCCCGTGAACTGTCGATAAGCTGGCAGGAAACTGTCGCCTCAGCTACGCGCTTGCCGGCGACATAGGCGATACCATGCATCTTTGCCGCGACCATGCGCGGCACGGCGCGCCAGCCTTTGACGTCGACTTCAATTCGCAGCTGATCTCCCGGACTCACCGGACGCCGGAACTTGGCCCGATCAATGCCGGTAAACACCATCACCTTGTGGGCCCGATCTTCCACCTCGGTAAGCAGCAGCGCGCCTCCGGCCTGCGCAATGGCTTCGACAATCAATACGCCCGGCATGATCGGCAGCCCCGGAAAGTGGCCGTTGAAAAAGGGTTCGTTGATGGTAACGTTCTTGATGGCCACGATCCGCTCTTTGCGCTGCAACTCGAGCACGCGATCGATCAGCAGAAAAGGATAGCGGTGCGGCAGAATCTTCAAAATGTCGTGAATGTCGAGCGTCATCTTGGTTGCGCTTGCAGGCGCCTCGGTCACGGGTGAAGTGCTCTCCATCATGATAGATAGGCTCATCTCAAACAGCCTGAAGATTATACTTTATCGCGTCGCGTCCGGATGCATCCGTCTTTGAGTGATGTCGTTGAGTGACCTGTGAGGTTATCGTGTCCAGCAGAAAAAAGAAGATTGAACCGGCGGCCACGGGCTCGGCAACATTGGCCGAGCGCTTGCACTATTTTGAGCAACGGCGGGAGCGCATGGTCGAGACCGTGCGCGAGTTCGTCGAAATCGAATCTCCCAGCGACAATAAGCCGGCGGCCGACCGCATGGCAGAGTTTCTCGCGGCCAAGTTCGAAAAGCTCGGCGGACAAACTCGATTGCATCGCGCGCAGGATTTTGGCGACAGCCTGCAAATCGATTTCGGCGGACGTTCTGGTTCGCAGTCAGCGAGTTGCAAGCCCGTCCTACTACTCGGTCACTACGACACCGTTTATCCGCTGGGGACTCTGGCGGACATGCCTTGCAAAATGGCCAACGGCAGTTTGCACGGACCCGGCGTTCTGGACATGAAATCCGGCATTGCGCTGATTTTCCATGCTATAGGGGGCCTCCAATCTTGGCATGGAGAACTGCCAAGGCCTGTCACAGTTTTTCTTGTCTCCGACGAAGAAGTGGGCAGCTATTCTTCGCGAAAAATCACCGAGGCCCTGGCAAAAAAATCCTGCGGAGTTCTCGTCCTTGAACCTGCCGCCGGGCTGCGCGGCGGCGTCAAGACTGCGCGCAAAGGTGTGGGCGAATATACATTGCGTGTGAAAGGAGTCGCTGCCCACGCAGGGCTCGATCCCGGCAAAGGACACAGTGCGATTGTCGAGCTGGCGCATCAGATCACCGTGATCGCGAAGCTGAACAATTTGCAGCAAGGTATATCGGTGAATCCCGGTGTTATCCGCGGAGGAACGCGTACGAATGTGGTCGCGGCCGAGGCCTCGGTTGCCGTCGATGTCCGTATCAAGAGAGCCAAACAAGCCGCCGCGATCAACCGCAAGTTCCGCGCGTTGAAGCCGTTCGATAAGCGCTGCAAACTAGAAATAACCGGAGGCATCAACCGTCTGCCGATGGAGCGTACTCCGGGAGTGGCTGCGCTATACAAGCAGGCGCGCACAATCGCCGGCGAAATTCAATGGAACCTGGAAGAAGCCGCGGTCGGCGGAGGCTCTGACGGAAACTTCACCGCCGGCATGGGCATTCCCACGCTCGACGGCATGGGAGGCGTCGGCGAGGGCGCGCACGCTCTCCATGAATACATTGTCACCTCCGAACTGCCTCGCAGGGCTCTGCTGCTTGCGGTCATGATCGAGCGAGTTTGATAGCCAGCGCCGAACGCTATTCTTTCGGAACCAGTACCAGGAAGTAATCCATCTTGTCGCCCTTTACGAAGTCATACTGCTTCAGCAACCGGTAGCCCGCCTGCCCAGCTTCACGGAGGACGACATCGCGGCCAACGCCATGGTCCTCGCCATTACCGTTGCGGTCGATAATTCCGACCTTCGCGCCGGAACGAAGCGACGGCCGCAGATTCCGTAACAGAGCAACCGGCTCTGCAACTTCGTGATAGGTCTTCAGCAGGAGAACTGCATCCACGCTGTCCGTGGGAAGCAGCGGGTCGTCGGCTTTCCCGAGAATCGTCTTGACGTTGCTCAAGTGCTCTCTTTGCGCGCGGGCGTCGATATATTGAACCGCTTCCGAGTTGATGTCCTCCGCATAAACAACACCTCCTTCAGCCACCCGCCGCGCCGCTCGCACCGTGAACCATCCCGATCCCGCTCCGATATCGGCTACCGTCTTGCCAGCCGTGATGCCGAGAATATCCATGACACGATTGATTTGTAGCCGCTCTTCGCGCCCAGGCGAGTCAAAAATGGAGAGATCGCCCGTATAAGGCTCGCTGGTTTTGCGGCGTTCGCCGGCAGCGGAGTCTGTGGCCGGCTGTTGAGCAAAAACGGGGCTTCCCGTCCCGCATGAAACCAGCAGCGCCAATATCAGAGCCCAACGCCTAAAAATCACCGCGCACCTCCGGGAACCGCTTGCCCTCTAGCATAGACTTCGAGCAAGCATCTTGGTAAGCGCCGATGTTTGCGCTCTCCGAGACGAGGGCCGCATTCTTTGACTCGGTAGTTAGCGATGGCCTAGACTTTTCAAAGGACAACTCCTGTGATCGTTACGCACTCTGAGGGAACGTCCGAAAGGCATTGGGGGAGTTATGGGTGAGGGTCTTTTTCAGCCGCTGCATTTGATTTTGCTTATCGCGATCGCGCTCCTGGTATTCGGCACCGGCAAGTTTGTCGCAGTAGGCAAGGGCCTCGGAGAAGGCATCCGTAACTTCAAGGCCGCCATGAAAGAGCCGGAAGAAAAGAAAGAGACGAAAGAAGTGGAAAAGAAATCTTAGCAAACGCTGCAAGCTGATAGGAAGGCGAGCGATTTCTGGTGCGCTCGCGAACGCTAGATGACGCTCCATTTCTTGAGTTCGCGGTAAACCAAAGCTACCGGCAGACCCACGACGTTGCTGTAATCGCCCTGAATGCGCGGAATCCAGCGCGAAGCCATGCCTTGAATTGCGTAGGCGCCAGCTTTGTCCATGGGTTCGCCAGTTACGATGTACTCGCGGATCTCTTCGTCGGATATCTCGCACATGGTCACGAGCGTGGTCTCGGATTTAGTACTCTCAAAGGCAGCCACCAGTTGCCGGGTGCCAGTTGCCGGTAATTCAGATTGCCCGGCTGCTGGACCTACCAGAGATACGCCAGTGATCACCGCGTGTGTTCCTGCAGACAGCAAGCGCAACATGCGTGCCGCGTCGTCCGCGTCGCGCGGCTTGCCAAGAATCATATCGTCGACTACGACAATCGTGTCTGCGCCCAGAACCCAATCCCGCCGCCGCGTTTGAAAAACTGCGAACGCCTTTTCTCGCGCCAGCCGCTCCGCGCAATCTCGCGGAGATTCGCCAGCGAGCGGAGTCTCATTGATATCTGCGGGCTGCACCGTGAATGAAATCCGGGCGTTACGCAGCAACTCCTGGCGGCGCGGCGAAGCGGAGGCTAGAACGAGCATGGCACGGTAAATTCTAGCCGAAGCCGTTGCCGGCAATTTCGTCATCCCGGTGAGTCGCTGAATAAAACTCACGCGCCTTGGACTCGACATCCGCAGGCATTGCTAGCTGGACGTGGTCGAGAGTGATAAAAGCGGCTTCTGGCAGACCGAAATGTTAGCGGATCGGGTAGTGCCTCAGTTTGAATTTATGCCGCCCGAATCTAGGACTGCGCTCTTGGCTTCGCCTTGGAAGGGACTAGCGAAGCTCTCCACCTTAATCGCCTGTTTTGCCGTAGTTTGCTTGAGCACGGGAGCATTACCGATAGCCATAGCGATTATTTTTTTACCATCCGTTCAACAACTTGGTTCACGTCCTCACGGGCGTTTCTTTTGGCGGATTCGCGGCGAGTGCCGTTTAGCCTCTTCTCTGATCGGTCGGATTGGCCTTGTGACTTTTCAAGCTTAGTTCGTTTCTTTGCCATGCTCACAGTTTCCCACAACCCCGCGCCGATTGCTACCGCTATGGATTTCAAATTGAGGCACTACCGCGGATCGTGGTCCAACTGAGAACTACTCCGCGCCTGTTAAAATCAAAGATCAACCTATAGCCTCTCAAACCGGCTGAAAATTAGCCGGTTGCAATTGAATCTATGGACGCCGCTTTCCTCCGCAACTTTGCCATCATCGCGCATATCGACCACGGTAAATCCACGCTGGCAGACCGTCTGCTGGAACTGACTGGGTCGCTCACCGCGCGCGAGATGCAGGCGCAGGTGCTCGATTCCATGGATCTGGAGCGCGAGCGCGGAATCACTATTAAGGCCCACGCCGTCCGCATGATGTATACCGCGCACGACGGCAACACCTATCAACTCAACTTGATCGACACCCCCGGCCACGTAGATTTTTCGTACGAAGTATCGCGCTCGCTCGCCTCCTGCGAAGGCGCGTTGCTGATCGTTGATGCCTCGCAGGGTGTCGAGGCGCAGACGCTCGCCAACTCTTATCTCGCTATTAATCACGGCCTCGAAATCATCCCGGTGATCAACAAGATCGATCTGCAGAGCGCCGACATTCCGCGCACAAAAGAAATGATCGAGAGCGCTGTAGGCCTTGATGCCTCCGATGCCGTTCTCATCAGCGCTAAGACCGGCCAAGGCGTGCCTGACGTGCTTGAAGCCATTGTCAAGCGGATCCCGCCGCCCAAAGGCAATCCCGACGGTCGCTTGCAAGCTCTGGTTTTCGACTCCTGGTTTGATGCCTATCGCGGTGTCGTCATCCTCACCCGCGTTTTCCAGGGAACGCTGCGCAAGGGCCAGAGAATTCGCCTGTGGTCGAACGGCACTACTTTCGACGCGGAAACTCTCGGAGTGCTTACTCCAAAGCCGGTTGAGATCAACGAACTCAAGGCCGGCGAAGTGGGATTTCTCATCGCCAACATCAAGAATGTCGCCGACACGAAAATCGGCGATACGATCACCGACGACGCCAACCCCGCATTTGAAGCGCTTCCAGGCTTCGAGGAAATCAAGCCCATGGTATTCGCCGGGCTTTACACTGTCGACGCGCACGAGCACACGCGGCTGCGCGAGGCGCTGGAGAAACTTCGGCTGAATGATTCGTCATTCTTCTTCGAACCAGAAAGTTCGGTGGCGCTCGGCTTCGGCTTTCGATGCGGCTTTCTCGGCCTGCTGCACATGGAGATCATTCAGGAGCGGCTGGAACGCGAGTTCACTCTAGAACTCATCACCACCGCGCCGGGCGTGCGCTACAAGATTTATAAAACTGACGGCACGATGATCGAGGTCGATAATCCTTCGCGCTGGCCCGATCCCAGTGAGATCGCGAAAATTGAAGAGCCGGTGATTCTGGCGACCATTCTCACCAACGAGGAGTATGTTGGCGGCATCCTGAAGTTAGTTGAGGACAAGCGCGGCAAGCAGAAGACGTTTGAGTATGTGAGCTCATCGCGAGTCATGTTGCACTATGAGTTACCGCTGAATGAAATCGTGCTCGACTTTTACGATCGCCTGAAGTCGGTTTCGCGCGGCTACGCTTCTCTGGACTATCACCTTGCCGATTATTGGGAGTCGCCGATGGTCAAGCTCGATATTCTCGTGGCCGGCGAGCCTGTCGATGCGCTCTCGATCATCGTCCATCGCGACTTCGCCTATGAGCGGGGCAAGGCGCTGGTTTCTAAAATGCGGCAACTCATCCCCCGGCAAATGTTCGAGGTGCCCATTCAGGCGTCGATCGGAGCGAAAATCATTGCCCGCGAAACCGTCTCCGCCATGCGCAAGAACGTACTCGCCAAATGCTACGGCGGCGATATTTCCCGCAAACGTAAGCTCCTCGAAAAACAGAAGGAAGGCAAAAAACGAATGAAACGCATTGGCCGCGTCGATATCCCGCAGGAGGCGTTTCTAGCGGTTTTGAAGGTCGGCGAAGACAGCGATTGAGCGCGGTTTGGACCGAAATGGGAAGGCCAGAAACCCCAAAATGTGCAAAACCCCAAATGGGACAAGCATCGCTTGCCAATATTTTCCTTCCATGTTAATGCCAAGTGAATTGCCTAACTGGTTACCATTCAGAACCTTAGGCGGAGAAAATCGGGCTGTCGCGACCTGCCTCACGGGGATTCGCCCCCAGGCATTGTGACCGGCGTCCGCAATTCCACAAGCTTTTCCACAGCTAAGGCCGCACAACGCAACTCAAAGCGGCTAAGGGATTTACGGAGCATAACTACAGTAATTCGTGTACCAGTTGCTCTCACTCTTCCGGCGGCAGACCACCTTCCACGAGTGTCTCGAATCGGGTGCAGTTCTTGATGAAGGCGAGATTCACGCGTCCGATCGGGCCGTTGCGTTGTTTCGAAATAATGATCTCGGCCCTGCCCTGCAGATCCGGATCGTCCTGCTTATACACTTCTTCGCGAAAGATGAACATCACCAGGTCGGCATCCTGCTCGATCGACCCCGACTCGCGCAAGTCGGCAAGTTGCGGACGATGGTCGCCGCCGCGACTCTCGGGAGCACGGCTCAGCTGCGAGAGCGCGATCACCGGCACGCTCAGCTCTTTCGCCAGCGCTTTCAGTCCGCGCGAAATTGCCGATACTTCCTGCGTGCGGTTTTCGTAGCGCTTGCTGCCACCCGACATGAGTTGCAGATAGTCCACGATAATTAGGTCGAGGCGGCCTTGCGCTTGCTTAAGCCGCCGCGCCTTGGCGCGCATCTCGCTCAATGTGATGCCGGGCGTGTCATCGATGAAGATTGGTGCGTGCGCCAATTGCTCCATGGCACGCACCACTTTGCGCGTGTCATCCTGCCACAGCGAACCGGTGCGCATTTTGTGCGCGTCCACTCGGGCTTGCGAGCAGAGCAGGCGCATCAACAAAGCCTCGCGCGACATTTCCAGCGAGAACACTCCCACCACCTGCTGATCTTCGACCGCAGCATTCTCGGCAATGTTCATGGCGAACGCGGTCTTGCCCATTGAAGGCCGCGCCGCAATGATCACGAGGTCCGAACGCTGTAGCCCGCTGGTCATCTCATCGAGGTCGGTGTAATGCGTAGCCAGGCCCGTGATGCGCTGGCCGCGTTGCAGCAGCGCGTCCACCGAGCCGAACGATTCGCGCACGATCTCCTGCACGCCCATGAAGCCGCGGCCGATGCGCTTCTCCGAAAGCTGGAAGATAGCGGCTTCGGCGTCACTGAGCACTTCTTCGGCGGCATCCGATTGATCGGAAGCCCGCGCGATCGCCGTGTTGGCCGCATGAATCAACCCACGCAGCAACGCCTTGTCGCGCACGATCTTGACGTAGTGCTCGATGCTTGGCCGGTCCGGCACGCCATCGAGCAGACTCGAAACATAGCCCACATCGCCAATCGGCTGCAGGTCTTTGTGGCGATCAAGTTCTTCGATCAGCGTGATCAGGTCGATTGGCCGCGAAGATTCCGCCAGATCGACCATGCGTCCATAGATCCGCCGGTGCGAATCGAGAGAAAAATCCTCGATCCGCAAGTGTTCGGCAGCCTGGTTGTAAGCAAAGTTATCCAGCAGGATCGCGCCCAGAATCGAGCGTTCGGCTTCCACATTCGCGGGAAGAGTGCTGATGTTGTAATCGGTTGTTGCCAAATATTTTCGCCCTAGATTTCGAAATGCAATTTGCACTCTAGCCTGACACGGCTTGTGAATGCGATGCGCAGTCTTCGGAAAAGTCAGTCCAAAATAAAAAAAATCATTAGTGAAAGCTTTCGGCGCGAGCTAGCGCGAATCGTGCATCCAGAGCGTAGGAGAACAAATAGCGAATAACATGTCAAGGGGTTAAAAGCTGCCCGGAAAAAACAAATGCGGCCGGGCCAGCCACCCGACCGCATCGTTTCGTGAATCTCTTAACTTGCCTTCCCGCTTCTAGGAGGAGCGGGACCGATGCTACTGGCCCGAAAGCGCTCCGAAGAGTGCCCCTTTTGCCAGTACTGGCCGCAGAGCCGCGATTCGAGAACCACCGCTCTGCCACCTGTGCGTTCGCCAGCAGCCAATCCGCTCCAGGAGCAGACCGTAGAGAGGCCGCAATGCCCGGGCAACCATCACGCACTCACGCGCGCTTCGATTTCCCCCGGCGATTCACCCTCGAGAATCGCCGGCTGCCGCCAGCGTCACCGCACGTCATCTCTTGCAAGCCATCGAGATCACGTATGCGCTGAAGACACTTTCAAGCAGATTGCCAAACGCCGCAACCGAAAAACATTTCTCCCTTGTGAAGAAACTGTGGACGTTGAGACTCTCTTGTGGAGCGCTGAGGAAAACTGGAGAGAAATCGCGGCAGCGAGGAAAGCCTCGCGATCTCTCTTCACACTCTCAGTCTTCTCGACCTCCACACGAACAGAACTTAAGAATGTCGATCGCTATGGTTCGGCAATTCTCATTGGCCTTGCAGCCAACCTCCATCCGATATCGAAGCATCCATGTTACGCTCGGGTTTCAAATCCTGAATCAACTGGAGACCGATATGAACACGAACCGTGTTCTCGCAGCCATCGTTATTGTGTTTAGCCTGTTAGCGATTGGCAACGTCGCATTAGCCGTAGCGGCTAAGAGGCAAAACCACCACGATGGTAAACGACTGATCGCCGATAAGGTCAAAACTGACGGTCACCACGACCTCGAAAAGAAGGGACACTACACCGCATCGGTCGAGAGCAAGGGCGGAAAGATTGCCGCTTTCCACGTCGTCCATGACACTAAGGGACAGATTCCCGTCAAGAAATACAAGACCCACAAGAAAATGGTGCAGGCCACGGGTGCGCATCTCACCTACGCGTCGTTTTCATTCGCTTTACCTCAAGACACGGACATGGGCACAGTGTACATCGGTTATTCCTATGTCGATGATGACGGGAACGAGGAGATTTACTGGGTCCCAGAAGAAATGGTCCTCGACGGGGATACGGGCGCGGTCGAGTACATTCCACTGAGCAGTTAAAACAACGAACCGGGGCCGCTCACCGAAAATAGAAAAACGACAACAGAAAATGGTACGGCCTCGGTTTCTCAACCTCCCAATCGTTCATTGAGGAGGTTTTATAGTGTGGGTCCTCCGGCGCTCACATCTCCCACGTCTTCGCGCCACGAGAATTCTTCCGCGCACCCCTGCATGTCGATCCCCTTATTTTCATCCTCGCGACAATTTCCCAGCAGATGCCAGGCCTCGCGATATTTCTCGTGCTTGGCCTTCGGCGATTTGGGGTAGAGCGTAACGCAGTCCTGACCCTGAATTTCTTCTTCGGGGATGATGTACCAGGCGTTTGCGTGAACAACGTAGGCGGCGAGAAAGTCGAAGGACCCGGGCGGGTAGGGCTTGTGGCCGCCGCGCACGGTGCAGACGTAGCCGGCGCCCAATTCGGCGATGGTAGATTTGACCTGCACGGATACGAAGCGGCGCGTACGGCCTACCACAAAGTCGTAGCTCTGCATCTCTCCCCAAGGCTTGCTGATCGGCAGACCCAGTTCGATGGCGCGTGTCATGAAAACCATCTCGGCCCACTCACCGCGAAGTTTCTTGTCGGTGATTTTCGGCTTCTGATTTTTCTGGTGTCTCCGGTTCTTCCGGTTTTCCATGCCCCTACCTCAGAATGAAGAAGGCGGCATCCGGAGAAAAACTCGCGAATGCCGCCTTATGTTTCTATTCGACAGCAATGAAAAGTCGAGAGCAAGAGAATTTCGAGAAAAAAGTGGGGCGATTCCCATAATGGTAAGGCGGGGATTCGGTCGACATTCGATCCGGGCTGCATCTGTCAGGAGTCAATAGCACCTGCATAGCTTCCCGCCCTTTTGGGTCAAATATAAAATAACACGCTGTCATTTTTATTGACAGAGTGGTGCGTCCCGTGTATCTTTGCGATGGATGGCCGATTACGCGCCATTCGTTAGGTTCTTTGACAATTGTTCCTTCGCAGATCGGCTTTTAAGGCTGAGTCGCTCGTCGACCGGCGAGCGACGTAATGCGGTGAGTTTGTCGAACTCACGGCGGCGGTGATGTCTAGTCCGCCAGTTCCGACGCTGCTCCTGTGTAGTCCATGTCTATGAGGATTGCAGAGGCCTGCAGTATGTTGGTCGTATGTTGCAATTTGTTGCGGCACACGGTGGATGAGTTTTCCGGTTCGGCCATTCCTTCTCGGAAGCTGTCTCTGCGGCACCGGCAACTGCCGGGGAGGAGCAAAATGCACGATAAAAACCTAAAATTCTGCATGGATCAGCTGAAATTCCTGCAGGATCGAGATGGACTCGAACCGGAACGGAGAAGCGAGTTAGAGAAAGCAATGAAGGCACTGAAGCAGCTCTGGCGAAAGCCGAACCCGTCCCGTAGGGATACCTACGAAACGGTTAGGCTAGTAGCTGAGGCTATCCTCACAACCTTCGAGAAGTGACGCTGCTCTAATTGTCTAGTTCCAGGGAAAACTCATATCCAAGATTTTCGGGGGAACAGATGGATTACTCAAAGGCAATCCGAATCGCCCGCTCTTTGGCTGACGTGCCTCAACGGGAGCTAGCCAAACGGGTCTCAATAGATCCTAGCCTCATTTCAATGGTAGAGACTGGAAAGCGAAAGCCCACAAGAGATCTTTTGGAAAAAATCGCCGAAGCGCTCGACATGCCATTTCACCTATTCGCGCTGCTCGCGACGGAAGCCGAAGATCTGAACTCCAGCGATTCCGAATCACTCCATCGGCTCGCCATCGGACTTAGCAAGCTATTATTGAGCGGAGGTAAGCATGGCTCGGGAAGAGACAGAATTTCAGGTCGAAAAGCTCAACATCCAGTCCGTAAGCCGCCTGGGAGACATGCTCAAGATTCCTCCCGAAAGACTGCTTAGCCTATCAGCGTCCCCAAACACGGGCTATCGTCCATTCGACCATGTCAGGGCAACGCGCCCTTTTCAACGAAAGCCTCCATCCAAACCGCGACAGATCGACAATCCGCTTGAGGATCTGAGCTGGACGCAAAAGCGGGTGAACCGGCGACTGCTCGCACCGATCTGTTTTCCTAGCCATGTATTCGGAGGGATTCGCAAACGCAGCGTGCTCGACAACGCGGAATACCATAACGGAGCGTCTCTTCTGGTTACCGTCGATGTCAGGCAGTGCTTCCCAAGTATCTCCAACAAGCACGTGTACTCCGTTTGGAAGGAGCTTCTCGGATGCGCACCGCCCGTGGCAAGTCTCCTCACAAGGCTGACCACGTTCGACCGCCATCTTCCGCAAGGTGCTGCGACAAGCCCGATGCTGGCGAACCTGCTTATCTGGATGATCGATGAACCGATCAGAGGGGCGTGCGAACGGCTGGGCGTGGCCTACTCCACTTGGATCGATGACCTAGCTTTCTCTGGGGAACGCGCAAGGGAACTTATCCAGATAGCTGCTGAGACATTAAGAGCTAACGGGTTGAGAATCTCTAGAAAAAAAGTCCAGATCATGGGACCGAGGGCCCCGAAGCTCATAACCGGTACCAGACTTGGGGCCGCCGAAATTCGAGCTCCCCGCGAAAAGCTTTCACGCATCCGCTCAGGAATTCATAAGATTGAGCGCGGACTCGTAGAGGCTGAGGAAACCGAAAAATACCTAAAGGGATTGGTCGCCCAACTCAGGTTCATTCATCACCTCTGCCCTAAGGATGCCGTGAAGTGTGCGGCGAAGCTCCGTGGTGCCGCCATCGCCCGATTCCTATCGGCCCCCGATAAGAAGTTCTTGTCGGCAGTCGCCTAACACGAGCGGTCGCCCCGGCTCGCGCATTACGAAACCCTGCGGCTGGCTATGGCCACAGAGCAAAAGCCCCGAGGGTCGCTCGAGGCTTCCGCACTGAACACCGTCTGCCAGACACTTAGCGGAATCGGACGACGCCCGTCAATTCCAATCGTACCAGCCAACACGACGACGTCAACGGCATTTGCGCTGTGACGCGAGAAGCAGGCTCCTCATCGGGCCTTCGGCCCAATTCGGAATGACATGCATGTGAAGGGATTCGAGTGACATCAGAGGGTGAAGGAACCCTTAGTTGCTGAAAACCACTCGAACGCGCTGACCAGGCGTTCGTCTGGTACTCACTGGCACCATCCTCCAAACGACCCTGTTGCGTGATCTATTGTATTTCGCCGCGAATGTATTGAGTGGCCAAGAAACGAAATATCTCGATCCCGGGGATGCCGATTCGGGAAATATAAAAAGCCGCACGCGCATGCATCGTAGTTGCTGGCAGGGATCCTTCGACTCTGCAGAACGATTCGCGTTTGCGAATCGTTCCGCTCCGCTCAGGATGACAAAGCTAGTCTCTGACTCCATCCATAAACGCGCGTAGCTTGCGCGAGCGCGAGGGATGCCGCAGTTTGCGCAGCGCCTTGGCTTCGATTTGGCGGATGCGTTCGCGGGTTACGGCGAACGATTGGCCGACCTCTTCGAGCGTGTGCTCGCTGCCATCTTCGAGGCCGAAGCGCATTTTGATTACTTTTTCTTCGCGCGGGGTCAGCGTGCGCAGGACCTGTCCAGTCTGGTCCTTGAGGTTCACGTTGATCACGGCTTCGGCGGGTGAGACTACGGCGCGGTCTTCGATGAAGTCGCCAAGATGCGAATCTTCCTCTTCGCCGATTGGAGTTTCCAGCGAAATCGGCTCCTGCGCGATCTTCAACACCTTGCGCACTTTCGCGACAGGAATATCCATTCTCTTGGCGATTTCTTCGCTGGTAGGTTCGCGCCCGAGTTCCTGCACCAGCTGCCGCGAGGTGCGGATCAGCTTGTTGATGGTCTCGATCATGTGGACAGGGATGCGGATGGTACGCGCCTGATCGGCAATTGCACGAGTAATCGCCTGCCGAATCCACCACGTTGCGTAAGTGGAAAACTTATAGCCACGGCGGTATTCGAATTTGTCGACGGCCTTCATCAGGCCGATGTTGCCTTCCTGAATCAAGTCGAGGAACTGCAGGCCGCGGTTGGTGTACTTTTTCGCGATCGAAACCACGAGGCGCAGGTTGGCCTCGATCAGCTCGCGCTTGGCCTGCTCGGCATCCATGTCGCCCTGGATGATCTCGCGCTGCGTGCGCTTGATCTCCTGGAACAAGAGTCCGGCTTCAACTTCGAGCTTTTCGATTTCGCTGCGTACCGCGCGCGCTTGCCGACGGTATTCTTTTTTTACATCCTCGCTGCGCGTGGCTTCGGCTTTGCGCTCGAGATTACCAGCCTGGCGGTCCAGCGAACGCATGCTGTCGACGGTTTTATTGACCCGGTCGATCAGCCGCTTGCGCTCGGCGTTAGTGAAGCCTAGCTTGCGCACCGCGCGAGAAACTCGCACGATAGCACGGGCCAGGTTCCGGCGAGCCCGGCGATGATCCTTGGGACGCTTCTTCTGTGAGACCTCCGCGTATTTTTCCTGCAGCAGGCCAGCCTTCTTGTAGAGCTTGGCCATGGCGTCGATCTTGCCGGTAAATTCGTTCAACCGGTTCTGCAGGATTTCGTCGGTGATCTCTTCTTCGTCGAAGGTCACAACTTCTTTGATCGAGCGCACACCCTTCTTCAGATCCTCGCCCATGGCGAGCAGTTCATGAATAACTATAGGAGAGCGCGAAAGCGCCTTGAGCACACGCACCTGGCCGCACTCAATGCGCTTTGCGATTTCCACTTCGCCTTCGCGGGTGAGCAGCGGGACGGTTCCCATCTCGCGCAGATACATGCGAACGGGATCGTTGGTTTTTTCAAGCGCGCCAGGCGTGAGGTCGAGTTCAACATCCTCGCCCTCTTCGCCGTCTTCACTTTTGTCGAGCGCGGCCGAAGGCAGCTTGGGGCCTTCCAGCACGTCAATGCCTTGCGTGCCGATCGTAGTGAGCAGGTCGTCCAGGTCTTCGGGACTGTGCACATCATGTGGTATCAAATCGTTGACCTGGTCATAGGTCAGGTAGCCTTTTTCTTTACCGGCATCGACCAGCTTTTTAATGTCGTCGAACTTGTCTTCTAGAGCCAAAGAGGTGTTCCTCAAATTCTTCAATTCGCTCGCGCGGAGCGTGTGGTAAATCTTTACAGGTGGGGTTCTGGGGTAACGCGGAGTTGTGCCCTCTAGCACAAACGATTAAGCTTAGCACATAAGTGCTGTCTCGTCTATCAGTTGCCCGCAGATTTTTCCACCGTGCGCCGCTATCTTTAACTTTCCTAGATACTTAGATGGCGCCCGAGGCCATTTTGTTTCACGCGCTTCGCCGGTTTCCAAGGGCATTCTCCAAGCTGCCTTCTCCCAGACTGGGATCCCTCAGCGCGCGGCTTAACCGCTCCACCTCAACCACCAACTCTTTCAAGAGAGCTTTATCGTCGCTGACGCCCGGTTTTTTCAGCTCGCGCTGAACTTGTTCCAGGCGGCGGCGCAGATGAATACGGCGCAGCGCGCGTACCGCGCCTTCGAGGCGTTCGGCCGTGAGTTCTTCTTCCTCCTTTAACAAGATGGAAGCCAGCAAACGGCGCTCGCTATCGGAGCAGCGTATCTGCATTACATCGGCAACTTCGGGTCCGGCGTTGAGCAGGGCCTCGACCAGCGATTCCGTGACGAGGCCGCGATGCAGGCCTTCACTTTGCAACGCGTATTGCGCCTGCCGGGCTGGATCGAACTCTTCCTCGGCACCGTCGCGGGCGGAAAGATGCTCTCCCTGCTGCATCTGCCGGGCTGAAGCGAGCGCGCGAATCAGGATGCGCTCGGCATCGGTGGCTTGCGCTTCCGCCGGAGCCTTAACCGCCGCCGCCGAACGTGTGGATGCCGTATGGCGCAACTCCTGACGTAGCACGGCCGAATCGATGCCCAGCTTTTGCGCAATCTCCTGGCTCAACTCGTCACGAACAATGCGACTTGGGACACGCTGAATGTGCGGCAGCAGATAATTCACGGCTTGGACTTTGCCCTCGGCGCTGCGCACGGGAAATTGACTGCGCGCGCGGTCGATGAGGTAGTCAAAATATTTCTGCGAGTTTCGCAGCGCCTCACCGTAGGCGTCTTTGCCTTTGCGGCGGATGTACAGGTCGGGATCGAAGCCGGGCTCAAGCGTCAGTACTTTGATTTGAAATTCTTCTTCGACGAGTAGGCCAAGCGTGCGCTCCGTAGCTTTGGCGCCCGCAGTGTCGGGATCGAAGTTGACTACGGCATTCTTGCTGAAACGGCCTAGCAGCTTAGCTTGCATCTCTGTGAAAGCCGTGCCTGAGCTGGCGATCACGTTGTGAAGTCCGGCGGCGTAGACGGAGATGCAATCCATCTGGCCTTCGACCAGAATGGCGTAATCGAGCTTGCGGATGGCTTCTTTGGCGTTATTTAGATTGAACAGGACCCTGCTCTTGGAGTAGATGCCGGTCTCCGGCGAATTCAAGTATTTTGGGCCAGCCTTGTCGTCGGTGGCGAGGGTCCGGCCGGTGAAAGCGATGATCTTTCCCGCGTCGTTCGTGATGGGGAACATTACGCGGTTGCGAAATTTGGAATAAATCGTCGTTGGTCGTTGGCCGTTGGTCGTTGGCGCAGTGCCCTCACTTTCAGTATTGTCATTCCGAGCGGGCGCAAGCCCGCGAGGAACCTGCTGTTCCCCGGCAGCGCCACTACTCTGGATTGGCTGAGGGCTGACGGCTGAGGGCTGACGGCTGTCTTCCTGCTTCCACGAGAACAGCCCGCTCTCGCGCAGAACCTCTTCGCTGAAGTCGCCAGCCAATCGATCGCGCAGCAAGAATCCGGAATCGGGCGCGTAGCCGATACGAAACCGCAAAATAGTTTTGTTATCCAGGCCACGCCCCGCAAGATATTCTCGCGCTCGCGCGCCCTCGGGACGCTTCAGGCATTCTTGAAAAAACGCGGCGGCGCGCTCCTGAACATCCAGCAAATGCCCACGCAGCTTGGCGTCTCGCGCCTCTGCCGGAGTGGAGTATGTAGCCTTGGGCAGCGGAATTCCCAGCTTCTGCGCCACCAGCCGCACGGCTTCGGGAAAAGTAATATTCTCAATCTTTTGGACGAAGCTGAACACGTCGCCGGAGACGCCGCAGCCGAAGCAGTGATAAAACTGCCGCGTGGCGTGCACCGAGAATGACGGCGTCTTCTCCCCGTGAAACGGACACAGCCCGGCGTAGTTCTGCGCCCCAGCCTTTTTCAACTTGATGTAGTCGCCGATGATGCGGACAATATCCGCCTGCTGCTTCACCGTCTCTTTGAAATCTTCCGTGGTGGGCATGGATAGATCGCGTCCGTCAAGAACCAACGCTTCCCGTTGAGATTGTGAGCCAGAACTCCGCTGTTGGGAAGATATCCGAGGCGAACCGTTGTGGAGAAACTGTGGAAAGCAGCAACCAGCGGAGGAGGTATGAGGAAAGACGGGCGATTTCTTGCGTGCGTCACTCACCGTGCGATACTTTCAAGCAAGGCCTATCACCTTTCAGGTGCGAGGCTTACGTGCGATAAGTTCTCGTCTTTTGGGTTTTCATGGATCATCCCTGTTACAAGTGCGGGCACACGGTGGAAGATGGCAGACCGTTCTGCTCGCAGTGCGGGGCGCCGCAGATTCGCGTGGCCGTAGCCGAACCGGCGACCGATCTGGCTGCGTCCAGCGAGGCCGTCAACGCTCTGGGTGGGGAGGTCGAAACTGGCTTCCCAGGCCCGGCAAGCTCGGTGCCGGTAACGTGGCCGCATGCGCCATCTCAGATCGCTCCCTGCGCTCTGGCAGCGGGGGTTGCTGCCTTGTTGATGTTTGTTGGGCTGAATCCTTTTGTGGCCCCGATCGTCGCCGGATTTCTGGCAGTATCGTTCTCGCGACGCGGTGCTCCTTCCGGCCTGCGCGCCTGGGGTGGGGCCAGGCTGGGGGCGCTGAGCGGGTTATTCCTGTTCGGCGCATCGACGATTCTCGAGATGCTGGCCGTGGTGGTTCTGCATAAAGGCGCGGAAATCCGCGCCCAGATGATGGAGAAGTTCCAGCAGGCTGCGGCGCGCTATCCCGGGCCGGAGGTTAAGCCGTTTCTGGAGTTTGTGAATTCTCCCGATGGCTTCGCGATCATGATGGTAGCTTCACTGATCTTTGGGCTCATGGCATTCATCTTGCTGAGCAGCCTCGGCGGAGCGCTTGGCGCGGCCTTTCTAGGGCGGCGCGATCCAAAGTAGCTGGCAGAAGCGCGGACTTCGGGGAGTCCGAAGGATCTTTCAGGTTGGCCTTGCCGACGCTTGCCTTAGCCGCGTATGATGCACCGTTTGCATTTTTACGCGATGAATACAGCAGCACGCGGGTCACTGCTCGGTATCGAGCACATTGACGAAAAAGAAATTACGGGCTTGCTGAAGCTGGCCCGGCGGATGAACCCGCTCAAGCCCCGGCCTCTGCTGCGCAACAAGCGAATTGTGCTGTTGTTTTACGAGGCCTCCACGCGAACGCGCTCTTCGTTTGAAGTTGCGGCCAAGTCGCTGGGAGCGATGACCGTGCTGGTGCTCTCTTCCGGATCGAGTATCGAGAAAGGGGAATCGCTGCTCGATACTGGCTACACGCTGCGCGGCGTGGGGGCGGACGCGATCGTGATTCGACATCCCTCGGCCGGAGCACCTCACCTGATTGCGAAGCATCTCGACATTCCTGTGATCAACGCGGGCGATGGCATGCACGAGCATCCTTCGCAGGCGTTGCTCGATGCTTTCACGATTCTCAAGCACAAGAAGTCTCTGAAAGGGTTGCAGATCGCGATCATTGGAGACATTTACCACAGCCGCGTGGCGCGGTCGGCGTGCCATCTGTTGACGAAGCTTGGAGCTAGGGTGACGCTGTGTGGTCCGCCGGAGCTCGTGCCGGAACTGGCGGCGACCCTCGCTCCCGGACTTCGCCTCACGCGGCATATCGAAGAGGCGCTGCGGGGAACTGATGTGGCGATGCTGCTGCGCGTGCAGAAAGAGCGCCTGGCCGGGCAGAAGATCGGCTTGCAAGATTACGTCGCGCGTTACCAGATGACGGGAGCGCGGCTTAAGTTAGCGAAGCGTGATGCCATCGTGATGCATCCCGGGCCGATTATTCGGGGGCTCGAGCTGACTTCGGAAGTGGTCGACGGGCCGCAGTCGGTGATTCGGGAGGAAGTACATAATGGCGTCCCGGTGCGTATGGCGATCCTCGCGCGGGCGCTGGGAAAGGCCAAGTGAGCACAGATTGGCGCAGAGACTGGGCTGAGTGCTGAATGGTGAGTGCTAAAACTCCAAAACGAGAGAGCGCGAGCTTGCTGATCAAAGGCGGGCATCTCATTGACCCCGCCGAGAAGATCAACGCGCCGATGGATTTGCTTTTGCGCGATGGCCGGGTCGCGGAGATTGCGCCGCCCAACAAAGTTCGCGGCAGCGCCGATGAGAAGTTTGATGCACGCGGGTTGATTGTTGCGCCTGGGTTCATCGATTTGCATGTTCATCTGCGCGAGCCTGGACAGAGTTACAAAGAGACGATCGCCAGCGGCACCGCCGCGGCGGCGGCGGGCGGGTTTACGTCGGTCTGCACTATGCCGAACACCGAGCCCGTCGTCGATAGCGCTGAGTGGGTGGCGTGGCTGCGGCATGCGGAGCGCGGAGCCGTTGTTAATGTCTTTCCGATCGCTGCCGCTACGCGAAGTTCGCGCGGGGCGGCGCTCACTGATTTTGCGGCTTTGCAGCGTGCCGGGGCCGTGGCCGTCACGGATGACGGCAAGCCGATCCTCGAAGATGAAGTCATGCGCGCGGCGTTGCGACTGGGAGCGGAGTTGAATCTTCCCGTTGTTCAGCACGCCGAGGATACGCGGATCACCGAGGGCTGCTCGATGAACGAAGGCGCCACCAGCTTTCGCCTCGGGCTGCGCGGGATGCCGGCCACGGCGGAGGCGAGCATTGTGGATCGCGACGTCAACCTGGCGTTGCAGATTCGAGAATCGCGGCTGCATGTGGCGCATCTGTCGACTTCTGAGGCGCTGAAGGCGGTGCGGCGTGGCAAGCGCGGCAAGGCTCGCGTGACCTGCGAGGTCACGCCGCATCACTTCACTTTGCTCGACACGGACGTGGGCGAGTACAACACGAATTGCAAGATGAACCCGCCTTTGCGCTCGGCGGCGGATCGCGAAGCCATTGTGGTGGCGCTCGCCGATGGCACGGTCGATGCGATTGCTACGGACCACGCTCCTCACGCGGCCCACGAAAAGCAAGTTGAATTCGAGCGCGCCAGCTTCGGCATTACTGGGCTCGAGACTGCGCTCGCTTTGGGGATTACGAAGCTGCATCGCGAGCACAAAATTTCTCTCGCCCGCATTGTCGAACTTTTCACTGCTGGCCCCGCGCGGGTGTTTGATCTGCGCGGGCGCGGTTCGCTGGCTCGCGGAAACTTCGCCGACGTGACGCTCTTCGACCCTAAGAAGCGCTGGACATTTGAGGCTGCCAGGTCGCGGTCGTTGTCGCGCAATACTCCGTTTGATGGCTGGCAGTTTGCGGGGAAAGTTGTGGCGACTGTTGCGGGTGGGAAGATTGTATATCGCGCGGATTAAACCTCTCCCCCGCTCGCGCGAGGGAGAGATCCAACTGAAACAATCCTGACTTACTTCTTTGGCGGTGGCACTACGTCGTGAAGCCTTGAGTCTTGCCACAGCTTGCTGAAATCTTCTTCTTTGTAAACACTCGCCATATTGTGATAGCCCTCCTCTTTCGCCTTCTTCAGGCATTCGAGGCAGTTGTCAACATCGCCGCGCCTGGCATAAATCTTGGCCAACATATAGCTATAGCGCGCGCGTTCTTCAGGGGATCCGATCTGGGCCGTTACGCCAGTCCTGGAGTCGCTCTTCAAAGCCTCCGGGTCAAGCTCAACTGCCCGCGCGTATTCGACGAGAGCCCCATCCAGCTTATTATCAGCAAACCAAGCTGCCCCAAGATTGACATGAAAGGCAGCTCGAGTTTCCTCGAGGGCAACGGCTTTCTTGAAGTACTTCGCCGCTGACACATATTTCTTGCTGACGTAATCCACGGCACCAATGTTGTTGACCGCGTCCACAAACTTGGGATTGCGCTTGACCGCTTTTTCAAAATCCCGGCGAGCGGCTTTAATATCATTATTTTTCAGCTCGGTCATACCAAGCTTGTTGTAGAGCTTTGCGTTTTTGGGGTCGGCGCGTAGTGCTGCCCGAAAGTATTGGATTGCCAGCGAATAATCCTTCTGTGCGCGTGCTAAATCTCCGGCACTCTCCAGTTCGGTCACCGACTTCGATGCCATGTTGACTGGGGCCTGCGCTGCGGGCGCTGCCACTGCGCTGACTCTCGACAGCGTTGTCAACATCAGCACCAACAGAATGCTCAGTGTGCTTTTTCGCATATCGTCCTCCCTTCCGAAGTTGCTTCTGTTCCCGTCGGGGCTGTGCCCTTGCCCCAGCGGTCTGCCCTCCGTATTTAAGCTACTTATGGCCCGAATTTTGGCGGCGTACAACGCTATATCCGCTACGTGGAGGCTAATGCGTCTCTGGTTCCGTACAGATGAACCGGCATGTTCCGCCGCGGCAACCACTTGCGGACAGTTGTGGCGAAAAGCCGGGATTCCATGGAGGCAGTTTCCCAGCCGAGGTTACAAGGGTTAAGTAACCGTTTCGTGCGAACAAGCGCGGGATAGCAGGTGTATAAAAGAAATAGCAAGGCGCACTTTGCTGGAGGCAGCCAATGCCTTCGATGACTGTAGAATCCGTTAGCAGAGAAGCGGAACGCGCCGAATTACAGGCTGTGCTTCAATCTCCGCTGTTTGCTCGTTCCCCAACACTTAACCACTTGCTTGCTTATTTGTGCGAGAAGACGTTTGCCGGCGAATCTGAACAAATCAAGGAATACTCTGTTGCGCTCGACGTCTTTGACCGTCCCGATTCATTTGACCAGGACACGGATTCGATCGTTCGTGTTCAAGCCAACCGCCTGCGTAAGCGCCTGAGCGAGTACTACAGCTCGGAGGGCGCGGCTCATCCTTTACACATTACGATTCCATTAGGCCAATACGTACCGGTTTTTGAGCGCACGCCGGAGGCTCCCGAACTGATCTCGCCCGGACAAGAGGTTCTGGCTCCCGCTCCAACAGAGGGACGTGTTTCGCGCCGACGCCAGCGATTGACTTGGCTCCTGGGCAGTGCGATCTTGCTGCTGGGCAGCATAGTGTTCCTTACGCGGGAGAGATCGACACAGCGACCTGTTATCGGCTCTCCTCATTCTGCTTCTTCGCCAACCTCCGCCGAACCTAGCGTGGGCTTACCAGTGGGAGATGAAGTCCGCATTCTCGCTGGCGCTTCAAGGCAATATGTGGATCACTCTGGCAAGCTTTGGAGTCCGGACTCCTACTTCAAGGGAGGCACGTCGGTTTCAAGTTCGGTCCAGCACATCTGGCGCACGCAAGATCCGATTATCTATCGCAACAGCCGCCAGGGAGACTTCAGCTACAACATTCCCCTCAAACCGGGAACCTACGAATTGCATCTGCACTTCGCCGAGACTTTTTATGGTCCGGAGAGCTCAGGTGGCGGCGGCGAAGGCAGCCGCATTATGACAGTCCGTGCCAATGAAGAACCGCTACTCACCGACTACGACGTACTGGCCGACTCCGGCGGCGATCGCACTGCCGAGGTTAAGGTTTTCACCGACGTCGCTCCTGCGGCGGATGGTCAGCTTCATCTCAGTTTTTCGTCGTTGGAAGGCGGCGGTGGGATGCTCTCGGCGATCGAGATTGTTCCCGGAATCCGGGGACACGTGAGGCCGATACGCATCGTCGCCCGCGACGTGCCCTACTACTCCAACGACAGCCATTGGTGGAGTCCCGATGTCTACTTCAAAGGCGGACAGCTCAGAACCGGCGCGGAGACTGCCACTGGAACCGATGACCCCGAGCTTTATGAAAGCGAGCGCTGGGGCCACTTCTCTTATGCAATTCCAGTTCCGCCGGGTAGATACACCGTCACACTGCACTTCATCGACCACGGCAACAAATGGGAAGGTCCAGACCGCTCGTCTACGCAACCGCATCCCAACGCGGCGTCGGCGGACCGAGTGTTCGACGTGTTCTGCAACGGTAAGACGATTTTGCCCCGTCTGAATATCCTCGAACAGGTAGGAGAGAATCATCCCCTGGTGCGCAAGATCAAAGGCCTGCAGCCCAACGCGCAAGGCAAACTGCTGGTGGAATTTGTCCCGGTAACCCGCTACGCAACTGTGACCGCGATTGAAATCGAACCCGAGTGAGGTTAGGAGACGGGAGCACTAGCGGGGTGGTTATCCCAAAATCCCCATCTTCTTCCCCACTCTCCCCAGCACTTCCAGCGCCTGCTCCAACTCTTCCTTTGTGTGCGTTGCCGTCATGATGGTGCGGATGCGGGCTTTGCCTTCGGGCACTGTAGGAAACGCTATGCCTGTGCCTAGCACGCCTTCTTTGAACAGTTCGCGGGAGAAGTCCATGGTTTGTTTGCCGTCGCCGATAATGATGGGCGTGATTGGAGTTTCGCTGGCTGGGGTGGCGCGGCCTCCGATGTCGAAGCCTAGGAGGGCTAGCTCTTTTTTCCAGAAACGGGTGTTCTCCCAAAGTTTTTCCATGCGCTCTGGTTCGTTTTCCAGAACGTCGAAGGCGGCGATGCAGGTGGCCGCTACCGACGGCGGATGCGACGTGGAAAATAAGAACGGCCGTGCGCGGTGGTAGAGAAAATCGATGAGGTCGCGCGAGCCGCAGACGTAGCCGCCTAGAGCTCCTATGGCTTTCGACAATGTTCCTACCTGAATATCTACGCGGCCGTGTACGTTGAAATGATCGACCGTGCCGCGGCCGTTGCGGCCCAGGACGCCGGAGGCGTGGGCGTCGTCGACCATCATGATGGCGCCGTATTTTTCGGCTAGATCACACAGGGCGGGGAGGGGGCCGATATCGCCGTCCATGGAGAAGACTCCATCGGTGATCAGCAGCTTTTTGCCGGGCTGGTCTTTCACGCTGGCTAGTTGTTCTTCGGCGTGGGCGATGTCTTTGTGGCGGAAGACCAGAATCTTCGCTTTTGAGAGGCGGGCGCCGTCGATGATGGAGGCGTGATTGAGGGCGTCGGAGATTATGAAATCGTCTTTGCCGAGCACCGCCGAGACCGTGCCTGCGTTGGCCGCGAAGCCCGACTGGAAGACTACGCAGGCTTCGACATTCTTGAAGCGCGCGATTTTTTCTTCGAGGTCCATGTGGATCTTCATGGTGCCGGCGATGGTGCGGACGGCGCCTGAACCCACGCCGTATTTTCGCGTTGCTTCTAACGCAGCTTCGCGCAGTTTGGGATGCGTGGTCAGGCCCAAGTAATTATTCGACGCTAGGTTGATGACTTTTTTGCCGTCGAAGGTGCAGACCGGGGCCTGTTCGTCTTCGAGCACGCGGAGTTTGAAGTGTGTGCCCTTGGCCTTCAGTTCGTTGAGTTGATCGGTGAGGTACGAGAGCGGGTTGGTGCGGGTTGCAGGGGTCATGAAAGCCTCGCCACGGATGAACACGGATTTATACGGATCGAAAACCGGAAATTAGTTTAATCCCGGCGCATCGAGAAGGAAAACGGTGCAAGCGAAGTCGAATCCGAATCCGAGTTAGAACATGATCGGGTTGCCGGTTTCGATGCTGGCTTGGCAGAGTTGTTTCATGTTGTCGAAGAATTCCTTTTCCGATTCGGCAAGGATGTCTTTGGAGTGGAGAACAGTATCTACTTCTTGCAGAAGGTCTCGGGATTCTTCAACTGGAATCCAGTCGCCGGTGTGGGTGCCATCGTAGAGAACTTTTTCGAGCAGGATTGGAAATCGAGGGCCGGGCTCACCTTGCAGGTGGCGCAGAAAGCTACGCAGATTTCCCACTCTTGTGATATTCCCCAGGAACATGGAAAGGATGTAACCGCCGTGCTCGCAGGAGTCGGACATCCATTTGTCGTGGGCATCCCATTCTTCATCGGTGGGTTCGCCCGTTAGTTCGGGTTCTCCGCTGTCGTCGAAGGTGAGGCGGTCGGGGAGCGGGTGGGGCTTGGCCTTGCCATCTCGGATGCAGGTGCAGCGCACGAAGGCGTCGAGGCTCATAGGAAGCTCCACTTCGGCCGCGCGGATGGAGCGCCGAGCTTACGCTCGGCTGGGCAGCCGAGGGCCGCCGTCTCGACATCAATCACCGCACACCGTTGGGGTAGACCAGTATTTTACTGGCTTCGCCGGTTTTCAGGCGCTCCATGGCAAGGGAGAAATCTTTCATGGGGATGCGGTCGGTAATTACAGGATGAAGATCAAGTTTGCCGGCCTTGAGTAGCGCCGTCATCTGATACCAGGTTTGATACATGCGGCGGCCATTGATGCCCTGGACGGTGATGCCTTTAAAGATAATGTCTTCGGAAAAGTTCAGCGAGATGGGTTTGGAGGTGAGTCCCAGGAGAGAGATTCGTCCGCCGCGGCGAACGATATCGAAGGCGGTGCGAATGGAGTCGGGATGTCCGGCCATTTCGAGAACTACATCGACGCCCAAGCCTCCTGTCTTCTCGAGCACGATTGATTTCACATCTTCTTTCGATGGGTCGAGAACGTAATCGGCCTTCATCTCGCGTGCGATCTTGCGGCGATGCTCGTTGACTTCGATGGCAAAGACGCTGGTTGCGCCCACCGCTCGGGCTACCGCGATGGCGAAGAGGCCGATGGGGCCGCATCCGGTGATGGCCACGGTTTTCGCGGCGATCTCTCCGGCAAGCACGGTGTGAACTGCGTTGCCCAGCGGATCGAGGATCGAGGCGTACTCCTGCGGGATGGCAGGATCTAATTTCCAGATATTTGATTCGGGGATTACCACGTACTCGGCGAAGGCGCCATCGGCGTCGACGCCAATGATTTTTACGTTCTGGCAGATGTGAGCTTCGCCGGTGCGGCATTGCAGGCACTTGCCGCAGGCGACGTGCATTTCGGCGGAGACGAAGTCACCTTCTTTCACGCTGGTAACTTCGTCACCGAAGGCCGCGACCTCGCCGCAGAACTCGTGGCCGGGAATCAGCGGGGGATGGATGCGGTTCTGGGCCCAGCGGTCCCAGTTATAGATGTGCAGGTCGGTACCGCAGATGGAGGCGACCTTCACCTTCACCAGGACATCTCTAAGGCCGAAGGCTGGGATTTTTACTTCGCGAATTTCAGCGCCGGGCGCGGATTTCGGTTTTACGACAGCGAACATAGTGGATGACATGACGGCTACCTATGAATCCAGACTCAGGCACAAAACGCTTGATTCTAGCACCGCAGGAATTCTGCCGCTCACGACATCGGGGCCTCAATGTTGGGGCGGCAGCCCTCTGTCGGATTTCGGCGATGCGGTTTTGAAGTCCTCGGACTTGCCGCGGGGGATGCTGAGCGTCTTCCACTCGCTGGAGCGCAAGTGCTTGGCGAGGAAAACAATTTGCCCGGTATGCTGCGCGTAGTGGGCGATCTGGCGGTTGATCGCCTGCAGCACAGTGTGGGGCTCGCCGCGGATGGTCACGGTGCGCATTACATCTTCGGGCTTGAGTGATTCAATGGCGGTGAAGACCCGGCTCCAGCCTTCTTCCCAGCGCTGCATCACTTCGGCACGAGTGGCTATTTTGGATTCGAACTCGCTGTCGCGAAAGCGGTCGGGCTTTTCGCCGTCGGTGGTGAGGAAGTCGGTAAAGCGCGAGTGCATATTCCCGGCGAGATGCTGGACAAGAATTGCGACTGAGTTTGATTCGGGATCGAGGGTGACGAAAAAGTCTTCGTCGCGCAGCTGTTCCATGGCGCTTTCGCCCATGCGCTTGTGGCCGCAGAATTGGCGGCGCGCTTCGTCTAAGTAGTGAGAAGCGATGTCGGTCATGAGTTCCCCTGCGGGCTAAAGCCTAATGGATTTAGTGATGCTTTACGGCGCGGCTGAAAAGCCGCGCCCTTTCAAAACTTGATGGGGGATCCCCAGCAGCCGCCGCCGGGGGTCTCGATCCTGATTCGCTCGCCCTTTTGCAGGCGCGTGCTGAATTTTCCTGGCATCTCTTCTACAAAGCCATCGTTGCGCAGGACGCTCGCCTTACCGGGTACTCCTGCTTCGCCTCCGGACAAACCCCATGGGCCGCGCATGCGACGGTCGGAGAGCAACGTCACTTCGCAATCCGTTAACACTTCGATCTCACGCACGATTCCGTCGCCACCGCGAAATTTGCCTTTGCCGCCACTGTCCGCACGAAGTGAATATCTCCGCACGCGTAACGGATAAGAATATTCGAGAGCTTCGGCCGGAGTGTTGAGCGAGTTGGTCATGTGCGTGTGTACGCCGGAGACCCCGGCTTTGGTGGGGCGTGCTCCCATTCCTCCGGCGATGGTTTCGTAGTAGGCGAAGGGTTTGCCTGTGCGGGGATCGATGCCGCCGATGGTTAGATTATTCATGGTTCCTGAGGCTGCGGCGGGAATGCGATCTGGGAGCGCTTGCGCCAGCGCGCGCAACAGCACGTCGACGATGCGCTGCGAAGTTTCCACGTTGCCGCCCGCTACTGCGGCCGGAGGACGCGCGTTTACGACCGTTCCTGGCGGGGCGATTACGTTTATGGGGCGCATCAGTCCGGCGGTGGCCGGAACATCCTCTGCCAGCAGGCAACGGAAAACGTAGAAGCATGCGGAATACGTGATGGCCTCGACCGCGTTGATGCTACCCTGGACTTGCGGGTCGCTGCCGGTGAAATCGATCTCAACCAGCGGCTGGGCCGCCTTTTGCGGGGTCCGAGACCCGGCGCCACACTTTCACCATGATCCTTACCGGGCGGTCGCTGATGCCATCGTTATCGAGAAAATCTTCAGCACTGTAGACGCCCGACGGCACATCGCGAAGAAAAGCGTGCATTAATTCTTCGGAATAGCGCAGCAGGTCCTGCGCCGCGCGCTGGGCGCGGCCGATTCCGTAGCGCCCGCAAATTTCTACCAGGCGCGCGGCTCCGGTGTGGCAGGCGGCAATCTGCGCGCCCAGATCGCCTTCGCGCTCTTCGGGCGTGCGCACGTTGTTGAGCAGGAGCGACATTACATCCTTCTCGATCGCTCCGGCCCGCATGATTTTCACCGGCGGAATGCGGAAGCCTTCCTGATAAATCTCGCGGCACAGCCCCATGGAGCCAGCATAGGTTCCGCCCACATCGGCGTGATGAGCGCGGGAGGCTACGTAGAAATCCGGTCTTGTGCTGGCCTTTCGCGAAGCTCCCTGCCTCACATAGCACGGGGCGACAAGAGTTATATCCGGCAGATGGGTTCCGCCGCGAAAGGGGTCGTTCAGCATCACCATATCCCCGGGTGCCATGGCACAAGCCTCAATCGCGGCCCGCACGGACATTGGCATGGACCCGAGATGAACCGGCATGTGATCGCCCATGGCAATGACTTGGCCGGCATGGTCGAAGATGGCGCAGGAGTAATCGCGGCGCTCTTTTATGTTTGGGGAAAATGCGCTGCGGCGCAGGGCAGCGCCCATCTCTTCGGCAATCGAGTGGTAGAGGTTCTTGAAGATCTCCAGTTCGATGGGATCGCGGTGCATGTGGTCGCAGTGTACTGGAAAGAGCGGCGCAAGAAAATCGTGTCCGGAATGCAAAATTATGTTGACAGTGGTGTAACAGTGCCGCAATATCTTGTATTAAGAATGCTGCCCGTACCACGAGTTGGGTGGCTTTGGAAGTCAGGACCCGCAGTTGCAAGGGAAAATCGTTCACGGAGGATCCTTCATGGCAACGAAGAAGAAGGCAAAAAAGAAGAAACACTAACCGGTTGCGAGACGATACTCGCAAGGGCCAAAGAATTAAAGGAGCCTCTCAGGAGATTTTCTTGAGGGGCTTTTTCTTGGGTGGCGTGGGAATTCGAACGCTCAGGCCGAAGGCTTGTTTCCCTATAATTGAAAGCTATGCCTGACCTCGACTACGCGGCGATGCTGACTGTGGCACTGGCGGAAGCCCGCAAGGGCCTTGCCGAAGGCGGCATTCCGATAGGGGCCGCGATTTTTGATGCCTCGGGCAACCTCGTGGGATCGGGGCACAACCGGCGAGTGCAGAATGGAGATCCTTCTCTGCACGGGGAGACCGACGCGTTTCGCAACGCTGGGCGCCAGCGAAGCTATCGCAAGCTCATTATGGTTACTACGCTCGCTCCTTGCTGGTATTGCAGCGGGTTGGTGCGGCAGTTTGGTTTTGGCACGCTGGTGGTTGGTGAGAGCCGCAATTTCCAGGGCGGAGTGGAGTGGCTGCGGTCGCTGGGTGTGCGCGTGATCGATCTGGACTCTGCGGAATGCGTCGCAATGATGGCGGAGTATATTCGCGCGAATCTTACCGTTTGGAACGAGGATATCGGGCAGGAGTAAAACCGGCGGCTGAAAGCCGCAGTTGTGAACAACAGCCAGTTATCACAGCGGTAAACCGCTGCGCCACCCAAAAGCAACCCGCGCACCGGCTTGCGGCGCGACTGGAAGCCGCGCCTTTTCGAAACCGATCAAGCCATTCTCTAAAAGCTGAGACTCAACGACATCTGGATCTGACGTGGGCTACCGATGGTTTTATTTACAGCGCCCAAACCAGAAGGGCAGTTGTAGAAATTGTTTGTGGGAGTTGCCGTGCTGCATCCCGTCGGCAACGGAGTAGTGCCCTGAATCGGGAACTGGTTGTAGAACTCGTTCTGCGAAACGTCGTCGATGGGAATGTCAAAGCTCGCGGTGTTGGTCAGGTTGAAAATATCGAGGGTGTATTTCAGTGTCGTGCGTTCGGTGATGGTCGTTACTTTTACGAATGAAATGTTGGCGCTCTTTTGCCAGGCTTGGCGAAAGATGTTGCGTTGGCCCGAAGTGAAATTGGTTTCGAAGGTGTCGCCGGCGGGGATGGCTCCCCCAAGGTCGCCAGGTTGGAGCAATGGCAGGGTGAAGCAAGAAGCCTTGAGCGCGTAGGAGTTGGGATCGCTCGCGGTGGCATATGCGCCCGAGGCGCCGGTTAGCGCGTTCTTGGGAGTGCAGCCGGGAGCGAGCGGGACGATGGGGTTGGTGATGCCGTCGTACACGCTGTAGAAGATGCTGCCGACCGCTCCCGTGTAGTCGATGATGCTGTAGGGCTGGCCGCTTTGCAGAATGGTATCGCCGCGAATGGACCACCCATCGGCGATCCTGCCTTTTATTGACGTAGCGGAGAAAAACTTCGGCAGTTCGTAGTTATAGCTGATGTTGAAAACGTGGGTGCGATCAAAATCGGAAGAGCCGTAGGCCGAACGCAGATCCAGCGGGTTGTTGCCGTTGAAGAAGAGTCCCATGCCGCTTTGTTCGTCGAGGGCGTGGGAATAGGTATAGGAGAATCCCACTTGCAAGCCGTGGCTCATGCGTTTCTCGATGTGAGTCTGCAGGGCGTTGTAGGCGGAGACCCCAGCGGCCGTGTAGCTCTCCGATTCTCCCGAATAGCCGATGTAGGGGACGCGGAGGTCAACATTGCCGCCTTCGTAATTCGCAAGGAAGGGGCACCCCGTTGTGCTCGCAGTTGCACACACAGCTTTGGAGGGCAAATTGATGGGGTTGAAGTTCGGATCGACGACAGTGTACCCGTAGGTATAATCCTGCGCGAAAGGTGTGCCCGGACGAATGGGGTGGGAAGGGGACGCAATTTGTGCTTGATTGAAGGGAATGGGAATCACTCCGTGCCGGCCGAGATTACCCACGTAGCCCACCTCGATGGCCAAATCATTCCGCGGCTGCCATTGCACGTCGAGCGTGTCGTTGATGGTATAGGGCAGTTTGTTGGCGCGGTTGTAGGTTGCAAAGGAAAATAGCTGCTGCCCTTGAGCGATGCCGGCCGCGACTCCGGTTCCGGGCACTCCGGTGTTGGGCAAGTACTGTGTGATGTCCTTGGGATTGCCGGTTGGGGGGGGACCCAGAGTCGGCCCCCAAGGGCTGGCGAGCGAATAAGCAGGAAATGGACAGGTTGGGATGAAGCCCTCATAGAACGACTCGGAGGCGGGGGCGCAAGCTTGCGCATTTACGTAGGGCGGGGTCTGGTTGACGCCGAAGGGTCCGCCATTGATCACGCCTTCAGCAAAGCCTGGCGAAAGATAAGTATAGAGTTCGCCGCGGTCGTAATAGAGACCGCTGCCGGCGCGGATCACGACCTTGTCATTGAATCTTTTGGGACTCCAGGCCACGCCAAGGCGCGGAGCCAGTCCCCACTGCCGACCGGTGAGGGTTGTATTGCTCACACCTTTCGTTGGGAACAAATTGTTGTTGCCGGCGATGATGAAGCCATTCGAAGTAAGCGTGTCATTGGTCGCATCGTAAGAATAACGCGAAGGGTCAAAGTTGAAGACACGACCGTACTTTTCGGTGAGGCCGCCATCCCAGTCGAAGCGCAAGCCAGCGGTCAGGCTGAGGTTGGAGCGGAACTGAAATTTATCCTGAACATAGGCTCCGGCCTGGCCGGCGCGGTAATAGCGATTGGCATTTCCTTGCAGAAATTTTGTGGTGGTGAAATCGTCGTTCGTGGTGACAAAGCCTTGTAGGAACTGGGAGAAATCGGCGGTCGCGATAATGCCCTGGTCCGTTCTTCGGTCGCGGGTGTTGAGCTGAGTGTAAGCGTAGCTGCCGCCGAAGGTAACGGTGTGCCGGCCGTGGCTCCAGATGGCGTTAGCGGAGGGCATGATGCGGTTTTGAAAGACTCCGGTAAAGGGACCTTGGGAAGCGGAGCCCTGTCCGATGGTTAGAAACTGAAGGTTGGCGACGCCTCCGGCGTTGGCGGCGGGATTCGAGAGGTTAAGAGGATCGACGATGCTGATGCCGGGGAAGAACGGCGAGCCGAAAGTATTGATGGGCGGCGTCCCGGTCTGAGCGGCAAATGACTGCGGTGAAAAAGGCTGGGCGATGGTGCTGTATGCCTTCTCCCGAAGGATGCCAAGAACTTCCGTAACGCTCAAGTTGGACCTGAGGCTCTGCGTATTGGTGAGCGATGCGACCTGGCTGCCGGCATCCAAATGTTGGGCGAAGCCGGCCACGTTGGAATACGCGTAAGGAGCGACGGTTGGGTCGTGCTGGTAATAGTACTTGGCGGAAACGGTATCCTTTGTGCTTTGGATCCAATCGAGATCTGCCACGGCTTGATCGGAAATGAAGTAAGCGGTGCCGGGAGCTATTGCATTTTCGGGAAAGCTCGGGGTGGGCGTAATGCCATCGGCCCACGGGACTAGATATTGGCCGTTGGGAAATTGGTACTGAAAGAGTGCGACGGCGATCGGGCTCACCTGACTCGCGGTCAGAGATGTGCCCCACTCATCGTTAGAGACTGCGGCCAAGCACGAAGCAAACAGCGGGCTCTTGCGATTGGAAGTTCCGCAACCATTTGGGCCGGTGAAAAACGCTGGCGTGAAATCGGCGGGAACTAACATTCGTGAAAGGCCGATTTCCTGATCCGAGGCATGGAGGTGCTGATAGCTTACGTAGCCGAATAGTTTGTCTTTGATGAGTGGACCGCCCACCGCTCCGCCAGCGGTGTAGCGATGCAACTGCGGAACTTTATCGTTGGCAGGGAGGTTGGGATCCTGTTTGAAAAAGAAGGGCGCGGCATTGAGCCAATCGGTCCCACGATGAACATAAAGCGTGCCGTGAATCGCATTGGTACCAGAGGCAGTGCTCATGTCGATATGCGCGCCGCTGGTCGAGCCCTGCTGCGCGTCATACATGGAGGTATTAACGCGAAGTTCCTGAATGGTTTCCGGAGCCGGCGTAGGCAGCGCCTGGCCTATGGCCAAGTAAACCGAGGCCGTACTTTGGATGGGGGCGGCGCTGGTGCTGGCGGCATTGGCCACGCCGGTGTTATTGACGATGCGCGCCGAGGCCACCTGGCTGGTGCTTTTCCCGTTGAACAGGTTGCTGGCGTCGACGCCGTTAAGAAGGAAGCTGTTGCTTGTATCGCGCTGGCCGTTAGCCCAGATGGGCTGATTGCCCAGCCCAGTGTTTGCGCCGGTTCCACCCCCAGTTCGGCGTTCACTCCAGGCGAGAGGATGGCGAGACCTGTGAAACTTCCCGTGGGCAATGGGACAGCATCGATCTGATCTTTCTCGAGAATATATCCGTTCGTGGTGTCGACGGCGTTCATCAAGGGCGTGGCTTCAACCGTCACGACAGAGCCCACCTGGCCGACTTTCAGCGTGGCATTGACTGTGGCCGTGCGGTCGGCCTGCACTGTGATCGACGGAATTCTTTCGCTCTGGAAGCCCTCGTGGGTGAAGTTCAGTGTATAGGTACCGATTGGCAGGTTCACGAAATCGTAGGAGCCCGTAGGCGTAGTCTTCTGCAGGCGGGTGAGCTGGGTTTGGTCCCCGACCAGAAGTATCGTCGTATCCGGCAAGACGCTGCCGGAGCTGTCTGAGACGGTTCCGGTGATGCCGCCCAAGGTCTGCGCTTGAGCGCAGGGCGTAATGGCTGAGGGCATCCACACGAATGTTGCGACCAGTAGAACGCACAGTTGAATTCTCTTGAGCATCAGTGGCCTCGTTTAAGTCTGTAGTAGGCTCGCGCAGAAGCGCAGGCTAGCGATCGGATCGCTAATGCGTTGGTGGACGCAATAGAAATGGTTTGCGCTGTCCGCAAAGTTGACGAACCAATTTACGCGAGTTCCTTCGGGAACGAAAGCATTATAGTCAGCAAAAGTTTCTTTGGCACAGATTAGATATTTTTATTGGCGCGTGGCTGGAGATAGGTCTCAGCGGGAGCCAGCTGGGGCGGTACGCTCTGCGAAGACGCGATCCGGTCGAGTTGCGCTAACATGTGCCATGCATCGACGGTTCATCGATCGGTGGACGCCATGACTCTGCGCGCGAGCAAGATGCTGTTGGTCTTTGCGGTCGCGATTTTCTATTCGCTGGTCGTACTCAATAACACCACCGATTACAACTCGAACTATCAGTGGGTGCGCCACGTCCTGATGATGGATTCGACCTTGCCGGGCAACCGCGGCATGTGGCGCGCCCTGAATTCGGCGGGGTGGCACACTTTCTTCTACCTCTCGATCATCGCGTGGGAGGCGGTCACGATGGTTCTGGCGTGGTGGGGCGGAGTCGATATGGCACGGTCTTTGAGGGGAACGACGCTGGCATTCCATCGGTCCAAGAGAGTGGCGATCGCGGCGCTCACTTGCGCGCTGCTGATGTGGCTGGTCGCCTTTATAAGTATCGGAAGCGAATGGTTTCTGATGTGGCAGTCGAAGACTTGGGATGGGCGGGAAGCTGCTTTTCGAATGTTCACCGTGGTCGGCATCGTCCTGCTGCTGGTGGTGCAACCGGAGACGGAAGGTCGGCCTTAGTCTTCCGCGATGGCTGCGGGTTTGGCCGCGCCGCGGGCGCGAAAGGCAAACCACAGGAGTCCGGCAATGAGGTAGGCAAGATAAATAAACGGCAGCTTGCCGTAAGGGCCTTCGGGCACGGGATACAGATTTCCAACCAGGGCGAGCAACATGGCGATACCGGCGAACCAAGAGATAATCTGCGCGGGCGCGGAGTGTGCGTCATGATGACGCAAGTAGTTGGGCAGAGCAAAGCACACTAACGCATAGGCGACGATAAAGCCATAAGTGGCGAGCGATCCGAGCCAGCCATAGACGTCGAGACCACTGTCGCCGCGAGCCGCGAGCACGGCCACGGGAAGCACCGCCGCGATTCCAGTAATGATGACGGCGCGGCTGGGAGTTTTATTAACCGCATGGGTCGCGCCCAGCGAGTTGTGAGCGAGCCCGTCCTGCCCCATGCGCAGCAGCACGCGCGCCGCCGCAGTGATGCAGGCCAGGGTTCCGGCGAAGAGGCTGACGAGTGCTCCGATATCAATGAGAAGCCCCAGCACCGGACTCCCTGCAACCTGCGCCAGCACGTGCATAGGAGCCTGGCTTGCGCCCAAATCCTGACCCGCGGTGTGAAACCCCAGAACTTCCGCGTAGGCGCACAAAGTGAAAAAAACTCCGGCGAGAATTGCGCTTTGAATCACGGCGCGCGGAATCGATCTCAGCGGATTGCGCGCCTCCGAACCCAGCGTAGTGGCGCTTTCGAAGCCGACGAAGCTGAACAGCGCCAGCACCAGGCCGAGTCGTAATCCGCTGCCGGTCATACCGCGCAGATGAAGTTGCTCCCAATCCCAGTGCCAGCCGTGCCGCACCAGCAGCAGGATTACAACGATCATGATCACCGTCACGGAGAGAGCTTCGATCCACAGCATCAGGCGCGCCGAGATTTTTACGTCGCGGTAGGCAATCCAGATGGAGACGCCGGTGACCAGAATCGCCAGCCACACCGCCGGGTAGACGTGGCCGGTGGCATCGTGCAGCAGTAGGTTCGCGTAATGATAGAACCCGCCAATTACGCTCGATCCCGTAGCTACGTAGGCTAACAATAGACTCCATGCGACGGTCGCGCCCAGCCACGGAGGAAGGGTCAACGAGGCGTACGTATACAAAGAGCCGGGCGAGGCCGAAAGCCTTGCGTAGCGCGCGATGCAAAGGGCAACCAGCAGCACAGCGGCGGTTGCGAGCGCATACGCAAGCCAGGTGCCGTTGCCGGCAAGAGCGCAGACCAGCGGAATAGTAGCGGCCGGCGTCGTGGTGGGCGCCATAGTGGAAACGGACTGCGCCAGAGTTTCCATGGGCGTGAGAATTTCGCGGCGTAAACCGTAGTCGGCGCTCTCGGAAAAACGTTGGGCAGTCTGCTCCATGCGGTATTGTTCGCCTCGAATTAAGATTGGGGAGGGATTGTACATCACGAGTAAATCCGGTATCGGCGGCGGTGTATGATCGGGCAAAGTTGGCAGGGCTGCCGCTGGAGGACGCGGATCAATGAAACTGGATACAGAGTTATTGAAGGGCCTTCCCAAAGTTCTGTTGCACGAGCATCTGGACGGGGTATTGCGTCCGGAAACCGTCATTGAGTTGGCGAAGGGTATGGGATACGGAGAACTTCCGACAGCAACTCCGCAAGCCTTGGCGCAATGGTTTCATCGCGGCGCGAACCAAGGCAGCCTGTCCAAATATCTTGAGGGCTTCTCGCACACCATCGCCATCATGCAGACCGAGGAGGCGCTGGAGCGCGTGGCCTACGAGCAGGCCGAGGATCTGCATCTGGACGGCGTGGTTTATTTCGAGACGCGATTTGCTCCGGTCTTTCACACCCAAAAAGGATTGACTCACCAGCAGATCGTCTCTGCCGTGCTGCGAGGATTGGATCGAGGAAAGAGAGATTTTGGAATTTCTTCCGGCCTCATCATCTGCGCCATGCGCAACCGCCATGAGTCGCTGGAGATGGCGGAACTGGCGGTGGATTTCCGCTCGCGTGGGGTGGTCGGCTTCGATCTGGCTGGAGAAGAAGGCGGCTATCCTGCGAAGAAACATGTGGACGCGTTTCACTACATTCAACGTGAAAATTTCAATATCACGATTCACGCCGGAGAAGGTTACGGAAAAGAATCAATCTGGCAGGCGATCCAATATTGTGGCGCACACCGAATCGGACACGGAACGCGGCTGATCGATGACATCGCAGTGGTTGACGGCAAGGCGGTGAAGTTAGGCGACCTGGCGCAGTACGTGCTCGACAAGAGAATCCCGTTGGAAATTTGTCTGTTGAGCAACGTTCATACCGGCGCAACGCCGAGTTTGGCCGAGCATCCTTTTAAGGTTCTTTATCAGGCGAAGTTTCGCGTGACTCTCAATACCGACAATCGTTTGATGAGCAACACAACCATGACGCAAGAATTTGAGGCGGCTGCCGAGACGTTTGGCTTGTCGCTTGATGATTTCGAGAAGATCACCATCAACGCCATGAAAAGCGCTTTTTTACCTTACAATCAGCGCTGCGATCTTATCTACTCGGTTATCAAACCCGGCTATGCGAGGATTCGTAATTCGATGTGCTAGCCGAACCGTTCTTAGCCGCGAGTTGTCGCCGTTCCGGGAATTCGTGAGGGGCATTCAGTGAATGTTTGGGGGGCGCAGGTGAAACGCTCGTTAGAAATCCTACTGGCAGTGGTAGCTTTCGTCGTTTCGCAATCTGGAGCGCAGGACGCAGCAGCAAAGGCTCCCGCTTTCCAGCCAGTTCCAGAACTTCCCTATCGAGTCGTGCCGAATTTTTTCAAATTTCCTAAAGGAATGATCGCGGGCGAGGCCTCTGGAGTTGCGGTGAACTCGAAGGGCCACATCTACCTGTTTCAACGAACCAAGCCGATGCTGGCCGAGTACGATGCGAAGGGAAACTTTATTCAAAGCATCGGCGAGGGACTATTCACTCACCCTCACGGCCTGCGCGTAGACGCGGACGACAATCTCTGGACGACCGACGACGGTAGCCATCTTGTTCTTAAACTAGACCCTGCCGGCAACGTGCTGCTGGTGCTGGGAAGAATCAACACGGGCGCCGAGGCGAATTGGCTCTTCAACAAGCCAGCCGATGTGGCCTTCGCCAAGAACGGTGATATATACGTCGCTGACGGCTATGGAAATTCCCGTGTCGTAAAGTTTGACCGCAATGGAAATTACATCAAAGCCTGGGGAAAATTTGGAACCGGCGTTGGTGAATTCAACCTGCCGCATAGCGTCGTCGTCGACGCGCAGGGCCGGGTTTACGTTGGGGACCGCGAGAACCAGCGCATCCAAATCTTCGACTCCGAGGGTAACTTCATCAAGCAGTGGACCGGCGTCGGTTATCCGTACGGGCTGCTGATCACGGCAGATCAACATATTTGGATGACAGACGGAGGATACGACCGAATCGTGGAACTCGACCACGATGGCAAGGTCCTAGGCGCGTTTGGGGAGCCCGGGCATAAGCCCGGCCAGATGGCGTGGGCTCACTTTATGGCGATTGGACCGGATCAAGCTATCTACGTGGCGGATGTGTTGAACTGGCGCTTTGATGTTTTTGTACGCACCGCGCCCACTGGCAACATGACGAAATATATTCCGTCGACAAGAATGTTTTGGGGATCGGTCCCAAGCGTTGGATGGTCTTCCCAGCAGACGGCGATTCCCTTCAAATAAATCGTCGCGCAAGTCTCTTTCAGACGCGCCCTGGCAAACTTCGAATTACTTCGACAAGGTTGCCAGCGTCTCCGCGAGCGCAAGCGTACCGCGCGCAATGTCTTCCGGAGACGCGTATTCATCGGGCCGGTGGCTGTATCCGTTTCGGCAGGGAATGAATAGCATGGCAGTAGGAGCGATGCGGCTGATGAAAAGCGAGTCGTGGTAGGCACGGCTGACCATGGTGCGAACTTGCAGATCATGTTTTTTGCACGATTGCGAGAGCGCCTCAATTAACGCCGGCGAACAATCGCCTGGAGCGTCCGCATTCACGAGCTCGGTGCTAATCGACACTTTGCGCTTTGCCGATATCGCCTCGCTCGCCGTATCCAGCGTCCGCATCACCGCATCGCGTCGCTGCAGATCGGTGTCACGAATATCTATGCTGAGGCGAACCTGGCTGGGAATGCTGTTAACTGCGCCGGGAAACACTTCGCACATTCCGACCGTGGCCACTGTATCGATGGCGCCGCTCACGTGCGCCGCTTGCTCGATGGCGAGAATTAATTCCGCGGCTGCGCAGAGCGCGTCGTGGCGATCGGGCATGAGAACTCCACCGGCGTGTCCGCCTGCGCCTTCGATGGAAACGCGCAGGCTGGCGGGAGCAGCAATCTTCGTAACTATGCCGAGAGGAATGTGCTCGCGTTCCAGCACCGGTCCTTGTTCGATATGCAGTTCCACAAACGCCCTGTAGTAATCAGTCGGCAACTTCACGCCTTCAAGTTCGCCCCCGAAACCTGCACGCGTTCGTACTTCGTCGACTGCTACGCCTTCGTGGTCGGTCAGTTTTCTGGCGACCTGTGCGGTGAGATTTCCTGAGAGCAGGCGACTTCCTAAACATCCGATGCCGAATCGCGTCGGTTCTTCGGCGGTGAAGACTAATAATTCGATCGAGTGTCTCGGCCGAAATCCGCCGCGCTTCAGGGCGCGGATCGCCTCCAGTCCTCCGAGCACTCCGACGACGCCGTCGAATTTGCCGGCGTTGGGAATTGCGTCGATGTGTGAACCCGTTCCCACCACTTTTGCTGACGGATCTGAACCGGGCCAACGCGCGAAAGTATTTCCAATCGCGTCGCAGCGAACTTCGAGGCCCGCTTCTTCACATTTCGACTTCAGCCACGCACGCGCTTTCATATCCTGCGGCGTGAAGACGATTCGAGTTACTGCGGGAGGCTCAGCGTCCGAAAAAGAAGCGAGCGCCTCGATCTCGGATGACAAGCGATCGTGATCGATCTGAATATTCACGGTTGCCGGCCCGTCCAGGGATGGCGATGAAAATCTTTGTAGATGAGATACTTTGCCGGGGCTTTGCCGAGAGCTCCGAACCACTGCGGACACCACGGAGCCATCCAGATGAAGTCGCCAGCGGTGACGGGATACCAGGAGTCACCGAGGCGATAGATTCCGCCGCCCTCGAGCATGATGAGGCCGTGCTCCATCACGTGCATCTCGACCATGCTGAGCGCCGCTCCCGGCTGGTAGACCATGGTGTTCACCGCGAAGTCGTAGCTCATCTCATCGGGAAGCAGACATTTCACCTGCAGGCTAGGATCGTCATCGAGAGGATGCGAATCGACTTTGTCTTCACTGCTGATAATCAGTTGCGGAAGCTTGACTGCCTCGAGAGTGTGGTAGGGCTTTTCAATCACCGCGACGCGGCTGATTTTGTTGTTTGCCTTTGCGCCAATTACTCGATGGCGCAATCCTTCGGGCACATAGGCATAGCCCCGCGGACGGAGCTGGCTCGACTTATCTTGAGTTTCTACTTTCACTGCTCCCTCGACAACATAAAGGAAGCGCTGCGCTGAGGTGTGGCCCAGTTCTCCACCGACTTCGATCTCGGCGGTATATTCGGTGAAGCCCGCGCCCATCGCCGGACCCGCGTGCACGATAGCAGAACAAGCCTTCATGCCTGGCAGAGTGATGCGGACGAAAGTATCGGGCGTCAAAAGCAGATGATCGCTGCGATGAGCGCTGCGCGTGTGGCCGAGATTATGCAAGTCCCATCCTCTCTCGAACTCCGGATGAAAAAGCGCTAGACAAGGACGCGAGCTGATCGAGCAGATGCAAGCCGCATTCGATCGCTTTTTCTACATCTTCGACGGCCACGGATTCTGCTGGATCATGGCTGATGCCGCCGGGCGTTCGCAGAAAAATCATAGCTGAAGGGATTTTCTCTGCCATGATCATGGCGTCGTGGCCGGCGCCGCTCATCATGCGGTGCGGGGCGCAGCCCGTGACCGCGATGGCGCGCTCGATTTCGGCCACGAGACGAGCGTCCATGGGAACAGCGCGCTGATCCAACCGCGCTTTCCACTCCACGGTTATTCCTCGCCGCTGAGCGATGTGTTTAGCTTGCCCGATGAAATTCTTCACGGCGTTGATTCTAGTTTCGTCGCTGCTGTGGCGGACATCGAGCGTAAGCCTGGCCTCGCCGCATACGACATTGCTCGCTCCGGGCTTCGCCTCGATCCTGCCCACGCTCGCCACCAGTCCAGTTGCATTAAGAGCCGTGCGCTCGACGGCAACGATCCATTCCGCGGCAGCCGCTAGAGCATCGTGGCGAAGATGCATCGGCGTTGTACCCGCATGATTGCTACGGCCCAGAAAAGTGAACTCAAGACGGCTCTGCCCAGCGATGGAATCGACTGCTGCCAGCGGCTTACCGAGTTCTTCGAGAACCGGGCCTTGCTCGATGTGAAACTCGATGTATCCCAGATAGTCGCCCGCGATGCGGGCTTCAAGAATCTCTGCCGCGCTGAGGCCGAAGTTCTCGATCGCTTTTCGTAGAGAAACTCCATGACCATCTTGAGTTTGCAACAGCTCTTCATCGACGCGCCCCACGAGCGCACGGCTCCCAAGGAAGGGCACACCGAATCGGACTCCCTCCTCTTCGGAGAATCCGACGACCTCGATTCCGAAAGGCAGCCTGCGCCCGTCGAGAGCTTCCAGGAGCGTGACTGCGATGACCACTCCGAGAATGCCATCGAACGCGCCCGCATTCGGAACGGTGTCGAGGTGCGAGCCGAGAAGCAAGCGCGGAGCGTTCGACTCAATTCCGGGATAGAAGCCAAGAAGGTTCCCCATAGCATCCAGACGAACGGACATGTCTAGAGCTCTCATCCAGCCCGTGATTTCACGATGACAATCGCGCATGGGCGGGGAAAGAAATGTTCTGCGCGTGCTGCCCTGGTCTTCGGAAAACGAAGCCAACTTTCGGCATCGAGCTATTGCTTCTTCCGCACGCCTCCGGTTCTGGCTGTTCTTCATCAAGCTGAATTCCCTCTGAACTCAAGCTTCGCGGATGAGCTTGGCTGCCGCCCAGCCGAGGACGACGAGTACAACCAAAATTTCCCAAGCGTATGTGCTCCCATACGTGGCTACCGGGAAATGATTGCTGATCATGATAAAGACAACTGGGACAGCCATGAAAGTATTGTGTTTGGAACGTAGCTTAGCCTGGGCGCTGAGCGACGCATCAAAGTTGCCGCCGGAGGCGACTGCAGCGATCATCTTGCGCTGCGAGGGAAGAATCCGGGACCATACGTTGCCGGCCATGATTGTCCCGAACATTGCGCCGACGTGGATGTAGGCGGCGCGTCCACTGAAGATATGCATTAATCCCCAAGCGAGCAGGGCAATCATCAGCAGAGAGAATCCCGCGAAAGCAACTGCGGATTTGGCGAGGGGCGAGCGCGCGACGAAATCGTAGATGAGCCAACCACCGAACAATACGGCGATCCCGATTGCGATGCCGGTTGCTTGCGTGATGTCGGCCACGTCAGGATCGAGCAGCCCGCTGCTGGAGTAGTAGACGAGATAAAGCAGAACCATTCCGCTAAGCCACGTCATCGCCGCTTCCCAGCGGAACCAGCGGACTTCCCCTGCGGGAACTCCGAGCGATTTCTCTTTGGCGACGGCGTAAAAGCCACCGCTGTGGACCATCCAGACTTGTCCGGGGTCGCCATCTGACGCAGTTTTTTCCAGGCGGCTGAATTGTCCGTCGAGCCAGGTGAAGTAATACGTTTGCCCAACCCACATGATCGCGGCAAAAACATGGAACCAGCGTACGCCGAGGTTGAGCCACTCGCGAATTGCAGAGGTCAATTGGCCAGCTCCATGATTCGCCGTTCAACTTCCCCGGTACGTTGTATAGCCATTCGCGCTCAACAGCAGCGGAATGTGATATTGAGTTTCGCCGTCCCGAACGGAGAATGTGATTTCCACGACGGGATAGAGTGAGTTCACCTTTTGGGCCGCGTAGTAACTTGCTATGTCGAAAGCCAAACGGTAAGAGCCTGGCAATAAGTCTTCGCCTTCCGCCAGTAATTGAGTGCAGCGGCCATCTTGATCGGTGCGCTGCGATTGCAAAATGCGCCAGCCGGAAGGTTCTTGCCTCTCCAGCCGCACAGCGACATACTCAGCTGGCTTGCCGAGTGCGAGATCGAGAACGTGAGTCGAGATGCGCTTTATTCCTGCAGCCATTTAGTCAGTCTGATCTGGGTAATCTGCCGCTGCTGTTCGGCGGCTTCGCGAAGCTCCGTGGCTGCGTCATTTTGCAGCCGATGCCGAAGAATCTGCAACATTTCCGCAGCCGATTTTCCCGTGGCACACACGATGAAGATGTGGCCGAATTTTCGTTCGTACTCGCGATTGGCTTCCGCCAACACGATCTTAACCGCATCGCCGGCATTCGCCGCTTGTCGTTGCTCTTGACTGGCCCAATCAGCCGAGAGCTGGGGTCCTGAATTCCCAACGACGGATTCGCCGATGCGAGGATGACTGCGAAAGGCTTCCAGCCAATCGGATTCTGTGAGACTGTGCCAGACTTCATCAGCGGCATTCTTGAGAGCAGCTTCGTCTGGGAACGGTCTGCGCGCCGCCATCCCGCGTGCCCATGCTTTGGAACCGCAACAGCAGAGAATCCGAGCTGCGGCCTCATCCTCGGGAACTTCATTCCAGCGCGCGAGAATTTCGCTCGGGGTATTTCCATCAGCGATCAGGGTCAGGAACTCTGCGACGAGATTGCCGGAAACTGCGGCGCGATACTTTGCGGTGGAACGAATATCGTCAATCGGTCTGACTTCCGCGGCCGCGGTTTTTCTCGCTGACCGTATCAGTGATGGATCAATTACCTTGCCGCTCACTAAGTTTTCAGTTTCGCTGAGGCGCAGGGGAACCGGCGCCACGCTGCCCAGCGCGATGCGGACGTCTTCTATAATTCGACCCTCCACAGTTCGATCCGCAGCTGAGCGGGGCGCAACTCGCCCCAGAGCCGCGATGCACACTTTCGAAATCGCCTGAGCACTGCGGCTGCCCACTTTTCTGGCATGACTAAAATATCCTGAAAAACGCCGCGGAAGACATATCACTTGTATCAATTCATCGGGTGCGAGCTTCGTCTTTTTATAGCCGGTGTGGAAACCGGCATAGGATACGCGACGCTCGCCGCGAACCGAAGTTAGAATCAGCTCCGCATCGTAGGCCAGTAGTGCGGGCAGCGAATCTGCGGCAGGCGAGGCGTTCACGATGTTGCCGCCTAAGGTGCCGCGATTCTGATTGGCGATGCTTCCAGTCCAGCAAGCGGCGCGGGCCAGCATGGGGAATTCGCGCCCGATCACCTCGTGTTCGCGAATGTCGGTGTAAGTTGAGCCGGCACCCACGCTGATTTCGTTGGCTCTTACATCTATGCGCCGAAGTTCCGGCAGATTCCAGATGCTCACCAGCTTTCGCGAGGGCAGCTTTCCGGCTCCGTAGAGAACCATTAAGTCGGTACCGCCCGCCAAAGGAAGCCACTCGCCGGGATTCCGCGCCAGGAGCGCCACGGCCGATTGCAAGCTGCCGGGAGCGACGAGTTCGAAGTCGCTGGGATCGGATCTCACTCGGCCCCCGCGAGTTGTGCTGCTTTTGTCACCGCTTCGAAAATCTGAACGTAACCTGTGCACCGGCAAAGATTGCCGGATAGCCCTTCCTGGATCTCTGCGAGCGAGGGCTTCGGCTTCCGGCTCAAAAGATGATGGGCAGCGAGAATCATTCCGGGCGTGCAGATGCCGCATTGCGCCCCGCCGCACTCCAGAAACGCCTGCTGTAACGCGTGGAGTTTTGCGCCGGTCGCTATCCCCTCGATCGTCGTGATGTTCGTACCTTGGGCCTGCAACACCGGAACGAGGCAGCTATTCACGAGCGTGCCATCCACCAGCACAGAGCAGGAGCCGCACTCGCCTTCTCCACAGCCTTCCTTCACGCCGGTCAATCCCAACTGTTGGCGCAGCACGTCGAGGAGGCGCTCCATCGGAAAGGCCAGCAGCAGCTTGCGCTCGCCGTTCACCGTGAAGGAAATCTCGGATTTTGCGCGATTATCTTTTACGCGATTCTCTGTTGCACGTTTCCCGGCGTGAGGTTCCTCCGATGAGTGGCTCATCGCACTTCGCTCGCCAGTTGGGAATCATTCTCAAGAGGGCGCGGCGCCATCGCTTCGAAAATATCTTCGGGAAGTAGCGGAATCGAATCGAAGGGAACTCCCAGCGCGTCTTCGACCGCTTTGAGAATCGCCGGAGCGGGGCCGTCCATGGGGAGTTCGCCGATTCCTTTCGCGCCAAAGGCGCCGTGCACGTTGCCGAACTCTTCGAAGAAGACGCGGATGGGCGGGAGGTCGGCAGAAGTGGGCATGATGTAGTTTGTCATCTGGTTGTTCTGCATGCGCCCTTTCTGCCAAATCACTTTTTCGAACAACGCGAAGCCGATGCCTTGGGCCACTCCGCCTACGATTTGCCCGATGGCGAGCACCGGGTGCAACACTTTACCCACTTCCTGAAGCGCAACAAAGTCACGCACCGATACGGAGTAGGTCGTCAGGTCTACTGCAACTTCGGCGACGTAGATCGCCCAGGAATAAGCTGCATAGGCCTCTCCGCGATACTTTTGGTCGTCCCAAAAAATGTCGGGCGGCGGTTCATACTGTGCCCATGAACGAAGTTCGCCGTGCCTGGCAACATAAGTACCGCAGGCGGCGCGGAATTCGTCGGCGGAATAAGTATCTCCCAACAGACCACTTAACTTCAGCGTCTGCTTCAGGCCGCGCGCGGCGGATTCTACAAGCTTTCCCACCACCATCACGGTGCGCGATGCCACTGTGGGGCCACTGTTAGGCACTCGCATGGTATCGGGCTGCGCCATGGTTACGTCGGAGTAGCGCAGGCCCAGCGCTTCAGCCGCGATCTGACTCAGAACCGTGTTCGTGCCCTGTCCGAACTCCGTGCTCGAGACCAGCACGCAAATGCTGCCATCGGCGCAGCCTTCGATGCCGACCACCGACTTGAGATAGCGTTCTCCGGAGCCGGTAAAGCCCGCGCCGTGGAGAAAAGCGGCAATGCCCATTCCTTTTTTCGTAGTCGAAACGCGGTTCTCAGTCGAAAAGTGTTCGCGCTTCGAATGATAATTTGAAAGGTCGAGCGCGCGGTCGAGGAGTTTGCCGAGATCGATGGGCTCTTTCACAATCTGTTCGGTGGTTGTCGCTTGACCCGGCTGAATGAAATTTCTGCGCCGGAGTTCAACTGGCGAGAGCCCGACCACACGGGCGATCCGATCCATGTGGCGTTCCATCGCAAAAAGGCTCTGCGGCGCGCCGAAGCCGCGAAAAGCCCCGTGCGGCGGTGCATTTGTGGCAACCGCTTTTCCGCGTATGCGAATGTTCGGCCAGTAATATGGGCCGCCGGCATGAATTAATCCCCGGGAAAGAACTACCGAAGACAGAGTTGCGTAAGCTCCGCCGTCGATGGTGAAGTCGATTTCTCCGCCGAGAATTTTCCCATCGCGCGTGACCGCAGTGCGGTGACGCGTGCGCGAGGGATGCCGCTTGGTGGTCGCGGCCATATCTTCGGCGCGGTCATAGACGATTCTTATCGCCTTCCGCGACTTCATCGCCAATAACGCCGCGTGTCCGGCAATAATCGACGGGTAATCTTCCTTGCCGCCGAACGCGCCTCCGGTTTCCATCTGCACGACGCGAACTTTTTCGGCGGGCAAGTTGCACAACGTCATCAGGGATTTATGCACGTAATAAGGACACTGCAGAGATCCCCACACCGTGATACCAAGCTGCGGATCGAAGACGGCGATCATCCCATTATTTTCTATGTAGAGTTGCTCTTGAGCCCCGGTGAAGTATTCGCCCTCGACGATGTAATCGGCTTTGGCCCAGACGCCATCGACGTCGCCTTTTTCGATCAAATAAGTCTTGAATATGTTGTCGGAGCCCCAAATGATTTCCGAGCTGCGCTCGCTTTCTGCGATTGCAAAAATCGCAGGGAGAGGATCATATTCGATCAATATCGAATCTGCCGCTTCGCGCAGGGCATGGCGATCTGCATGCGCTATCAGGAGGATCGGCTCCTCCGGATGATTGACGAATTCGCTCGCCAGGCACGGCTGGTCCTCACCGATGAGCGCGATGCAGTTCTTCCCGGGAATGTCTTTCGCCGAGACGACTACGAATTCGTCCCACGCGATCTTCGGATCGAACGTGATGCTCGTTATTTTTCCGCGGGGAATCTGACTGCGAACGGTCGCGCCGTATAGCATTCCGGGCAAGCTCATATCGTCCACGTAGGTGGCTTTTCCCGTCACTTTGTCGCGGCCTTCCTTGCGGGGAACCGCCGTGCCGACAATGCGTTCGTGGCTCACGCTTCTGTCCTAACTCCAATCCCGAACTGGTCTAATTCCGCCGGCTGCATACCCCAGCGGATGGGATAGTTTAGCTGACAATATGCCGCAGTTACCCGGAATCAACAAGCTGAGAAAATCGGAAAATCAGATCGAAGCAACTGCGCAAGGCGATCACCTTACGGGTTGCTGCTGCATTCGGTACTCACGGCCCACCGGCTCTCCCTGAAATGCCCCGTCGACAAACGCGGGCTTTCCCCGCACATAAGTCGCCTTCACGACACCGCGGAGTTTTTCTCCCAGATAAGGCGAAATGGCGTGGCGGAAATGCAGATGATTCTCAGTCACAACGAACTCTTCTTCGGGATTGAATATTACGAAGTCAGCATCGAAGCCCGGCGCGATTTTTCCCTTGTGCATCTGGCAGCCAGCCAATCGTGCTGGGCCTTCCGCCAGCCAACGTACGAGATCCATCAGACTAAAGCCGCGATTGCTGCACTCGCTCCACATGACCGGAAGCGTAAGCGAAAGGCTGGCAATGCCACCCCAGGCGGTTCGAAAGCTGCCTTCGTCAAGCCGCTTCATGGCAGGTGGGCAGGGAGAATGGTCCGAAACAACCAGGTCGATAATGCCTTCGCGCAGTCCCTGCCATAGCCGTTCACAATTCTCTCGGCTACGAATGGGCGGCGCACATTTGAAGAGAGTGGCTCCGTTAGGAATTGCTTCGGCATGCAAATGCAAGTAGTGGGGACAGGTTTCAACCGTTACTGGAACTCCCTGGGAGCGAGCGATGCGCAACTCTGGGAGCGCCGAACTCGCGGAGAGATGCACGATGTGCAGTCGGAAATTGTAATGGAGGCAGAAGGACAGGAGCATTCGAATCGCGGCCAGTTCGGCTTCTTCCGGGCGGGATTGAAGATAGGTGGAATAGCTTCTCCAGTCGGCGTCGGCCAAACTCTGGGTAGCTGCGTCGATGGGGCCGGCAAGCTCCGCGTGCACCAGCAGCGGCAGACCGGACCGCGCAATTGCGGGGAGTGCCGCTCGCAACTGCTGATCCGAAACCATGGTGAAGCCATCGATGCCGGGATGAATGAGAAAGCACTTGAAGCCCATCACCCCAGCTGCGATGAGCGCTTCAATATCGCCGAGATTATCGTGAACTACTCCTCCCCAGGCGGCCCAGTCGACGCGACAATGGCCTTGAGCAGCCGTGCGCTTGGCTTCCAGCGTGGCGACTGTGGTCGTGGCCGGTAGACAATTCAATGGCATATCAGCCACAAATGTGTAGCCGCCAGCTGCAGCGGCGCGGGTCGCGGTTTCGAAGCCCTCCCAGTCGGCGCGCCCGGGATCGTTGATATGGACATGAGTGTCGACGAGGCCGGGAAGAATCGCCGCATTTCCGAAATCAAATTTTGCGGCTTGCGCGGGCACTTGCTCCGGGGAAACGACAGAATTTATCTTCTCGCCTTCGACGAGAATGGCGGCAGGCCGAATTCCTTCTGGCGTCACCACTCGGTGAGATAGAAAAGCTTGCATCGCCAAACATTCACTCCTAAGTCAACCGCGAAAAAGTGCGGGGACGATCGAACCCACAAGAACATTTTACGAATTCCCGATTTCCAGCTTATACTCCCTTCTCAAGCGAAGCGGCTGCGAAAGTCCATGACGACCGATATGCTCGCGGGTTCGCGAATTGTTGGCGTGGCCGGAGCAGATGGCGGCTACATATCGGCAGAGCCACCACATGGATAACCTTTTCATGGCACGCGCCATTCGACTGGCGATTGAGAATATCGGCTCCGGTCACGGCGGACCTTTCGGCGCGGTAATCGTGAAAGACGGCAGTATTATTGCTGAAGGGGCCAATCAAGTCACTTCGATCAACGATCCCACTGCACACGCCGAGGTGCTCGCGATCCGCGCTGCCTGCGCGCAGCTCGGCGTATTCGAGCTGCACGATTGCGAAATCTACACGTCCTGCGAGCCTTGCCCCATGTGCCTGGGGGCAATTTACTGGGCTCGGCTAGCGCGCATTTATTTTGCCAGTGCGGCGGCGGACGCATCACGGGTTGGCTTCGACGATTCTCTGATCTACCGCGAGATCGCAACGCCGCATGAGAAGCGCGCCATTCCCATGATTCAAATGATGCGCGAAGAATCTCTGGCCGCATTTCGCGCATGGGAAGAAAAACCCAACAAAATTGCGTACTAAGGAAACGAGTTGATCGATCGCTATTTCAAGCTCGCCGAGAATCACACTTCTTTCAAGCAAGAGATGCTGGGCGGACTGACGACGTTCGTCACCATGGCTTACATCGTCGTGGTGAACCCGCAGATTCTGGCGCAGGCGGGGATGCCGGCCGAGGGCGTGGTTTTTGCGACCTGTTTTTCGGCGGCCGTGGGCACGCTGGTGATGGGACTTTACGCCAACTATCCCATTGCCCTGGCGCCAGGAATGTCGCTGAATGCCTATTTCACTTACTACGTTTGCATGTCGATGCATGTGCCTTGGCGAACTGCGCTGGCGGTAGTTTTTTGTTCGGGCGTTCTTTTTCTGGTGCTCACGGTAACCCGCGTGCGCGAGCAGATTGTAAATGGCATGCCCGACTGCCTGAAGCATTCGACCGCTGCCGGAATCGGAATGTTCATCGCGTTCGTGGGCCTGCGCAATGCCAAGCTGGTCGTGGCGAACCCCGCGACGTTTGTCGGCCTGGGCAGCTTCTCCGACAAAGAAGTGCAGACTGCTTGCTTCGGCGTTGTCCTGACTTTGATTTTGATGGGGCGCAAATTTCACGGCGCAATCTTGCTGGGAATTCTAGGTACGGCTTTGCTAGGAATTTTGCGCGGCATCACGCGTTGGCCGGCTTCGATGTTTTCCATTCCGCATCCTTCGTCCACTTTTTTGCAACTGGACTTTCACGGATTGCGGCACCTTGGGTTGCTCGAAATTGCCTTTGCATTTTTGTTCGTAGATCTTTTCGATAACGTGGGCACGCTGGTGGGAGTGTGCGAGCAGGGCGGCTTCATGCGGGACGGCAAAATCCCCCGCGTGGGGCGAGTGCTGATGGCCGATGCCATCGGCACCGTGTTTGGCGCGCTCACGGGTACCTCCACCGTCACCAGCTATATCGAGAGTGCGGCCGGTGTTGCTGCGGGGGCGCGTACGGGTCTCAGTAATGTTGCCGTCGCCGCTTTGTTCTTGCTGGCGATGCTGTGCTCGCCGCTGGCGGCGGCGATTCCGGGCTACGCCACTGCGCCGGCGCTGATCCTGGTCGGCGTGCTGATGTCGCAGTCGATCGCTCAGATTCGCTGGGGTGAGTTTGACGAAGCTGTGCCGGCTTTCATCACGATCCTGGCAACACCCCTCACATTCAGCATCGCGACAGGCCTTAGCCTGGGTCTGATTTCCTACACTGTGGTTAAGATTGCAACCGGAAAATTTCGCGAGGTCAATACTCTCATTTGGATTCTTACGGTTCTGTTCATACTCCGGTATGTGTATCTTGCCGTGGCCTAGACGATCGAGTCGATGCTCACCTTTGCGAACCTAGACTTCAAGAGCCAACCTTGCGAACAAGTTCCACGTCATAGAACGGATCGAGGCGAGTATGACCACTCACAGATGGGTTCGAAGAACATGGCTTCGAAGAACTACGATCGGCATGCTCGTCCTGAGCGGTTTATTTTTGGCGGCAAGGAGCGTCGCTGAGCAGATAAAGGTGAAGTACCCGCAAGGTGTACTTCATGGTTTCGTTGTGGTGAGGACAGAGGATGGGAAGAAGATCGGAGTCGGCGACTTCCAGCAGATAGTGAGCGGGACGCGAGTGACTGTGAAAATGGCACTGCACCTGGAGGATGGCTCCGTTTTCGAAGACACCGCAGTCTTTTCTCAGCGCGCCGCCTTTCGCCTGATAAGCGATCACTTTCTGGAGAAAGGTCCCGCTTACAAAGATCCCATGGAAGTGTGGATCAATTGCCAGACGAATCAGGTCAAGGTGCTGGAAACGAAAGATGGGAAGGATAAGGTCAGTGTCACCCACGTGAATCTTCCCGCAGATCTGGCGAATGGCATCGTGGCAATTTTACTGGAGAACATCACCGACGATGTCGAACATACGCTGCCTATCCTTGCGGCTACGCCGAAGCCTAGAATCGTGAAGCTGATCGTTGCGCCCGAAGGTGAGGACACATTTTCGGTGGTAGGCGCTAAGTATAAAGCTAAACGTTATCTCGAGCGCATAGAAATCGGCGGTGTTGCCGGAGTGGTGGCGCCGCTGGTGGGGCAGAAGCCTCCGGATAGCCGCTCGTGGATTCTGACTGGAGACGCGCCGCTGCTTCTGAAGTCGGTGGGACCATTGGCTGCGGGGACGCCGGTGTGGGAAATCGAACTTACCTGTCCAATGTGGGCTCAGCCCAGCGAATGAGAACAGCGCGTATCTAGCGACTGCTGACTCGCAGCCTAACGCGCGCCGAGCGATTTGATCTGGTGCTGTATTTCTTCACGGCGCCTCTGCCGCTCTTCCGACTCAGCGCCTTCGACCCCTGGTTCGGATCTCTGATCCATCTCTTTTAGCAAGGCCAACTCTTTTAAGAGATCCATCATTGCTTCGGACGATTTGGCGCTCATAGCGGCCTCCAGGGGTGCGATCACATGCGCTAACCGATTGCTTGGATGCAGTTTCGAGGAGAAGTGTCCGTGGTTTTAAGGCCTGAACATCTTAAGACCCGAAGAATGGTGAATCGAAAGTGAAATTGGTCGGGACGGGCAGATTTGAACTGCCGACCCCTCGCACCCCAAGCGAGTGCTCTACCAGGCTGAGCCACGTCCCGACTAGGAAAGAACCCCGCTGCTTCGCCATCCGCAGCGGATGGGGTTAACTCAAGGATTTTAACACCTGCGGGGAAGTTCGGTTGGTCCGCACCCCATTTTGTCTAAGGATGGCAGGGCCCAGGAAAAGGGTTCCAGTGGGGAGCGAACTGGAAATCCGCCGGGGTCGTGAGCTCCACACGCAGCTTGATGCGGGTCAGTGCCCCCTTCGGATCCGTCTTGTAAGAAGAGATCGTAACCTTGAGCGATCCCTTCCTCGCTTCGTCTACGGCATTCGTGTAGTTGGAGAGTGCCTTGTCTGGATCGGACAGAACATTGCCAATCAGGCCGAAGACCCGTTCGTAGTCCGATCGGTTCAGCAGGAAGCGCATTTCATGCGGATGCGCCAAGGAGGACTTGACGGTCTCGCCGTATCCCGGGCCAAGGGTCTGGTTTCCATTAAAGCGCAACGGCAGGTTCACAGGATAGATGTAGTCCTGCGTGTTCGCTTCTGCTGGAACAATGTCGAGAAACCAGCCTGGCGTTTTCTCACTCCTGACGCGAAACAGCAACCCACCTCCCAGTTCCCGTTCAAAGTCTTCACCGGCGTTGAGAACCACTTTAAAATAGACGGTCTGGCACGCAGAAGAAGATTGTGCGCGAACGTCGTTTGCGCCAACATTATTCGCGCCAACATCGATCGCCGCGAGCAGGCATACCATCACCAGGGTGGCCAGCGGCAGGTAGCGACCTGTCCATATCCACATAGATTCTTGTTTAGCTCTTCTTTCGTTTGCGCTTAGGGAGCGGTTTCTCCTCCAGAATCGCGAACTGGATTTTCTTCTCTACGGGATCGATGCGGTCGACCAGCACCCGAATTCTTTGTCCCAAGCCGTAGGTCTTGCGCGTGCGCTGGCCGATGATCTGGCGTGTGTTCTCGTGGTAGGTGTAATAGTCATCGGTTAGCGTATTCAGCGGAACCAGGCCCTCGACGAACAAATCGGTCAGCTCGACGAAGAAGCCGAACTTGGTGACGCTGGTGATGAGTCCGTCGAAGTCTTCGCCCACGCGGTCCTGCATGAACTTGACCTTCTTCCATTCCATCAGCTCGCGTTCAGCCTCATCGGCGCGGCGCTCGGACTGGCTGGATTCTTCGGCGATATTGCGCAGCTCGTCGAGAGAGATTGGACCGCTCAACGGGGCGAGGGCTTCGCGATGAACCTCGCGGTCACGGCGCTTTGACCACGGGCTTGCGTCCGTGTCTCGTGCGCTTGGCGCGTCAGCGGCGGTTGCGAGCGGAGAAAAAATTCCAATCGGTACATCCCCCTCCTCATGCTTCTCCGCTGAATCACGCAGCACATCTTTCAGAATGCGATGCACGATCAAGTCGGGATAGCGGCGGATGGGCGATGTAAAGTGTGTGTAGCTCGTCGCAGCGAGTGCGAAGTGGCCGAGATTCTCTTCCGAGTAGCGCGCCTGCTTCAGCGAACGCAGCATCAGGTAGCTCACAATCCGCTCTTCGGGCTTGCCTGCGATCTTCGCGGCCAGCTTCTGATACATCCGCGGAGTGATGTGAACTTCTTTGGGCACCTCGATGGTGCGCGCCTGCTTGCCGGTGCCGCGAGCGGCGCGGCGGTCGCTCTTGAATTGCACGCGATGAATCGGCAGCGCGCCCACGCCCAGCGAATAACCAAAGGTCGCAGCGATGGTTTCAAAGTCGTACACGCGCTTGGCGTCTGGCTTTTCGTGAATGCGATAGAGCGACGCGATGCGCTTCGATTCGAGATAGTGCGCCACGCACTCGTTCGCCGAGAGCATGAACTCTTCGATCAGGCGATGAGCAATATTCCGCTCTGAGCGCGTAATGCTCTTCATCAAACCGAATTCGTCGAATTCGATGACGGGCTCGGGCAGGTCGAAGTCGATCGAGCCGCGGCGCTGGCGTTTGCGGTTGAGAATCAGCGCCAGGTCGCGCATGAGTTCGAGAGTCGGTGTCAGCGCGGCGTAACGCTCGCGCATCGCGGAATCGCCTTCGAGCACGGCATTGACGGCGGTGTAAGTCATGCGCTCGGCGGAGCGGATCACACCTTCACTGAGTTCGCAGTTAAAGATCTCGCCGCGGGTGTCGATCTGCATAACGCAGGAGAGCACCAGCCGGTCGAGATGCGGGCGCAGGCTGCAGATGTCAGTCGAGAGTTCGAGCGGCAGCATGGGCACGGCCCGGTCGGGAAAGTAAACGCTGGTGCCGCGCAGTCGTGCCTCCTGATCAAGAGCGTAGTCAGGCGTGACATATTGCGCTACGTCTGCGATGTGGACCTGCAATTCGAAATTTCCGTTGGCGAGGCGGCGCGCGATGACAGCATCGTCGAAGTCACGCGCGGTTTCGCCATCGATCGTGACGATGGGTAAGGCGCGAAAGTCCCGGCGCTGGCGCAGTTCCTCAGAAGGGATGACGGCCGAAGCGTTCTGCGCCTCTTCGAGCGTGGCCGCGGGAAAGTGATGCGGCAGGTGAAACTTTCTTATCGTGATTTCGACATCGACGCCGAAGTCGTCCTGCCGACCTAGAATCTCCGTAACGCGGCCGCGCGGATTTTGCGTGGGCGTGGGCCAATCGGTTATTTCGACATCGACTACGACGTTTTCGAGATCGTCCCATGCTGCGTGGCGGGAAGCTTCTTTGCCCAGCACGCGGTCGACGGATGCTTTCTCTTTCTTTTTTCGCACTCCCGCATCGTTCAGGTCCTCTGCGGTTTTGCTTTCCGGATACTCCGCGCCGGCTGGGATCACGATTTCTTGCGTGATCTTACTGTCGATAGGTTTAACGTAGTTGTGGCGGCTGCCGTAGTGAAAAGTTCCAACTACCGTGGGATGACTGCGCACCACCGAACGCACGATGCGGCCCTCGGCGCGTCCATCGGGACGAGTGGCGACAACGTCGACCAGCACGCGGTCGCCGTGCATGGCGTTGCCGATCGCGTGGGGTGCGATAAAAATATCGCCCGTCAGACGCGACTTCATCGCGGGGCTCAGCGAACTGGCGTCGGGGATGACGAAGCCAAAGCCGTCGCGGTGCATGCTTAGGCGACCGGCGACTAGATTTTTGTCAGCCGCGGCGGAGGGCAGCGCGTAGCGATCAGTATCAAGCTGGAGAATTTCGCCTTGCTTCGCGAGCTTTTGCAGGCGGGAGTTGAGATCGGCGCGTGCGTCTCCGTGCAATCCGAGTTCGCGAACCAACTGCTTGAATCCGGCGGAGCGCTTGGGCTGGCGCGCGATGTGTTTCAGGATGGTGGAGTCGGAAAGCATGCGGAACCGTCGTTGGTCGTTAGTCGATAGTCGTTGGCTAACCCTCTCCACTTCTCGCTGCTAAGATTGATGCCTGTTAGGTCTTTAGCCAACGACTATCGACTAACGACCAACGACGGTTTTCTTACCACGTGTCTCCGCCGCCGCGCGGTGGCCACGCTTCCAGCATGCGGCGGATCATGGCGATCTGACCCACGTGATAACTGTTGTGAACCACCATCTGCCATAGAACAGCCTCGAGCGTTCCGGCGAGTTTCGTATCTACAGCGTGCGCGCTTTCAATCCGGCGCTGCATCTCTTCCGAAGAGGATTTCGCCAGCGCGCTGTAATCTTCTAACAGATCGGCAAAGCGCTTTCGAAGTTGATCCCAGTCCTGTCCATCAACTAGGGACGTAGCAGGCGGGAAGCTTTCTGCGTTGTGCTCGGGATATGTGGGCCTCTGGCCGCGGATGCGGTGGAGCTCGTAGTCCATCCAGTAATTCATGTGGAAGACGAGTTCTGCGATCGAGTGAGGAAATCCCGCGACCTGTTGCCCAGCAAGCTCCGCCGAAACATCTTCCACGCAGACGATGGGATCGGCGTGCGAGCCTTTGCCATGCAGTAGTTCAGTAAGAGCACGTTGAGACATAGCGAAGGTCAGAAGGACATGAACATATTTTCAGGCTCACCGCGAGCAAATCAAAGGCTGCCGGTTCTTTTTTATTCAAGTGCACGAACGCACGACGCAGAAACCAAGATCCCTCGCTTTGCGAGGGATGACAAGAGTGGGTTTGCGTGCTAGCGCTTCTCAAAGTATTTCTGTTCCAGAATGCGCCGATGATGCAACTCATGTCCGGCGATGATGTAGGCCAGCGCGCGCACAGTTACTTCATTCTTGTTCGCGATCCCTCGGCGCGACCACGCTACTTCATCGAAATTGCGCAATAGAGAAATCGTAGCGCGGCGCACTGCGATAAACTCTTCCACCAAATCGCTCAATGGCCGCAGCGCGAAGCCGCCGTTGCGCACATAATCGTCCTGCTCAAAACCTGAGAGCGGCGTGGCGTCGCCGCGCGCGATGCGCAGGGCGCGGTAGGCGAAGATGCGCTCCGTGTCGCAGACGTGGCCGAGAACTTCCTTGGCGCTCCATTTTTCCGGCGCGTAGCGGAAGTCGCCTTCTTCCTCCTCACGGCACGAGAGTAACAGCATCATCTGCCGCCGCTGTTGGTCAAGAGCGTTCAGAATGTCGCCGTCCTGAACCAGGGCAATATAGCGTTCGTAATAAGGACGCGTACTCGCCGGGCTGAGGCCGGACGAAGACAATAGTTGGAGAAGCGATCACGGCGGTCTCTGACATGTTTTTGCTCCTGAGAGGCTGGATCGTTCGGTTAGACGCGCGCTGCGATCAAAACAGCATACTCCTAACGGCGATGGACTTTCGCAGGCTCAGCAATTTTTGGAAATCCTTACACGGTTCGAGACTCAGAAATGATACGGAATTGACTACTGCGCCCATTGAGATGTCCGTTGTCCTCAACCCATTTAAAAGCGGTACCAAGTTAGGAACCCTGTTGAAAATAAAGGCTTTTCCACAGCGCTCAAATTGAGACAGAGGAGTACAATTTGGTTTGGTCACGGAAGTGCGGCTCGTGATCCCTAATCCCAACAAGGAAAGGAACTTTGTAACCCATGTGGAAGCCGACGAATCAGCCTCGACGACCCCGGGCCGGCCAGCCGAGCCGGAGCGTCCAACTACATCTACTCCGAGCGCCCCCGCAATGATGACGAGTGAGCCACCCGCTGCGCCGCGTCCGGTGACGCAACTACCACAACGACAGCGGACCAGGCGACGATCGGCAAATCGCTCGTGATCAAGGGCGAGGTGACGGGTTCGGAGTCACTTTACATCGACGGACGGGTGGAAGGCTCGATCAGCCTTGCTGGCAACCGCGTGACGATCGGCCGAAACGGTGTGGTCGCCGCGAACATCAATGCTCGCGAAATCGTGGTGCTGGGCAAGGTACGCGGCAACCTGACAGCCAGCGATCGCGTGGATATTCGCAGCGACGGCTCGCTCACCGGCGACGTAGTCGCGGCGCGCATCTCGATTGAAGACGGCGCTTACTTCAAGGGCGGCATCGACATCCGCAAGGGTGGCCAGCCCACGCAGCAAAAGCCCAACGGCAAGGATGAAAGCGCTGTTGTCCCCGAGCCCACGGCAGTCGGCGCTCGCGCTTAGTTTCGGTCAAGGCTTCCCAGGATTAGCGGCGGCGTTCGCAGTGAATGCGAATGTCCGCCGGTTTGTTTTTTTCTCACGTCCGCACGCAGCCTGCGAATTCAAGGATTGACGCTCATTCAACCCGCAACTGCTTTTCCAATAGCCGCCAAGGAGTCGCGCAGAAATCGCTTCTGTAGGAGACGCGCTAATGGATACCCTGCTTTCGCCATAACACTACGCGCTCGGGAAAAAGATAGGATCTCGTAACCAACTACGTTGGAATCGCGATGCCAGTCCACGCAGAAGCGCTCCTCGCCTTGCTCCGCGTGTTCGATGAGAGTGCCATAGGCAAATCCAAAACGCCGAACTGGCCCATCTTCATCGACCAGGTAGACAATCCGGCAACAGTTGAGAGAGCAAAATCCAAAATGCTTGACTAGTACAGCAACACTTTCTCCGGGCTGGATGGGCACGTTCGGCCAGCAGAGCTGAATCCCAGGAACTTCGAACATTTTCCATTGCAGCAGCGCTTGTACAGCCTTGGCGAAAGCGATCGCACCATGGCCTAGGTCGTTGCGGCCGTGGAGCATGGCGTAACCCCTGGGTAGTTCGCCTCGAGTTGCTCCGACTTCGGGGTAGGAAAACGGACTCTTTCGCTGACCGGCAAGAATTTCCCGAATTTGCGATTCGTCAGGTCTGTTGAGAAGAAACATGACAAGGCAGGAAGTCTATTCTCTTCTTTCACACCGTACTGGCAGAATATCCGTTGGGATTTCGACTCCTGTTCTCCACTCTATGTCGAAGGAACCTCGATAGCCGAAAAGCGGACCCCATTTACGATTGGCTACCTTTACTTCGATATGAAAACGCTGATCCTCTTCTTCGAACCACTCGCACACGTCGGCAACACCCGAGAAGAGCAGAGGAAAACTGAATCCGATCCAGCCCTCATAGAAACGCTGCTCTCCCGACTTTAGGCGCAGCCCGCCTCGCTCATCCACCGACAAGTCAATATCAACCGCGAGATGCTGGTGCGAGCCCAGATAGTCGACGATTCGCTCGCGTTGCCGGCTGAAGATCATGTAAGCATCGAAGCGTCGCGGTTTACGGGTGGCGAAGTTGCGGATCCAGGTCACAGTTTCTCGCCCGTACTCGTCGACGTAAGCATAGTTTCTGATAGTGAACGGCACCGACTGGCCCCGCTCCGGAAACATGATTCTGCGGGCGCTTCCGAGATAGAGGAAAGGCAGCGTATACGCCTTCCCATGCCAAAGTTTGTCCATCGTTCCCGTCCCGATGCAAGCGAGATTATCGCGGCTGCTGAATCCGAACCTCTCCTGAATGCGGGGATGAAGAAGCTTGAATTTTTCGCCCAGCACTTGCTCGTAAATGGACCTCATCGCTCGGACTCCGCTGGCCGTCGCAGGCAATTCTTTGCGGTCGGCAAATTTGCCGCCGCCAACAATGCGATGGCCGCCAAGGCTGCGACTGCCAAATTCAAAGTCACCGGGTTGAACGCGGCCGTCAGATAGGCAGACGAATTGACGCTGACAGCAAGGGTCGCCGCAACCATGGCGATAAAAGTGCACCAGAGCGGCCAGCGCGCCCTCCAGAAGAGAACCAGGACCACGCCAAAGGCTACTTCGAGGCATCCGAACAAGGTAACGATGCTCAATAAATGCGAACTGGATACGCCCGCGTCGGTCAGCATTCTGAGTTCGTCACGGTTGTGATAAAGCAACTTCGGTATCAGTCCCTGATAAAGCCAGATGAGCGCCAGCGTGAGGCGGGTGATCCCATAGATTGCGGTTCGGTCGCGAGAAACTTCGGGGGCGATGTCTTGTTCAATCCAGAGACGGAGGCGATCAAAACTCCACGCGGTTGCCCAGCCGATCAGTGGACGGAAAATTACGCTGTCGATGATTCTGCCGATCATGCCGAACCGAGTTCGATAGTCGTAGGAAGTAAGAAAGCGAATGCCACTTTTGCACGGAGTATATTGCCAATAGCCTGATCCAAATTCGATCAGCGATTTTGGATCTTTCGACCAGAATTTGAGAGCCGATGTGCGTTGGCCAGACAGAGTGTCGCGTTCGCCGGTGCTTTCGCCCTCGCCATTGATTCGCAGTCCCGCGCCGATGCGGGTGGAGTACAAGAATTTCTGAGCTTCACCGGGCAAGCGGGGAAGGTAGTCAATCTGCGAAAAGCGGAGATCCCAGCGTTCGTGCAGCTTCGGCTCCTGGGTTTTTTGCCAGAGATCCTCCATGCTCCCGCGGATGAATATCTCAACGTAAATGTTCATGTTGATCTATCGTTGCCGGTAAGATGAAAAGATAATCCGAGCCCGCGCAGTTGGCACAGTCTTGAATCAGGTACGCTTGGGAAACTACGGTTGCGTGCCCGCGTCCAAAATCTCCTTGCCTTCGTTTTGCGCGACGGCGGGATAGGCGATTTTCTTACGGCGCCGTAAATCGTTCGGCAATTGCGACTTCAGCAGCCACAGGCCCAAGGCGGTTGCTGCCGCCCAGGTTACGGAAACCAGTCCCAATTGAAGTAAGTCAGTGACGCGGCTGCCATGGCCGGCAACCAGGGGAGTCACGACCTTCGCGACTTGTAGGCTGATACCTCCCGCAACCACCGCCGTCAGCGCGGATTTTCCTAACTCATCCCAGCGCAGGGTTCGCAGCGAAACCAGTTTGCGGTAATGCAGCAGCCAGGCCAGCGCCAGCAGGTTCGCGCCGATGCCTATATCGGAGGCATAGGCCAGGCCCACCACGCCATAGCGATGAAAGAGCAGCGAATATACCGGCAACGACGCGCTGGTGATTACCGTGACGGCAACCATAGGAGTCAGCGTATCGCCGGCAGCGTAGAAGGCGCGGGCGTAGAGTCCCTGGGCCGACCAGAGCGCCAGCGAGAACGCGAACCAGAAAAAATAAACGGTGGTCGTCTGCGTGTCGGAAACCAGAAATCTTCCGCGGCGATAAACCAGATCGATCAGCGGGAAGGCGGCGGCCATCATCCATCCCGTGGCTAGAAACGACGCGGCAGAGACGCGGTAGACCGAATCATTCACCGTGTCGGCAAATTCCTTTAGCCGCTTCTCATTGAATAGACGCGCGAAAAAAGGCAGCGAAGCTTGTCCCGTGGCCTGCCCCAGAACCGCGATGGGCACGGCGAACAAGCGCTTGGCATAGTTGAGGCGGGCGATGTCTCCGATGCCGCTGGCGGCGTAGTGGCGAAGAATCCAGTCGTCGGCGGTCACAAGCGACACTCCAAGCATCAGCGGGATCGAAAGCTTCACCCACTCGCGAAACGCCGGATTGCTCACGTCGAATGACGGACGATAACCCGTCCCGATGCGCACCGCGCCCAGCACGCTCGCAAGAAATGGACCGGCTACTGCGCCGGCCACGGCTCCATAAGCCAGCGCGGCGATGCCGTGGCGGCGGCCACCGATTACGCCCCCGGCGATAATTAGCGCGTTGTAAATAAGAGGTCCGAACGCCGGGAAAAGAAAAAGCCGGTGCGACAGCAGAACTGCCGAAACCACTCCGCCCACGTAGAAGAAAATTTGCGCGGGCAAAAGAATCCGCGTGAGATGGACGGTGAGTTCCACTTGCTCAGGCGAGAAGCCGTGAAACATCCAGCGCACGAACTGCGGAGTGAAAATTTCTGTGATGATCGTGCCCACAATCATCACCGCGGACATCACCGTGATGACGATCGAAAACGTTTTCTGGGCGTCGGCGTCCCGCTTCTCTGCCAGAAATCTTGTATAGATGGAGATGAATGTAATCGACGCCGCGCCCCCTGCGACGATGTAGTTGAGCCAGTCGGGAAGCGTGAAGGCGGCGACGTAGGCGTCGGTCTGCATGCCTGCGCCGAAGGCGTAGGCGATGTAAGCCTCGCGCACGTAGCCGATGACCCGCGAGAGCATCACGGTCCCCATCAGCAAGAGCGTGGCCGAGAGCGCCGAGTGCTGATAGGACGGACGAAAAAACCGCAATAATCTGGTCATGGGCCGCAGCTGGAACGCAGAGAGAAACGCCGAGCTTTTAACTCCTGCATGTGCGAGAGAATTCTTTCAAAGCGTACCAGAGGTGTGCGGCGGCGGACGAATTTATCGGGTTCAATCCGCTGTCTATGGTTCCTCTATTGACACTGGAGCGGATGGCTCCAATCGATCACCGCGAATTCGCGCGCACCATGTAGTACTCGGTGATGGGGCGGTCATCGCTCAGAGGCGGCGTGGCCGGAGAAGCCGCCACGAGCCGGTCGATCGGGAGCTCGTTCTGCAGCAGGTTTTCGAATTGAGCCCGCAGATCCGTCTGAGGGTCCCACTCCAGCAAATCCTTCGCGGCGTCGGCGGGAAGGCGCTTGGCCAACTCCCCCGCGGTGATATTCGGCAACGGATGATCGCTGGCGAGGAAATGAAATGAAGAATTCCGCTGCCATGGCAATACCCTGATATACGGAAACGATCGCCGCAGCGCCAGCGCGACGGCCGCCAGGTCAACTTGATCTCCCTGCGGCAGCCATTGTTGCAGAATGCCGCCGGGGCGGAGCCGCTGCCGGACGATGGCGTAAAAATCCTCCGAATAAAGCAAGCTGGAACCGGCAGCTTCAATCGGAGGAGGCGGATCGATCGTGATCACATCGTATTGCTGAGTCGTGCGCTCCAGGTAGCGGCGCCCGTCGTCGATCACCACGTGGGACAACGGCGAACTTAAAATTTCCGGACCGTCGTTGTGGAAATAGCCGAACAAGCGGGGCACGCTCGGAATCAGCTCCACTGCCGTCACCGGAATGCCCCAGGAGCGGAGAGAACGAAACGTTGTCCCCATGCCAAAGCAAATGACCAAAGCATTCTGTGGCGGACGGTCGAGAAAAGCCAGCGGGAGGTGCGCCATCATCTTCGTCACGGGACTTAGCGAGGTCATGCCGAAACCGTTGACCAGCAGGTGCTTGTTCATGCCCTTTCCGACGGCGATCACGGTTGCGGTAGAATCCCGCATGACCTGGCTATTTGTGCCCCAGCGCCTTTCATAACCTTTGGTATTGAAAAAAATAAGCGCTGCCAGCGGCAAAAGTAGATACGCCGCGACGCGTGGCGCTAGATTGCCCGGCAATGCCGGGAGGTGCACGGGGCGCAGGCCCATGATCAGCCATGGCACTGTCAGCAAAACCAGCGCCGAACGCTCGCTCAACCAGGGCAAGAGCACGAAACCCGCCAGCAGCGGACCGAGGATGCAGCCCAGAACGTTCACCGCGTATGCCTTACCGGCCCTCGCGGGACTGCCTTGAGCCCAACGATCCACCAGCATAGGCGTTAGAAAACCCAGTAGCCCAGTAAAGGGGGCGATGCCGAAGACAAGGCGCGTACCGCCGCGCACAATCCGCAAGCGCTCAAGAAATGCGAAGGTCGGACTCGCAGCCAGGAGCGGAAGCAATGCGAAGAACGCCAACAGCGTCCAAAGCAAGGCACTCTCCTGGTAGCCAGATTTACATCGGCGATAAATCTGCGCGCCGAAGAAAGTCGCGGCCAAATAGACTGCGAGAATCGCCGCGAAAGCATAAACTACCGTCCCAATGTAAGGAGTGAATATGCGGACCCAGACAACCTCCATGCCCATGCTGGTCAGTCCGGTGCCGAATAGCAAGGCGAGCAAGGACCATTGTCCGACCTGGCTCCGCGCTGGCTCACTGGGGAGTGGAGGATCCTCACTCCTATATTTCCGAGAGGTTCCCTTCGACTTAGTAAGTGCGAGCAGAGCGAGCAGGCCATTGCAGGCCGCACCTACTTTCAGAGTCCCGTAGAATCCCAATACTTCGATTAACAAGAGAGGCAGAGCTGTTCCCAGCACTGCACCTGCCACATTCGCCGTGTATAAAAAGCTGAACGAGCGAGAGGATTCTTTCGGGTATTCGCGCTCGATCGCGAGCATGCCAACAGGAATGGTGGCGCCCATCAACGTGCACCAGGGAATTAGAGTGAGCGCGACCCAGACGAGGGAGACCGCATAGTACTCCGCAGACGAAGTTGCTCCCAGCCGTTCGAGGACGCTGTGCCCCAAATGAAGCTCACGGGGAACAACGATTCCTGAAACTCCGATAAGCAGTTCGATTGCGGCATAAAGACGAAGGACGGGAAAGCTAAGCGTTTCGCCGCGACGGCGTATCCACGCGCCGCAGGCCAACGAACCCAATCCCAGCCCTGCCATAAAGACCGAAAGCACAATGGACACCATGGCGGTGGTGACGCCGAATTGCGCCATCGAAAGGCGCAACCAGACTAGTTCATAAAGGACGCTGCAGAATCCCGAGATGAAGAAGAAGACGGAATACCAGATCAATCGGCTCTCGCTTTTGCAAAAAGTTGATGAAGATGAAAAACTTCCGCGCATCGCCGCGCTTTGACACTTTAAATTACTCTAACTCCAGCGAACAAGGAACGCTTCGGCACAAATGATTTTCGCTTGCGGCTTCGTATTTGGAAAATTAGCACTGAGGGACTCGCGCTTGGAACGCCGGGCGCTTGCCGCGCGCCTGGAACTCCATACTCGAAGGATGCAGGGCCGGAGCGCAAAGACGAACTGGGCACGCTCCCGGGCTGTAGTTTTGTTCTGGGTTATACAATTCGCGGCGCATGCTTCTTCCGCGTCTCAGCAGGTTTCTTCCAACCAAAATATTGGGGAACATGCGGCGCAACAATTGACAATCACTGTGACCGATGAAAACGGAGTGGCGGTCCGGTCCGCCCGCGTGCAGTTGCAGCCAGCACCGCCTGCGCTTCCGCTGCGCTGCGAGACCGACTTTGCCGGGCGCTGTGAATTCGACTCCTTATCTTCTGGAAGCTACGGGTTGCATGTGGAAAAAGAAGGTTTCTACGCCGCATCTTTGCCAGCCGTGCAAGTGGGCGCCACGGACGATATTGATGTGACTCTCTCGCATCAGCAAGAGGCGCACGAAGTGGTAAACGTGGTGGAATCTCCGCCGGCGATTGACCCAGCGCAGATTTCAGCCAAGGAAGAGATGACGGGCGATGAGATTATCGACGTTCCGTATCCTTCGTCGCACGATTACCGCAAGGCTCTGACGTTCATTCCCGGAGTCACACCCGACGCCTTCGGTCAATCGCACGTGGCCGGCGCCGAAACTTATCAGACGCTGCTCTTGCTCGACGGTTTCAACGTAACCCAGCCCACTAATGGGCAGTTGGTCGTGCGTACCAGTGTCGACTCATTTCGCTCGATGGTGGTAACTCCGAGCCGCGAAGCGGCGGAGTTCGGCAAGGGTTCCGGCGGGGCGCTCAGCTTGAACACACGCATGGGACAGGATCGCTTCCATTTTGCGACCACCGACTTTATTCCTGGGTTGCAGGATGTAAAGGGCATTGCCTTCGGCCAGTGGACGCCGATTTACACCATGTCGGGGCCGATTCGCAAAGGCAAGAGCTGGTTTATCGACGCGCTCGATGGCGAGTACGATAACAACATCACCAAGCAACTGCCGTCTGGCTCTGATACTGATCATGTGTGGCGTGTCGATAACCTCGCTAAGTTGCAATCGAACCTGACCACGCGCAATATCGTGACCGCCAGTTTTCTGTCGAATTATTATCACGACGAATACGCCGGACTCTCCGTGCTGCAGCATCAGCCGACGACGCCCACTGAGGTCGACACTGCGTACCTCGGTTCACTCAAAGATCAGTACTATTTCCGGGGCGGAGCGCTGCTTGAATCTGGATTCGGAGTCGACCAGTACAGTAACAATCTCACTCCGCAGGGAGATGCTCCGTACATTCAGGCGCCGCTGGGAGCTGGGGGGAACTATTATCTCAATGAGAGAGCGCTCGCTCGCAGGGTTCAGGGCTTGGCGAATCTTTATGTCTCCCCCAAGCAGTGGCACGGACGGCACGACATCAAGGCTGGCTTCGACGTTGACCGGCTGACCTATGATGCACAATTTTTGCGCAAGCCGATTTCGTTTACGCAGCCCGGTCCTATAGAACCTTGCCCTACGAATGCGAATGGCATTCCGATCGTGCCCGCGACTACTTGCGCGCGCTACTCGATTTTCTCCGGCGGCAGCTCCTCCACCATCTACAACACTGAGGCCAGCGACTACGTGGAAGATCGCTGGCTGGCAACCAATCGACTATTGATCGAGCCAGGCTTGCGTTTCGATTGGGATCAGATCGTGCGCACGCCGCTCTACTCGCCGCGCCTGGCGGGAACTTATATTCTCGACGATGCAAGCAATACCAAGCTGTCGGCGGGAGTCGGAATTATTTACGATGCCACCAGCCTGGGATTAATCCATCAGCCGCTCGAGGGGCAGCGAGTGGATTATTTCTTCGATTCAAGCGGATGCCCGCAAGAGGCCAACGGCACTTCAGTTCCGTGCACCAATCTGCCGCCGGGGACGCAGGAGCCCGCGCCCCTCCCCGTGCCGACAACGTTTGTCGCGAATCCCAGTACGCTCAAGGCTCCGAGATATCTGAATTGGAGTATCGGAGTGGAAAAAAAACTTCCGTATGCCGTCTTCCTGAAACTTGAGTTCATCGAGAAACGCGGCTCTCGCGCCTTTGCTTACAACACGCTGAATGGCGCAGTAGACGGCACATTTGTACTTGAGAATCACCGCGATGATCGATACGACTCCTTCACCGTCAGCGCGCGCCATCGCTTTCGCCAGCGCTACGAGATCTTCGGTGCATACACGCGGTCGCGCTCGCATACCAACCAGGTATTCGATTTCAGTCTGGACATTCCTCTGCTAAGCCCGCAACTTCCCGGCCCCTTCCCTTGGGATACGCCCAACCGTTTTGTCGGTTATGGCGTGCTGCCGTTTCTCAATCTGCCTAAACTCCACAAATTCGATTTGGTCTATTCCGCTGAAGCGCGCACGGGGCTGCCTTTCGTGGCGACTACCGATCAGGGGGAAATTGCTCCGGGCGATCCACCAGGAAAGTTTCGTCTTCCGGCGTACTACACCGTCAACTTGCAATTCGAAAAACGCTTTCATTTATTCGGGCGCTATTGGGCTCTGCGCGGGGGCTTCGACAACCTCACCAATCATCCCAATACGCAGTTAGCAAACGGCATTCTCGATACGGCTCATCCGGCTCCGACCTTTATCGACAGCAACGGACGCGCTTTCACGGGGCGTATTCGGTTTCTGGGAAAACAGTGAGTTACAAACCAACTTTAAGAAATCGTCAGCACAACCTTCCCGTAGTTCTTCCCTTCCTGCAGCAGTTTGTAACCTTCCACGGCTCGATCCAGCGTAAAAACCGCGCCGATCACAGGAGTTAATTTGCGCTGCCCAATCCATTCCCAGAGCTGCTTCCAGGCGGGCTCCATGATCTCGGGCTTCTGCGAAAGATAGGTCAGCCATAATCCCTGGACGCTGGCCGATTTTGCATACATCGCGCGCACATCGAGTTGCGGTTGCTTGCCGGTCGCGGTGCCGTATTGGATGACGCGTCCGAAATCGCTCAGGCAGCGCAGGCTTTTCGCCGTGTGCTCGCCGCCGAGCATCTCAAAGACGGCGTCAACGCCTTCGCCATGAGTAAGGTCTTTGACCACTTGTTCGTAATCGTGCTGCTTGTAGTTGATGCCGTGCTGCAGGCCAAGTCCTTTTACCCGCGCAAGTTTTTCGTCCGAGGAGGAGGTACCGTACATCTCGACGCCGAGAATGCGCCCAATCTGCACCGCTGCAGTGCCTACGCCTCCGGCAACAGCGTGAATCAGAACGCGGTGTGTTTTCCCCGGAGCTGGCGCCGAAGTCATTCCCGCCTGCCAATAGCCCAGATACGCGGTGAAGTAGTTCACCGGAAATGCGGCCGCTTGCTCGAAGCTCCAATGGTCAGGCACGGGCCACAGCATGCTCGGATATGCTGCAACTTTTTCGGCGAAGGCGGCCCACTGCGTGTAGCCCATCACACGGCGGCCGCTGCTTTCTTCGACGCCAGCGAATTCGCGCCCGGCGATAAGCGGAGGCGGAGGCGTCCCTGGGTAACCGCCCTGCGCTGTCATGAAGTCAGCGAAGTTCAGCCCTCCGGCAGAAACGCGAACCAAGGTCTGTCCGGGCTTTGGAGCCGGTTCGGGGCTCTCTTGAATCTTGAGCGCGTCCGGCCCCGATAGGTTAGTGATGACTAGGGCTTTCATGCACGCAAGTCTAGCAGGCCGCTTGTCGCCTAGCACTGCCCCTCAACCGCAAGGGCCTACTCCATGATGCCAACCAGACCGTACCTGCGTGTCTTCCCGTCGGGAAACAGGAACTCGTAGGCTCCATAAACGTCGTAGGTGTGAACGTCTTTCGCTCGCACCGAAATGGTTTTAGCTTTGTAGTCACCGGGCATCAGGAGTGAGCTTTCGGCGTCCAAGCCTTCCAGTTCACATTTTCTTCCGTCGAGCGTGACCTTTAGCCTTATGAGGCCGCGGCCGTTAACCCGCGCCGAACTGACATGCACTTGAATGTTGTGGTCGGCGGCGTTCGGTGCTGCGCTAGCCCACGCCAAAACGGAGAACAACAGCACCACACTGAGCGCGAATTTCTTCATATCTCGCCTCATTTCTGCGTTTCCAACCTACCCCCACTATTACAAAGCGATGGCAATAACAAAAGTTGCGCGAGGCAATGGAGGCTGACAATACTTTACCCGGGCCGACTAGGTCGGGCTGACACAGACTGGGAATGGGGCGAACAAAACTTGAAGGCGGACGTGCAGGAAAAACGTAAAGAAGGTGGCCCCTATTGAGGTTGAATCCAGCAGAACTGAATCCCGACTCAGAGAGGCCACCTTCGGCAGCGAAGCGGCGGCGCGTGATGCGCTTCCATCAACGCGCTTACATCACGACGAAGACAGCGATACGAACACCCGGATGCAGCAGATCGAAGAGAAAATACTCTCCATCGATGTAGTCGATATAACAGTCATCGGTGTACGCCCAGCCTACAGGCCAGGGATCAACGAGCTGAAAGCTGTATCCGCTGTATTGAAACTGCGGCTGTCCTTCCACTATCACAGTTTTCGCGGTGAAGGTATGGCTGCGGCCAAAGCTGGCGCGGAACTTATCGTCGGGAATGTGTCCGCCCTTTCCTGCGGGCTGCGCGTGCCCGCCTTGAGCTGCGTGGTCTTCTGGCCTGGCCTGCTCATGAGTCTGTTGCTGCGCGCGGCCCGTTTCCTTCTGGTCTTCCCTCTGCCCTTCCGGCCTGGCAGGCTTAGCTTCGTCAGGGTGTTCCGGTTTGGCCTCGCCCTGAGGTTTCATTTCATTCGGCTTCGGTTGAGCCTTCGGTTCTTCCTGCCGTGGAGCTTTGTCTTCCTGAGGCTTGTCGTCCTGTGCATAGAGAGCGGCTGACCCTCCGATCAACCCTCCGACCACCAAAGAGAAAAACGCTGCATTCAGAATTCTGAAAGCTCGCATCACTTACCTCCAAGGCAATCCCTGATGGCACGTTCGCCGGCGACAGCCTTCTTTCTGGGGTCGCCCGGATTGCAGAGTTGAGATGCGCATGACAAGAAATGTCGGGTCCAGAGCATGCTGTAGAGAGTGCCAAAAAATGCCCTAGCCACCCCTAGCCACTAAGAGCCTGGCCAGAGTCGAATTCCTCCAGCCTCGCGCAGAGAGACAGGACAACCCAGTTTCTTCGCCGGTTAATTACTTCCGGGTATATACTCTTGGCGTTGGATTACTGAGGTCCTCCCGGCTACGCCTTCAAGGGCCGGGACGGGGCGACATTCATCCCCTAATTCATGCGCGCCCCGCATGCTGATTTGCCGGCTTCCGCCTGAGGCGGCGAGAAAACGGCACCGGTGCATCGCTCCAGATTCTAAGCGGAGCTGCATCCGGGGGAGGTATAGCTGTGGATTTGATTGTTATCCGCCTTCTTTTTGTCTTAGTCGTTTCAGTCGCATGCTACTTCATTGAGCCCTTCCGGCTCTCCCGCCCGCAGGATGCGGGAGTGGGCGCGCTGGTGGGCGCGGGCATCGTCCTCTTCGAGTGGAAGCTGAGGACCGTAAGCCTGAAGCGTCTGATCGGAGCCGCCATCGGCAGCATCCTCGGCATCTGCGGCGCGTACCTGTTTGCGCTTGTAATCCGTAGCAGCGTGCCCGCTGGCAATACCCAGAGCTTCCTGCAAATTCTGGTGATGTTGCTGATGGCCTACGTTGGCCTGGTCGTGGGCGCGAGCAAGGGCGACCTGCTGAACCTCGCTGCCCTGGGAGGAATCTTCGGCGGTGAAAAGCAGGGCAAGAGAAGTTACAAGATCCTCGACACCAGCGTCATCATCGACGGCCGCATCGCCGACATTGCCGAAACCGGCTTCCTCGATGGCATCATCGTCACGCCGCAGTTTGTGCTGCGCGAGTTGCAACTGGTCGCCGACTCCGCTGACTCGCTGAAGCGCAACCGCGGTCGTCGCGGCCTCGACGTGCTGCAGCGCTTGCAAAAAATGGCCACACTGCAAATTCAGATTGTCGAGGACGACTTCCCGGCAGTCCGCGAAGTCGATCTGAAGCTGATCGAGCTGGCGAAGGTCTACGAAGGGAAGATCATCACCAACGATTTCAACTTGAACAAGGTGGCGCAATTGCAGGGTGTCGAGGTGCTGAACATCAACGAACTTGCTAATTCGCTCAAGCCGATCGTTCTGCCCGGCGAGATCATGAAGGTCTTCATCCTGAAAGAAGGCAAAGAATACAACCAGGGTGTCGCCTATCTCGACGATGGAACGATGGTGGTCGTAGACAACGCGCGAAAAATGATAGGCAAGACCATCGACGTTTCGGTCACCTCGGTCCTGCAGACCACGGCTGGAAAAATGATCTTCGGTAAATGGGATGAGCGCGCCTTTGGCCGCACAAGTGTCCCAGTTCCCCAGACTACGACCTTAGTTTCAAGCACCGCTGTGCCAGCAACCGTCCCGCCTACGCTGGCGGAGACTAAGCCGACGCAACCCTAGCACGACCGGTGGTCTAAGGCGCGCTCACCGATGACACTGCAATCGTGTTCCCGCTCAAAGTGCCGACGACCTTGACGCGTTCTCCGGCGACTCGCTTGAGAGCTGGCCCTTCGCCCTCGAGAACATAGAGTTTGTCCCCGTCCACCAGGGCAAACTTTTCGCCGGAGTGCACGCACACCCGGGTACAGTCGCCCGCGCTCAAGCCGATCTTGGCGGAGTGTTTGGCGCCACAGCGCGTGTCGCTGACAATGCCCTCGTAAATCTGAGGTTGGACCGGCGTATCTTGCATTGGAGAAGACCCGGCCGATGCTTCCTGATAAGCGGCCCGTTGAGAGGGAAGAGGTTCGGCCAGTGCCGCTTCTGGGCTGGCAGTCTCCTCGGTAGTTCCGAAGGCAGCAAACCCGAATGCAAGAAGAATCGCCAGAACGCAGGCGATTGCACTGCTCAACGCCATAATTTCGATCCAGAAAGCGGCCCTCCGGGTTTTCATGTAGTTATAGGTGCCGGCCAAGGGTCGCAGGTTGGCTCAGCAATCTCATATCTCTGCGGGACTGCAAACCTTTGCGTAGTGATGCGCGCCGTTCCACACGAAATCAACTGCCTCGAAAGGCGTACGGGTGTAATCTGATGGTCCGATTCTACGGTTCGATTATGAAGTTGCCACGCTCGTTAGGAGACTCCCCATGCGTTCCGTTGCATTTTTCGCGATCCTTCTAGTCGCACAAACTTCCATCTCAGCCGCGCAGAATCTCCCCCCTTTGGCCCGCACTGGATCTTTCCCCAACACCGAAGACAACATTCACCTCGAAATGGTTTTTAACTACGACCTCACGCAATCGCAGTTAGGGACAGAAACCGGCGTCGTTGACGTGGTGTGGGGCTCATCGTGGGCTACGCTTCCGCCCGGAATGTACAACTCGTCCTACATTCCCTACTCCGTCGACAACTTCACTCACATGGTTCGCTGGTACGAAGCCAATCATCCGGATTGGCTCGAATATCTCTGCGACAAGAAAACGCTGGCCTTCGAATTCGGCACAACGACGCTCGCCCCGCTCGACTTCTCCAATCCCGAGGTGCAGGCATACCAATGGACGAATTGGGTCGATGCGCCTCTGGCGGCGGGCTTTCAAAGCATCGCTGTCGATACCATGGACTTAACGAATGACTGGCAGCGATGCGGCCATTACGATAGCGGCCACCAATGGGTGCGGCAGTATACCGGCCAGGCTGACGATCCCGCGTTCCGGCACGATGTTCTCGAATGGGAGAGCGCCACTTACACCCACGTGCACGCACAATCACCTACAGCCACGCTGCAAGTGAACGTCAGCTACCATTTCGGTCAGCCACTGGCGGATAACCAGCAACTGATGACGACGACAGATCTTCTATTCGACGAGCGCGGCTTCAGCAACTATGGAGTTCCGCCGAACGTTCCGACGCCCGGTCAATGGCAGACCATCGTTTCGCAGTTGCAGTATGTTCAATCCAAGGGCGTGTGCTACATGACGAATGGCGAGGAGTCCGAACTCACCGAGGAAATTCCGCAGGAAGCGCGGTTGTGGGTGATTGCCAACTATCTGCTGATCAAGAACGATTGTACGTACATGTACATGTCCGGCTACACGGCCAGCGGCGCGCAGGATTATGGGAGGCTGATTACCTTCCCGGAATATTCGATTGACATTGGCCACGCCAGCGGCGCGATGAAGAAGACGCAGGGCATTTGGGAACGCGAGTTCTCAGCGGGATTAGCTTTGGTGAATCCTTACAACTCGACTTTCACAGTCATCCTTCCGCCGGGTAGTTGGCGGGACGTCAATGGCAATTCGGTGGGGCCAACGGTGACGTTGACCAAGCAGACAGCGCAGGTGCTTCTGAGCGGGTGGCCGGGCGCGCGCTAGTTGAACTCTGCCTCAGCCGCCCGTATACTTACACCCCGCTATGAAGGTTGTCGCAATTATCCCTGCTGCGGGTCTCGGAACGCGCATGGCTCCGGTGGCTGTCGGCAAAAAGCAAAAGAAGACACCGCCTTCGAAGCAATTTACCGAACTCGGCGGCACGCCCATTCTCATTCACACCTTGCGTAAGTTTGCCGCCGTCGATGCGGTCAGTGAGATTTGGATCGCGCTCCGCGAAAACGAGATTGAAGGGTTTCGCGCACGCTTAGCGAGCGAAGCCAAGGATGTTTTGAAAAAGAAAGTGGGATTCGTCGTGGGCGGAGAGCACCGGCAACAATCCGTGGAGCACGCCTTAAAAGCTGTGTCGGCCGCCGTGGATGATGTCGTTCTGGTGCACGACGCGGTGCGCCCATTTGTGACTGCCGACATTATTCAAGAGGTGATTGCGGGCGCGGAAAAGTATGGCGCCGCCATCGCCGGACTCCCCGCCGTCGATACAGTAAAACAAGTTGAACGCACGTCCGAAGGCGCAGTGATCAAGGCCACGATTCCACGTGCCGGGATCGTCATGGCACAAACGCCGCAGGGCTTTCGCTACAGCGTGATCAAGAAAGCCTTCGATGAGGCGTCGGCAGATGGGTTTCTCGGCACCGACGAAGCGTCGCTTGTGGAGCGCTCCGGACACGAGGTTGCGGTCGTCATGGGCTCGCCGCGCAACATCAAGATCACGACGCCGGCGGACATGGAACTGGCAGAGTTCTATCTGAAGGCTGCAAATCAACACTGACATGCCAAGAACCAAGCAGGCGGCCAACGACCTGGGACCAACGTCGCGCATTGGCTATGGCTTTGATTCGCACGAGTTCAAGCTGGGCATTCCGCTGAAGATTGGCGGCGTCGCGCTGACCCACGATAAGGGGCTTGGCGGACACTCAGATGGGGATGTCCTGCTGCATGCCATCACCGACGCGCTACTTGGAGCCATCGCCGCACCGGATATTGGAGCGTTGTTCCCCCCGTCGGACGCAAAGTGGAAGGGCGCGGATTCGGTTGTGTTCCTACGCGAGGCGCTGAAGCGCGTGCGGGAAGCGGGATATGGCGTGGCGAATATGGATGCCAGCCTTATAGTTGCCGCCCCGAAGATTGGCCCGCACACTGCAGCGATTAGGGCCCGCGTTGCTGAACTGCTGGGCGTACCTGCCGATTGCGTAGGACTGAAGGCAAAGACTCCGGAAGGACTCAGTCTCGAGAACACTGCGATCGCGCATGTTGTCGTGCTGCTGGAGAAGCGGAGGAGCCTTGCTAAGAAGAAACGGAGATCAATCCCTAGGACAAGGCAGTAGCTCACAACGATTCGGCCTCAAGACCCCCAGAGGCTAAGGCCCGCTTCTTTCCGGATGTTGACGGCACGACTGAAGTCGTGCCCTTCCCAAACTCAGGCAGCCTCTGACCTCGTCACTTCATCTTCACTTTGACTTGACTCCTTCGAACTCATTGGCGAGCTGCTTGTGACGAACTTCGGCGGCTTCGACCAGAGCGCGGAAGATGGCGCGGGAGGCTTCGTCCTGCTCTATCGATCGCTCGGGATGCCACTGGACTGCTAACACGAAATGATCGGGAGCGGTCCCTTCCAGCGCTTCGATGATTCCGTCTTCTGCGCAGCGGGCTGCGATGCGGAGGCCGTCGCCGATGGTGCCGGCCGATTGGTGATGCGAGGAGTTCACTGGAAGTATGAGCTTGCTCTCAGGGGCTAAAGCCCCGTCAATCTCAACCTCTCGATTGGCACGGCTTAAGCCGTGCCCTTCCCGAGCCTTTCTCTCGGCACCATTGCTGCTCACGATTTCGGCCAGCTTCGAATCGTCTTCAATGTTCACGGAGTGCGCTATTGCTACCTTCTTGCCAGCCTCGTGATCGACCCGCGTTCTGAGTGCTTCCGGCAGAAAGTCGGGAATGTGCTGAATCAGCGAGCCGGTGCGGTAGACGTTGAGGCTCTGCAGGCCGTAACAGATGCCGAGGACCGGCTTGCGCATGTTGTAGGCGTCCTGCAGCAGGAGTTCATCGACTGTGTCGCGACGCGGGTCGGCGGCCGCGGTATGCGGAGAGCGCGTGGCGCCGAACTTGGCAGGATCGACGTCGGCGTTGCTGCCGGGCAGGAGGACGCCGTCGCAGCGCTCAATTATCTTCATGACTTGGGCTGGAGTTTGATCGAGAGGGATGCGGACGGGTTCGCCTCCGGCTTGCTTGACCGCCTGCTCGTATTGCGGGATGGCGCGCTCGGCGTACTCGCAATCGGCCGAGTGCGGCATGGGAATGGCTATGCGCGGAGGCATGATTAGCTTGCCCTCTCGATTGCAATCAACGTCTTCACTTGGCGGTAGTGGCGGATCTCCATCGCCAGTGCGAGAAAGAAGATGATGCTGCCGGCCACTGCCGCCGCAGGCAAGGCGATCAGGCGATAGGCAAGGGTCATGTTGGGCTGCACGCCTCGCACGGTTGCGATGATCACAGTTCCAAGGATGCCGAGGAACAAGCTCACGGCGAATGAGAGCAGCGTGCCGATGAAGGTCACCAGCACAACGCGCATCGGGATGGCATACCAGCGGGGCGGGCGACTGGCGGGCATGGTTCTAGGCTACACCATACGGCCGACCACCATGCATCCTTGACCGCCGAAAGACTGTCCGAAGGCGAGTATATTGTGGGCAGTTATGAATCGACGTCATTTCATCTCCAGCACGGCGGCTGCCGCGACATCACTCGCAGCCAGCCGCTCCAAGGTCGCCCGGAGCATGATGAATCTGGGCGCAACTCCCGTGCCAGGGTCAGGTCCCGCGCGACGAAGTGGACTTGCATTAGACCGTCATCGCTTCGGCGTGAACTACACGCCGTCGAAGAATTGGTGGTTTTGCTGGAACGATTGGGATGCGGATCCGATCCGAAGAGACCTGGATGCCATCGCATCTCTGGGCGCGGACCACCTACGCATCCTGCTGATCTGGCCTTACTTTCAACCGAATCCGAGGTGGGTCAGCCCGCTTCATCTGGAGCGATTGGAGCAACTGCTTACGTTCATGGAGGAGCGAAAGTTGGACGCAGTGGTAACGGTGTTCACCGGGCAGTTAAGCGGCTGGTTCTTTTTGCCACCTTTCAATAAGGCCGGGGCCGACTTCTACACCGATGAAGCGATGTGGAAAGCGCAGGAGATTCTTATTCGTGAACTGGGACACGTGATGACGTCAAAGAAAAATATCATCGGCTTTGACTTTGGAAACGAAATCAATACCTGCTGGAGCACCGAACCGCGGGTCGGAGATGCCTGGATGACGAAGATGTTCTCGCTAATGGAGACTGTCGATCCGGCGGGCGTCCACGTCAACGGAGTAGATGAATTGCCTTGGTTCGAGTCGAACACCTTCTCTCCACAGGTGCTGGCGGCGCGGTCCATGCCAGTCATGCACTGCTATCCCTACTGGTCAGGGGCGCTCAAGTTTGGCGGACCGATGGACCCGCCCAGCATCAAGCTGCTGGCCGCGATGGCGACTCTGATACGGGCGTATGCGGGCGATCGCCGAAAACCCGTATGGGCTGAGGAGTTCAATACCTGCATCGAAGCGTTGAATGAAAAGCAGCAGGCAGAGTGGCTGGAAAGGGCAGTGCTCGCTGCGATTGACTCGGGAGTGAGCTGGTTCAGTTATTGGGATAGCCACGACGTAGACCGGAAGTTCGAGTTCAACTCGCTGGAATATAGCCTGGGCCTGCTGACCAATGACGGTAAAGTTAAAGAGCAGGGCAGAATATTCAAGCAGCTTGCGGATGCCTATCGCGGGAAGACAGTGACTTTTCCTGCGCAGGCTCCTCCGCAACCGCCAGTTCATCCTGACCACGACGCTTCCTGGCGCTGGATGCTGGATTGGATGGAATGGAAGCCACGGTTCAAGTAAATACATCAATAACAATGTCAGAGGTCCGGGCGGAGTTCCTTCGGCGAGCTCTGCTCTGGCGGCTGTAGTGTATAAAAGACTAGTTATGTCGCAGGCAGCGCCAGCCATTACGCGGAGTCCGGCCGATGTGGTGCGGATGACGCCGGTTTCACAGGCGGCGAACGGGGTTTGTTACGCCGTGGCGGGTGAGACCTCCATCAGTTCGTTTGATCTGGAGCGCATGATTGCCGCGGTGCCCACGAAGATTGCTGCGGCGCTTAAGCGCAAGGCTTATTATTTTGTTCCGCTGACGGTGACGCAGGGAGACGAGATCCTGATCGCGGATCGCTATGATGTGGCGCTCAGCGACAACGCGGTTTGCCATCGCAATTTAAATCTGGGCGATTCGCAGTGCGTGTTTATTTCCACGCGTCTGATGGACGACAAGTTTTCCGTGGCTTTTGAGTTTTATATCAACGTGGGGCATGCGCTGGTGGAGGTTGCCGGGGTTTCCGAGGAGTTCAACGAGTTGGCGTGGGCGCAGGTGAAGGCCGGGGTGCGCGGGGAAACTTCGCTTGATGCCTTTGAGGCGCGGAAGCTGGCTTTGGCCGGCGGGGCCGATGCGGAGCGCTTCAAGAACGAATATTTCGAAGCGACGTTTTCCGACACGATTTCGATTTATTTGCTTTCGCTGTTATCTGGATGTGGATTATTACGATCTGCGGGAGCGGGATTATCCGTTGCTGGCGCCTTCGGCGCTGGCGGAGCGGTTGCGGAAAGTGGCGGAGTTGTTTCCGGCGAATGCGGGGTTTGAGTTTGCAGTGTTGTACAAGCGGCGCGGGTAAGGGACGCTACCCCAGCGGCTAAAGCCTTCGATTAGGCAGGCTGAGTTATCTCAGCGGTGAACGGCTGCGCCACCGCAAAGGCTGCGTCACCCTAGACTCAGCTTACGGCGCGGCTGAAGCCGCGCCCTTTCAAAGCAACCTTTCAAACCTGAATACTGCTACCAGAAGTTGGCAAGACAGCGGTGTCTGCTCACACATCCTTTTACTTGTTGCCGATCACGAAATTTACTGTGCTGGGCTGATGGGCATGGACCGTCACCGATTTTTCCCAGGTCTTGGTTCGGTGAAGAACGGGCGCTGCACGCGTTTGTTCGGTCAGCACGTCGTAGACCTTTTCCTTGCCGGCCAGGCCCCAGCCTTCATGCCAGGCGACGATCTGATAGGTGCCGGGCGGGACGTCGGTGAATTGGAAGCGTCCGCTCTCGTCGGTGACGGCATAGTAGGGATGCGAGACGACCATCATCTCGGCGTTCATCCAGACGTGGCCGCCATTGCAGCGCAGGTTGACCAGGCCGGGAGTCGACATGGTGCGCGTGCTGATCTTGCTGGTGAAAGGGAATGGCAGATTATAGGTGGCGGCGCCATCCATGTGGATGGTGTGCAGCGTGGCGTCGGAACTCTGCATCTGCAGGTCGGCGTTCTGGGGCACCAGGAGAATATGCGGAATGTAGCGACAATGGCGTCTGATCGAGATGACGCTCTTGCTCGGGCAGATCCAGGGCTTTTCCGGCGGAGATGTTTTTGAGATAGACGATAGTGTTGGCGACGCCGTTATCGGGGCCGATGATCAGGCGGTCGAGGCTGACTGACTTTTTGCCATCGGGATCGCAGATTTGCGGATCTTTGGTGACGGAGAAATCCAGATGTTTCGGCGCCGGTCCCGTCCATTTAACGGTGCCGGAGATGGTGCCTCCGTCGGTTACGGGAATGACCGTGTAGTCGCTCTGCGCCAGGGCAGAAGCGGCAACGGCAAAAAGAAATACTAAGAAATAACAAACGATCTTCTTACGCATACAACACCCCTGATGCGCACCGCCCGTTCCACGCGCATTAGTGTCGAATGTGGAACGCGGGCTAAATTTTGGATCGGACGAGGTTGCCTTTCCCAGGCAACGACTTACTACTACTTGCGGACAGCGCTGCACAGGGTCCCGTTTGCACGGGGCAGCGGTCGTTGCTGATTTCAATAGGGAGGACCGTCGAGACGGTTCGTGTGATTGAAATCACAAAATTAGATTGCTCTCATCGTTGGAGATGGTCGAGATTACTGAAGTGGGGGGACGAGTGGGGACAATTCGTCTGTTCTCTAGAATTGCGTCTAAATCGCCATCCGTGAAGGCGGCAAATCAAATTCGAAAAGCTCGACGCAAATAGTTACAATCAACCTCCCATGACGGTAAGCGTTCGATCGTTCGCGAAGATCAATCTTGGGTTGTCGATTGGCGGGCTTCGGGAAGATGGGTTTCATGAACTACTGACCGTGTATCAGACGATCGGGCTGCATGATGTGATTCGGGTGAGCGTGGGACGCGGGAGTGGGATTGAGATTCGGTTGCAGCGATGATCGAGTTCCTAAGGATGAATCGAATACTTGCCATCGCATCGCCGAGAAAGTGATGCGCGCTTTGCGGGCGAAGGGGCGGGTGGCGATTCAGATTGAGAAGCGGCTGCCGGTGCAGGGCGGGCTGGGTGGAGCTTCGTCGAATGCTGTGGCTACGATGTTGGGCCTGGAGGGGCGCTGAAGAAGACTTTACCGGCTGCCGAGCGGCTGCGGATTGCAGGGGAAGTGGGATCAGATTTGCCGCTTTTCTTGGTGGGCGGGACGGTGCTGGGAGTGGGGCGCGGAGAGCAGGCATATCCGCTGGAGGATTTGCCGGCTATGGCGTTGCGTGATGGTGACTCCTGAGGTTGGTATCTCTACTCCGAAGGCGTTTGCGGAGTGGGATCGAAGGATGGCGGGGCTGAGAGCCCGATTGCGTCTCTAGGCGCTGGAGCGGCCCCTTCGACTAAGCCCGGGCGGGGAGCTGAGGCGCCGCTCTTCCACGGCGAAATTGACGATGGCCGGGGCATCCGATAGAATGGTTGAGCTTGGCCGAGGGTTGTCGGCGTGGCTGAGCAAGCGTTACTCCGGTGCTCCTCGAAGTACAGAAGGGGCCGGGCCGAGAATCCGCTTCTCGAGCTTGTCCGGGCCGGGATCAAGAACGACTTCGAAGAGGTCGTCTTTCCTGAGTATCCCGAGTTGAGAGAAGGCAAATTGGCGCTGGAGCGCGCGGGCGCGAAGGTATGCGTCGCTGTCGGGTTCTGGGTCGACGTTGTATGGGTTGTTCGCCTCGAAAGATGCGGCGGCCGTGGCGGCGGGCAAACTGCGGAAGCAGGGTTGGGCGGCCGCAGGCTACCGTTACGTTGACGCGGCGGCAGTACTGGAAGAGAGTTCTCGACTAGGATTTTGGACTGAAAATTGAGTCTAGCGGTGGTCCGCAGAAGTTTTTGATTGTTGATTTTTGATGGTTGATTGACAATTGGTATGTGGGTTGAGCTTTCAATCGACAATCCAAAATCAACAACAGCATTACTGGGCCGTCGACTAATGGTAGGTCAAGTGCCTTTGGAGCACTTTGTCTAGGTTCGAATCCTAGCGGCCCAGCCAGAAAATCGCTCTTATGCTGTTAGCCTTTAGCTCTTAGCTTGAAGCGAAGAGCCGAGGGAAGTGGCTAAGAGCTAAAGGCTAACAGCTAACTATGGCCACACTAGTCACGCCGGCGGAAAAGACAGAGAAGGTCGAGAAACAAGTCCTGCCACCTACGCCCGACGAGAAGCTGGAACGCAAGGCGCGCGCGCGGGTGGATGAGAAGTTCAAGATTTTCAGCGGGACCGCGAACGAGGCGCTGGCGGATGAGGTCTGCCATTTTCTCGGGATGCAGCGTGGTCAGGCCGAGGTGAAGCGCTTTGCCGATGGCGAGGCGTACGTGCAGATCCAGGAGAACGTGCGCGGCGCCGATGTTTTTGTGCTGCAGCCGACTTGCCGTGTGGTAAGCGCGAATGGCAAGAGCACGAGCGTGGATGAGCACCTGATGGAATTGTTGCTGATGATCGACGCGCTGAAGCGCGCCTCGGCGCGGCGGATTACGGCGGTGATGCCGTATTTTGGTTATGCGCGGCAGGATCGCAAAGACAAGCCGCGCAGTCCGATTTCGTCGAAGCTGGTGGCGGATTTGCTGACTACGGCGGGCGCGCATCGGGCGCTGATCGTGGATTTGCATACGCCGCAGTTGCAGGGATTTTTTAATATCCCGGTGGATCATTTGTTCGCTTCGCCGGTGCTGGTGGATCACTTTAGAAAGTTGAATCTGCCGAACCTGACGGTGGTTTCGCCCGATGCCGGCGGCGTGGAGCGGGCGCGGTTTTTCGCGAAGAAAGTGGATGCGGCGCTGGCGATCGTCGATAAGCGGCGCGTCGAAATGAATGTTGCTGAAGTCATGCACGTGATCGGCGATGTGAAGGGCCGGACCTGCTTGATCATCGACGATTTGATCGATACGGCCGGGACGCTGGTGAAGACAGCGGCGGCGTTGATGGAGAATGGAGCGACGGAGGTCTATGCGTGTTCTTCGCACGCGGTGCTTTCGGGACCGGCGGTGGAGAACATTGCGAAGTCGGTGATTCGCGAAGTGGTGGTCACGAACACGATTCCGCTTGGCGAAGAGGCTAAACGGGAGCCGAAGATTCGCGTGCTTTCGATTGCGGGATTGATTGGGCGGGCGATTCAGGCCAATCACGAAGAGACTTCGGTCAGCAAGTTATTTATTTAGAAGTGACAATTCTGATGAGAGAATAGGATCCTAACGGCGACGATGAAGTTGTCGCCTCAGGATGACAAGGCTTGCGAATTACGTCAGCCTTGGACGACAAGGCTGGATTTGGCCGTCGCATCGGTGCGACGATACTTTTGGAAGGACACGAAATTATGGCAACTACGATTGAACAGAACGTTTTGGAAGCGCAAGCGCGCGAGGCGGGGACGAAGAACCATGCCCGGCGGGTGCGGCGCGAAGGAAAGATTCCCGCCGTGCGTGTATGGCGCGGGCAAAGATGCGCTGCCGGTGAGCGTGGATCCGCGGCATGTGTTGCGCATTCTGCGTTCGGATAGCGGCCACAACACGATTTTCGATCTGGCGCTGAATGGCGGCGAGCGCACCAAGGCGATGATTGTGGACTGGCAATATGAGCCGATCAAAGGCCATCTGCTGCACATCGACCTGAAGCGCATCGCCATGGATAAGGCTTTGCGCGTGAGCGTGCCGGTTGTGTTGCAGGGCGTGCCGGCAGGGCGTGAAGACGGAGGGCGGAATTCTGGAGCAGATGCTGCGCGAAGTCGAGATCGAGTGTCTGCCGGGCGATATCCCAAGCCACATCGATGTCGACGTCATCGCATCTCACTTTCGGCAAAGTGTTGCGCGTATCGGATTTGCCGCACAACGAGAAGCTGAAGATCCTGACCGACGCGAATCAGCCCGTCGCTCACGTTACCAGCGTGAAGGAAGAGGTGGTGGCTGGCGCCGGAAGCGGTGGCTGCGGAGGCGGGAGCGGCTCCGGCTGAGCCTGAGGTCATTAAGAAGGGCAAGGCGGAGACCGAGGAAGAAGGCGAGGCGGCTGCCGGAGAAGGCCGAGAAGAAAGCTGAGAAGAAGGAGAAGAAATAGGTTCGTGGTAGGGTGCGCCTCGCTGCGCTCGGCTGGCCCCTCGGCTCCGCTCAGGGCTGGCTCGCGAAGTGCCCGTCCCTACACAGCTTGGGATCGCCAGCGTGAAACTGATTGTTGGTCTCGGCAATCCCGGCATCGAGTATCAGTTCACGCCGCATAATTTGGGCTTTCTGACGGTGGACCGGATCGCCGGCGATTTGGGCGTTGAAGATCAGAAGCCGGCAGTGCCGGGCGCTTACGGCTCGAGTAAAGATTGCTGACGAGCCAGTTTTGCTGGCCAAGCCCGAGACGTTCATGAATTTGAGCGGGCTGTCGGTGCGGGAGCTGGTGGCCGAGTATGGAGCGAAGCCGGAATCGGATTTGATTGTGATTCAGGACGAGCTGGATTTTCCGCTGGGCACGCTGCGGATTCACACGCGGCGCAGTTCAGCGGGGCATAACGGAATTGAGTCAATTATCGAGGCGCTGGGCACACAGGATTTTTTGCGGATCCGGATTGGCGTGGCGCCGGATCACAAAGTGCAGGATGGTCAGCGATATTTGCTGGCGCCGCTGCGCAAAGCCGAACTGGCTGTAGTGGACGGCATGCTCGATATGGCGGCGGAAGCGGTGAAAGTGATTTTGACCGAGGGTGCGGCAGCGGCGATGAACCGCTTCAACCGCAAAGATTTGGAGACAGCATGAATCGTACTTACGAGCTGATGTTTATTGTCCGGCCCGATATGGCGGATGAAGATCTCGACAAACTGATTGCGAACCTGGAATCTACGGTAACCGGGGCTGCAGGGACGGTGAAGAGCGTGGACCGGATGGGCAAACGCACGTCTGGCCTACATGGTGCGCAAATTCCGCGAGGGCGTCTACATTCTGATGACGATCGAGGGCGCGGGCACAGTGATCCACGAACTGGAGCGCCGTTTGCGCGTGACTGAGCCGGTGATCAAGTTTATGACCGTGCGCATCGACGAAGAACAGAAGCGGCTGGAGAAAATCAAGAAGCTGCGCGACGCCCGCAAGAAGGTAAGCGCACAGCCAGCGGCCGGTTGCGGAGGAAGCGGCGGCGGCAACCGCGAGCGAAGCGCCGGCCGCAGATGTGCCGGCGGCCAGCGTTTAGAACCCGGTTCTCAGTTCTCGGTTCTCAATTCTCAGTAGAACCGGCGAAGATCGGGACCTACCGCGGTGCTGGCTCCGAATTGGAACCGTTTCGACGGAATATAAGAAGGAGCGTTATGAGTGACGAAAGCAAAGCAGCAGCGCCGGTAGCGGAGCGCCCATCGCGGCCGTCCGGAGATGGACCGCGTTCTGGAGGAGGAGATCGTCCCCGGTTTGGCGGCAGTGGTGGCGGTGGGCGTTCCGGGCCTGGCGGCCCTCCGCGCGAGGGCGGGCGCAAATTTTTCCGGCGCAAGAAAGTTTGCAAATTCTGCACGGAGAAGATTGCCGACATCAATTACAAAGATTATCGAATGCTCGGGCAGTTCGTGGCCGAGAGCGGCAAGATTGTGCCGCGGCGCTTGACGGGCGTGTGCTCGCCGCACCAGCATCGGCTGGCGGCGGCTATCAAGCAGGCTCGCAATATAGCGCTGCTGCCGTTTGCCGGGCGGGCATCGTAGGAACACAACAACAGCCCTGTCATTCCGAGCGGAGCGAGGAATCTTGGTTTTTGCTGGCAGTGAGAGAAACCAGGATCCCTCGCTGCGCTCGGGATGACAATGAGGGAAGACTACAAAATCGGAGTCATATCATGGAAGTCATACTCAAAGAGGACGTAAACAAGCTTGGTTCGCGCGGCGACGTGGTGAAGGTCGCCGAGGGTTATGGGCGGAACTTTTTGCTGCCGCGCAAACTTGCGATCGAGGCTACGGCGGGGAACAAAGCCGTAGTCGCGCAGATGAAGGCGGCGTCGGTGCGACGCTCGGCCAAGGAGAAGTCGCAGGCGGAAGAGCTGGCTCGGCAGTTCGACGGGATATCGGTTTCGTTCGAGCGGCGTTCCGGGGAGCACGATCAGTTGTTCGGCTCGGTAACTTCTGGCGATATTGCGGAGGCCGTCGCGAAAAAAGGCATCAACCTTGACCGGCGGCAGATTCAGCTTCATGAACCGCTGAAAACTCTGGGCGAGTTCACTGTGCCGGTGAAGCTGCACAAGGATGTGACTACTCACCTGAAGGTCGTCATCGAGAAGGAAGCGGTCGCTGAGTAGTTGCCGCGAGTCTAGTTTCTCCGCATGTTCGGCTTGGAGTCTGAGCTCGACTGAGTCCCGTCCCTGACGGGACTCAACTCTTCTCCGGTCCAATTTCCCAACGCTCACGTGCTGGGCTTATGAATCGCGCGCTACGCGACCCTTAACAAGCATCCTCGAATGAAGCTGCGCCGAACGGCCGCGAGTTGAGTTACACTGCGAAGCGTCCGATTGAAGAAAGAGGAAACATGCTTTCAAAAAACGGCGGCTTGGGGTTTGCAATTTTCGCGATTGTGGTTATGCTCACAGCAAGCATGGCAGCCGAGACCCAGGTGAGCAAGCAACCGTTTGGACACACGGCGGATGGAACGGCCGTCGACATTTACTGTTTGACCGATAAGCAGGTCGAAGTGCGCATCATGACATACGGAGGGATCATCGTCTCCCTGCGCACGCCGGATCGAAATGGACAGTTCGACGATGTGGTGTTGGGCTTCAATTCCGTCGACCAATACATCGAGAAGAACACACCCTACTTTGGAGCTCTGGTCGGGCGCTACGCGAATCGCATCGCGCACGGCAGCTTTCAGCTCGACGGCAAAACCTATTCCACTCCAAAGAATAATGGCGACAACACGCTGCACGGCGGGATTCGCGGCTTCGACAAAGTAGTTTGGACGGGCAAACAAATTCCCGAGGGCGTCGAACTGACTTATGTCAGCAAGGATGGTGAAGAAGGTTTCCCCGGAACACTTACGACTACGGTGCGCTACACGCTGAGCGGGAATGCGCTGCGAATCGATTATTCGGCGACCACTGACAAAGACACTGTGCTCAATCTGACGAACCATGCGTATTTCGATCTGGCGGGACAAGGCACCGGAGATATTCTGGGGCACGTTGTAAAGATCGATGCGGAACAGATGACACCGGTGGATTCTGGGCTTATTCCCACGGGAGAGATGAAGTCTGTGGCCGGAACGCCATTTGATTTTCGCAAGCCCCACGCCGTCGGAGAGCGAATTGATGTGAATGACGAGCAACTGCGTCTGGGCCGGGGTTACGACCATAATTTTGTGGTGGAGCATAAGTCCGGCGAGTTGACGGAGGCGGCGGAAGTTTACGAGCCGACTACCGGACGAATTTTGCAGGTGCTCACCGATCAGCCGGGAGTGCAACTTTATACCGGGAACTTTTTGGACGGAACGATTACCGGCAAGGAAGGCCGCGTGTACAAGCAGCGCTACGGCTTATGCCTGGAGACGCAGCATTTTCCGGATTCTCCCAACCATCCTAAATTTCCTACCACGGAATTGAAACCGGGAGGAAAGTTCCATAGCATGACGGTTTATAAGTTCAGCGCTAGTTCGCGCTGAGGCGCTGGACGGCTACTCGCCATACGGAAGCCAGATATTTTTCACCTGAGTCGCGTGCTGTAGAAACCAACGTCCCTCGCCTTGGCTAGGATTGAACCAGTCGATCGCACGGCCTTCGTTGGTAAATACCTGCTTCAGATTTCCCGCAGAGAACGACTTGGCCGCGGCTGCCTGGGATTCGTTTCCGAAACACCAGATGGCATCGATGCCATCGTGTTCGGCAAGAGTTTTCAGGAGTTCGTTTGTGCGCCCTGTCACACTGTTGACGGCGCCAGCCGGCAGATCACTGGTATCGAAAACCTGGTAGAGATCTCCGATGATCAGCGGATAAGTTTCGGAAGGAACCACGACGGCAGTGTTGCCGACCGCTAAAACCGGCAGGACAAGCGACAAGAGACCCAAGAGAGGAGATTCGTTGGGACATACGATTCCCACGGCTCCGATCGGTTCGTTCATCGCGATGGCGATGGTTCGCGACGGTGGGTTGTGCACCGCGCCATCGAACTTGTCAGCCCACGCGGCGTAAGAAAATATGCGCTCAATGCTCGCCGCTATTTCTTGAGATGCCTGCGCGGTTCCTACAGCTGCGGCGAGACGGGTTGCGACTTCCTGTTGGCGTAACGCCAGATTCTCGGCAATGTAATAGAGGACCTGGGCGCGGGTGTGGGCCGTGGTCTTGGCCCAGGAGGTGGCTTTGCGCGCCGCCTCGACGGCATTGCGGATGTCTTTGCGATTTCCGAGCGGGGCTTCGCCGAGCAGTTCGCCGTTCTTACCACGAACTTCGAAGCTGTAGCCGGAGTCGGGCCTGGCCTGCTTGCCGGCGATGTAGAGTTTCACAGTGCGGTCGATGGCCAAGTGTCCGGGTTGCGGCACCGGGATTTCTGGGCCCAGCGGATTGGCGGATTTGCCTTCAGTAGAGAGAGCGGGAGCGCGCTTGAACCATGTTGGTTCCAGATATTCAAGCAGTCCTTCGCGGCCTCCCTCGCGTCCGTAACCGCTTTCGCGGTAGCCGCCGAAGCCGCAGGCGGCGTCGAAAAGATTCGTGGAATTTATCCAGACGACGCCGGCTTTGATCTGCGCCGCCACTTGTAGAGCCAGATTAATGCTCTCGCTCCAGACGCTGGCGGCAAGGCCATAGACCGAATTGTTTGCGAGTTCTGCGGCCTCCACGGGAGTGCGAAAGGTCATGGCGGCAAGCACGGGGCCGAAAATTTCCTGCTGCGCCACCGCTGAAGTGGGATGCACGTTGCTTAGCAGCGTGGGCGGATAGTAGAAACCGCGTGGGGGCATTTCCAGTGGCGGCTGCCAGCAAGTCGCGCCGTCTTTAACTCCTTCGTCTACCAAGCGGCGGATGCGGTCGAGCTGAACTGGCGCGACGATCGCTCCCATGTCGACGTTTTTGTCAAGCGGTGGACCGACGCGCAACGCGCTCATGCGGCTGCGAATCTTTTCCATCAAAGTCTCGGCGATGCTCTCCTGCATCAGCAGGCGCGAACCGGCGCAGCACACTTGTCCTTGATTGAGCCAGATACCATCCACCAAACCTTCTACGGCACTATCGAGATCGGCGTCTTCGAAAACTACGAAGGGAGATTTGCCGCCGAGTTCAAGTGAAAGCCGCTTGTGACTGTGCACAGTAGCCGTGCGGATGGCACGACCTACTTCGGTCGATCCGGTGAAGGCGATTTTGTCGACGTCCGGATGTTTCACTAATGCCTCGCCCGTGGAACCATCGCCGGTGACAATATTTACGACTCCGGCGGGCAGGCCGATCTCCTGACAAATCTCAGCAAAGGCGAGCGCGGTGAGCGGAGTGAATTCCGCCGGCTTGAGCACAATCGTATTTCCCGTTGCAATGGCCGGAGCGATTTTCCAGGCCAGCATGAGCAGCGGAAAATTCCAGGGAATAATTTGGCCTACGACTCCGCAAGCGGAATAGCCCGGGAACTCTGCATCCAAAAGTTGAGCCCAGCCGGCATGATGATAGAAGTGACGGATCACGAGAGGAATGTCGATGTCTCGGCTCTCGCGAATGGGCTTGCCGTTGTCGATGGTCTCGAGCACTGCGAGGCGTCGCGCATGCCGCTGCACCGCGCGGGCTAGCGCATACAAATGGCGAGCGCGGGCATGAGGAGCTAGCGCCTGCCATTTCGGAAGTGCATTTCTCGCAGCCTGGACTGCGGCGTCGATATCCGCAGGGGAACCCTGAGCAACGATGGCGATTTTTTCTCCGGTGGAGGGATCGACCGAATCGAAGAACATGCCCTCAATCGGCTGCCGCCATTCGCCATCGATGAAGTGACCTAAGCGGCGCTGATGCTGATCGAGCCACAGCAGCGCCTCTTTGGGATCTTCCGGCGCGGGGCCGTACTCCAGGGTGAGAAATTTTTCAGCTATGCTCATGCGAGTCGTTACACTTTCCAGCTCCCGCTTTCTACTCTATGCCAGCGGATGGCGGTAGTCCGTAGAGTACCGGCCGGTGACGTGGTGCTCCAGTTGCCGTTCGATGTCGTTTAATAGTCCACTAGCGCCGAAGCGGAAGAGATCGGCTTTCATCCATGAATCGCCGAGTTCTTCTTTCATAAGAGCCAGCCATTCCGTGGATTGTTTTGCCGTGCGAATCCCCCCGGCCGCTTTGAAACCAACGGCCATGCCGGTTTCGTGTGCGTATTCGCGAATCGCCCGCGTCATTACAAATCCAACCGGTAGTGTGGCGTTGACGGATTCTTTTCCCGTCGAAGTCTTGATGAAGTCTGCGCCGGCCATCATGGCGACAAAGCTGGCGCGAGCTACGTTGCGCAGCGTGAGCAGATCACCGGTGGCGAGAATCGCTTTCATGTGACAGCGTCCGCAGGCTTGTTTGAACTCGGCAACCTCGTCGTATAGCTCCTGCCACTTTCCACCGAAGACGTGAGCGCGCGTGATTACGATATCGATCTCGTCGGCACCAGCGGCGACTGAGCGTTTAATCTCCGCAACTCTTTCTTCGAGGGGGACAACCCAGCTGGAAAGCCAGCGGAGACGGCAGCCACTCGGATGCTACTCCCGCCGAGCGCTCGCACAGCGGTTTCAACGAAGCGATGGTAAACGCAAACCGCAGCGACTTTGATGTTTAGTTCTTCAATCTGTAAATGCCTTACTAATTCGTGCCGCAGCGGCCGACGCGCCTTGGCGCAGAGGCGGCGCACCCTTTCGTCGGTGTCGTCGCCGGAGAGAGTTGTGAGGTCCATGCAGGAGATCGCGCGCAACAGCCAAGCGGCTTGCCATTCTTTCTTCACGGTGCGGCGGGCGACGTGAGTTTGTGCCCGGCGTTCAACGGCGCTGGTATTTACCGAAACCTGCTTCAACCAATCCAGATTCAGAGGTACGCCACGATTTGACAGGAGAGGCCGTCCGCCGAGTGCGGCGAATGGCGCAGATGAATCGCACACAAAGTTATCCGGAGCGGATTTATGCAAACTATCGGCAACGCGGTAGCGACTTTTCTGCTGCTCAGACACGTCTTGCATTGTACGGCAGGAACCGCTATAGCAGCATGCCCGCGATAGACGCCGACATCAGGTTGGCCATCGTGCCCGCCAGCATGGCGCGAAAGCCCAGTCGCGCCAGGTCGTCTCGCCGGTTAGGCGCGAGTGCGCCGATGCCGCCGATCTGAATTCCGATGGAACTGAAATTCGCAAAGCCGCAGAGGGCAAAGGTTGCAATCGTAAAGGTGCGCGGATCGAGGCTGTCTCTCACGGTTCCGAGTTGGGCGAACGCCACGAATTCGTTGAGCACCATGCGCGTGCCCAGAAGATTGCCGATGGTAGCAGCGTCGCGCCACGGTACTCCGATGACCCAAGCCACGGGGGCGAAAATCCATCCCAGCACTTCTTGCAGGTTGTAGGGGAACCAGGCGATGTGGAGGTGCACCCATCCCATCACGGCATTCAGCAGCGCCAACAACGCGAGAAATGTGATCAGCATCGCTCCGACATTAAGAGCGAGATGGAGGCCGTCGACGGTGCCGCGCGCGATTGCACCAAGAACGTTCGATTCCTTTTCGGTGTCGGGCATCTGCACGTGCCCAGCGGTGAGCGGCTTTCCGGTCTCGGGGACCAACATCTTCGCCATGAGTAGAGTGCCCGGGGCGGTCATGATCACTGCGGTCAGAAGGCTTTTTGCATCGGCATGGCCGACGCGAATGTAGGCAGCCATCATGCCTCCGGAAATGTGGGCCATGCCGCTGGTCATGACACACATCAGTTCCGATTGAGTCAGCTCAGGAAGAAACGGGCGAATCGTAAGCGGAGCCTCGGTTTGCCCCATGAAGATGCTGGCCGCAATATTGAGGGATTCAGCGCCGCTCGCTCCCATGACAGCGGTCATGATCCATGCGCCGGCGCGAATGATAAGTTGCATGATACCGAAGTGATAAAGCACGGCAAAAAATGCGGCGATGAAGATGATTGTAGGGAGCACCTGAAAAGCGAAGATCAATCCCAGCGACGATTGCTGGCGTCCGAGTTCGCCGAACACGAAGACAGAGCCGGCATAAGAAAAGTCGAGCAACTTCTTGGCGCCGTCTCCCGCGATCTGAAACAACCATGCGCCGGACTTCACGCGCAGCACAAAGAGCGCGAGCGCGAGTTGCAAACCCAACCCCCAGACCACTGTCTTGATGCGAATGGCGCGACGATTGGTAGAGAACGCATAGGCCAGCCCCAGCATCGTCAGGAGCCCGAGAATTCCAGTGTAGCGTCCCATTCAGTTGTTCTCTCCCTGATGTCCGATAACACGATGGATCAGAGGTCTCTTCTCGCGTGGAGAGGAATCCGTAATTCGATAGCTCTGTTCAAGCAATTGCCGGGCGCGCGCCGCACGCGACTCCGAGTTGTAGTAGATCGTGGCTAGCGGCTCGTTCGCCGAGACGGCGTCTCCAACTTTTTTGTGGAGCACGATTCCAACCGCGGGATCTACCGAATCTTCCTTGCGTTCGCGTCCACCACCTAGAATCACACAGGCGGTGCCGACATCCTCGCACTGCAAAGAGGCCAGATATCCGGCCTTTGGGCTGGAGATCGTCATTGTCCGTTGAGCTTGCGGCAGTCTCTTTAGGTCCTCGATGACTCGCGGGTCTCCGCCTTGCAATTCAACCATCCTGCGAAGCTTTTCCAGAGCCTGGCCCGAGGCGATCAGCTTCTCGCTTAGATTTCTTCCTTCGGCAACTGTTGACGAGATCCCTCCCAGACGGAGCATCCAGGCCGCAAGCTCTACGCAGAGCTGCCGCAAATCGTCCGGACCCTCGCCGCGAAGAATCTCGACCGCTTCGACAACTTCAAGGGAATTACCGATCATCTTTCCCAACGGCTGATCCATATCTGTAATCAATGCAACCATTTGTTTTCCCATGCGCTCGCTGGTTTCCACCATTAGCTCGGCAAGGAAGACGGCTTCTTTATCGGTTTTCATGAATGCGCCGGAGCCGGTCTTGACATCGAGCACCAGTCCATCGATGCCCTCGGCGAGTTTCTTGCTCATGATGGAAGCGCAGATCAGGTAAGGGCTTTCCACCGTGCCAGTGACATCGCGAAGGGCGTAAAGTTTGCGGTCCGCGGGAGCGATCTCGGCCGTCTGCCCGATCATGGCGCAACCGCAAGTTTCAAGTACGTGGCGAAATTCGGCGACGGAAAGATTGACGTTGAAGCCGGGTATGGACTCGAGCTTGTCGAGCGTGCCGCCAGTATGGCCGAGACCTCGGCCGCTGATCATGGGAACCACCGCGCCGGCGGCCGCGACGAGGGGGGCGAGCACGAGCGATGTTTTGTCACCCACGCCTCCGGTGGAATGCTTATCGACTTTTCTGGCGGGCAGCGTGGAGAGATCGAGGACTTCGCCGGAGTGCAGCATGGCGTCGGTGAGCGCGGCGGTTTCGGCGCGGGTCATGCCACGCAACACCACGGCCATCAGCCATGCCGATACTTGATAGTCGGGAATCTCGCCGCTGGTGTAGGAGTTCACCAGTGATTCGATTTCGTTCGTCGAAAGCTCGCCACCATCGCGTTTCTTGCGGATGACATCGATGGCGCGGAAAGTGTCGGAGGTTGTGCTATTCACTGGAGTCGAAATCCCTCCGGCAGCAACTCGCTGATGTGAGCCTGTCTAGGCCCTTCTGCTCCCCGAAAAAAGATGGTTGCGTCGGGTCCGAATTCGTAAATGACCTGGCGGCATGCCCCACAAGGCGAGCACGGCACTCCTTGGTCATTCACTACAGAGACGGCGCGGATTTCTATCTTTGGTCCCAGCTTCGCGACTGCAGAGAATATCGCAGTGCGCTCGGCGCAGTTCGACATTCCGTAGGAGGCGTTTTCTACATTGCAACCGGAGAAAACCTTGCCGTTGGAGAGAAGTATCGCGGCACCTACACGGAAGTTGGAATAGGGCGCGTGCGCGTTCTTCAGTGCCTTCCTGGCGGTTCGCAGCAGACTATCGCGCACTTTCGCCGGCGTCGCTTTCTTAGGCATGGTAGAAGAGGGTGCAAAAGCGCTTTCGCGGCACATAGCGAAAGCGTGCGCCATTGTAAACCCTGAGCGAAATAATCGAGTGGGTTTTCTTGCGTTCGATTGAACCGCAATCTGATTAAACGGAATTCAAATTGGCAAACAGCGCCTGCAGCTTTTCTTCATCGAGTTGCCCCGCGGTGCGAACTCCGGTACAGATATCCAGTCCAAAAGCGCCCACTTCCTCGACTGCCTGACGCACATTTTCCGGCTTGAGTCCGCCTGCCAGAAAGAGCGGGACGTCTATTGCTTCTCGAATCTGTTTGCTTAGAGCCCAGTTGTGACGCCGGCCTGTGCCGCCAAGTTCCTTGGTGGAGAGCGCGGGATTTCCCGAGTCGAGCAGGATGGCGTCGACGTGCGCGGCGGCCGCAATCGCTTCTTCGGCCGACTCCGGACCAGTCACATGAATGACCTGCACGATCGAAATTCCCGGCAACGCCTTTCGCAGATCTTCGTACGTACCTTGCAACAGCCGATCTACAAGTTGGAGAGTATTGGTTCGGCAACGGCGTTGCTGCTGAATGATACCTTGCGCGTCTTGTTTAGACGTGAGTAGAAAGGTCGCGATTGGCGGAGGAACCGTGGCAGCGATTTCCGCGATGAGACCTTCCGCGATGACTCCAGGGCCGCTGGGCATCTCGGAAACCAAGCCCAGCGCGGCGGCTCCGTACTCCACGGCCAGGCTGGCTTCCTGCGAACTGGAAATGCAGCAAATCTTAACGCGTGGCCGGGCGGTCGCTTTCACCCGAGGATTATGCGATAGCTGGGCTCTCGGAATCCACTCGGAGTAGAATTGCTTTTGTGCGGACTCGGGTCTAGCATACTCTGGTAATTTTTCTCCGCCCGGCATCTTTAGTTCATCATGCAAGATCTCACTTGATCCACGTTCGATCTAAGGAGGAAATATGGGCATCGCTGTTTCACCACAAATTCATCCGCAGGTCGCGGATTTTATCGAAAAGCCGCGCAAAATGTTGATCAACGGCAACTGGGTAAACTCTATTTCCGGGAAAACGTTTCCCACCTACAATCCTGCGACCGGAGAAGTTCTCGCGCAGGTGGCGGAGGGCGATCGGGAGGATATTGAACAGGCCGTGAAGGCCGCGCGCCGCGCGTTCGATCAGGGGCCATGGCGGCGAATGACCGCATCCGAACGCGGGCGCCTGATATGGAAGCTGGCTGATTTACTGGAAGAGCACGTAGAAGAATTCGCTTATTTAGAAAGCCTCGACAACGGTAAGCCGCTGACGATTGCGCGAGCGGCTGACGTGCCGCTGGCTGTGGATTTGTTTCGCTACATGGCCGGCTGGGCGACGAAGATTGAAGGCAATACGATTCCGATCTCGGTGCCTTATACGCCCGGGGCAAATTACCTGGCGTATACGCTGCGCGAACCGGTGGGAGTTGCGGGACAGATCATTCCCTGGAACTTTCCGCTGCTGATGGCAGCATGGAAACTTGGTCCGGCGCTGGCTACCGGCTGCACCGTGGTGTTGAAGCCAGCGGAACAGACTCCACTGTCGGCGTTGCGTCTTGGCGAGTTAGTGGCGGAAGCCGGCTTCCCAGAGGGCGTCGTGAACATTGTGCCGGGATACGGAGAAACTGCGGGCGCGGCATTGGCGGCACATCCGGCGGTCGACAAGATTGCGTTCACCGGTTCCACGGAGGTCGGCAAACTCATCGTTCACGCCGCGGCTGGCAACTTGAAAAAAGTTTCGCTGGAGCTTGGCGGCAAGTCACCGAATGTTGTGTTCCAGGATGCCGACCTCGACGCTGCGATTCCCGGGGCTGCGAGCGCCATCTTCTTCAACCACGGCCAGTGCTGCTGCGCAGGGTCGCGCCTCTACATCGAAAAACCGATTTTTGATCGGGTGGTGGAAGGCGTTGCTGAGCAGGCAAAGAAAATCAACGTGGGCTCGGGTCTTGATCCCAAGACTCACATGGGACCGCTGGTTTCTGAGGAGCAGTTGAACCGGGTTTGCGGATATCTTGAAGCGGGCTTTTCCGAAGGCGCCAAGGCCATTACCGGCGGGCACAAGAAAGGCGACAAGGGATATTTCGTCGAGCCTACTGTTTTGGTGGATACTCGCGAAAATATGAAGGTCGTCCAGGAGGAGATCTTCGGGCCGGTGGTGGCGGCGATGCCGTTCGACAATCCCGAAGAGATTCTGCCACGCGCCAACGACAGTGAGTATGGCTTGGCCGCAGCGGTGTGGACGCGCGACATCAGCAAGGCGCATCGCATGGCGGCCCAGTTGCGGGCCGGTACGGTGTGGATCAACTGCTACAACATCTTCGATGCCGCGCTGCCCTTCGGCGGATACAAACAATCCGGGTGGGGCCGCGAAATGGGGCACGAAGCGATTAACCTTTACACGCAGACCAAGGCGATCTGCACCAGGTTGTCCTAATCGTTCGCCACAAAAGAAAAGGACGGCGGTTCGCCGCCGTCCTTTTATTTTTTTCGTCGTCGCCAGCAATCAAGCGCTGAAGAGTTACCGCTCCATGAGCAAGACTTTTTCGGCGTCGTCAATTTCTGTTAACTTGACTTCGATCACTTCATTGATCGTAGTTTGGATATTGCGGCCGACGAAGCTGGCCTCTACGGGAATTTCGCGATGCCCGCGGTCGATTAAGACGCACAGTTGTACGCGCCGCGGGCGGCCGTGAGAAAAGAGAGCGTCCAGGGCGGCGCGCGTAGTGCGGCCGGTGAACAGAACGTCATCGACCAGAACGATATTGCGGTCTTCGATGGAAAATCCGATCTCTTTCTCTTGCACTACCGGCTTGGGCCCCAGGGTGGAAAGATCGTCGCGATAAAAAGTGATGTCCAGGGTGCCAACCGGCACTTGGGCATTTTCGATACGCGTAATGATCTTGGCCAGACGCTCAGCGATCGGCACGCCGCGACGACGAATTCCGACCAGGCCAAGGCCATCGACCCCGCCGTTTTTTTCCACAATTTCATAAGCCAGGCGCACTAGCGTGCGCTCGATTTCCGAGGCGGACATCAATTGCGCCTTCTGCCGCAATCCAGTTTTCCCAGAAGTAGGTCTTACGTTCATTTTAAGTGCGCCTCTCGCATCATAGATTCGCGCGTTTTGATTTGCCGAACAAGATTTTTTCATTCAAAAAGGCGGACTCTCAATGTATTGAAGCCCGCCCTGAAAGGTCAAGCGGCAGGCCGATTTCGGACACTACCGCTTGGCAGTGCTAAACCGCTGCACGAAGCGAAAGACGTCGTGATACGAGTTATATAAAGGCACGGGTGCCACGCGTAAGATATCGGGTTCGCGCCAGTCGCCGAAGATGCCTTCTTGAGCCAGTCGATCACATAATGCGCGACCGTTACCGGAAATCCGAATGGAGAGCTGAGCCCCACGCCGGTGATTTTCTTTCGGCGTGATGATGGAGAATTGGGGCGAGGCACTCCGCTCTAACAAAAATTCGAGATAGCCGGTGAGCGAAGTGCTCTTAGCTCGCAAGCGCTCCATGCCGGCTTCGTGGAAAATATCCAGTGAGGCGCGCAGTCCCGCCAGGCTCAGAATCGCCGGATTGCTTAACTGCCAGCCTTCGGCGCCAGGCATGGCTTGAAAGTTCGGTCCCATCTGGAAGCGGGAAGCTTCATCGTGTCCCCACCAGCCGGCGAAGCGAGGCAGATCGCGGGTGTCAGCATGCCGCTCATGAACGAAACATCCGCCTACGCATCCGGGGCCGCCGTTCAAATATTTGTAATTGCACCAAACGGCAAAGTCCGGGCCCCATTCGTTAAGTTCAAGAATTAAATTGCCAGCTGCGTGTGCAAGATCGAAGCCGACTATGCAGCCGCGCCCGTGACCGAGCCGCGCAATACTTGCCAGATCGAACGCCTGTCCGGTGGCGTAGTTTACTCCTCCCAAGAGGATGAGAGCAATTTCGTCTCCAGCGCTGTCGATTAATGATTGGATGTCTTCATCGCGAATGCAGCTTTCGCCTTGGCGCGGAGTCAGCTCGATCAAGGAAGTTTCAGGATCGAAGCCATGAAAACGAACCTGCGATTTCACCGCGTACTGGTCGGAGGGGAAAGCTCCACGCTCGACAACAATTTTGTGTCTTTGCTTCGTGGGACGATAAAACGACACCATCATCAGGTGGAGGTTCACGGTAAGCGAATTCATCACCACGACCTCGAGAGGCTTAGCGCCCAGCAACTCTGCCATTGGTCCGGTGAGCAGCCTGTGGTACGGCATCCAAGGATCGGCCGCTTGAAAATGCCCTTCGACGCCCAATTTGGCCCAGTCTCCTAACGCCTGCTCAACGTAGGTCGCGACGGTTTTCGGCTGAAGCCCAAGCGAGTGACCGCAAAAATAAATGCAATCGCCATCCTCAAATTTTGGGAAAAAGAAACATTGGCGAAATTTCTTCAGAGGATCGCGGTCGTCCATCGCCAGCGCAAACTCTTCGCCGGGCTGAAAGTCCGTTTGCAGTGGGGCGTCGGTCAAGACGCAATCTCCAGCGGAGTTAGATCGCGGCGGATCAGCCGGTCAGCCTTTTCCCAGTCGAGGTCTTCGAGACGATCGATGGACGCGCAGAGCTCCGTAAGCATTCGGTCTTGAATCGCGCCGCGGGTCAAAGCAACGGAATAGGGAATACGATGAAAAGTAACCATGGCATACTTCGGCACGAAAAGCTGAGGATATCTCGCCTCTAGGGCTAACTCCGCTTTCTTTCGGAACAAGAAACGCTTGTCGGCGACACGATCTCGCATCTCGGTAAAATTCTCGATTGCCATGTCGGCGATCGCGTCGGTGTTCACCTTGCGCTCTTTTTCGAAGTCGGCGAAAACCCGCGCCCAGTCGGCGCCGTGGTGATCGAGGAGATCGATCAGAACAGTACAGTCTTCGAAGCCACAATTTATTCCCTGACCAAAAAAAGGGACGATGGCATGAGCCGCATCGCCGAGCAGCAAAACTTTACCGTCGACATGCCAAGGGGAACACTTTACGGTCACCATATTACCGGTAGGATTCGCGAAATAGTTTTCGGCAAGTTGCGGCATAAGCCGGAGCGCGTCGGGAAAGCGGGCCTCGAAGAACTGGAGTAGTTCCGCGGGAGTCGCAACGCCGGCAAAGCTGTCACCACCTTCGACAGGCAGAAAGAGAATGCAAGCGAAGGTGCCGTCGATGTTGGGCAGCGCAATCAGCATGTGATTGCCGCGAGGCCATATGTGCAAAGCGTGTGGCTCTAACTTATGCTCTGCTTGCGAGCCCGCCGGGATCGTCAGCTCTTTGTATCCGTAGTCAAGATATTCTTGAGAGAGCCCGAAGCGGTCGAGCGTGAGCATCTCCGCCCGAATGGACGATGCTGAACCGTCGCACCCGATCACGATGTCGGTCGGCCGGGAACTTTCTTCCCCCGTATCCTCGTTGCGAATCGTTATTGCGCCCGTGTTGAGATCGTAGCCTGTACAACGGTGGTGAAAATGAATCGTCGCCCCCTGCTCCTCAGCGGCGTTTATTAGCGCGATGTTCAAACCGGCTCGCGAAATAGAATTGATGACCTCCGTTTCATTCTTACCGTAGGGTTGAAAAGTGAGTTCACCGGCGAGCGAATGCATCATCCGTCCTTTCATGGGGATGATGATGCTGCGCATCGCTTGCCAGAGCTTGGCTTGTTGCAGGGCGTGAATACCGCGGGCGGAGAGGGCGAGATTTATGGAACGGCCTGCATTCACGCGAACGCGGCGCATGTCAGGCCGGCGCTCGTAAATCTCGACGGTGAATCCCCGCTGAATTAGAAGAATCGCAAGAAGTGGACCGTTGAGTCCGGCGCCGATCAGCGTGATTTTGTCAGGAGCTGGATTCATCGAAGATTATTGATAAAAGACAAACGCTTCACTCGGTGAGCATCGTCCTTGCCTCCCACAACTCAGGGAAGAATTTCTTGTCGAGTGTGAGTTTGAGGTAAGAAGTGCCGGCGCTGCCTCCGGTACCCATGCGAATGCCGATGATGCGCTCGACCAGTTGAATGTGACGCAGTCGCCAACTAACTACCAGTTCGTCAAACTCGGTGAGCCGCTCACAGACATCAATCCAATCGCGATGATGAGGTTCATCGGTATAGAGTGCGTGGACCGCACGGGCGCGGGCTTCGAAGCGCTCTTTCTCAGTTGCACTCTCAACTTGTGGCGAAAGTTTGCCCATCGCCCGCAGCGCGCCGAAAAATACGTCGTGCAAGGAAGGCTCTTCTAGGCGGCGCTTCAGGCTGGCGTAAGCCTCGGGCGTGGGCCGGTGGTAGCGAAGCATTTTCTCATCCTTCAATCCACACAGAAATTCGATCTCGCGGAATTGTTCAGACTGGAATCCGCTGGCTGGTTCGAGCAATCCGCGGAAAGCCAGAAAGTGCGTGGGTAGCATAGTTTCCAAAATGGTGAACTGCTCGACCAGCACTCGCGTGATCTCGGTGCAGCGGCGCAGCAGGCGTGCTGCTTCATAAACCTCATCGTGGGATTGCGGAGCCGCGGCCACCGTTCGCAGGTTGGCCACCACAGCATCCAGATCGTGCAGCAGTTCCTTGAACCACAACTCGTAGGTCTGATGCACGATGATGAAGAGCAACTCGTCATGATGCTGCGGGGAGGATTGCGGCTGCTGCAGTTGCAGCAGTTCTGGAACTTTGAGATAGGAGCTGTACGTCAGCCGTCCGGACTCGGGTGTAGTTAGCGATAATTCGGGGCTGCTGTTTTCGGCGGGACTCGCTTCGGTTTTGAGGTTGAGGAAGCCGATCGCATTTTTGCTCAGGAGTTTATCCTTGCTGGTCTGCGGCAAATTGCCTTGCCGGATCAGCGAACCTGCGCGTTCCTCGCCCAGAGGGAAAGGATAATCGGAACCTAGCATTACCTGATCCGCTCCCATCGTAGCCACGAGAAACTGTAATGCGCGCTGATCAAAGACCGCGGAATCGACGAAAAAACGATTGAGGTAGTGACTGGGCGGATGCTCGCACTCGCCGCGGGCCACGGGATGATGATGCCACGCGTTCTCCAGGCGCCCGAGCAGATAGGCGAAACTTCCACCGCCGTGCGCGAAACATATTCGCAGCGTGCTGGGGAGCCGATCAAAGGCGCCGCTCAAGATCATCGCGACGACCGAGAGTTGAGTTTCCGCCGGCATTCCGACCGTCCAGGGCATCATGTATTTCGGCATGCGGTCAGGGCCAAACATTTCCCAGGGATGTACGAGAACGGCTGCGCCTTCGTCCGCGCAGTGATGAAGAAAAGTGACGATGCCGGGGTCATCGAGATTTTTTTTGCCAACGTGATTGCCAATTTGCACGCCGAGATGGCCGGCGCGCATGCATCGGTTGAGTTCTTTGCAGGCAGCGTCGATATCTTGCAACGGCACCTGGCAAAGAGATTTCAGCCTGCCTTGACCGCGACTGCAAATTTCCAATGCAGCGTCATTGAACAATTGCGCGCAATCGAGTGCGTGTTCTACAGGTCGATCGTAGGCGAATAAGACTGGGGTCGCCGACATGACTTGCAAGTCGATGCGGTCGCGATCCATCTCTTTTAGTCGAACTTCCGGATCCCAGCAGGCGGAATAAATATGGCGGAAGAAGCGGTCTCCAACAATAATGTCGGCTTTGCCGGGTTCGGTGTGTTTGATCCAAGGCCAGTCCGGCGTACCATAGCGCGCGGCAAGATCAGGCCATACGCTGGGAAAAAAATGATTGTGGATATCGATAACTTGCATTCATTTGCCCGGATGAATCGTGCCGCAGTGTTTACACTTGCGCAGGCTTTCATTCGAATAAAACTGTTCGAAAATCGGAGGCAGATCTTTCACGATGCTCTTGAGCTTCAGTTCCGCACGATGGATCAACTGGTGGCAGTTGGGACAATACCACTCGAAGGCGTCTAGAGAGCCCTCTGGGCGCGGAACTTCGATAACTACACCAACGGTTTCGGCCGGGCGTTGCGGCGAATGACGCATGTGTTTCGGCAAGAGAAATATGTCGCCTTCTTTGATGGGTATTTCGAGCGGAGGCTTGCCGGGTGTCTCCATAATGCGGAGCGAGATGTTACCTTTCAACTGATAGAAAAATTCTTCGGTAGGATCGTCGTGGTAATCGCGCCTCTGGTTGGGGCCGCCCACTACTGTGACCATCATCTCGCCATCTTCCCACACTTGCGCGTTGCCGACGGGAGGCTTGAGCTTTTCTTTGTTCTCTTCAATCCACGACTGAAAGTTGAACGCCTTCAGATTCTTGATCGACGCCATCGCAACTCCTAATGCAGCCGTTTATAGGCCGTGGCCTTGATCTCGATGAGCAAGTGCGGATGCGGCAACTGATGCACCGCTACAGTGGTTCGAGCCGGGCCCTCGGATGTGAAGAACTCACCATACACTTCGTTATAGCCGTCGAAATCGTCCATCGTTATCAAATACGTTGAAATTTCAACCACGTCTTGTAATCGCGCCCCCACACTGTGGAGGATGTCGCGAATATTTTCGATTACGGACCGAGTCTGCACGCGAATATCGAGGCGTGCAACGCCCGAGGAATCGACTTCCGCACCGGCGATCGTGTTGTCGGCACGGCGCGCGCTGGTTCCGGACACGAACAAAAGATCTCCCGCCCGCTTTACGTGCGGATACTTGCCACGCGGCGTGGCTTTTCCCTGGACGATTTTGCTTTCGGTATGACTCAAAGTTTAATGCAAATATTATTCAACTCAGAATAGAAGTTCAGTGAATGCATGCCGCCTTCGCGGCCGATGCCGGAAAGTCCGGCGCCGCCAAAGGGAGTTCGCAGGTCGCGCAGAAACCAGCAATTCACCCATGTGATGCCGACATTCATTTGCTGTGCGACGCGATGGCCGCGCTTAAGATCACTGGTCCAGATCGAGGCTGCGAGGCCGTACTTCGTATCATTGGCCATAGCAACCGCTTCCTCTTCGGAATCAAAGGACGCGATGTGGCCAACCGGCCCAAAGATTTCTTCTTTCACACAGCGTGCCGATTCGGCGAGTCCAGTATAGATGGTTGGTTGCACGTAGAAGCCGTGGTCGCGGTCGTCGTTGAACTTTGGAGCTGCGCCACCTGTCACAAGCGTCGCTCCTTCTTCCTCCGCCAGTTTGTAATAGGACAGCACCTTATCTCGGTGTTGCGCGGAGATCAGCGGGCCGAAGTCAGTTTTAGAATCGGTCGGCCATCCGGGATGCAGGCTCTCCGCTTTTTGTTTCAGCGCTGCGACGAACCCGCTGAATATTTTGCGTTCTACGTAGACGCGCTCGGCGCACAGGCAGACCTGCCCCGTATTGAGAAACACGGCGTCGGCTATGCCGTTCACGGCCTCTTCGAGGTTGCAATCTGCGAACACGATCGCGGCGTTTTTTCCGCCGAGTTCAAACGAAACCGGCTTAACAGTGGATGCGACCGACTTCATGATCGCTGCTCCGGTCTTCGATTCGCCGGTGAAGGTCAGGGCGTTCACATCGGGATGTTGCGTTAGAAATTCTCCCGCGGAACCGGGACCGAAACCGTGGACCACGTTGTAGACACCGTCCGGAATTCCGGCGTCCTGCATGGCCTCGGCGAGTAGCGTCGCTGTGGCCGGAGTTTCTTCCGAAGGCTTGACCACGACCGCGTTCCCACATGCTAAGGCGGGCGCGACTTTCCAGGTCAGCAAGAGAAGAGGAAGATTCCACGGTGTGATCACGCCGACCACACCCAAGGACTTTCGCACGGTGTAGTTTAGAGCGCTGGTTCCGTCTGGTGTTTCGGTCTGAAAAGATTCGAGCCCCGTCATCTTCACGAGATCAGCGAAGACACGGAAATTAACGGCGGCGCGCGGGACGTCGAGTTTTGAGGCAAGAGAAATCGGTTTGCCCGTGTCGGCGACTTCGGCCTGGACGAAGCAATCGAAGCGCTTTTCGATGGCATCGGCGACACGGTGCAAGCGGGCTGCGCGCTCGCGAATTCCGATGCGTCCCCATTCTCCGCGCAAGGCGCGCCTTGCCGCATCGACTGCTTCGTTTACTTGAGCTTCGTCCGCTGCCATGACTTGCGCAATGACTGTGCCGTCGGCGGGATTTATATCGGCAAACTCCTGCGTTCCAGGTACGAAGCGGCCATCAATGTAATTCTGGATTAGATTCACGAGATCCCCAGCGGGTTTGGCAATCGTAGCAGGGCTGGCGGAGGCGGGGCAATTGCGGCAAGGCATTGCAAACACGTCTCCGCAGGCTAGGTGGGCGGCCGGCGCTGATCGAGGTAGCGGCACAGCGCATCAGGCCAAGGCGGCATCTCAATTTCGAGACGGTGCAAACTGGCGGGCGACAAAACCGAATACGCGGGACGGGGCGCGGGACGGGCCATCTGCTGAGTGGTGACGGGCCGCACAGTTGTGGTGAGTCCGGCGCCCCGCACGATTTCCTGGGCAAAATCGAACCAGGTGCAATCGCCGGCGTTGTTCACGTGCACAATTCCTTCCGCGTTCTTGCGGCACAATTGGACGACGGCGCGGGCCAGGTCGACCGCATAGGTTGGGCAGCCGCGCTGGTCATTGACTACATCCAACGTTGGCCGGCTTGCAGCCAGCTTCAAGATGGAATCGGGGAAACATTTTCCTCCAGTGCCGAAGAGCCACGAGGTTCGTGCGATGCAGCCCTGCGGCAGCAATTTTAAAAGTGCGACTTCAGCCTCGGCTTTGGTCTTGCCATAAACGCTCTGAGGATTTCGATGGTCGCCGATTTCGTAGGGAGTGGTTTTCCTTCCATCGAAGACATAGTCGGAACTCAGGAAAAGAAGGCGCGCTCCTGTTTCCTTCGCCGCTGCGGCCACATTGACCGCTCCATCGCGGTTCACCGCAAAGGCCAGGCCTTGATTGCTTTCGCAGCCGTCGACATCGGTATAGGCCGCCGCCAGCACGATCCATTCGGGGCGAGTATCCTTCACCACTTTCTTTACTGCTTGCGCATCGCGGATATCGGCATCCCGCGAACTGAGACCGGTCACGGCATCGGCGGCCCACTCGCGCATTAACTCCCTGCCAAGGAGACCGGTAGAACCAAAAATTGTGACTCGCATGGGAATCTACGCGAAACTCTCGGCGTCTCGGAACAGCAGGCCTCGCTGATCTTTCGCTGACACGAGCGGCGGCGCGCCTTCCAGTTCCCAATTAATCTTGAGATCGGGGTCGTTCCAAGCCAGCGTGCGCTCGTCTTCCGGTGAGTAAAAATCGGTGGCTTTGTAAAGCACGTGCGCTTTTTCTGAAAGCACGCGAAAGCCATGAGCAAAGCCCGCAGGAATCCAGAGCATGCGTTTGTTTTCGCCCGACAAGCGCACGGCTTCCCAACGGCCGAAGTTGGGCGAACTGCGGCGCAGGTCTACGGCAACGTCCAGAATTTCACCTTCGGCCGCTCGCACCAGCTTGCCTTGCGGGTGCCTGATCTGATAATGCATTCCCCGCAACACGTTGCGCGAGGAGCAGGAATGATTATCCTGAACGAATCTTTCCAAGATCCCGACATCCTCCATGACCCGCTGGTTGTAGCTTTCGAAGAAAAATCCGCGATCATCGGAAAAGACGCGAGGCGCAAGCAGGAATACTCCGGGCAGCGATGTCGGAATCTTCTTGATCGCATTCATAGCAGGGCGAACCGCTTGCATCGAATTCATTCAGAATACCTTTTCCCGCAAAAGTTGGAGTAGGTAGGCACCGTAGCTATTCGTCTTCATCGAGTTTCCGATTTGTTCGACTTGCTGTGCCGTGATGTAGCCGGAGCGGAAGGCAATTTCTTCGGGGCATGCCACCATGAGACCCTGGCGTTTTTCGATGGCTTGAATATAGAGCGAGGCGTCCATCAGGGATTCATGAGTACCGGTGTCAAGCCAGGCCATGCCTCGTCCCATGACCACGACTTCGAGTTGTCCACGCTGCAGGTAAGCTTTGTTGACGTCGGTGATCTCCAACTCGCCGCGCGGGCTGGGCTTTAAGGCCTTCGCGATCTTTACCACCTGGTTGTCGTAAAAATACAGCCCTGTTACAGCATAGCGTGATTTCGGCTGGCGAGGTTTTTCTTCGATGCTGAGCGCGCGCCCGGTGTCATCGAACTCCACGACTCCGTAGCGTTCGGGATCGTGCACAGGATAAGCGAAGACGCGCGCGCCGTGAGTTTTTCTGGCGGCCTCGCGAAGATCGTTTGCGAGTTCGTGTCCATAGAAAATATTATCGCCCAGCACCAGCGCGCACTGACTAGCGGCCAGAAATTCCTCGCCCACGAGGAAGGCTTGCGCGATGCCCTCCGGCTTGGGTTGCACTTTGTATTGCAAGCGGATGCCAAACTGGCCTCCGTCGCCGAGCAGAGCCTGGAATTTGCTCACATCCTCTGGAGTGGTGATAAGAAGAATGTCGCGAATCCCTGCGAGCATCAGGGTGCACAGCGGGTAGTAGATCATGGGCTTGTTGTAAACCGGCAGCAGGCTCTTGCCCATTGCATGAGTTACGGGATACAGTCGGGTTCCGGAGCCTCCAGCAAGAATAATCCCCTTGTAACTCGTGCTGTTCGAAGCTGGCATGATTATGGTTTCTAGATTTTATCTGGTCGTCGTTGATCTATCTTCGTTGATCTATCGCGGTTCAGGAAGAATATTGGGTCTCAATCCACTGGCGATAGCTGCCGCTGGTGACATCGCGAACCCACTCCTCGTTTTGCAGGTACCAGCTTACGGTCTTGCGAATTCCACTTTCGAAAGTCTCGCGCGGACGCCAGCCTAACTTCCGCTCTATCTTGGTTGCGTCCATGGCATAGCGCCGGTCGTGCCCGGGACGATCTTTCACGAACGTAATCAGGCTGCGGCGCGGCTCGCCGCGGCTGCCGGCCACTTCGTCGACGAGGTCACAGATGACTTCGACGATCTCCAGATTGCGCTTCTCGTTCCAGCCCCCGATATTATATGTTTCTCCAGCGCGTCCGCGGGCCAGCACGGTAGAAATGGCTTCGCAATGATCTTCCACATACAGCCAGTCGCGCACATTTTGGCCATCGCCATAGACTGGCAGCGGCTTTCTGTCGCGAGCGTTCAGGATCATCAGGGGTATGAGTTTTTCAGGAAATTGAAATGGCCCGTAATTATTCGAACAGTTGGTGGTCAGGGTAGGCAATCCATAAGTGTGGTGATAGGCACGGACAAAGTGATCAGAAGATGCCTTCGAAGCAGCATAGGGACTATTGGGCGCATAAGGCGTGATTTCGGAAAAAGCGGCATCCCCGGGCCCCAGCGAGCCAAAGACTTCGTCGGTGGAGACGTGCAGGAACCGGAATGCGTTTCGTTCCGGTTCGGGTAGGAATCCCCAGTACGATCGTATCTCTTCGAGAAGCGCGAAGGTTCCATCCACATTCGTGCGCAGAAACGCGTCTGGGCCAAGGATGGAGCGATCCACGTGGCTTTCGGCAGCGAAATGCACGATGGCTTGCGGCTTGCGCCGTTGCAGGAGGCTGCGCACCAAGGCGCGATCGGCAATATCCCCGTGGACAACCTCGTAACGCGGATTGTCGGCCACAGTTCTCAGGTTGTGTAAATTGCCCGCATAGGTAAGCTTGTCCAGGTTCACAATAGAAACCAGATCCAACTTCATCCGCTGCAGGATAAAGTTGGATCCGATGAAACCTGCCCCGCCCGTAACGAGGATCGTATTTTCCATAGTAATGTTGGCGCACGAACGAATTTCAATTGTAAACAAAAAGGACGGGATTGCTCCCGTCCTGTGGTTGGCGCGTTCGATTCTTGCGCTTGGAAAGTCGCCTTAACTAACTTTTCGTCGCGGGTCGGCCGCAAGCCTCGCTACGGGTTGAGTTGCTTTTCTGGCTACAGCATCTGGCACCTTCCAGCCCATAGCTTGAAAATAGACGGCTTCGATTTCGCTGGCAACGCCTGACCACTGATACTGCTCGCGAATGCGCTGCTTCGCGGCTTGGCCAGCGGCTGCGCGCACGGCTGGATTTGCGATCAGGAAGCGTAGACGGTCAGCGAGGTCGGCAGCATCACCGCGACGGAAGGTAAAGCCGGTGCCTTCCAGCGCTTCGCGATTTTCGGGCAAGTCTGTGGTGAGCACGCAGAGGCCCGCCCCCATTGCATCGAGAAGAGCTAGCGATAAGCCTTCGAGATCGGAGGGCAAAACGAAAAGCATCGCATTCGTCAGCAACTCGTCGAGGGCTTCGCCAGCAACCCAGCCGGGAAATTTGACTTTCTGGCTGGCATGGGATTGCAGGCGGAGTGAGTAATCGTCAAGAAAGCCCGACCCGCCTGCGATTACCAGCTTTATGTCAGTATCCAATTTGTCGTAGGCCTCCACGAGCAGGTGACAGCCCTTTTCGGGCGAAAACCTGCCGAGGAACAAAATGTATTTCTGTGGCTGCAGATCCCAATCAAGGATCCTGTTTGGAACAATCCGTTGGCGTAGCAGTCCGCCGTTGGGGACGTAGAAAGTCTCCCGGCCGTAGACCTCGCGGTAGTGCCGCTGCAGGGTTCGTGAGACCACCATGGTAGCTGTGGGCGAAGTAACAGCCGCCCGCTCCCCGAGCCGCAGGACAGCGGCGGCGGCGCGGCCCCACTTTCGCCGCTGCCAGTCGAGGCCCTGCACCGTGACGACGGTTTTCTTTCCGGCAAGACGGGGGATGAACGAAAACAGCGCGGGGCCGAGCGCATGGTAGTGGACGATATCGCAAGGTTGAACCAGGACGTGAACTGTACTCAAGAACGTGTGCACGAGTGTTTCAAGATGCTTGGAGCGGATTGTGGGAATTCGCAGGACTTTCATGCCCCGGTGTTCTTTTTTCGGAGGCGTGAAATAGGTTCGGCAATATGCAGTAATCTCGTGACCCATTGCGGCCAGACGTCTACCCACCTCTTCGTAGTAAGTTTCAATACCGCTGTACTGCGAGGCGACGCCGCGCCCGCCAATGAAGGCGATGCGAAGCACGGGACTTGCAACACTGGTTGGCGAAGAAACCACAGGTTTCGCAAATTGCTCGGTCTTCGTCTTGGGCGCTGCTGAAAATAGCAGCCTGCGATTCACGAGCCTTTCATACAAACTGATCAGCGCTTCAAAATGTGACTGCGGCGTGTTCCGCACACGCACCTGCTCGCGCCCGGCCTGACCCATTTCCGCGGCTAATTGCGGTTGCTCGCTCAGGAACTTTATGACTGAGGCCAGCTGGGTGACATCTCCAGTCTTGTACAGGAGTCCGGTTTTTCCCTCCTGGACTAGCTCCCGGCGCGATCCCAGGTCTGAGGCTACGACCGCTCGCCCTCCCGCATAGGATTCCAGGATCGTCTTGCCCAGAGTCTCGTAAGCATGAGAGGGCAATACCGTGAAGCTCGAATGGGCAATCGCGCGTTCGAGTTGGCCTCCCCGCAACTGGCCGACGAATTCAACGTTTTGGAGCTCCAGAGCCGCCTTCAATTGCAACAGGTGTTCGCGATCCTGACCGTCGCCAGCGACGACCAGCCGAAGATGAGGCAGGCGCTCCATAGCGCGTAACAGGTCATCGACGCCTTTTTCCGGGGACAATCGGCCGAAGTAAAGCAGCGAAGGGTTCTCTGCGCTTGGTAGCAAGACGGGCCTGACGGTTTGGAAGTGGGGCAGCACTTCAAATTTGGCGGAGTCCCAGCCATGTTCGACGAATTTGTCGCGCACAAATTGGCTGGGCGCCAGGAAACGATCCACGCACTTCCGGTAGGTGCCGATCCATTTGTGGAAGTACGCTTCTGCCACCAGCGCGATGCGAGGGCCCAGTCCGGGATAACACTGCTCCTTAAACGCATGCCAGAATTCGCCGCCCTTGCAGGCTTCGCAGGCTTCTCCATGAGAAACCAGGTTATAGCTGGCGCAGAGCACTTTGAAGTCGTTCAAGTGATAGAGCACGGGGATATTTTGCGCTTTCAATTCCCATAGAATCGAAGGCGTCAGGTGGTGATAGATGTTGCGGACGTGAGCTACGTCGGGCTGAAACTCCGCAATCATGGAGCGGATTCGCCGGCGCGCCTCCCGGGAATAGATCGCGCGCGCGGCCAGGCGCGCTTGTTTAAACCATCCCCTGGGCTGCTTGAAATCGATGTGCGGCACGAAACATTGATCGTATGGCGTGGGCTCTCCACGAGGATCCTCCATGGAGAAAAGCGCAGTCTCGTGGCCTTTGGAGCACATCAGTTCCATGGCCTCGAAGAGATAGGACTCGGTTCCGCTGAAGCGATAGTTATATTTGTTGCAGTACAGAATTTTCATCAGAAGGGCTCCGAGTTTCGTGGGCAATCCGCTGCAGGAAATAGCCGGCAAAAAAAACAAGGTTGTTATGGCGATCAAAGTTTTGCAGGATTTGCATTCTTGCGGCGTGACGGATCCAATCCAGCGGGCTCACCGCAGAGTTTTCCTTTTCGGCGCGCAATAATTCGCGGACGAAAAGAATTCTCTCCACGACTTCATCCAGCCCCCCCGGCGAGTAGAGAAATCCGGTTTTGCCGGGAATAACAATCTCTGGAATGCCAGTGATGGCAGGCGCCAGTACGATGCGGCCGCGCACCATCGCTTCCATGAGAGCTAACGGAAGTCCCTCGCTGCGACTGGTAAGCACGACCAAATCGGCCTGACGGTAGAGGGAATCCATTCCCCCCGGAGGAACGTGGCCGAGGAGAGTGACCTGTTGCTCGAGATTATTCTTGCGAATCAGCGATTCGAGGTGAGGGCGCTCCGGTCCCTCACCGGCGATGGCGCAGGCAAAGGCGATTTCGTGGTCGCGAAGTTGGATGCAGGCGCGAATGAGAAATGCGTGATCCTTTACAGCATGCAGGCGTCCCACCGCCAAGATATTCAGGTTGCTACCCGTAGGGACTTGTCGAAGCGAGATGCCAGCGGTCTGCTCGACGCCCAAGCGCGCGATGATGATTTTCTCAGGCCGGACCGCCGGGAATTGTTGCAAGATGTAACGGCGGTTGTATTCCGAGATGGTTACGCAGAACTTGCAATTTTCGAGCTTCGTATCGAGGTATGCGGCGTGCAGCAGCAGGTCGGAGCCGTGAAGCGTCAAACTGAAATTGATCCCCAAGAGGCGGGAGGCTACCATGGCGATCCACGCGCCAAAATACCCATGATGTACGTGGATGTGTTTTGCTCCGCGTTTCTGAAGTAAGGCTGCGTAATAAATTCCGAGCAGTGTGTGCAGCATGGCCTTCAGTCGTTGCTTCGGGGATTCGCTGCCTTGCAGAAAAATGCGACGTAGGAGACTGCTGATTCTGCCCGAACGACAGAAGGCAAGCGCGAGGGCTCGCAGGAGAGTCCCGAGCCGAAGTGGCCATAGGCGGAGCATCTCGGGATCAAGGGCCTCGCGGGCGGAGGAATTGTTCGAATCTGGAGTTCGAACGCTCCCGGGAATGACTCGAACTCCATGGCGCCGCAGTTCTCGAATTTCATCTCTCACGTACGGCTCTACGGCAGCAGGAAATCGATTGGCGAGATATGCGACCGTCAACACGACGTGAAGAATTCCGGAAGCAAATCGAATGGCTTAGGGAGCGTAAGCAAGAGGTGCGCCTAGCGCCGGGCTGTGGCTTTGGAAATCTGTCTTAGCGCGGCGGTGCTGCGCCGCTAATAGCCCCGCCATGGTGAACAGCAGTCCATTCACGAACTGATAATTCATCACGACGACCGCCGCATTTACCCAGTACACGCCGAGCAAGACGGGCCACAGGGCATGAAACTGCTGGCTCAGCAAACCGTGGCGTTCGGCGATGGGTATTGGCTCCCGTCCCAGCTTTAAGATCTCCCACATGAGCCACGCGTAGAGCGCCAGGCCCAGGATGCCGTACTCCATAAGGATTTCGAGATAAGTATTATGCGGATATAACTCTTTTTCTTTGTAGCCGCTCACGTGCCGCGCCAACTCTTCCGGCATCTGATTTGCACCCCATCCCGTCAAAGGCTTTTCCAGAAACATCTGCCAGCCTCCGGCATAAACCGCCTGACGAAAGTCCAGCGGTCCTGACTCTCGCAGGCGATCGGTGAGCGTGCGGCGCTCGTCGTCGAAGGCCAAAGTAACAATTAAGCCGATGAGACCGACGATGGCAACGGCAACGCAGATGCGACGTAAGTTTCGGTTGTGCGAGCGAATAATCAGCACTCCGACGCTGATTGCAAACGAGAGCCAGACAGCACGTGTCATCGTAGCCAAAATGGCAATCGGCAGGGCAGCAAGAATGACGGCGGCAGTTACACCGCGAATTCTGCCTCGCAGAAAAGCATGAAACGCCAACACTCCCAGCAGGTTTAAAGAAACACCGTTCGCCACAGCTTGCAGGAACGGGCCCCGAGCCCGGTCGATGTGATAACCCAGACTTTCGTCCAGAATGAAATGCGGAAAGATCAACGATTTGAAATCCAAGAGGAAAGCAATCGAGGTGAAACAAAGGTAGGCGAGGACCAACAGCGCGAACAACTCGAACTGCCGCAACTGCCGCTCTTCCCGAAATACAAAACCCGCCAGGTGGAATAAGGCGAACGGCACAATGAATTTCGCGGCCAACAGAGAACAACTCTGGTTATCAAACGGTTGCCGCAGGCAGCTGGAGACCGCCAACAGAGCCAGACCCAGCATCGGCCAGCTGGCTCGTTCGAGCACGAGAAATCGCTCGCGCTTTGCGACAGCCCGAGCCATCACCCCGACCAGAAGAAGAACGAATGCGACCCGATCGATTTCGTAGAAGGGCACATCCGGAGGCCGCAACAGCATGGCTGTGAGCGCCAGGAGAAACAGAAGGGCCGGAGCTGCGGTTAGGGCTTGCAGCGGGCGGAGCCAAATTTGGAGGCTTCGTCGTTCTGGGACGGCTGTCCACGCCTTCGGCCAAGATGAGCTTGCTCTCGAAGACGATGCCATCATTCGCCGCTTCCGCGCAGTACGACCGCTGCAGTCTTCCACAGGATCCTGAGGTCCATCGCCAAACTCCAGCGGTGAATGTACTCCAGATCCAGATTCATCCCCGTAGAAAATGATGGATCGCGCCGCGCGGTCACTTGCCAAAGACCCGTCATGCCGGGCAGAACGTCGAGGCGTGGCAGGTGTTCTATCGTATAGGCGGAGAAATCGTCCATGGGGTGGGGTCTCGGTCCGACCAGGCTCATCTCACCTTTCAACACGTTCAGCAGTTGCGGGATTTCATCGAAACTATAGCGGCGGAGAAATCGTCCTACCCGAGTTACGCGCGGGTCATCTGCAATCTTGAAAAACGGGCCCTGTCTCTGGTTCCGCTCGCGCAGTTTTTGCTTCAGGTTATCCGCGTCTTTCACCATCGTCCGGAACTTGTAACAGTGGAAGGGGCGGCCTTTACGGCCAGCCCGCGGTGCGGCGTAAAATACCGGACCGGGCGAATCCACCTTGATGAGAATCGCGAGCAGAGCCATGACCGGCGCCCACAGAATCAATGCGGCCGTGGCGCATACAATATCCACCGCGCGTTTTAGCAGCAATCTTCTTACCGGGATTGGTTCCTCGTGCAAGGAGATCAGTGGCATGCCCGCCATTTGTTCTACTTCGGAAGGCAGATAGCAGCCAAACAGATCGGGAACCAGTTTTACATCCAACCGCAGCTGTTGGGCTTGGCGCAGCACCCGCAGAGTTAGCTCTCGATCACGCGGCGCGACCAGGATGACCTCGTCGATAAATCCGCTTCGTGCCAGCTCGGGCAGGTTGCTTGTGGGTCCGAGCACGTCTTTTTCCGACAGCCTGGCGTCATCGAGAAAACCGCAAACGGCGCGGTCCATCTCGGAATGCTGATCGAGATAATTTGCAATGTTACGACCCACTGGACCCGCACCAACGATGAGAACATTCCGCATTCCACAAGTGGCGCGAAAACCTCCAACATCGGCTCTCCGCTCCGCCCATTGCCAAGCCAGCCAGAGCGAGAAATACATCACGCCAGCGCTATACAGTGGAACCACAGCCAGTGCCGAGAACCCTTGTAGGTGCAGTGCTGCACCTGAAAGCAGCGTTCCTTGAAGCGCCGCCTTCCCAACTCTCCACCTTTGCCTACGCCGATCTGCGTCGTCGACATACCGGCCTTCAGGATGACTCGACAACTTGATGGCTAACCCATGGAGCAGAGCGAAACCTACTAGAAGAGGCGAGATCGACGAGCTCTGGGCCAGAGCGGAGAGTGCGGCTATTTGAGGTAGCGCCTTATGTAGTTTCAGGCAGAGTTCGGCCGTCACAAGCCAACCGATCATTATGACTGAGTAATGCCTGATGTATGAGTGAAACCAAATCTTGCCGTCCCTGCGTGGTATGGGGTGAGTTGGCGTGAGACTGCCGTAGGTCGAAGCTATCTTTAGGTCAGAATCTGGGAGGTTGCTGGCGCTACTGGAGGGCTGACGGACCTCCCGCTGCGGTTTTTTTCTCGCGGAAACAGAGGCTGCCCCGGGGATCAAGCGGTTCGCCCACTCGGTTCCGGTGGATTTCTGCCGTCTGGGATAAAGAAAAGGGGAAGACACTTCAGGCCAGTTCCAACTCGTACCCTTGAATTTCAATCGCCAGTGAACGCTGGATGGCTTCGAGTGAGATCAGCAACTTGTCTTTCCCCTGTTCCACGAGGAGACCTTCTAAACCGTTCAGGCATCCGCCTCGGATACGCACGCGCTGTCCGGCGTGCACGAAGGCGTGCAAAGAAAATGCACCCTTCTTTTGCAAGAGCAATTGCAGGTCTTCGATCTGCTTGGGAGGGACAGATGCTACAACTCCGCCAAAGTTCACGAATCCAATTAGTCCCGCGGTATGTAACACAGCTTCCCGTGAATGGGCGGACTGATCGATACGCACGAATGCATATCCGGGAAAAAGAGGAATCGTCACTTCCTTCTGCCGGTCGGTCCAGGTGTGGTGTTCAGTCAGCAAGGGGAGATACGTTTCACAATTCTTGCGATGGAGTTGCGCGGCTACACTCTTTTCGAATCGATATCGGGTCTGCACCGCGAACCATAGCGCCGAAGCAGGCATCGCAGTAGGTCCCGCATCCTCGGGAACTCCAGCATTCAGCAACCCATAGCTACCGCTCATTGGGTCCCATTTGCCATTTTCGCTTTGATTTGCACAGTGTTTCGGATCTCTCGCGCCAGCCCCAAGGCAGTGCCTAAAGGCTGCGATAAATTCGCTGTGGCATGGGGAACGTTCGCTCGCTTAATACCGTCCCGAGAATCCGGCACGGTGTGGATTCAAGACCTTCTTTGATCTTGCGAAGAGTCGCTTTCCGGCTACTGCGAGCCTCCAGCACCAGGATGATTCCATCTGCGAGCTGCCCCATTAAGGCGGCCCCGCTGGAAAAACTCGCGACCGGTCCTTGAATCACCGTGTATTCAAACTCGTTTCTCAGCTCAACCAGCCAGGAAAGCCAATTGCAGCTCGCACCCGAAGCCAAGCCGCTTTTGCGAAAGCTTGGATCTTGAGCGCCGAGCTCGCGAAGCCTTAGCTCCGGCACGTGCCAAAGATTCGCCTTCAGCTGGGTAGACAAGGATTTGATTGGGGTAAGGCCGGAATTAAAATGATCTCTCACGACTTGTGTGATTCGCGGCGCGCTGCCCACAATGGCGATATGGGCGTGGGTCTCCGCGGCCAAAGTCCACCCCACTTTATGGCAGAGCTGAGCCACATCCGTGGCAGGATCAACCGCGCTGAACACTACTTGTTTCACCGGCTGCACACTCCCAAAGAACACTCGGCGCACCAGACCCCGAATTTGTTCGTGAGCAAAGTCTGTCGGATTCCAATCGTTCTTCTGAGAAGCAATTCGAGGTTGCGACAGAGGCATGCTCTGCGCCGTCATCGGTTCGGGGACTTGCAGCACTTCCGGGTTCGCACTCATTTCATCTCCTCAGGCGGATAACCGCCTGTCAATACCTTCCGGAAGGGAAGCTAGAACCGGAATTTCCAAACAAGCCAGTACCTCCTCGGGAGTCCGCAGCGCCGGATCCAGGTAATCAGCTGCAAAAGCCGCGCCGGTCCCGGACGTAAGAGCCGCTGCAAAACCTACTAATACGACGAGTGCTGGTGGCCATAGTGGTAATGCAGGAACTACAGCTTGCTCAGCGATGGCCACGTTGACGATGCCATCTTCGTCCAAGGCATCGCCCATGCGCGCTTCTTCCCGCTTCTTCACATAGAGAAGGTAGTTCTCCTGCGCTTCCTTTTCGGCGCTGGCGAGGTCATCCTGGGCAATCGCGTCCTCACCGAAACGGCGAGCCAGGGCGCGATATGCGGTTAGATGTTCCCCGGTCACCGCTGCCCTGCCTTGCAATCCCTTCAGTTCGACCTGGGCCTTTTGGAGCTCGGCCCTGGCCCACTCATAATCCGCATCCTTGTCGGTGGTTTCATCGCGCACGGGACTCGAATTTTCCGCCGCAATTGAGGCTTTGGCCTGAAGAATCTGTGCATCGACTTCCTGCACCAGTCGATGGGCAGGCTCAAATTTTGTGAGCAACTGAGTTCGCTTCAATTCGAGATCCAGCAAGCTCGACTTCAGGGTGCGCAACAGTTCAGGGTTGTCAGCGACCCGCACCTGAGTCGTGCTGCGCGCCGGGAGTTTTGCCAGCTGAACCTGAAGTTCCACAATTCGGTCTTGCGCCTGGGCCGTTTCGACTTGAGTCTGCCGGTAGCTTGCCTCTACGTCGTTGAGCCGCTGAAGGGCCAGGTCGCGTTGCTGTGCCGACACGACCACGTCATGACTCTGGGTGAATTCGAGGAGTTTGTTCTTGGAATCCTCGAGCTGCCTACGGGACTCTGCGGTCTGCTGGTCGAAGAAGTGGAGCTCACCGCCAGGACGATGCACTTCTTTATGCTTTTCCAGGTAGACGCTGGATAGCGACTGCAGCACGCGAGCGGCGAGTTCTGGATCGGGCGCGTCATAACTGACAGCGATCAGATTGGTTTTCTTGATCGATTCCACAGTCAGGCGGTTGGCCAGTTTTTTTGCGGCGCGCTCCACGCGCGCGGGCTCGGCTTCATGAGGCCGGAGCCAGCGCAACCAGTCGTGCGCAGCTAGATCATTGGCTCGCACGACGCGGCGCAGGACGTCGTCGTCTTTCAGGAGTTCTACCTCTGAGTTCAATTCTTCCTCGGACACTTCCACACGCGAAAAGTCGGGAGGAGCATTCTGCTGGCCCGTAACTGGAGGGTCGGCGCGCCCGCGACGCACCAGCACACGAACATGGGCGCGATAAGTAATGCCAGCAAAGGCGTAGAGAGCGGCTACAAGGAAAACCAGTCCGAATACGGCAACAAAGACTTTGCCTTGACGGAACAGGACCATGGCCAACTCGCGGATGGTTGGCGTGACAGCTTCTTCCTGCTTGCGGCTTTGATCGGATATCATCATGCGGATCGGCCTGCGTTTTTCCTAAAACTGCGTTGGACTCACGTACATGCTTAAGGCAGGTTTCGTGAGGAAGGGCTCTATCTTGGAGATCGAATTTTGGGGCACAAATATCAGATCACCGGGAAGGAGATGGGCCAATTCGGCCAAGCTCTTCTCCTTCAACATTTTCTTCAGATTGAGAACGTGCGCCTCCACGAGGTCATCGTTCACCCGGCGGAACAGAAGGACCTGGGAATGCTTGGCATCGTGAGTAAATCCGCCTGCAATTTCTACGGCTTCAATGATGGTGGTGTCTGCGCGTAACTCATACTTACCCGGCCGTCCTACTTCGCCACCTGCAACGAAGTATGGGTGCTCAAAATCCTTCAAGGCCACCGCGACCTGCGGATCGTGCAAATATCCCGTGTAGGCTCGCAGCACTGCTGCGCGAAACTCCTCCAAGGTCAGTCCCTGGGCGAACACCGCCCCCGCGTCTTTCAGGGCAATGTATCCGTCTGGCTGAATCGTAAGGGTCTGATCGAATTCTGGAGAGAGCGTGAAACTCAGAGCCACTACGTCGCTGCGGTTGAGCCGGTAGAGCGGACGGCGATCCCTTCCGAGCTGAAGGTTTCCCGTGCCGTCCGCTATCCCCGGTTTTGCAGCCGCCGTTCCCTTGCTTCCCATTCCAGCCCCGGTTTGGCCGGTTTGAGGTTGTGGGTTCGGTCCCAAGTCTTGCTTCCCTTGTTCCTGGGGGAACGCGGCCCCGCAAACCTGTGCTAGCACTGCCACCATCCCCGCGATTCTTTTCCAACTTACGAAGAGCGTCATCTGGTGATGCTCTGATCCCCTGGATTCCGAGAGTCATTTGGTAGCTGCGACTCTCTTTGTGGAAAGTATCGCAACGAACATTTGGCAACAAGACATGAGAAGTGCTGTCTACTAAGGAAGCTATAGTGAATTCATGCGGGAGAATCGCAGCACCGCTCTCGCCGCGGTTCTGCTTGCAAAAAGCGGTTTCGAGCGGGGGCGAAAGGCTGTCTCAAAAGGTTGTACCTACTAAAGTAGACTTGCATGTTCGCTGAATCACACGGCAAACCAGAGGGTCAGTTTGGCAAGGTCCATGAAAAGCCGAGCTTCTGTGCTCATCCCACATGCAGGCGGCTAGGACAGTCGTACGCGCCCCAGAAGGCACGGTTTTCCACAACACCGCAACCTATCTTCCCGATTTGAGAGCCGCATGCGAATTATGTGACATGTTTCCTTGAGTACCTGACTGCGCCCACCTAAGATCACGTCACTACGAATCGGCTATCGATTCCGGGGCGCAAAATCAATGAGTTCGTCCACTTTCGTCACTTCCATAGCAATTCCCGTTCTCGTCGCGGACTCCAACCGGATGCAAGCGCAGTTGCTGACCAGCGCATTACGCCGTCGTCCTGAGTTCCGTATCTTCACGTGCGCGGTCGACATCGCGTCAATTCTTCAGGCCATCGTATCGGCCCCGCCCAAAGTTCTCCTGCTCACGCTGAACCATTCGGACAGCATTGCCAGCCAGCTGGCCACGGTGCGCCACGTTCACCTTTGCCGCCTAGCCGTTGCCAAGATTCTTCTGGTCGATTCCTACGACCGTGAACTGGTGGTGAGCGCTTTTCGCTCCGGCGCACGAGGAATATTCTGCATTACCGACGCCCACTTTCGGCTGCTCTGCCGTTGCATTCAGCGGGTCTCCGACGGCCAGACTTGGCTGAATACCGAGCAGATGAATTTTCTGCTGGAGATGGTCTCAGAGGTGCCTTCGTTGCGAATTTTGAATTCCCTAGGGAAACAAATTCTCACTCCGCGGGAAGAGCAGGTAGTTGCGCTGGTTGCCGAGGGGTTAAGCAACCGCAACGTTGCCCGCGAACTCGATCTCAGCGAGCACACGATCAAGAAGTATCTGTTTCGCATTTTCGACAAGCTGGGGATTTCTACGCGGGTCGAACTGGTGCTTTACGCCGTGAATCATGGCGACCCGAGGCACGCCGAATGGCTGGCCGGGAGTAAGGCCCTACCTATCGGCTGAGAGTTTGCCCGGATTTGAAATGCAGGCGCAGCGCCTGTATAAACTGAGGTACGAGATTCCGTGCCTGAAAACTCCCCCAAGTCGGCACCCCATCCTAAGCCGCGCCCACCGACCATCTTTGCGGCCGGTCTGCTGCTGGCTGCGTTAGCCTTGGTCGTGCTCTATACCAGCCAGCGGGCGTTCCTGAGTCCGGTCGCGTTGGTGGTGGTGGCAGCGATCGGCATGGCGGCCCTGCTTTTGCAACTGCGTCTGCGCGGAGATCTGCGCGCTTCCATACAAGCTTCCACGGTTCGAGGACCGCTATGGCTCAACGGAGTGGGAGTGCTATTCGCCGTAGGAGCAGTCTTCGCCGACGTTCTACACCTCGATGCGGCTTTCATGCTGGTGGCTGCCCTGGCTGCAGTAGTGGCTTTTGCTGTGGGTGGCATCCTGGTACTGAGCGCGCTGCGTAGGCGCCACAACCACAGTTGAAATGTAGTAACGAGGACCTAATAGCCAGTACCGAGAAGTCTTCTCAGCATGAAGCCCGGAATTTAGATTGCGATCCGCCAGCCCTAAATCGGAACAGAATCTGATTGAAGTCCACATCCTCCGACTGGCTCATGCGAGGACTTTCTGGCGGTTGACTATTTCAATCCGTCAACCACGTACAGATCCGACGTGATGCGTTGGTAGGTGTACACATAACTTTTCAGGTCGCGCGAGAACTGCGGAGGCGTATTCGCAAACAGGCCAGTCGGATCCGCAGGAGAAAAGGATCGGAACAACTTGCGCTGGCCAGTTGCCAGGTCAATGGTGAAGATCCTGCTAGGCACCTCTCTGCGCCCGACCAGCAAGGATTTTCCGTCCGGTGTCCATTGCACTGGAACATCGCCGGGTTGAGTATTCGGAACCACTATCGGGGAACCCGTGGTCAAAGGATAGATCGTAATATTCCCCTCCGGATCCTGCGCCGCCACCTGCTTGCCGTCGGGCGAGATGCACTTGCGATAGGCGATACTCACGCCCTCCGGGGACACGGGCCGAGGTTTGGCTTCCTCGATGCTCTGTAGCCATAGCCGCAAGCCATGGCCGCCGGGTACGCTACCCAATTCCAGAATGTGTCGGGCATCGGGTAAGAAAAAAGCCTGATGAACCTGAACTTCTCCAGTGGAGATGGGCCGCGATTCCCCTGCCCCGGTCGGCAGCTCGATCAAGCCACGTCGCGCTTCGGCATTGAGTGCCAGCGCCCACTTCCCATCTGGAGACAAGGTGGGGGTTCGACCGTCGCCTAATCGGACGGCTGGCGATCCGTCCGGTACTCCGCACATACAATCCCCCGGTCTCGCCGCCCGCTTCACCCGTTTCATCAAAGGAAACAAGCTTTCCGTCGTCGCTGATATCCCGTGGCACCGTCCAGTCGTGCCAGCTCAGATCACGCTCCTTGGTCTCTCCCGGCGCAAGGCCGATCATGCCGGCGCGTAAATCGTCACGCGAAAACAGCACGCGGCCGTCCTTCGAAATATCGTGCAAAGTCAGGGTGCCGGTTCCCAGGTAGACTAGGCGTTCCTTTCCCGCCAGCGTAACTGCGTGCAACTCGCGGCTTGATCCCGAGGTTGTGCCGGTGAACCAGACTTCATTTCCTCCCGGCCACCACGCCAGACCTTGCACGCTAACGAACTCACCGGTCAGCGTTTTCTTCTTGCCGTCCCCGTCCACCACGGCAATCATGCCGTCGTCATCCCTCTGATAGGCATGATCCACAAAAGCAACTAATTTTCCATCCGGAGATACCCGTGGATGACTGACCCAGCCCGCTGTCTCATACAAAACCTTGCCGAGCGGATACTCAAGCCTTACCTTTCCGCCAACCCGGCGTACCACTGCGATGCTGGCCCCGTCGGGCGACCAGTCGGCGTATTCCACATCATTCGCGATGTCGCGCGGGGCGCCGCCGCCTCGCGGAGCACGAGCCAGCATCCCGGCCGATTCGAAACCCATCACGAAGTGGCGATTGGTGGAGACCGCCAATTCTCCCGAGCCAGAGATGGCCAGAATATCCGTGATTTGTAACCCAAGAGGGCGCGATTCGGTACTTCCGTTTTCCGCAACGAACAATTCCTCTGGCCGGCCTTCCCATGCGGCGCCATAAATTAAATTGCCGTCGGGCGTGAAGCGTGCATTCCAGATCGTTCCCCGCCGGAAGGTGATGCGGTGCAGCCTGGGATGTAACGCCACACCGCTAGGTTGCAGCCATGCTCGTAATCCCAGCCCCGCTGCCACCAGCAAAACCAGCGCCGCGAGTGCCGGAACGACCCATCCCCTCCGCGCCGGTGGTGCGGGCCTTGTGGAGGTTGTGCCTGAGCTTGAGCTTCCAGTGACAGACTCGAGTGCGAAGGCGATATCCTGCGCCGACTGAAAGCGCTGCCCTGGCTGCTTCTCCAGGCAGTGGCGCACAATGCGTTCCATCGCCGGTGGAATGGCCGCACTTTGCCGGGAAAACTCGGTGGGTTCTTCGTTCAGGATTGCGGTCATGGTCTCGGCGCCGGTGTTGCGTCTAAACGCACGCTGGCCACAAAGCATTTCGTACAGAATGGTGCCGAAACTAAAAATGTCCGAGCGCTGGTCCGCGACTTCGCCTCGCACTTGCTCCGGCGACATGTAACCCACGGTGCCTACGACTTGCCCGACGCTAGTTTGGGCCACGGTGACGCCATCCACCGTCTCGGCAAGGGTTTCCGGCCGCCGCAGCTTCGCCAAACCGAAATCCAGTATCTTCAGTCTGCCACTTCGTGTGATGAAAATGTTCTCGGGCTTGAGATCGCGGTGAACGATCCCTTGCTCGTGCGCAGCCGCCAGACCCTGCGCTAGCTGCACTGCGAGCTCCATCGCTTTGCGCCCCGGCATACCCGAGGCAGAAATGATTGGCCGCAGCGTTTCGCCTTCGAGGAGCTCCGAAACTATATAGTGGACGCCACCCGCGTTGCCGACGTCGTAAACGGAAACAATGTTGGGATGATTCAGAGCGGCAATCGCGCGCGCTTCCTGCTCAAAGCGGCGCAAACGATCGGGATCAGCGGTGAACGACTCCGGCAAAACTTTCAGCGCAACATCGCGCAGCAGGCGAGTGTCTCGCGCGCGGTAAACCTCGCCCATGCCACCGGCACCGATGAGCGCGATAATTTTGTAAGGGCCTAACTGCGTATCCGCCGCGAGAGACATAGCAGGGCAAGATTATAACCTCCCGGGAAACTTTTGAGCGCGATGCCCGGGTAGGCACTGATCCACGTACCAGGTACGGGCGAGTTTTTCTAGAACCCCGGTCCCGCCGGATACGCCGGCAAATCTGGCGGCCGCTGTGGCAATTTCTTCGGGTGTTCTTGAATTTCTTTCATCACCATCTCGATCGCTTTTTCCAGTTGCGGATCTTTCCCTTCTCTCACCAGATCGGGACGATTGTCGACCTCGATGTCGGGTGCGACGCCGCGGTTTTCGATCTCCCACTTGCGGTCGAGCCCGTACAGCGAGAATTCGGGGCGGGTGACATAGCCGCCATCGATCAGAGGAATTTCTCCGCGGATGCCGCGCACACCGCCCCAGGTGCGCTCTCCAATGAGCGGCCCGAGTTTATAGACTTTGAAAAAGTAGCTGAAGAAGTCTCCGTCAGAAGCGGCGTAGTGATTGGTGATGCAGGCCATGTGCCCGTAGAAGACATTGCTCGGCACCGTGTCCGGCTCGAAGTTGCGAGCCGATTCCATTGCCGGCCAGCACGCGCCGCAGACGCTCGAAAATAATCTGATCGACGAAGCCGCCGCCGTTGTAGCGGACGTCGAAGATGATTCCTTCTTTGCGAATCTGCGGGAAGTACTGTTTGACGAATTGGTTGAGGCCGCTGGGCCCCATGTCGGGAAGATAAACGTATCCGATCTTGCCGCCGCTGGCCTGCTCGACTTTGCGGCGATTGGTCTCGATCCAGTTCAATTCGTGGAGTGTGAACTCGCTCGGAATGGGCCGAATCACGACGTTGTGCGCACCCTGCTCGGTGGGCTTGCTGTTGATCGACAGAGTCGTGTTCTGGTTCACAGTGTTGATGAAAAACTCGTCGGGATTCTGCGGAACCCGCAAGGGACGGCCATTTACGGCCAGCAGGTAATCGCCTTCTTTCACCATCACGCCGGGCTCGGTAAGCGGAGAGCGCACATTCCGGTTCCAGTTTTCTCCGGGATAAATTTTCGCCAGCTTGTACATGCCGCTCTTGGCGTCGGGTTCAAGATCGGCGCCGAGCAGTCCTACGTTCACCGTATCGATCTCCGGGTAATCGCCGCCGCCCACGTAGGTGTGCGAGTTGGAAAGTTCTCCGACTAACTCGCCAAGGATGTAAGTCAGGCTGAGGCGATCGGCAACGTAAGGCAGAAGCTGCGCGTATTTATCGTGCTCCTTCTGCCAGTCGACGCCGTTCATCGCAGGCTCGAAGAAATAATCGCGCTCCTGCCGCCATGTTTCGTTGAAAATTTGCTTCCACTCGGCTGGAGGGTCGATTTCCATTTTCATGGAATCGAGCTTCAGAGCGCCTTCGCCGGCATGTGCGAGAGATTTCGGAGGTTCGCTCTCTTTGCCGGCTTCCGGCACTTTGGCATCGACGATTCCCCAGTTGTGCTCGGGGATGAGCTCGCCTTCGCCACCGCCCTCCTTCGGAGTTCCGTACAGAATTTTTTTGCCGTCGAAAGAGAGCGCGTACTGGTCGGCTCCTTCGAGGAAGGTGTAATCTTTGTGCTCTTTCAAGTCGAAGGCGTGGATGGCGGGAGGTTCGCCGGGCAGCGGGCCAGACAATCCCTGGACTTGAGCAACGACATAAAAGACCACGTTCTTGGCCGCGGTGAGGTTTTGTATGTTTCCCGGGGGAATCGGCAGCGCCACGATGCGATTCTGAATGCCATCGAGATCGATATGAAAATTCTTCAGCGCCGGCCGCGTGCCAGGCTTTTCTTCTTTTTCAGCTTTTTCAGCTTCGGCGGCAGATTTTGACTCAGGCGCTCCGGTCTCTGGTTTCGCCGACTGGAGTTTTCGGCTTTTTCGTTGGCTGCTCCGGAGGCTTCTGGCCTGGGGGTTGACGTTCCCGGCGGCGCTAGCAATACGTCTGGCGATTGCACGGCTACCTCGTCGCTCAGCGCGGGAAAAGGAGAAGGCTCATCGGCGCGCAGAGTTGCGATATAGACGCGTCCGGCTTTCGGATTCGAGAACTCGATGTCGAATACACCGAGCACTTCGTTGTAGTCGCGAGTCGAGAGAAAATAAAGATACTTGCCCTCCGGATCGAAGTAGGGCGCTGTGCTGTCGAAGGCCTCGGTGGTCACCGGAGTGATTTTTTATCGGCGAGGCCATAGAGATAGATCACACCGTTGTGATTGACGGCTTGCTTTGGAGTACGCCACCCAATTGCTGTCGGGCGACCAGTTGTAATCGGTAATATCGACAGTATTTTCCCTGATCGATCTGGACGGGCTTTTTTTCATCGATGGAGACGTAAAACAGGCGCGTGTCTTTGTCGGCAAATAAAAGCTTCTTGCTGTCGGGAGACCACTGCCACCGGCAGGCGAATGACTTTGCCGTCGGAGGTGATTCTCTGCTCTTGTCCAAGTCCATCCTGGGGAGCGATGTAGAGTTCGTCTTCGCCGGTGCGGTCGGACATGTAGGCGACCCATCGTCCATCGGGCGACCAGACCGAATATTTCTCGCGAATGCCCGGGGCTGTGCGTGAGATTGCGAATGCTGCCTTCTTTTGCGGGCACGGTGAATACATCGCCGCGCGCCGTGAACACTGCGCGCTTTGCCGTCGGGAGAAATATCGAAATCGGTGATGAGCTTGCTTACGTTCACCCAATGCTTGCGGGCTAGGTCGCGATCGCCGGGAGTGTAGATGGTGAGCTTATGTTCCTTCTGGCTATTCAGATCGAACAAGTAAAGATAGCCGCCGTTTTCGAAGACGATTGCATCAGGGCCCAGGCTCGGCCAATTCACGTCGAATTCCGTGAAGTGCGTGAGCTGTTTGATTTCGTGCGAGGTCAAGCTATAGCTGTAGAGATTCAGCCGGTGCTCGGGACCGCGATCGGAATCGAAATAAATCGTGTCGCCATGCCACATGGGAAAGGTGTCGGTCCAATCCGTGTGCGGCATCTGCTCGATGTGGTTGGCCTTAAGATCGTAGATCCAGATGTCCTGGGCCATGCCTCCGGTGTAGCGCTTCCAGGTGCGAAAATTTCTGAAGATGCGGTTGTAGGCGATGCTGTTTCCATCGGGAGAAAAAGACGTCAGGCCGCCTTTGTCGAGGGGTAATGCCTCGGGCATGCCGCCATCGATGCTCACGCTATAAAGGCGGCCGAACCAATCGTTGTAAGTGTCGCGGCGTGTGAGAAAGACGATGCGCTTGCTGTCGGGCGTCCAGGTGATGACTTCGTTGTGAGTGCCCATGCGCTCGCTGATGTGGTCGCCGCCGGGATGAAAGGTCAACTGCCTGGGGTCGCCGCCCTCGGCCGGCATGATGTAGACATTGTGGTTGCCGTCGTATTGTCCGGTGAAGGCGAGCCACTTTCCGTCGGGAGAGAACTTGGCGAACAACTCTTGACCGGGATGGCTGGTGATGCGCTGCGCGACTCCGCCCTCGCGCGGAACCAGCCAGAGATCTCCGCCGTAGCTGAAGGCGATTTTGTCCTTGGAGACGTCAGGGAAGCGGAGCAGGCGGCCTTCGGGGATGCTCTGTGCAACTCCAAGTGTGGCAGCGCATAAAAGAAAGATAGCGAAAATGGAACGCGACGACATGAGCGACTTCCTCCTTAACGACAAAACATCACATTGTATGCCAAAGCACAAGAGCAGTTGTCTTCGCTGGGACGTAATCATGCTGCCGTCGGAGGAGCCGCCTTAGCCCCCCAGCGTAGCCGTAGCGGCGGTCCGTCGAGCGAAGAACGACTGCTTCTTTAAGGCTGCGCCAATGACAAAGACTTCCCACAGATCGCCTGGGAAGCGAAACGAACCAAGAAAAGCACTATAAGCGGGCAGGCATTTCCTCGACAATTGTGGAAGGCACCACTTGAGTCACGCTCGTCGGCGCGCCCACGTCGAAGATCTTTCCAGGCCGCAGGGTGAAAGCAGCTTAAACTCGGGGGAATTCTTATGTCCGGGCAAGTCATTTTGTATTTCGAGGATCAGCAGGACGCGCTGCGCTTCGCTTTGGCCGCAGGTTCCGTGATGGCTGGGGAAGGCGCTAAGGTCACCAAGGACTTGATTCAGGAGACGGCGCGAGTGAACCGCATCCGCCTGGATGCCGCGACCGCCGCGGAAGGCAATCGGCCCGGGCCTCCGGAACGCGTGGCGTAAAATCAGCCGTCGGACTTCGGACCTTGGACGTCAGCAAGAATTGTCAGGACGCCGAGGTCGGACGTCCGCAGTCAGGCTTGGTGGCTAGCCCGTCTTGCGGGCCGAAAGCATATTCAAAATTTCACGCAGACCCTGGCGGATGTGCTGGATTTCGGCGGACGACTGCGTGGGGAATGGAATGGCGGCCTGGCCCTTGTCGTTCTTCGCTTCGGATCGAAGTTGCTGGCGCGCGCCTACGATGGTGAACCCCTGTTCATAAAGAAGTTGCTTGATGCGCAGGACGCTCTCCACGTCGCGCCTGCGATACATGCGCTGGCCGGTGCTGCTCTTGACCGGCTTCAATTGTGGGAATTCGCTCTCCCAGAAACGCAGAACGTAAGCGGGCAGGCGGCATAGCGTGGCCACTTCACCGATGCGGAAGTAAAGCTTGTCGGGGATGAAAATCACGTCCGGCTTGCTCTTGCCTGCGCTCTTCTTCTTAACACTCATGTCCTTAACACTCACAGGTTGAGCTTGTTTGAGGGTTTCTCCCGCGCTCTCTTAACCAGCAGTCATTTACGGCACAATCTCGTTTCGCTGCAATCTCGATATTGTGACACACATCGGGCGCAGAGACGAAGAATTTCGCAATCGGGAAATCTCTCTCAGGCACGACAGCGACGAGCATGACGGCGAAGATTACAATATCCCGGCATGCTGCTTGAAGATCGTGCTACAGATCCGACCACCGAAGCCGAGGCAGAGCGCCTGGGTCGGGAACTCTATGGCCTGGAAGTCTCGGCCAAACGCCTGCCCGGCGAGTATGACGATAATTTTCATCTGCAGGCTCGGGATGGCCGTACTTTCGTGCTGAAGGTGATGCATCCGGCGCGCGAGCAATCTTTCATTGATATGCAGGTGCGGGCGCTGCAGCATCTGGCGGAGCGGTTGCCGAACCGCCAATTGCCTCGAGTTATCGCGGCTAAGAGTGGCCAACCGTTCACTTCAGTAAGCGCAACGAAAGTTTCGGCGAAGGATGCGACGCACTCTGTTTGGCTTCTGACATTCGTTGAGGGAACAGTCCTGGCTGGGGCGCGACCGCAATCGCCGGAACTTCTGCACAGTGTAGGGCGACTGCTCGGTGAGATTGACCAAGCGCTGGCAACTTTCTCGCATCCCGCCGCGCAGCGAGAGCTGAAGTGGGATTCCGCCGGTGCCGGCTGGATTCGCGAGTTTCTTCACCTTATCAAAGACCTGCAACGTCGCCGCCTGGTTGAGAACTTTCTCGCGCTCTTCGAGTCGCAAGTGATCCCGGCGCTGCCGAGCCTGCGTCGCAGCGTGATTTATGGCGACGCAAACGATTACAACATTCTTGTCGGCGCGCCTTGGCCGCAGCCGCGAGAGGCCGTCGCCGTAATCGACTTCGGCGACATGCATCAGGGAATCACCGCCTCGGAGCCAGCGATTGCGGCGGCTTACGCGATCCTGGGCAAAGCCAATCCGTTGGCTGCGGCGGCAGCGGTTATATCGGGATATCACAGCGCATATCCCTTGCAGGAAAACGAGTTCGCGGTTCTTTGCGCGCTCATGGGCACGCGGCTGGCCGTGAGCGTGGTGAATTCGGCGTATCGCAAAACGCTCAAGCCGGATGATGCCTATGTGACGGTCAGCGAGGCTCCGGCGTGGGATGCGCTGGAAAAATTTTCCAAGGTTCATCCGCGCTTCGCGCACTACACATTTCGTTCGGCGTGTGGCCTGGAGGCGGTACCTCAGGCCACGGCCGTGCGGCGCAGATTGCAAGCTGGTGCGAAAGAAGACGGCTCGGTGTTGGAGCTTCCCGGCTGCGATTTTCGCAACGCACCGTTGCATGTTTTCGATCTCAGCGTGGGCAGCAATTTTCTCGGAGCCGATCCCGCCCGTTCCCAGATGCCAGCTGCGAGCGAGGCAATCTTCGCCGAAATGCGCCGCTGCGCTGCGACGGTTGGGATCGGTCGCTACAACGAAGCTCGAGCACTCTATAATTCGCCGCAGTTCGCAACCGGCGACCAGCCCACCGACGAACGGCGCACCATTCATCTCGGCATGGATTTCTTTGCCGAAGCGGGTACGAAGGTTTGCGCGCCGCTTGATGGCACGGTTCATTCCTTCGCGAATAATCGCGATCATCTCGATTACGGCCCGGTTATCATCCTCGAGCATTCAATCGAACATGCCAGCGCGAAGAAAGCCAGCTTCTTCACTTTGTACGGACATCTTTCTGAAGATTCGCTGCACGCACTGCAAATCGGACAGCGTATCGCTCGCGGAGAAGTATTCGCAAAGATTGGCGCGGCGGCCGAAAATGGAGGCTGGCCGCCTCATCTGCACTTTCAAGTCATTCTCGATTTGCTCGATCTCGGCACCGATTTTCCGGGTGTTGCCCTAGCCTCGGAGCGCGAGGTTTGGACCAGCCTGTCTCCCGATCCGAATCTTCTGCTTGGCATTCCCCCCGATCGCTTTCCTGCCCCTGAGCCATCGCGGGTTGAGACTCTCGACAAACGCCGCGCTGAGCTGGGGAAGAACCTCAGTCTCTCGTACGAACGGCCACTGAAAATCCTGCGCGGCTGGAGGCAGTACCTCTATGACGAAACGGGGCGGGCGTTTCTCGATGTTTACAATAATGTGCCGCTGATCGGCCACAGCCATCCGCGCGTGGTTGAGGCCGCGTCGGCGCAGCTTGCGCTCCTAAACACGAACACGCGCTACCTTCACGACAACGTCAACCGTTATGCGGAGCGCCTCACGCGCCTGCTGCCGAAGCCCTTGCGCGTTTGCTTCTTCGTAAATTCTGGAAGCGAAGCCAACGAACTGGCATTGCGCCTGGCGCGCACCCATACTCGCCGCGAAGATGTGATCGTGCTAGAGCACGCCTACCACGGGCATACGACGACTCTCATCGACATCAGTCCTTACAAATTCGACGGGCCGGGCGGCAGTGGACGCAAGCCGTGGGTGCACGTTGCGCCTTTGGCCGACAATTATCGCGGACCTTATCGCTGCGAGGATCCGAACGCCGGTATGAAATATGCGAATCATGTCGCTGAGATTCTCGCGCAGGCCGGCCCGAGCGGCCGGCAAATCGCATGCTTCATCGCCGAGACGCTTCCCAGCGTCGGCGGGCAGATTGTTTTTCCGCCTGGCTATCTCGCGGAGGTCTATCGGCAAGTCCGCGCCTCCGGAGCAGTTTGCATCGCCGACGAAGTGCAGGTTGGCTTTGGACGCCTGGGCACGCACTTCTGGGGCTTCGAAACACAAGAGGTAATTCCCGATATCGTCGTTCTCGGAAAGCCCATTGGCAACGGATTTCCTCTCGCCGCCGTTGTCACAACGCGCGAGATCGCTGCGTCCTTTGCCAACGGCATGGAATTTTTCAGCACCTTCGGAGGAAACCCCGTGGCTTGTGCCGCGGGGCTGGCCGTGCTCGATGTTCTCGAAGAGGAGCGACTTCAGGCGAATGCTTTGAGGGTGGGAGGCTACTTTAAGAACCGTTTGCTGGACCTGCAAAAACTCCATCCCGCCATCGGAGATGTGCGGGGGTTGGGATTATTTCTCGGCGTCGATCTAGTGCTCGGTCGCGATACGAGAGCACCAGCCACGAAGCAAGCTAACTATGTCGTCAATCGTCTGCGCGATTGCGGCGTTCTGGCGGGTACGGACGGTCCTTATCACAATGTGCTCAAACTTCGGCCCCCGCTCATATTTTCCGAGACTGATGCCGATCTTTTCGTCGACACGCTCGATACCATTCTCCACGAAGATGCCTCGCAGGTTCTCGGAGAGCCCTCTTGATCACGCCGCTCTATCTTCTGGCGGATAGTCAGCTGCTTTTTTCGCGGGCAGACGATAACAGTTTGCCCGGCGCAATTCGGGCGAATCTTCCCGCTAGCGAACCCAAGGCGGCCTACGTCGGCGCGTCCAACCACGACCGCAAAGAGTTTTACGATTTGTTCGTTACCGCCATGCAGATGATGGGAATATCCCGTTGTCATATGGTGCCGAGTGAGCTTGGGGACGAAGACAGAGTTTTCCTGGAAAAGTCCGACCTGATATTGCTGGCTGGAGGCGATGTCGAGCATGGCTGGCAGGTGTTCGAGCGGAGTGGGATGAAAGATGTGATCTTGAAGAAACGCTATGACGGCAGCGTCATAGTGGGCATTTCAGCCGGAGCAGTCCAATTGGGACTGGGAGCGCTCACCGACGCCGAGCAGCCGAAGAAAGTTGATATGTTCGGTTTTGCGCCGTTCTACGTTGGAGCGCACGAAGAGAATGATGAATGGTGGAATTTGCGTGCCCTGGTGACCCTTTCGCAATCCCGCACTCGAGGTGTGGGAGTTCCCATGGGTGGAGGAGCCGTGTACTGGCCGGACGGAACCCTGGAGCCGATTCACCGGCCTCTGATCGAACTAGTGAAGGAAGGCCACCGAGTCAACGAACGTTTACTCTTGCCATTGAAGACCGCCGCACGCATGTAGTGCGAAGAACATCAATCGCTCAGCCGGAACTCGCCATGCAGCGCTGCGGTTGAATCTCCGCCCACCCATACGTCGAATTGCTCAAGTTCCACGACCCATGTCCTTTCGGAGGGACTCCAGAATTGCAACTCATCCTTTCCCAGGGTGAAGTGCACGGTACGCTTCTCGCCTGGTTGGAGAGCGACGCGTTGGAAGCCCTTTAACTGCCGCACCGGGCGAGAAGCGCTGCCGGCGCGCTGGTGGATGTAAAGCTGAACGACGGCATCGCCCGCGCGGTTGCCCGTATTGGTCACGTCGGCCGAGACTTCGATCGTGCTGCCGACCTTCGCTGTTGGCGTCACTCTTAGATTGTCGAATGAGAAGGTCGTGTAACTCAGGCCGTAGCCGAAGGGATAGAGCGGCGTGCTGGACAGATCCCAATAACGCGACTTGAAATCCGGCTCCGTCTCTGGGTTTTGCGTGAGGTTGTGGTTGTAATAAAGAGGAAGCTGTCCGGCACTACGCGGCCAGCTTACGGGCAAGTGGCCTGCTGGATTGGCGTCGCCAAAGAGAACGTCAGCGATTCCGTTACCGCCCTGGCTCCCCGGATACCAGGCTTCGAGAATGGCCGGCACGTGTTCGGCGGCCCACGAAATATCCAGCGGACGGCCGTTGACGAGCACGAGAACCACGGGCTTGCCTGTAGCAGAAACAGCCTCCAGCAGTTCTTCCTGACCGTTCGAAAGTTTTAGCGAAGATCGCGAGGCGTACTCCCCGCTCATCAAATCAAGTTCGCCCAACACCACGACGGCCACATCGCTTTGCTTGGCCAGAGCGACAGCCTCCTCGATAGAGTTTTGCACTTCCTGCGCACTCTGCCCCGATTGCTCCTTCAAGCCTGCGGTCATGGGAATCCCCTCAAAGGGCGAGGGAATATTGCGCATGATGTTGGGGCCGTGAGCAAACGAGACATGAACGGCCGACCCGACTTTCTCCCGGATTCCCTGCAGAGTGCTGACCGTAGGGCCTGGTTTGACCAGCGCACCCCACATCGAGAGCAAATCGTTCTGGGCGTCGGCAAGGGGGCCAATCACTGCGACGGAACGAATGGTCTTGCCACTCTTATCTAGAGGCAACAGCCCGCCTTGATTGCGCAGCAACACCACCGAGCGCTGCACGGCGCTGCGCGCTAGTTGCTGATGCGCGGGATCGTTGAGCGTTGGCTCGATCCGCGATTCATCAAAATAAGCATGTTCGAATAAACCCATGCGAAACTTTGTTTCCAGAATCGGCAGCACGGCAGCATCGATTTGCTCAACCGACGTATGATTTTGTTGGACTTCCAAGGGCAGATACTTCAGGTAGGTGCCGCTCGCCATGTCCATGTTCAAGCCGGCGGTGAAGGCCTTGTGGGCGGCATCTTGCGGGTCGCTGGCATAGCCGTGAATTCTCAAGCTGCGGACCGCAAAGGCATCGCTCACCACGAATCCCCGAAATTTCCACGTATCACGCAAAACGTCGTGCAGCAGCCAGCGATTGCCGCTCGCCGGGACATCGTTGAGATCCATGTAAGCGCTCATCAGGCTGCCGGCGCCGGCATCGATCGCAGCTTTGAAGGGCGGCAGGTACGTGTTCCACATCTGTTCTTCCGGAATGTAGGAGGAATCATAGTCGCGTCCTCCATCAACCGCTCCATAGCCCGCAAAGTGCTTGGCGCAGGCCAGCACCCGGTCCGGAGCACCTAACTGCTTGCCCTGAAATCCCAAGACCTGAGCTCGAGCCATGGCGGCTCCCAGGTATGGGTCTTCGCCCGCGCCTTCGACCATACGTCCCCAGCGGGCGTCGCGAGCCATATCCACCATGGGCCCGAAGGTCCACTGAATGCCTACGGCGCGAGCCTCCTGCGCCGCCACGGCTTGCTCATCTTCCACCATTTTTGTATCCCACGACGAGGCCATCGCGATCGGCGCCGGAAAAATGGTGTGGTAGCCGTGGATGACATCGAGCCCGAACAGCACTGGAATATGCAGCCGCGTTTGCTCGACCGCTACATGCTGCAGTCGGTTGATCTCCTTAGGATCGGAAATCCACAAGATGGAACCCGCGCCCACTTGCTTCAGGAGTTCCTCCACCGGCTGCTTTACGTTCTCTTTGAATTCATCAGAGTCGGTTCCCGGAAGTTGCGATAACTGCGCGATTTTCTCTGCGAGAGTCATTTGCTGGAGGAGGCTTGCGGCCTTCTCGTGAATTTGCGCTTCGGTCAGCGGGTTGGTTTGCGCTTCACGGGTCGGCCCCGAATTGGTTTGTGCTGCGACTCTAAATTGCTGGCAGAGAAGAATTGCCAATGTGATCTGGGTGTACAGCAAACGGCGCCTTGCCAGCTTCTTTTCCATAGCCTGGGCTCCCTGCGGCTGCCTTTGCCGCAAACGGTGGGAGTATACACGGTTTATTTATAAAGACTTAATACCTTGGCGTTGAGGGTGCGGCGCGAATGCCGTTCGGAGTCCGCCGGCGGGATTTAGCTCAGCAGCAGGCGCCCGCGCTTTACGAGATCTACCTTCACCTTTTTGGAAGCGATACCCGCCCCTCTGCGGCGCGATTCGGAGACCAGGCCATCCCAGAAGTCCGCAAGCCGAACACCGTGTTTTTTCAGGTCGATGAGAACCGCGACCTTGCGGCCTTTACCATCGGTGACGAACTGAATGCCAGTCATTCGCTTATTGTCCCACATCGCGCCATCTTTCATCTGCCCAGTCAGGACCGACAAGGGGCTGTTTGTAACCACTGGCACATTCACGGCCGACGCAAAAAAGGAGGCCACACGCGACGGGGCACCAGCAATTGACCTGATAGATGGCGACCTCCTCTGCGACCTCCTAAAGAGCCTTAAACTTGGCGTCGAGACCAAGATGGTAGAGGGGGTGAGTATTAGCCCGGACTTCTTCGGCAGGATTTGAAACAGACTGCTCTCGTGTACCTCAATTGGTATCTTCTCTGTTTCCCAGTGTTCTGTTTCCCACTAACCCATTTCAAAAGAATCACCTAGGCCCATAAAATCCCGCCGTCAGCCTATAATTCCTGCTCACGGTTCCACTGACAGTCCGTCTATTCCAATGCCAGCCCGGATACGGCAGAACGCCGGGTGGGTAGAGGAAACGACAAAAACATGCCGGCCGAGGTTTGGGCAGTACCATTTGCGGTTGGCGCACGGGCCCGCTCAGAAAGCAAGCACGAGAGAGTGGAGAGAGTCAGCGGTAACCAGAATCCCCCGACGCGGGACCGCATGGCTGGGCAAGAACGTCGCATCGACGATACGATCTTGATCCGCGAAGCGCAGCGCGGCAACCGCGCCGCCTTCGAGGAGTTGGTGCGGCACTACGACCAGTCGGTGCTGCGTCTGGCCCTTCATCTCACCGGCACCGAGCACGACGCGCAGGACGTTTATCAGGACGCCTTCCTCAAGGCGTACAAGAACATTGGTAGCTTTCGCTTCGAGTGTTCTTTCTACACCTGGATTTATCGCATCGTGACCAATCTTTGCCTGGATCACCTGCGCAAGAAAAATGTGCGCAAAGAAGATGCGCCGGTGGTTAAGGATGGCAACGGCGGCGAATATGATCTGCTCGATCAGGTCGCGGACGGACGGGCGGGGGCGAATCCCGAGCGCGACTTGATGCGGCGGCAGTTGGGAGCCCGGATCTCCGGGGCGCTGGAAAAGTTAACCCCACGCGAGCGCATGGTGTTTGAGTTGAAGCATTACCACGGATTGAAGTTGCGGACCGTGGGCGAGATTTTGCATACCACGGAAGAGACGGCGAAGAATACGTTGTTTCGGGCCACGCAGAAGTTACGCGGGCAGTTGGCGGATATGAGGTAACTGGCAAGAGCGAAGTAAGAAGTAGAAGTATGAAGTATTTGTTCAGCCGCGACGCGGCGCAAGAATGCAGCCCACGGCGTGAGCCGTGGGTCGCAAGTGGAATCGAAGTAAGCCCCGAAGGGGCGAAAGAGAAGCATCTTCGCCCCGAATGGGCAGCATGGCCGGTACGGAAGTACCGAGTAATAGGGATGGATGAAACGAGTCCCGCAGGGACTGCACTCCTCCCAGGGGAGCACGAAATATGAAGTGTGAATGGGTACGAGAAAATATCACGCTGTTGGTTTATGGCGAGCTGGCCGATGATGCCCGTCATGAACTGGAGCAGCATGTGGAGCGGTGCGCCGATTGCGCCGCTGAACTGAAGGCGGAGCAAAAGTTTCACGAGTTGCTCACGCAGGATCGCTCGGCTGAGCCTACGCCGAACTTGCTGGCGGCTTCGCGTATGCGGTTGCAGGAAGCGCTGGAAACGGCTGAGCAGGGCGGATTCTGGCAGCGGCTGGCGCTCGATCCCGCGAATTGGCTGCGGCAAGTACGTTTCTCTCCGGCCTTGGCCTCTGCGATTTTGATTCTTGGCTTTGCCGGCGGAGTAGGAACATCGTACAAAATATTCGCGCACTCACCGCAGACCTCGACTCCAGGCTCTACCGCCACTGCTCCTTCCGAAGCTTCGATTACTGGTATCCAGTCCATCACGCAAGCGCCCGGCACGAATCAGATCAGCATCAAGTACAACACGGTTTCCACTCTGGAAACGCAGGGATCGCTAAACGATCAGCGCATTCAGCAGTTGCTCCTCTTTGCCGCGCGCAACAACTACAACTCCGGCGTTCGTATGGATTCGGTGGATCTGCTGACGCAGAAGCCCGATGTCTCGCAAGTGCGCGAGGCGTTGGTTTACGCGCTGCGCTATGACACGAATCCGGGCGTGCGTTTGAAGGCTTTAGATGGCCTGGGCGGCTTTGTGAAAGACGATGCGCGCGTACGCGACGTGGTTCTTGAAGCTCTTGTAAACGATTCGAATCCGGGCGTGCGCACCGAAGCCTTACGCTTGATCGAGCCGGCGAAAGCCGATGGCAGCGTCCGTGGAGTACTGATGACGCTGGCCCAGAAAGACCAGAGTACTTATATCCGATCGCAGGCTCGCACCATGCTGGCGCAGTTGCCGGAGATTGATTAAAAGGACGGCGCAATAAGTTTATGGAGATCACGTTGTTCTGCGCGGAGACAAAGAAACTGAGGTGGTTCATTTGAAGTGTTCGCAAAAATTCGTCGGCCTGCTTTGCCTGCTGGCCGTGCTTGCGCCGATGGTGCTGGCGCAGGAAACACACGTATCCCACGAGGGCGGCGCCTGGAGCCAGGTGATGACCGGCTCCCTGGCCGGCGTCAAGAACCTGAAAGTCAAAGTGGACGCAGGTTCGGTGGTATTGCGGGGCGCGCCGCGTTCGGGCATCGATTACAGCTTCCACATGTACGCTCACACCTCGTCAGAAGATGAAGCCAAGCGCCAGTTCCAATCCTATAAAGTCAGCACTTATGTTCGCGGAGATACGGCGTGGGTCGTGGGCGAATGGCAAGGCACTCATCACATCAAGGTAGGGCCGGCGCGCTTGATGATTGATACAGGCTCCAATCACAAATTTTCCGGCGAGTTCATGATCAACATTCCGCGGGATACCGAGATGGTGAATATCGAGACCGGCGGAGGCGGAGTTGAGGCGAAGGGGGTTTCCGGGCGCGTGAACATCCGCACCGGGGGTGGCAGCATTCGCGTGGATGACATTGGCGGTTCGGTGATCGCGGAAACCGGCGGCGACACCATCGATGTAGGAAGTGTCGGCGGCGACCTGAAGCTCCGCACCGGCGGGGGCGGCATCACCATTCACTCGGCAAAAGGACCCATCAACGCGGAGACCGGCGGCGGTAACGTGACGGTGCTCTCCTGCGAACAGGGCGCGGTCCTCCAGGCGGGTGGCGGCAATGTTGAAGTCAGGCGTTGTATGGGAAGAGTAAAAGCCACCACCGGGGGCGGCAACATTGACCTCGGAGATATAGGTGGCCCGGCTGAGATCAATACTGGCGGCGGCAGTATCCGGCTGGCTTCAGCTAAGGGCCTGGTGCGGGCTCAAACTGGCGGTGGCAGCATCGATCTGTTCGGCGTGCCTTCGGCTCGCGTGGAAACCGGCGCAGGCGCGATCACCGCTAAATTCGTAAAGGCCGGCACAGAAAGCAACGATTCGGTCCTTGAGACCAACGCGGGCGATATCACGGTCTACATTGCATCCGATGTAGCCATCTCAGTGCGAGCCAGCGTCGACCTCGGCAATGGGCACCACATCACGTCCGAGTTTCCCGACATCCACGTGGCCAGCGAAGGCGATAAGTGGGGCCCGAGGACGCTGAACGCGGAAGGCAAATTGAACGGCGGCGGTCCGGTACTGAAAGTTCGCACCACAACGGGAGATATCTGCATCCGGCGGATGAATCAGTAGCAGTGCAGCGAATCGAACACAGCCATAGCTTCAGGAGATTGACCATGCGCAAATCCATTTTCACGATCACGGTTTTTCTGCCTTTGCTTCTAAGCCTTCTGCCGGCCGCTCAGAGCCGGACGGTCGACTCTCCTCAACCCTACGGTATTTGGAGTGAAGACTCGGGACCAAGCTCTTATCTTGGCGTCGACATCGCGGATATCAGTTCGGAGCGGCTCGGCGCGCTCAAGCTGAAGGAAGAGCAGGGCGTCGAGGTCACGATGGTCGATCAAGACGCTCCCGCGGGCAAAGCCGGAATCAAGGAGCACGACGTAATCCTGACCATGAACGGAACGGCGATCGAGAGCAAGACCCAGTTGCAGCGCATGATTCATGAGACTCCGCCGGGACGCGTGGTCACGCTTGGGTTGAGCCGCGATGGGCAGCCCGTCACCATCAAGGTGCAGCTTGCCGACCGGCACCAGGAGTTTCCGCATATTTCTAAGGGTAAGGACATCGACATACAGATCCCGCCTATGCCAAACATGGGCGATTTCGATATCCCCGAGGTCAATGTCGTCGTGGTTCGTTCGTCCCGGCGCAGCGGCTTGATGGTAGAAAATCTCACGCCACAACTCGGCGAGTTCTTTGGCGCGAAGAATGGCAATGGAGTACTGGTGCGCTCGGTGGAAAAGGGCAGTCGCGCCGATAAGGCCGGGCTGCGCGCCGGTGACGTGATTACGCGCGTTGCCGATCAGCCGGTTCATGACACCAGTGATTTCACCCACGCCCTGCGCTCCCATGCGGCTGGGTCGGTCAGCGTAGGTGTGATCCGCGACAAGAAAGAGCAGACTCTCACCCTGAGCCTACCCCAGCTCAAAGAGTCCGGCGACGTGCTTGAAGAAAGTTTAGACGCGCCCCAGATCAGCGCCGAGACTCAGGCTGAGCTGAATGAAGCGCGAAACGAGATTGCAAAGCTGCGTCCGCAGATGGAGTTAGCCCGCGAACAAGCCCTCAAGGCTTCTGAGGAAATACGCAAGGCGGTTTGCGATCAGCAGCAGCAGATGCACGATCAGTCGCAGAAAATCGCGCAGGAAGACATTCGCAAAGCCACCGAGGAATTACGAAAGAACCAGAAGAAGATGCGGGAGCAGATGCAAAACTTGCGCCGTCAGATGCAGGTGGGATCGCTGGACATCTAAGTTGTGTAGTCCTTAGAAGGCAGATTCGGCATAGGGAAATCTAGGAAGTTCCGCGACGGTGAGCCAAAACTGCCAGACAAACCTGATTACGCCCTGCCTGCTTGGCCGCGTAGAGAGCGGTATCCGCCGCTTTTACCAACTCGTCGCGGGTTGTGCCATGGTCAGGCATCGCCGCCGTTCCAGCGCTAATGGTTACGGTCTGGGGCACGCCTGGAAACTGCCAACCGGCCACCATCTTCCGAAGTTTTTCAGCCACACTCATGGCATGCTGGGCATTGGTCTGGGTGAGCAGTATGCCGAACTCTTCGCCGCCGTAGCGGCACACCACATCTATCTTCCGGAGTTGCTGGTGAAACAGCGAGGAAACCTGCCGTAGCACCTCGTCACCCAGCACGTGTCCGAACTCGTCATTCAAGCGCTTGAATTGATCGATATCGGCCATGATCACGGCCATGCCGCTGCCGTAGCGCCTGGCACGCTCAATCTCTTCCGTGATGCGCAGTTCGAAGAAGCGCCGGTTGAAAATACCGGTTAGTCCGTCGAGATAGGCAAGCTGCTTCACCCGCTCGACATAGTGCGCATTCTGAATGGCCGTCGCGCAAATGTCGGCCACCGATTCCAGGGACTGCAAATCGCCGTCGCGGAAGGCGTCGGCCTTGTCGCTATCCAGAGCTAACACCCCCAGCGTCTGTCCGAAGGAAACCAGAGGAATGCAAATGCGCGAGGCGGATTCCACGAAGAATTTGGTGTCGGAGGCTGGACCGCAAAGGTCTTTCTCAAGTACCGTTCCACTGGCCGATAGAATTCGAGACCAGGGCTCAACGCTGGCCGGGAAGCGTCCTCCTTGTGGTATGCGAGGAGTGAGCGTGCCGTGGTGCGCCCGCAAGACGAGGTCATGATCCTCGCGCAAGAAGAGCGACACGTGCGAAACCTGAAAGGCGTTCTGGATAAGCCCGCAGACTCGGCTCAACAGCTCTTCGAGATCGAGTACCGCCGTGGTTTGCTGAGCGATGGCATTGATGGCCTGTAGTTGCCGGGCACGTTGCTGCTCCAGAGAATACAAGCGCGCATTCTGCAGCGCCATTGATGCTTGCGTAGAGAACAAGGTCAGCAAATCGATGGTCTCGGCGTCGAAGTGGTCGACGCGATCGCTCTGGCAATCGAGCACGCCCACAACTTCGTCGCGAACCATCAAGGGGATGGCGAGCTCGGAACGTGTTGATTTAGCCGAACAGAAATAACGTGAATCCTTGCTGACATCGGGAGCGTACACCGGCTGCTTCTTAAGTGCTGCGGCTCCGGTCAGCCCCTCCCCCAGGCCCATGCGAACCTGATCCTGGCCTGCGTCCCAGCCAATCTGCGAGCGGACATACAACTGTTGTTTCTGCCCATCGAGCAGCACAATGGCCACGTTCCGCAGATGAAAATAGTCATGCGCGATCGCCAGAATGCGCTGCAACACCTCGTCCAGATCAAAGGTGGAGAGCACCGCCTGCCCGGCATCGTACAGGACCGCAATTTTATTCATATTAAAAGATGGGACCGCGCTCGGGGATGGTTCAGGGATATATCGTAACGTGCCGCAGCCCATTGCCAGAGTGCCCAAAGTAACCTGGACTGGCCTGTTCGTGGCATGCCTGAAGACTGGTTGATTAGAGGAGCTGAAAGGCGACCTTCAGCGGTACGGCAAACCCATAGCCCCATGGTTTGGAAGGCGCGGCATAACCAAGAAAACCTGTGACGTCGGTTCTGCCTTGAAAGGGCGCGGCTTCAGCCGCGCCGTAAGCAGGCTACTGCGAAAACGGGCTTTAGCCCCTGAGCGCACGCGTGAATCCCCACCAACGACCTGGAGGTTGAACGAAAGCCTACTTCCACCGTCTAGCGCTGCGAATCAGCCCATAAGCCACGACGCAAAACCAGAAATCCACCACCAGCCCCCAGTCCATCTGAAACGGCCGGTGGCGCGGCAGGTGGAACATGGGCCCGAGGAAGAAGTAGGCCACATTTCCCAGAATAATGGCTAACAGAGCTTGGACCAGGTTGACCAGCATGATGGATTTAGACGCCGGTTGATCCGTCTGCGGCTGATCTCCAATCATCCCTTTTACGCCCCAACTCCCTGCTAACATTCCTCTGGAACCTCCACCATGCTTGAACTCACCACGCCGGTCCAGTACGTCAAGGGCATTGGCCCGCGGCTGGCGGAGATTCTTGCTACCAAGGGCATCGCCACGGTGCGCGATCTGCTGAACTATCTGCCCTTTCGCTACGAAGACCGGCTGAATCCGCGCGGCATTGCAGAACTTCGTCCCGGAGAAATGGCCACCGTGATCGGGGAGGTGCGCAACTCGGGGTTGTTTCGCACACGCAAGATGCCGATCTTTCAGCTAACCGTGGGCCAGGGACGCTCGCGCCTGAAATGCCTCTGGTTCCATGGCGCCTATCTGCAAGACAAATTCAAGCCCGGCCAGCTGATCGCGCTTTACGGCAAGGTTGAGCAGGATTCGCGCAGCGGAGAGATGCAGATCATCCAGCCGCAGTTTGAGATGCTGGGCGAGGTTGCTGGCAACGGTACTGTCGGAGAAGCCGCCGAAGACAAGGCCGCAACCTCGCTCGAAGTGGGACGCATCGTGCCCATCTACGAGTCGGCCGGGCAGGGCAAGGTGACCGCGCGCTGGTTTCGCCGCATTATTCGCACCGCTCTGGAAGACCTCACTCCCGAACTTGCCGAGACCATTCCGCAGGCCGTGCGCGAGCGCCTGGCATTGGTTTCGGAGCGCGAGGCGCTGTGGAAAGTTCATTGGCCCGAAGCTGGAGAGAGCTTCGAAGCCTTGCAGTCGGCGCGCACGCCGGCCCACATCCGTTTGATCTTTGAAGAATTGTTTTTTATCGAGCTGGGTCTCGAACTCAAGCGCCGCCAGCAGAAAGCGCAAACCGGCATCGCCTTTCGCCTCGACGATCAAGTGCGTCAGGCAATAAAAAAGATTCTGCCCTTCCATCCTACGGCGGCGCAGAAGCGGGTGCTTAAAAGAGATCGCCGGCGACATGCAAAAGCCGTATCCCATGCGGCGTTTGCTGCAGGGAGATGTCGGTTCCGGCAAAACCATCATCGGCTTTCAGGCGGCGATCATCGCGATTGAAAATGGCTGCCAGGTTGCATTGATGGCGCCCACGGAAATTCTCGCCCAGCAGCATTATTTTTCCGCGCGCAGAATTCTGGAGAATGCCGGATATCGCATTGTCCTGCTGACCGGCTCGCTCGAAGCCGATCGCAAGCGCGAAATCCGCCGCCACATCGCGCAGGGAAATGCGCAACTCGTCATCGGCACGCACGCTCTGCTGGAAGAAAAAGTTGAGTTCGCCAAGCCAGGCTTGGTAATCGTCGACGAGCAGCACCGCTTCGGCGTTTTGCAGCGCCTGAAGCTGATGAAAAAATCGGCCGAAGGCAGCGACGCGCGTGGGGCAGCAACTCATGTGGGGACAGCCGCCCCCGGCTGTCCGCCCGAGCGCAGCTCGGCTGAATCTACAGCCGAGCCTGACGTCCTAGTAATGACCGCCACGCCGATCCCGCGCACGCTGGCGCTCACGCTATACGGCGATCTCGATCTAAGCGTGCTCGACGAACTTCCACCCGGCCGCACGCCCATCGTCACGCGAAGAATTACTGACGACCGCAGCGCCCGAAGTCTGGGACTTCGTGCGCAAGCAGGTGGCGAAGGGCTATCAGGTCTACGTGGTTTACCCGGTCATCGCCGAGAGTGAAGAGACTGAACTGAAGGCCGCGATCAAGATGTATCGCGAGCTGAGCGGGAAGGTATTCGCCGACCTGAAGGTCGGGCTGCTGCACGGCCGCCTGGATTCCGAATTGAAAGATCAAGTAATGCGCATGTTCCAGAAAGGCGAGTTACAGATTCTGGTTGCGACCACGGTAATTGAAGTCGGCGTCGATGTGCCGAATGCAACCGTGATGGTGATCGAGCACGCTGAGCGCTTTGGCCTGGCGCAACTTCACCAACTGCGCGGACGCATCGGCCGCGGAGCGGCGAAGTCGTTCTGCATCCTGATGACCGGCGGTAAAGTCACGGAGGAAGGCGAGCGCCGTCTCGACGCCATGGTGCGCACCAACGACGGCTTTCAGATCGCCGAACTCGATCTAGAATTGCGCGGCCCCGGAGAATTTTTCGGCACGCGTCAGGCCGGCATGCCCAGCTTCCGCGTAGCCAACCTGATTCGCGACCGGCAATTGCTCGGAACTTGCCAAGCGCGAAGCCGCCGCCGTGATGGCTGGGCCGAATTCTGAAATTACCCAAGTGGAGATCAGCCGCGCGCTGGTCGCGCTGCGTAGTCGCTGGCAGCATACGTATGGCTTGGTGGAAGTGGGTTGATGGGGCATCGAATGACTTTTGACATGGCGCTCCCGTGTACCCCAAAAACATTGTCATTCCGACCAGCGCGCGCAGCGCGGCTGAGGAATCTGCTTTCTCGTCGGCGCCATATGAAGATAGCTAGGAGCTAGCAGCTAGAAGCTGCTCCTCCCACTTCTCGACGCCGGCGGGAACTCTTCCCTGAAGCAAGCCAACGAAAGCTTCGAGAGACTTGCGAGCGTCGCCGATCAGATAATAAAAAGCCTCCCAGTGATCGCTGTCTTCGCCATCGTGATTCGGGATCACATGTTGGAAATGCGGCGCCTGCTGCAGTTCGCGATAGGCGCTGGAGGCGCGGGTTTCGATGTCTTCCAGATCCCTGGCCGAAAGCTCTCCCTTTTGCCGACGCGTGCGGCGCAGCAACTTGCGCCGCATCACATCGGTAAGAAAATCCTGCAGCGAAACGTTGCGTTCCGGCGCTCTCAAGTATGAGATTTCTTCCTTCGACAGCGGAGAGAGAAAAATGCTCAGCCGGTTCACCCCGGCGAGGCGAGGGTGCGTTTGCAGTGCCCGACCCACGGTTGGATTTCCCTCAAAGAAAACGTCCCCGCGTTGAAGCAGTGCTTCGAGTTCGGGGAGATTCAGAGCCTGCAGATCGCTACGCGCCTGCAACACGGCATAGCGATCGTCGGAGCGCAAGGCTTCGACCTGGGCACGCGTGCGAAAATGATAGTCAACACCATCCACCTCGCCGGGACGCGGAGAGCGGCTATTCACCAGCACCAGCTTGTGAAATCCCGAATACAACTCAGGATAAAACTTGCCGAGCGACTTGATCAGCGGACTCTTGCCCACGCACGAAGGCCCGCTAAGAATTACCAGACGTCCATTTTGAGAACTCACGCTTTACCTCTTTCCAGAACCCGCCAGTCCAGCCCAGGTAATGATACTTTTGTACCCGGTCCTTTGCCCAATAGGGTCTTTCCATCTTCGCGACGGCACGCCACAATAAGTTTTTGTATTTGAAACCGGCCCTGAACATGGAAAAAGCCTTCGGAACTGCACTGGCACCCGCTCCCTCCAACAAAAAAGCGGCGCGCGCTGCGCTGGTCGACCTGAAAGAGTCGTCCCGATCTCTGCTGGCAGAGTGTTTTCGCCAATTCGGAATCGAGACCGTAGTCACCGCATCGGCGGCCGAGCGCCTGAAGCAGGAGAAGTTCGAGGCCTGCGTGCTTCGCCTGGGCCCCGGCGCCGAGCAGGTCATGGAGATTGCCCGTTCCTCGCCTTCCAACAGCCGCATCGTGCTCTATGGACTCGGCGGCAACGCCCAGGAGGCAATGCGCTATTCGAAGTATGGCGTCAACGCCATGTTCCAGGAACCTCTCGAGCGTCCCGCCGCGCTCAAGTTAGTTCGCGCCACGCACATGCTCGTGCTCCACGAATTTCGCCGCTACGTGCGTATCCCGGTGATGACTGAGGTCACGGTAGTCAGCCACGATGGCCACCGGCTGAGCGCCTCGAGCATCGAGATCAGCGCCGGCGGCATGTCGCTCAAGAGCTCTGAGGACATGCCCGCAGGAACCAACGTAGAAATTTCTTTTTCACTGATGACCTTGCCCCGCGTCAACGTCCGTGGCGTAGTGACCTGGCGCAAGACCAAGTCCTTCGGAGTTCGCTTCGAGGCCGCCGACGAGCGCCGCCAGAAAATCAAAGAGTGGATCGACACCTACCTGGAAAGCTAAGCAGACTCCTAGAGCTTCGATTTTGGGTGGCCCAGCGCTTCGAGCGCGGCGATAAGACGCCCAGTCCCGGGGAGCAGTCTGTGTGAGGATGGGCGCCCCGCGAGCCTGCCCTGAGCGAAGCCAAAGGGTCCAGCCGAGCGCAGCGAGTCGCACCCAGCACGAATCCCGCTACAATAACCGGGTGACGCAAGCGGCTACTGACGAAGTCACCACCACCCCTACACCGCGCCGCTTCACCCTCCGCCAGCGCATCATCCTCCGCATCATCATCACCGCCGGATACTGGTTCATCCGTCTCATCGGACCCACCCTGCGAGTCTGCGTCTCGCGCGAAGAGGGCGCCCAGCAAACCGTTGGCCAGCGCCCGCTGATCGGCTCCTTCTGGCACGCCTGCATCATCCCCTCAACTTACTTTTGCCGCAACCTCGGCATCCGCGTAATGAGCAGCAACAGCTACGACGGCGAATACATGGGACGCATCATCCGCAAATTCGGCTTCGTCGCCGTCAAAGGCTCCAGCAGCCGCAACGCCGTGCGCGCGCTGCTTGGCCTGCGCCGCGCCCTGCAGGAAGGCTGGACCGTCGCCTTCAGCATCGACGGCCCCCGCGGCCCACGCCACAAAGTGAAGCCCGGCCCGGTAGCCCTGGCGCGATCTTCCGGCGTGCCCTTGACGATGTATCACATGGCCGTCGACCGCGCCTGGGTCCTCAACACCTGGGATCGCCTGATCATCCCCAAGCCGTTCTCCCGCGTGCTAATGCGCTTCGGCAAACTCATCCCGGTGCCAAACGAAGCCAGTGATGAGGATCTGGAACGTTACCAGCAGCAGCTACAGGATGCGCTAGACCGCGTCTGCGATTTCGCTGAGGCGAATGTGCACAGAGTGGGCGCGGGGGAATTCCCATACCTCCGGGCGAAGCTTAGGCGTTAGAGAACGAGTGGCCCGGAATCCGAGACCAAGCGGCGAGTCGTGAGCGCTATCGCCATTACGCTCATCCTATGAGAGAGGATGTCAAGCAAAAACACTTCTCCACTCCTCCGTGGGACATCGATTCGTAGCAATTAGGGCTAGGCAACGCGCAATGAGGAAGATGTAACCTGCACGCGAGATGGACCGAGCTTCTTTGCCAGCACAGCGAGCAAACGCTCGACTTGATTCTCTTCCGACTTTCTTTCGTTAAACCGCTCTTGGGCGTTGAGCTCGTGACGTGGGGATTTGAAGGGCGGCATGATTTTTTTCCTCATTGTGTAAGAATGTGGATACACAACGGTGATTGCTGTATTTCCTCCAAAGGTATTCACGAGCGGCCTCCCAATCTTTCATCATTTGCGTAGGCGTAAGGAACTTCAACTGGCATCGGGTGCAAGCAGCAAGAACAGGAGTCCTCCCACCATACTTCAGAACTGAAAATCCGATTTCATCCATCACAACCCCGCAAGTCTACCGACGGAGAAGTAAGTTGCAATCTGATTGCCCGCCTGATATGAAGAACAATACATAACGCACTCTTAAAGCTCCCAAGCGCCGGTTTATTTCTTTGAAGTCGAGTGCACCACCGCTATAAAGGGCTCGCCACATTCCAAACAACTTGCCTTTAATCGAGATGTGATCAATCCGCAAGATGGGCACATCCTTTGTGACCGAAGCCCGGCGACCTGTGGTTTCAGATTGCGCATCCAGTGGGCCAGCAGGATGGTCAAGAACACGATGAACAACCCAAAGGAAATGTTGGTTGCGTTCATAAAAGCGACCCTTCTTGGTTCGTTCGAAAAGACCGACACTGAGGTTTAGACCGGAGAGAGACAAGCGGGAGGCACATAAGCGCCTCCCATTTCTCTTGTCACTGCTCTTAACTGTGACTGCTCTTACGCGGCCTTGCCATGAACCTTGGCTTCGAGGGTCTTCTCGCTGCCAACATTAACCTTAATCTGCTTCGGCTTGGCTTCGGCCTTTTTGGCGAGGTTGATCTTCAGCACGCCCTTGTCATAGTTGGCGCTCACTTGCCCCGTGTCTACCGAACTGGGCAGCGTGAACGAGCGGGTGAAGCTTCCGTACTGCCGCTCGACGCGACGGAAGTTCTCCTCTTTCTCTTCCTTCTCGATCTTGCGCTCGCCATGGACGGTGAGAGTGGTGTTCTCGATCGGACATCAATGTCTTTTTCGTCGATGCCGGGAACTTCAAGCTTCAGCGTGATGTTGTGCTCGTCTTCGTAGATGTCCACGGGCGGTGCGAAGCTGGTGGTTGTTAACGCTTCTTCCGGGGCTTCGGGGCTATACGACTCACGGAAAAGACGGTTCATGCGGTTCATACGGTCTTGCATGGTGGAGAACTCACGGAAAGGCTCCCAACGGGTCAATAGGGTCATAGTGTGGTTCCTCCTTCGAGGGAATCTAAGGGGGGAAAAACTTCAGATGGGCTGACTTAGTTCAGGGAACCTGAAAGAGTAAGGAGAGGTAGCTTGCTCAATTTCAATGCTAGGCTTACGCTGACCTGCTGTCAAACAGGCAAGGCGTCAATGGAAAGATGCGCGCAAACACGGTTGCGGCATCCGGAACGAATGGCCTTCGATTGTCTTGCTCCTGCCCTTCGACGGAGCCCGCAACGCGAACATCTATGGACGGAGTATCAGACGCGCGAGCTTTCTCACCTTCGCCGAGCCTTCCCGAGCGCCGTCTATATTGCCTATGCTGACATTCGTCTTCGTAAAGGTCGGTCTTCGACCCGAGGTTGCCGTAGATTCTTGTCAAAGTCGCAGGAGCATGCGTGACTGTCCAGACAACTGGAATTTATGCCTTCTTAGACTTTTTCTTGGCAACCCACAGCGCTCTTTGTTTCTCGCTCATTGCCTCGCGCTCTGCCTCTATCCATTCATGACCGTTGCTCTTCTTCTTAGCTGGCTTGGTTGCCGGGGGGGGGCCACCTTTGCTGTTGGATGCCGAGATCATCCCAACCCGAGGGCGCTGTGCCGATGCTTTCAATTGACTTTCTGAAAGTGAAGTTCCCCCTCCGTACTTCTCGCCCTCTTCCACAACCCCAATGTTCACTCAACCTTGATCATCTTGCAGCAATACAAGACAATAGCCATATAGCTCCAAGACAAATCAGAGGAGATGATAACTCATGAGGGCTCAAGATTATGCCCGTAACTTATTGCAGCCCGGAGATCAAATGGCAAAATCCCGCTAACCCATAGATTACAAACCCGCCGAGGGTGGGTAGGGTAGGTAATCATGACGCCCAAGGGGCAAGGTATCCTAAACATCTCGAGGGAATCAGCAATCGCTAATGCGGCCAAACCCGAAGCGGATGGTTATCCCTCGTCAGAAGGGAACTTCAAATGACGAACTCAACCCGCCGTGCCATGCTGCGAGATGGCTGCGCCGCTATCGGAGCTGCGGCCCTCATCCTCAATTCGCCGGAAGCGGCGAGTGCGGAAAGCCAATCAGCGAGCGTTTTTCACGTGTTCGCATTTCAATGGAAGCCCGGAACATCCGAAGCTCAAAAAGACAGAGCTGCAAAAGAGATCTTAGCTTTTCAAGGAGTCATCCCCGGACTTCTTCAAACCCACGTGGGTCCAAATATTTCGCCGCGGGGAAAAGGCTATACGTTTGGCGGCATCATGCAATTCAAGGACAAAGCTTCACTGGACGCTTATGTTCGACATCCAGCGCATCAGGCGCTCCTGGCATGGCTAGTCCCGCTGATCGATGCAATCGAATTGGACCTTCGCGCTGAGTGCTAATACCTAAGCGGGTGATCTGCCCAAGCTTCGAGCTTGGGCTCGCATTGATTTTGAGGCGGGAAATCCGGCTGAGCAGCTGTTCCACTTATGTTCAACTTACTTTTTCTGGAGGCCTCGCCATCGAGATCGGCATGGACGCAGCGGCCTTTGTTCCGAAATATTTCGTCCGCGCCAGCAGGAGTTTCTCGATATCAACTCCGGTCAGCGGCTGTTGCCGCCCCAGCAGGTGCGTGACCAGAGCGATTTGCGCAAAGTGCTCCACCGTTTCCATCTTCATGTAAGCGTGCTCGATCGTGTCGCCGTAGGTGACTACCCCGTGATTCGACATCAAAATGGCGTCGTAGTGCGGCACGTAGGGTTCTAGAGTCTTGGCCAACTCCGAGGTTCCGGGGGTTCCGTAGCGAGCCAGCGGAATGCATCCCAACCCCATCACCACTTCGCAGACCAGCGGTTCGGTCAGCGCCATGCCTGCCGCAGCGAATCCGGTCGCGGTTGGCGGATGGGCATGCACGATCGCCTGAATGTCCGGCCGAGTGCGGTAAATCAGCAAATGCATTCCGATCTCGCTGGTCACGTTGCGCCGCCCCGCGACGCGCTCGCCATTCAAATCGACGATCACCATGTCTCCGGCGCGCATGGCACCCTTGCTCACACCGGTCGGCGTCACCAGTACCCGCTCACCGTCCAATCGCACCGACAGATTTCCGTCCATGGCCGCCACAAAACCGCGATTATGCAGCATGCGCCCGTAGTGGACGATTTCTTCCCTGTATTTACGTTCCGTGGACATGGAAAACTCTCTCAGGGGAGCGACAAAAGCGGCAACCCCCGCATAGTACCGCACGCGGCGGGAAGAGACAAACAAATTTACAAAGAAAATCGTTAACCTTGGGCTGAAATCAGGTTTGCGGGGCGCATCTGGCGGTCGAACCACTACATTGTTCCTTCCCCCGATTCCACATCCTGCTCTCGGTGTCGAATCCTATATTCTGAAACCGTGTTGGTCTCGGACTTCAACTTCTATCTGCCCGAAGAACTCATTGCGCAGGAACCTCTCGCGGCTCGCGATTCTTCGCGCATGTTGCATCTTGAGCGCACGAGCGGACAATGGTCCGACCGCGTGTTCCGCGACCTTCCGGAGCTCCTGCAACCGGGAGATGTCATGGTCTTCAACAACACACGTGTCTTTCCCGCGCGTCTCTACGGCCGCCGGGCGGGTGCCCGCGCCCAACCCGTGAGCCTGCACAATCCCGCCGCCCGCGATTTTCTTCACGGACGCATTGAAGTTCTGCTTACCCGCCAGATTTCCAGTCAGCCGAATGATTGGGAGTGCCTGGTTCGTCCCGGCCGCAAAATCGGAGTCGGAGAACGGTTGTTCTTCGGCGCGAACGATGAGTTGCAAGCAGAAGTTCTCGCCCGTGGAGAATTCGGTGAGCGGCGGATACGCTTTGAGCCGGTTGACGATTTCTTCGCGGCTCTTGACCGCATCGGCCACGTGCCGCTTCCACCGTACGTTGCGCGCCCTGATTCTTCCCGCGACCGCGAGCGCTACCAGACGGTCTACGCCCAGCACAGCGGATCGGTCGCAGCGCCCACTGCGGGCCTGCATTTCACACCTGAAATCTTGGATCGCATTCGCCTGCGCGGAATTCACGCCGTCGAAATCACTCTGCATGTAGGATTGGGGACGTTCCAGCCGGTTCGGGTCGAGCGCGTCGAAGATCACAAAATCCATTCCGAGGCTTACTCGATTTCACCGGAGGCGGGTTCCGCAATCAACTCTGCGTTGCACGATTCCCGGCGTGTCGTGGCCGTGGGTACGACCACCGTGAGATCCCTGGAACACGCGCATCGCCGCGGCGCGGGTTCTATCTTGCCCGGCAGCACGGAAGCGGATCTTTTTATCTACCCGGGTTTTGAGTTCAAAGTGGTGAGCGCAATGCTCACTAACTTCCATTTGCCGCAATCGACTCTGCTGATGCTGGTCAGCGCATTTGCTGGGAGGGAAAACACTCTGCGCACGTACGCACACGCGGTCGCCGAGCGTTATCGGTTCTATTCCTATGGAGACTGTATGTTCATTACATAATTCTCAGGTAAAGAGAAATTCCGAGCTCCAAACCGAAGTAACTTCAACAGCCGAAATTGCCTCATGCGGAGCGCCTCCTCGGAGTAATTTAAAAAGTTGGGAGGAGGAGACCGAAGTGCAAAAATGGATTACGCCGCTGCTTCTGTGCGCCGTTTTAGCGGGAGGATATTCCTACTGGCGAAATCACCTTCGCGCCGCGAATGCAGAGACGACCGAGCAAGCGCAAGAGGCTGAGACTAAACCAACCGCCCAAGACGGCGACCCAGCCGTTAAAGTCGTTGGGCCTTTGGCTGAGTTAATGGATAAAGCCGAAAACCTCAATCCACTGCACAAACCCGATCCGGTGAAACCCCATGCCAGCCGTTATATTGGGCAGTCTGCTGTAGGCACCAGCAACGTGATACTACATAAGACGTTTAGCCTTAGGACCTCGGTCAACTTTCCCTTTGAAATCCCCGCATACGCATTCCGGCCGCAATTGCACGGCAGATATCGTTCGTTCGTGAAACAGATCGGTATTCAGGACGACGAAGACATCGCCAACGTCGATTTTCTGATCTTGAACGAAGCACAGTACGCCGATTTCGTGCGCGGCGGCGGCAGCGAAGCGGTTTTTTCTGCCGATGCGTCGCATGATCAGAACGTAAACTTCGGCCTTCCTCCCACGCAGGATCATTCCCAGAAGTACTATCTCGTTTTCCAAAGCACTCCAGGCGGAGCCGCCAGAAAATTGGTCGAGGCCGACTTCACCGTCGATTTCTAGCAACTCTCTGTGCTGCTAAACTAGGTACTTGCCGCCTCGAAAACAATCGTCGGCCAGGAGTTCGTCCGCCCCCGCCTCGTCGCCATCCGGCAACGGGTCCAGCAGTCCGAGAATCGGCGGATCTGGAAATCCGGCCTCCCACGCCGCCCGCATTTTCCTGATCGACACCATGTCGTTCATCTTCCGCGCCTATCACGCCATGGCCCGGCAGCGCTCCATGTCTACGAAAGCCGGACTTCCTACCGCCGCGATTTACGTCTTCGTCAACATGTTGCGCAAACTGCGCGACGATTTCTCGCCCAGTTACCTGGCCGCCGTCTTCGACGTCGCCGCGCCTACCTTCCGCGATACGCAAGCCGAGTCGATCACCAGCGTTCGCAAGTTCGACATCAAGACGCAGACCTTCACCGAAGTCGCCTACCAGGGATACAAAGCCAACCGCAAGGCGATGCCCGAAGATCTCGCTCAGCAGATTCCTTATATTCGCCGCGCTCTCGAGGCCTACCGCATACCCATCCTGGAACTTTCCGGCTTCGAGGCCGACGATGTCATCGGAACTCTTGCCCGCAAAGCCGCTTCCGCGGCGCATCCCGTTTACGTTGTCTCCAGCGACAAGGACATGATGCAACTGGTCAACGATCAAGTTCACATTCTGAACCCTCCCAAAGACAATCTGATCTGCGACGCCGCCAAGGTGGAGGAAATTCTGGGCGTGCCTCCGGGGCGCGTAGTCGATGTGATGGCATTACGCGGCGACGCCATCGACAATATTCCAGGTGCGCCCGGCATCGGCGACAAAGGCTCGGTCGAACTCATCAAGCGCTTCGGCAGCGTCGAGCAGGCTCTCGAACGCGCCGCCGAGGTCGAGAAGAAGACCTACCGTGAATCTCTGCTAAACAATCGCGACACCATTCTTTTCAGCAAGAGCATGGCCACCATCGACTGCAACGTGCCGGTTGAACTGGACGTCGAGGCCATGCGCGCAGGCGAGCCCGATCTCGATCGGCTGCGCCAGCTCTTCACTGAACTCGAATTCACTTCGCTGCTGAAAGAATTGTTGCCCGAAGTTCAGATCACAGAAACTCACTACAGCGAAGCGCAATCGGCCGCGGATGTAGAAGCGGTGCTCAACTCAGTGCCCGGCCAAGGCACGCTTGCCATCGCGGTGGAGCTAGGACAATCGGAAGCGCTGGGTGAAGGCGAGGAAGAGCCGATTGAGGAAGAACCGCAGGAGGCGATGCTTCCTCTCTCGGATGCCTTGCCGTTATCTGCTTCTGAAGCCGCTTTGCAGCGTGTCGCCATCTCCGCGACCGCAGGGTCAGCCGTGATCGTAAAGCTTGATTCCGGGGCGGCGGCCGCCAAGCTGCGTTCGATCCTAGCGTCGGCAAAACCAAAATCTGTTCATGATTACAAGTCCGCGATCCATGCACTCGATTCCAAGGGCATAAAGTTGAGCGGGATTGAGCACGACACTATGCTCTATTCGTACCTGCTCGACCCGACTTACTCATCGCATCGCCTGCCGGAGGTTGCACTGCGGCGCTTCAATCTCAGGCTCAGCGGCGATCTGGCCGAAGCGGCAGATGTCACCGGCAGGCTCACGGCCGCGTTGCGCGAGGATGTGAAGCAGGCTGGGTTGACCAAGCTCTATGAAGAGATTGACCTGCCGCTCGTTCCGGTGCTCGCGCGCATGGAACACGCTGGGGTGAAGATCGACACTGCCGCGCTCGCGCAAATGTCGACCGAGCTTGAGCGCGAAATAAAAAGCAAAGCCGGAGAAATTTATGAAGTCGCAGGCACGGAATTCAACATCGGCTCGCCCAAGCAGCTTGGCGACGTTCTCTTCAATCAGATGAATCTGCCCAAGCCGGTGAAATATGGTAAGGGCCGTACTATATCGACTGCAGTCGATGTTCTTGAGACTCTAGCCGAGGATCACCCGATCGCACGCATGGTTCTCGACTACCGCCAGCTCACCAAGCTCAAGTCCACCTACGTAGACACCCTGCCTGCACTGATCAATCGCTCTACCGGACGGTTGCACACTACCTTCTACCAAGCGGGCACGGCCACGGGCCGGCTTTCCTCGGCCAATCCGAATCTGCAAAATATTCCCATCCGCACTGAACTGGGACGCGGCATTCGCGCCGCCTTCATCGCCGAACCCGGTTACGTTCTTCTGACCGCCGACTATTCGCAAATCGAACTGCGCCTGCTAGCGCATTTCTCGCGCGATCCACTCCTGGTCGAAGCCTACCGCCGCGGCGACGACATACACACCCTAACCGCCTCGCAAGTCTTCGGCGTGCCTCCGTTAATGGTCACGCCCGAGCACCGCCGCGCCGCCAAAGTCGTGAACTTCGGAATCGTTTACGGACTGTCACCTTTCGGCTTGTCGCAAAATCTCGGGATCGAGCCTGCCGAAGCCAAACAGTTTATCGCCGCATATTTCGAGAAATACGCAGGCGTTCGCGCTTTCATCGACAAGACGTTGGAACAAGCTCGCCGCGACCTGAACGTGAAAACCCTGCACGGCCGCATCCGCCCCATCCCTGACATCAACAGCAAGAACGCAAATCAAAGAGGCTTTGCCGAGCGCACCGCGGTAAACACTCCGCTGCAAGGCACCGCCGCAGATCTGATCAAGGTGGCCATGATCCGCATCGACGGAGTGTTGCGCGAGCGCAATCTGAAATCGCGAATGACTCTGCAAGTTCACGACGAGCTAGTCTTCGAAGTTCCGGAGAAAGAAGTGGAGACGATGCGGTCCCTAGTTCGCGAGCTAATGGAAAAAGTGCAGGCTCTGGCGGTTCCCCTGCTCGTAGAAATAGGGATCGGCCCGAACTGGCGAGACCTGGATTAGAATTTCGATTCGGAATTCTTGATTGCCTGGACTAGCACATGGTTGAGGCGTTGCCGATTGTGCTGTTTCTAGCCTTTGTAGTTGGGCTGGCCGCCATTATCCTCGTGTTCATTGATCGATTAACGCTTCAACGCAACCTATCCGAAGAGGAAAGGAAGGCCGTTGTAGTTAAGCGCACTGAACGTTGGCAGCGGGGATGGTGCTTCTTCATTTTCCTAATAGTGCTGCTTGCATTATTTGTGAGTGTCCTCAATCCGGATCATGAATCTACCGCCTGGAGAGTAATCCGGTTTGTAATAGCCGCTCTTATCGTACTGGGATACTTAAGGCCGGCCAAAGGCGAAGACTAAAGCAAAATCCAGTGTTATACTAGAGTATAACTCGAAGAGCCATCATGCACACCACGAATCTGCGCAAAGTCGGGGGCTCGGTCATGTTGGCCGTCCCGCCGGCGCTGCTCGACGTCCTGCAATTGCAGCCCGGCGCCAAAGTCGGCATCGCGGTGGAAAGTGGCTGCCTGGTCGTACAGCCGCGGACGCGCCCACGTTATACCTTGAACGAACTGTTGGCCCAATGCAATCCTACGGCGCGTCGCTCGAAACAGAGTTCGAGCCGACGCTCGAAAGAAGATAGAGAATGGCTCGATAGCAAGCCCGTCGGCCGCGAGCTAATCTGATGGAACGAGGCGGGGCAACGAGAAATGAAGCGCGGCGAGATCTGGCTCGTCAGTCTCGATCCCGCCTCGGGCCACGAGCAAAGGGGCCGCCGTCCAGTGCTGATTGTTTCCCCTGAACCCTTCAACCGGATCACCAAAGTCCCCGTAGTTTTGCCCATTACAAGCGGCGGCAACTTTGCTCGCATGGCCGGTTTCGCCGTCCCCCTGGCAGGAGCCGGAACCAAAACGACAGGTATCATCCGCTGCGATCAACCCCGCGCACTCGATCTAGCCGCGCGCGGTGGCCGGAAGCTGGAGAGTAATTCCAAACGAGATTATGAATGAGGTACTGGCGAGGCTATTGCCGATATTCGAGTGAAAGGCCGCACATCCTTTCCAAAACGTGCCTGGGTTTACGCCCCCAATGCCCTCTGAATCTCGCCCGCAATCTTCTCAGTAACGGCCAGCATCTTCTCTTCTGACTCCGCCTCCACCATCACGCGCGCCAGCGCTTCAGTCCCCGAATAGCGCACCACCACGCGCCCATTTCCGTCCAGCTCGCGCTCGGCAGCTTCGATGGCGCGCTGCACCTCGGGCACCTGTGCAAATGGAATTTTCTCTCGCACCCGCACATTCTGAATTTTCTGCGGAAACACTTTCAGATCGCTTACCAACTCTGCCAGCGATCTCCCGCGAACGCACGATTACATCCATCACTCGCAGCGCCGTCAGCAAGCCGTCGCCGGTGGTCGCTTCGCCATCGCGAAAAATAATGTGTCCCGATTGCTCGCCGCCCAGAGTGGCGCCTGTCTTCAGCATCTCTTCCAGAACATACTTATCGCCGACATTGGCCCGCAACATGCGAATGCCCGCGTTCTTCAGCGCGATTTCGACTCCCATGTTCGACATTGTCGTCGCCACGACGGTCGATCCGTTCAAATTTCCTCGGGATTGCAGATCGCGCGCCGTGAGCAGCAGCACGCCGTCTCCATTTACCACGCGGCCTTCACTATCGCAAAACAAAGCGCGGTCGGCATCGCCGTCGAAGGTGACGCCGAGATCGAACTTCCCCCCCGAAGCAGCCACTGCCTTACCCAAGCTTTCAGGATGCAGCGCCCCGCAGCCGTCGTTAATATTTTTTCCGTCTGGCGTCACACAGAGGAAGGTTGCCTGAATCCCCAAACCTCGAAACAACTCAGGGGCCTCCGCCGTCGCTGCTCCGTTGGCACAATCCACCAGCACGCGCAAACCGCTCAAGTCGGACGACACACTGCTCGCCAACGAATCGATATAGGCTTTGCGCAAAACCAATTCTCCCGGCAGGGATGGGCCGGCGATTCTCATCGCCGTGTCGTCGGCCGCGCCTGGCCTCGCGAGTAGTGCGAAGATATCCTGCTCGATCCCGAGCTCGCGAGCATCCGGCAGCTTGAAACCGTCGCCGGAAAAAACTTTGATCCCGTTATCCGTCCACGGATTGTGCGAAGCCGAGATCACCACACCCGCAGCGAAACCGCGCGTCCGCGCCAGATAAGCCACGCCCGGCGTTGTAATCACACCAGCACTGTGCACATCCACACCTACCGCAGCCAGACCCGACGCTACACGGTCGGCAATCCAGCCGCTGGATTCGCGCGTGTCCTGCCCCAGCACCGCCTTGGGCTTCGGCGTGCTGCGAATCAAATCCTGTCCCAGGGCGCGCCCGATCAGGAACGTGCTTTCTTTCGTCAGAGGAAAGTCGCCGGCCACGCCGCGGATTCCGTCCGTACCAAAAAGTTGTCTGCCGTGATTGCTCATAGCTCCTGTGGGTTCATTCGTAAGCTGGACGCTTCAACGAAAATGCCGGACCGAGGATAATAACTGACATGCACGAAACTTGCAGACTCAGAAGAGCACAACTCAATGCCCATTCGACGCGGGCGTGGCCTTTTCCATGATCACAGTCACGCGGATCGGGGTCGGCTGCACTACCTGAACCAAGGGGTCTGGAACGTACACGTTGGTCGAAAATGTCGCCGTGGTTTTCGTTCCCGAAGCGTCTACCGGGTCGGTAGTCGCCGCGTCCACCAGTTCCACGTGATGTTGCGGCCCGGTGATCGTGATTCTCTCAGGATTAACAATCACTTTGGCGATCTGTTCCCCAGCGGCAAAAGTTCCCGTCACCCGGGGATGAATTTCTACGTCGCGCGTGAGCCGCATGTCAAACGTGAGGTGCACCTGCCCCGGCACGACTTGTACTACATGCAAATCGCGCTGGTGGCGAACCTGCTCGGCTGTCAGATCGAAGGTGCGCTCGCCGGGCTTGGCATCTTTCAATTCAAGTTCGGCATGGATGTCGGTGGCCCTCAACTGCCGGATGACGCGCTCCGGCCCGCGCACGCGAATTTGCGCTTCAGGAATAGTGATGGAGCTGATCTCGAGATGCGGAGGGACGTGCTGGAACTCAATCGGCACGCGAACTGCAACTTCCGCCGATTCCTCGTCGGGTGAAATCGCCATCCACAATCCGGTTGCTAACAGCAGCGACAACGCTTTCAGCCAGAAGTTGTGCAGCACCCAGCGCCGGATAAGATTCATAGGGGCCGCTCCCCGTCCGGATCGGAATCGTCATCGGCTCCCATCGACGCTCCCAACCTCATTGGCGATTCCTGGGCCGCGTCCGACTCGTCATCGCGCGCGTCTTCTCTTGGCACCACAGTCGGCAATGCCACGGGCGACACATACCGACGCAACTCCTGGCTGAGGCGCTCGCGCAATTGTTCGACAGTAAGATCACGATCGATTTTTCCGCCCACCGCGATACTGATTGCGCCCGACTCCTCTGACACAATTACCGCAATCGCATCCGTCTCCTCCGTAATGCCGATGCCCGCCCGGTGGCGCGTGCCCATCTGCGTGGACAGCACTGGATTCATCGATAGCGGCAGGAAGCAAGCGGCTGCCGCCAATCGATCCTTCTGGATGATCACCGCTCCATCGTGCAGCGGGGCGCTCGGCCGAAAGATTGTGGCCAGCAAATCATAGGAAAGCTTGGCATCCATAGCTACGCCGCTCTCCGCGTAAGTCCGCAATCCGATCTCGCGCTCAATCACGATGAGCGCTCCGGTCTGATGTTGTGAAAATAAATTGGCAGCCAGCACGATGTCGTCGTAGGAATCGCCCTCGACCGCTGAGCCACGCAGAAAACTTACGCGCCGGCCCACATCCGACAGCACATGCCGAATCTCCGCCTGAAATACAACGATCAGCGCAAAAACGACATAAGGCAGAAGACGGCTGACCAGCCAGTTCAACGTGACCAACTCGCCGATTCGTGCCAGGTAGAATGTCGCGGCGACCGCTGCCAGGCCCGCGAGCATCGGCGCAGCGCGAGTGCCCCGGATCATCACCAGCACTTCGTAGATGATCAGCGCCACCAGCAGAATGTCGAGCGTCGTAAACGACACTCTCGCCCATGGCGCCAGCAGTTGCGTCACCGACATCTCCTTCCCTGAAATTTGAGGCGTCTAGAACTCTTTATTCTAATGCAGGGCCGTGTTGGCTAGGTTAGCGTTAACCTTCTGAGATTGGGCTTCATTGGAATTATCGGAACGATCGAAATTAGCGCTTCTCGCGTTTTCTGCGAACTTCCTGGATGGTCGCTTTCGTCACCACCGCTCGAATTTCTCCCCGGGCCACTCGCGCCGTGATTGGATCCCCCGGCTTAACGTGCGCCGCATCTTTCACCAACCGTCGCGCTTCATCAAAAATCAAGGCGTATCCTCGATCGAGAATAGCCAGCGGTGAGAGCGTCTCCAGCGCGCGACTCATGCGCTCAAGTCGAACTTTATTCTGTAAGAGCTGGTTTCGCATGACGCCCGCTAAGGCCGTAGTTCCGGCCTCCAACTCGCTTCGAATCCCCGCCAGCACGCGCCGGGCGTCATAATGTCGCACCGCAGCAGCAACCGCCTCCCAGCGCCGGCGTATTTTCTCCAGGGCTTGCCGCTCGCCCCGCTCCAGCCGGTAAGTCAAGTCGTCAAGCTTCTGTTGCCGCTGCCGGATCAAGTCCATCATGCGTGCGAAAGCGCCATGTTGAGCCCGTTCCACCAACGCGTGCCGAGCCTCTAGCAGGCGGCGCTCCATGGCGCGCACCAGCCGCTCCCGCGCTGCCTCCGCCTGATTCTCTACTTCCAGCCGTGAGCGGATTACCAACTCCGCCGCCGCCGAAGGCGTGGGCGCGCGCAAGTCCGCAACAAAATCCACGATCGTAAAATCCGTTTCGTGTCCCACCGCTGAAATCACGGGAATGTCTGACGCCGCCACCGTTCTAGCCAGCCCTTCGTCGTTAAAGGCTGCAAGATCTTCCGCCGAACCTCCGCCGCGGCCCACAATGATCACTTCCACGCTGCGGCTCTGGTTGAAATATCTCACTCCACTCGCAACTTCCGCTGCAGCGGCATCGCCCTGCACCTGCGCAGGGTAGATGACCGCATTCACCGTATGATGGCGCCGCTGCAGAATATTTAGGATGTCGCGCAGCGCCGCCGCCTGGGGTGAAGTTACAATTCCAATTCGCGCCGGCAAAGTTGGAATCGCCTTCTTGCGCTCCGCTGCAAACAATCCTTCCGCCTCCAGCTTCGCCTTTAGTTGCTCGAAGGCAACCTGCAATCCCCCCGCACCCTTTGGCTCGATGTACTCGGCCGCGATCTGTAGCTCGCCGCGGTCTTCATAAATTGTGACTCGCCCGCGGACGACGACTTGCATCCCATCTCCCGGACGAAAGCGGAGCAGCCGCGCCTTCGAACTGAACATCACGACGCGAATCTGCGCATTCCCATCCTTCAGCGTGAAGTAAAGATGGCCGGAGTCCGGCGCGCGAAAGTTCGAGATCTCGCCCTCCACCCAGGCATCGGAATACTCCCGCTCCACGAGCGTGCGCACAGCGGCAACGAGAGCACGCACCGTCCAAACTCGCCGCTCCGGCGGCTTAAACCTGAATCCGAGCTGATCCCCAAGCACCATTGGAATATAAGGAGTCTAGAACAGATTGAAGACTGCGGTGAGGCAAAGTAGCGGCGACGCGGCCGAGACGGCCTGTACGCGGCCGGAGTCAGGCAAACAGGGCGAGCATGTTCGCTCGCCCCGCTGAGGAGAAAAAGATGACGGAGTTTCCAGGCACGCGAATCACGAGCCCGCACGCCTTATTGCCGTTATCGTGTTTTATTTGCCTGACAGCAATCCGAACACTCCCACTCCATTAGTCGTGCCGACATACACTTTCCCATTGATGATCATGGGAGTGATGAACTTGTTGCCGGCGCCAAAGTGGTCGCGCCCGCCTGCGGCCTGATTGGTGTTGTAGAGCTCATCCAGGTTCTCTGCGTTGTAAGCGTGCAGCACCGCGGGATTGGTATTCTCGGTAGCCCAGACAATTGCGTTCTTATTCCCGTTGGACGAGATGCTGGGTGTGGCCCCGGGATATCCAAAGCTGTTGCTGGTCTGCGCAGCTGCGCTGGTTTCCAACTTCGCGTCACTAAACTGAAAGGCCAGAATCGGCTGACCTACCGGCCCAAAATACAGCTTGCCATTGAAATACGCCGGCATCGACCAGATTCCGCCCGGCAGCGCCCCCGAGAGTTCTTGATAGTTATTGTTGCTATTAGGGCTGAATTTGCCCATGGATTCGCGGTTCACCAAGTAGAGATTGTTGTCCTTGCCAGCTCCCGCCGCGAGATGCCATTCAGTTCCAGAGGTATCCTTCAGTTGCGGCACGATCAAAGCTCCGCCCGAGCCCAGGTCCACGTCCCCTTGACTCTCCTGCGGGCCGTTATCCATCTCGAAGTAATCCGCGACCGCGAGGCCTCCCTTAGTTGTCAGCCGGATGAACGCATTACCATAGTCGCCGCTGCTGGGGAAACCGTTCGAGTTTAAAGTCGTATCGAAGATGCCATTCGCATCGAGAAAATAGATGTTGCCGCTGCTGTCGGACGTAAGGCCGCCGCCGGAACCCCAGATCGCGCCTTCATTGCCGTTGGGCGTTACATTGAGCACCGACCTCTGCGCCAGCGTCGTGGCGTTGTAGGCCATGATCCAGCCGGTGTAAGGGCGGATGTCGCAGTGCGAAGCCCACGCCAGATAAACCACGCCGCTAAGCAGCAACAGGCCGGAGCGTTCTTTATATTGCGCAGGATCGAAAATCACATAGCCTCCCGAGCTGTTATCGCCGGTCCCGGGATATTTTGCGGCGATGTCAACCGGTCCCCTGTATAGTTCGTTGCCGGTAGGGGCATCGATCGCGTGCAGGCGCTGATGATAGTTGCCGGAAGAATCCTTCGACATGGCCACGACATAAATCACTCCATTCGATCCCGAAGGCCGGCTGATCACCGGAGTGGAGGTGATCCCAATCTGCGGAGTAACCTGCGAGCAGCCTCGATCGTCCGAAGGAGTTTCGCCGGCTTTCAGCGTGCTGATTTGCCAGATCTGCGCCCCGGTATCGGCGTCGAAGGCATAGACCGAATCATTTTCCGTGACCACGATCAGAAGATTGTGCGTTCCACTACCCGAAATTGGCACCGTTGAGAGATATAAAGGCTCGGCGTCCACGAGACCATCGACCGATAAAGAGAACAGTTTCCCAAACGATGTCGAATTCAGGTTGCTGAGAGTGAGTGTAGTCTCGGTTGAATTAAGTCCGGTGCGTGCGTTGTTATTGTGGTACGTAAGCACATCTTCGGAAAATGCGCAGGGGCTGGCGACAATCAGGGTGAGCATGAAGATGATGGCGATGAAGGGGGTAAGTCGAAGACAAGGAAACTTAAGGGACTTCACGGCGAAACCTCCTTGGGAAGCTGGTTCGTTGGCCTATAGCTGGCGAAGGGCGTGCATCTTAGTTGCCGGTTTGAACAAAAAGTAAGTGATATTTCTTGCAAAGTTGAGGTAGGAAGACGATAAAGCGGGGGAAGGAAACCCAACAAGTCACATTAGGACGTACTTACACACGTTCCTGGGACAAGAGGATTGCGAGTATTGGACGCACTGCAAGTTTGCAATGGGCCGGGGGTGCACATGCCCAGATTCGCGTTGACTGCGTAGAATAACCACCAAGGCGTAGAGAACGTAGGTTGCTACGTCTCTACGATATGGTTTTGCTGGTAATCCCAGGGCTAATTCGCCGCCCGCTCTTGCGGCACAAAAACATTCATCACCGCATCCCGCATCAGGTCTGGCGGCAGCAAGCCTTGGGCCAGAATGAAGTCGTGGAATTTTTTCTGGTTGAACTTGGCTCCCAGCGCCTCTTCAGCATCTTTTCGTAAAGCAAGCAACTTGGTGTAGCCGTAGAAATAACTGTTGGCCTGCCCGGGCATGCGATAGGTGAAGCGTTCTACTTCTTCCTGCGCGAAGGCGTGCGAAAGCACCACATCCTGCTCCATCACCCGATAAGCGTCTGCCGGCTGAATCTTTCCCGCCTGCAACTCGGGATCGAGAAATGCGCGAGCCGCCCGTTGCAAGCGCAGATCCAGCGAGATCAACTGGCCTTCCCGCGGCATATACGGCTCGATCAAATATTCGGAATACAAGCCCCAGCCTTCGACATTGGTGCTGTTGAACGCATAGCGAACTCGCGCGAGCGACACGCCGTGCTCCAGCATCGAATCGAACTGCAATTCGTGGCCGGGCCGCGCCTCGTGCGCCGTCAGAGTCCACGCCGCCGCATCGTAGGTGAAGTCGTCATATTTTCCCGCGGACTTTTCTCCCGGCGCCGCGGGGATGTTTAGCGGCAGCACGAACACTCCCTTCTGCCCCGTATTGTGCAAAAAGGGCGGAGGCTGCATGTGGGGAGCCGGCTGCTGCGCCGTCTCGGCTGCGGTTGCAATGCGAATCTTCGCTGGACGATCGGGCAACGTCACGATCTGTTTTTCCACGACAATCTGCTCAATCTGATGCAACCGGTTCTCGTAAAATGGCAGGATCGCTTCGCCCACCAGTTGCTGTTTCTTCAGTTCATGGATCACGTCGCGATAATCGCTCGAGGGGAGATGGCGCTGTTGAGCAATTTGCGCTGCGATCGGCTTCATCTCCTCCTGAATCTCGGTAAAGGCCTGGTGCGCCATGCCCGCCAGTTGCGCCGGAGGAATGTCGATTCCGTAGTTCTCGAGGCGTAGCGCGTAGTCTTCGGGCGGAAGCCGAAAATCCGTGCGCGCCTTCGGCAGCACATTCGCCTTGGTCCAGGTGTCGTAATCGATGAGCTGCGCCTTCAGTTTTGCGTAAGGCTCTTGCCAGTTTTTCAACTTATATTTTTCGAGCAGCGTGGCGATGCCTTCCAGGTAATTCGAATTCCGCCCCATCTCCGTTTCGATCTGGGTCTTCGCGGGATAGACCACTCCCGGCTTCTCCATCTGCTCCATCACACGCTGTTTCAAAATGTCAGTGAGCGGTTTGTAGCCATTCTCCAGACCGGCATACTCGCGAAGGCGAACCACCGCGGCCGGACGGCGTTCGGCGGGAGTTTGCTCATCGAGCAGTGTGTGCAGTCCTTCAAACACGATGCCGCTGGCATTGAGGAACGGAACCTCATGCGCCCGCTGATAATCTTCGCGGCGGAAACGCAACTCGACTTTACGGACCACGATCTGCAGATCCTGGGCTACGGCTTTTTCTTTTTGCTGCGGGATCGCGCTCTTCAACTCCGCCAGCACGGCGATGGCTTCCTGCCGTTCCTGGTCTTCATCGGCCAGCGTTGGCTGTGACGCGCGCGTGTCGTACTCAATCAGCCCTTCGTCCGATCCAGATTCCGGATTGTGTTTCATCTGCACGTCCAGCAGCTTTTTGGTATAGCCGTTACTCACCTTGACCCACTCCGGCTCGGCCATCTGCGTTTGCCCATAGGCCGGCAGGCCCAGCAATGCTGCGATCAGTCCGAAAGAAATCGCCCGAATCATCTCTCCTCCACTACGATTCCTGTATCACTTTGCGCGGTACACCACTTTCCCCGCCACCATCGTCCACAAAACCTTCGTCTCCCGCATCTCCTCCGGAGAATCGGTCAGCACATCTCGATCCAGCAAGATTAAATCTGCACTCTTGCCCGGAGTAATCGTTCCGATGGAATCTAAATTCAAAGCGCGCGCGGAATTCCTCGTATAAGCATAGAACATCGCCTCCCGCGGCATACCCTGCGAGGGATCGAGCACGCCCTCTGGCCCCTTGCGCGTCTCCGCCTGATAAATCGCCCGGAAAACATTCGCGGTCGAAACCGGCCAGTCGCTGGCGCCCGAAATCATTGCGCCATTGTCGAGCAGCGAGCGCGCCGGATACTGGTATTTATAAATCTCCGGATCGAGATAAGGCTTCACAATCTCAATCGTGTCTGAGCTGGCCTCAGCCCAGAAAAGCTGCAGCGCATTCACCACACCCAGTTCGCGGAAGCGCGGAAAATCCTCGGGCCGCACAAACTGCTCGTGCGTAAGCGTGTGGGGTAGGCCGGAACTGCCGTTGGCTTTTCGCGCCGCCGCGATGCCATCCAGCGCTTCTTTCACCGCGCCGTCGCCGATTGCGTGCACATGAACGATCAGGCCTTGCTTGTCGGCAGCCACGCACAGCTCGGCAAATTTCTTGGGATCGAATAAAAGATCGCCGTTCCGTCCGGTATTCTTGTACGGCCGGGTGAGATGCGCAGTTTGCGAGGGAAACTCCACCACGCCATCGGCGAACACTTTGATTCCGCTTACATGCAAGTTGGGGACGTTCTTATAGGCCTCACTCGTAGCCTGCACTGCGACTAATTCCGCTGCAGGATCTTTTGCCAACACTTGCGGGAACGTCACGACCTGCGAAACTAGCTCGCCGCGGTCCGCCAACATTTTGTAGGCTCGCAGAACCTGATCGCTGGCGAGCGGATCAAGCCACGCCGTGATGCCCAGGCTGTACTCGTATTGCAGCGCGGCGCGCGCCGCGGCCAGCAAGCGATCATCGCTAGTCTCCGGTAGCAGCGGCTCGATTTTCTCCTCGCCGGCATCCACCAGAAATCCATTGGGCTGCATGTTTTTGTCGACGCCGTAGTAACTGCGCTCATCGGGAGAGAGTTTTTTTAGAAAATCAGCCGTAATGCCCGCGCGCTGCAGCAACGCGCGATTGGCCCACGAAGTGTGACCATCCATCCCCCGCAAAAGAACGTTCTGCCTCTCGTAAACGCCGGTGCTGAACTCGGCGTTGAGTACATCGGTATGCGACCAGAACTCCAGAGGTATACCGAGGATCTCGAGAATGTCGCCGCGCATGCCTGAGCCGCTCTTCTCCGCTTCTGCGACAAAGGCGGGAAGCTGACTAAGCTTGAGCACCTTCTCGCTGGCGTCGGCGGAGATGAGATTGAGTCCGCCCTCGATCGAGTGGCTGTGGGAATCGATGAAGCCGGGAAATAGAGTTTTGTCGTCAAGATCGATGCGCTCCGCCTGCGCCGACGCGACTTTCGTCACCTCGGCCAGGCTGCCCACTGCGAGAATCTTGCCGCCGCCAATCGCCACTGCCTCCGCATAGGGATTCTGCGGGTCCGCGGTAAACACCTTGGCATGAAAGAAAATTCGCTCTGCAGAATCCACCTGCGCCCGCAAGGGCAAGCCGAGCGTGAAGAAAGTCAATGTCGCAACCGAGAGAGATAGAAAGTGACTCCAGGAAGGCCTTTTCAAACGAATCATCCTTAGTCGCAGCAGGGAAGTCTAAGCCGATGAACAACTATATACCGTGAGGCCACTGGCGCCGTATTTGCAACTACTAGCGCCGCCACCGGCTCACCAAATACAGAACTATCGATAACACCACGCTCAGCAGCAGAGAAGTCGCCAGCGGAAAATACACCGTGGTGTTCTTTCCCCGATAGAGGAAGTCGCCCGGCAGCCGCCCCAAAGGAAGGTTCGTCCGGCTTAGCAGCATGACCAAACCGCCGGCCACCAGCAGCACCGCGCCTATCAACACCAACAGCTTGCCTACTTCCATCAGCGCTTACCTCTCCCATTCTAATTTTTCAGATGTAGAAGAAAGACCATATTGTCTGCGCCCGTGATCTCTGCGATAATCCCGCACAATTAGTTCGACAGAAGAGGCTCAGCCTTAGGGTAGCTCTTCTGACCGCCCCGTTCCACAACCAGTAGAAGCGAACAATTTAGAGGTGTACTCAGCCCCGTCCGCTGCTGCGCCCAGGAGTCTGGTGAAGATTTTGCCCAAATTCGTCACAGCACCTATCTCGACCACGTTGATCCTGCTGGGTTTGTTGCTGAGCGGAGCCTCTACCGCTCTCTGCCAGGACGTTCTCACTTACCACTACAACAACGCCCACACCGGGCTGAATGCGAAAGAAACGACCCTTACGCTGAGCAACGTGAATTCCACTTCGTTCGGCAAGTTGTTTACGGTCACTGTCGACGGCTTAGTGGACGCTCAACCTTTATATCTCTCCGCTGTGACAATCCAAGGCGCCACGCACAACGTGCTCATCGTGGCCACCGAACACGATTCGGTTTACGCCTTCGACGCCGACACGGGAAATCTGCTGTGGCAGGTCACCACTCTTCTTTCGGGCGAAACCACCTCCGATGATCGCGGCTGCAAGCAGATCACTCCCGAGATCGGCATCACAGCTACTCCGGTCATCAGCCGGCCCAGTGGATCGAACGGCGTAGTCTATCTTGTTGCCGCATCGAAAGATTCGTCAGGAAACTATCACCAGCGTTTGCATGCTCTCGACGCCACCACGGGGGGCGAACTCTACAAAGGACCGGCGGAGATTGCAGCCAAGTTCCCCGGCACGGGCGATGGCAGCTCCGGCGGCTATGTCGTCTTCGATCCTGGCCAGTATGCCGAGCGCGCCGCGCTTCTTCTACTCAGCAACACTGTTTATCTGGCTTGGACCTCGCACTGCGACGTACGCCCCTACACCGGCTGGATCATGGGTTACAACTCCCACACTCTAGCCCAGACCACGGTTCTCGATGTGACGCCGAACGGCTATCAAGGCTCGATCTGGGGAGCCGGTACTGGCTTAACCGCCGACACCTCGGGAAATATCTTTTTCCTCGACGCCAACGGGATCTTCGATCCCACTCTAAATTCCAATGGCTTTCCCAGCGACAGCAACTTCGGAAACGCCTTCCTCAGGCTCTCTACGAAAGGTGGCCTTGCCGTCGCAGACTACTTTGAAATGTATGACGGAGTCACCGAAAGTGATAAGGATGTCGACCTGGGCTCCGGCGGAGCCATTCTCCTGCCCAATATGACGGACACCTCCGGCACCACCTGGCAACTCGCCGCCGGTGCCGGCAAAGACACCAATCTCTACATCGTCAATCGCAACTCGATGGGGAAGTTTAATTCATCCAGCAACAACATCTACCAGGAACTTCTCGGAGTCTTTCCCAAAGGCGTATGGTCGATGCCCGCGTACTTCAACGGCCGCCTCTATTACGGCCCCACTGGCGAGCCAATTATGGCCTTTCAGTTTAAGAAGCGCAAGCTGCAAACTCCAGCCGTGGCGCAGACAAGCGTTAAGCTTCCCCTATCCCGGAGCGACGCCCAGCATCTCTTCGAACCAGGCGAAGGATGCCATCCTGTGGGCCAACGAAAACACCGCCAATGCCACCTCCACGCTTACAATGCAACCAACCTTCAGGAAATCTACAACAGTGAGCAAGCTCCCAATCATCGCGACCAATTCGGAGCCGGCAACAAGTTCATCACTCCCGTGATCATCAACGGAAAAGTCTACGTAGGCACCACCACCGGCGTCGGCGTGTTCGGACTGCTTCCAACTCCCGAGAAAGCAAGAAGTAAACATACAGGAATGTGTGGGGACAGCCGCCATCGGCTGTCCGACGGAGCGAAGCTCCGTCTGCTGCTATTTCACTCCCTGCTTGCGATTAATCTCCCGCGAAAATTCCGTCACAACATTAAGCAGCGTCCCGTAGGCGGCCTGCCCCAGCACTCCCCACCCGCCATTCACCAGCGCACTCTGCGACCTCGGCTTCCATGAAGTCGCCACCAGACCTCCTGCGAACGCACCTCCGTACAAAGCCCACTGCGGACGCAAATTCTCTTCGCTGCGATCGTAAGTCAGAAAATTTCTCATGATGGCATGCTTCAGCCGCGGCACTCCCTTTGCATTTGCACTGGTCGTAGCGAACCTCATAGCCCAGCTTGGCATTACCGATGTAGGCCAACGTGTTCGCCGTAATAAACTGGCCTTCGCGCGAAGCGAACCTCTCCAAGTACCCGGTCCAGCCATCATCCCATTGCGGCGGCACGCCGCGCGCCTGATCGATCCCGGCCCCAAACATTCGCTTCATGTAAGCTTCCGGAGTAATCAGCGTCTGCCGCAGATAAATTTCCCGTCGCTGCGGCCCGGTTAGCGTGACCAGCTTCCGGCGGCGGCCCACATAAACACCAGCGATCCACCCCGACTCCCAGTCCCGCGCCCTCAAGAGGCCTGCAGTCGCCGCGTCTCTGGTCATCACTGCCATGGCCTCCACGGGATTTCCATTCTCTTCTTTCTTCGGCTCTTGCCCGGAAGTTTGCGGTTCAGGAGTTTGCGGCGCGGAAGGTTGAGATGGGGGAGATTCCGACTGTTGTTCGGACGCAGCACTCTGCCCCCACATCCGCCCCGAAGCCATCACCAACAATCCGCACAGCACGACCAGCAAGCAAGTTCTCACCCCAAGCGCACCATCCGCAAGCGAAGCGGCCTTTCTCTGTGAGCCTCTGTGTCCTCTGTGTTGAAAGCCTTTGACTTTAAGTCCGAGTCAAGCCACCCGATGCTAAACTCCCTTGGATGCCTTCGCTCTATCCAGACCATTGAGGGTCCAGGCCTGGCCGGGCCGGTCACCGAGGGCACTAAACAGTGCCAGGGCTTGCTGGTGGCTGGCGGTGGCGACCGGGTAATCCCCGGTCAGAGCCCTTAGCATGCCCAGCTGGTCGAGGGTCCCACGCCTGGCCGGGCTGGTCACCGGCCTCCCGGTACAGTGCCAGCGCCTGGGCCAGGCTGGCGGCGGCGGCCAGGTAATCCCCGGTGTTCCGCTGCAGTGCGCCCAGCGTGCTGAGCGTGTCAGCCTCGCCGAGCCGGTCGCCTTGCCGGCGCGCCGCGGCTAGGGCGCTTTGGTGTAGGGCGGCGGATTGATCCCAGTGACCGTGGGCCGCCAGGAAGCCCGCCATCGCGGCGGGTATCGCGATGGCATGCCGGGAGCGTCCGGGGGTGGGTGGAGTAGTCCGCGGCGGCGTGCAGGTTGGCGCGCTCGGCGTCCAGCCA
>CAWAFZ010000011.1:0-123516 GCA_963781635.1 uncultured Acidobacteriaceae bacterium
AGTCTCCGTCTTCCATCCAGCGCCCGTCCACGAAAAAACCATGGGTTGCAACTGGGGCGATTGTCATCTCCGCCATGAATGGCCTCCGGATCCGGACAGGTTCCGCGGACAGCGTTTTTGATTATAGGCCCACGCCGGTGGTTGCTTTTTTCTGCCGGCTGGGAAAAGAACACGACTTGTTCTGACTCCGGCTTCTAGAAAATTCGCCCGGGGCCGTGGGTCTGCTGTGCTCTCGCAAACCTCTACTACAATGAAAGCCGCAATGCCCATCCTGGGAACGATTGTTGAGCTCGCCCCGCGTCTCCGCCGAAGAGAGTTTCTCCCATCGATCTCACGCGCGCTTGCCTGGATCGCATCGCTAAACTCAACCCCGAGCTGAATGCGTTTATTACGGTGTGCGCAGAATCCGGACTGGAGGAAGCTCGTTCTGCGGAGGCTGAAATTCTCCGGGGAGAATGGCGCGGTCCGCTGCATGGGATTCCGATTGCGATCAAAGACCTAATCGATACCGCAGGCGTGCCGACCACCGCCGCCAGCGCTTTATACCAGAGCCGCATTCCAAGCGAAGATGCGGAAGTCGTTCGCCGGCTGCGTCGCGCCGGCGCCGTGATCCTCGGCAAGAACAATCTGCACGAATTCGCCTACGGCGGAAGCTCGCTGGTCAGCTTCTATGGCGATGTTCACAATCCGCGCAATCCGGCGCACATTGCTGGCGGATCCTCCGGAGGATCCGCAGCCGCAGTAGCCGCCGGCCTTTGTTGCGCAGCGATCGGCACCGATACAGCCGGCTCGATTCGCGAACCTGCTGCGCTCTGCGGCTGCGTCGGCCTCAAGCCGACCTATGGCCGAGTCCCCGCGCGGCGTGATTCCGCTCTCGTGGTCGCTCGACCATGTAGGGCCGTTGACTGCGACCGTCGGTGACGCGGCGTTGCTCTTGCAGGCGATCGCGGGCTACGATGCGCTGGACGTGGGCAGCGTCGATGTTCCAGTGGCGGACTATGTTTCTGCGCTACGGGAGGACACGAAGACCCTTCGCGTCGGCATTCTGCGCGCACATTTCTTCGACGATCTCAACGATGAAGTTTGCGCCAGCGTCGAGCAGGCGCTGGCCGTGATCGGAGCGCTCGTGAAAGAGGTGCGCGAGATTCGGAGCGATCTGCCGGCTGACCGTACCGTGCAACTCGCCGAGGCTTTTGCCTTTCACGCCGAGAACGTCGCCAGAACGTCGGATTCGTATCAGCCAGAGACGCTGCGGCGCATCCGCTTGGGGGACAATATTTCTGCGACGGAATACATTGAACGACGCCGTGAACTGGAGCTGGAACGCCGCCGCGCCCGCGATTTTTTCGCCCGCGTGGATCTGCTGGTTACTCCCACGACGCCAATCCCGGCGCCCGCAATCGCCGATCTAAAGAAAGATCTCGCTGCAATGCGCCCCGCCGAGCTAATCTTGCTGCGCAACACGAGGCCCTTCAATGTGTGGGGGCTACCGGCAATCTCTCTGCCCTGTGGCTTCACGAAAGCTGGCCTGCCCATCGGCCTGCAGATCGCCGGCCCGCCCTGGCGCGAAGATTTGGTGCTGCGGTTGGCTGGTGCTTACGAACGGGCAACGGAATGGCATCAGCGGCCATTGACCAGTTAGCACCATCGGAGGGCGGGGCGCAGTTTTCAGTCCACGGTTCTAACATCCTCCGGCAGCATGAGCACGAACAAACAGTTGCCCGTGGCCGTGGAGCACGACAAAACTCCGCGGCGCAGAATTTTTACCGGAGTGTCGTCAGGGAATTTCAAATGGTAGTCGGCAGTGCGAAGCGCTTCAGTAAAAACCTTCAGCCTCTCATCACCGCTGGCAAACTTTACGCCTTCGACCGTCGCTGCAGAACTTTCCTTCTCGCCCACGCCCCGACTTAAGAGAACGAAGAACTCAGCGCTGCCGGTTTCTTTCGCAACCTTGCCTAAATCAATCGTGCGTGATTTCTGCAAATCTTCTTTATATTTCGCGACGGCAGCGTCTGCTTTGGCGCTGCCGCCAGCCAGCGCCGCCAGCCGGTCGCGGGTTTCGGGAGTCGGGCGCAGCGCGCTGTTGGCTAGCGCATAGGCGCGCACCGCCGAGTCTTTGTCGCCGCGCTTTTCGTAAATCTGTCCAAGATGATCGCCGACTTCGCCGTGCTGCCCGAGTTGCCACGAGGCAGAAACGTATTTCTCAGCTTTATCCAGATTGCCCGCGCTGAAATAAACCCAGCCCAGCGTGTCCCAGTAGGCTATTAATGAAGGCACCAGCGGCAGATCCTGCGGCGTGAGCCGATCTAGCGACACATTACGTAATGCCGCCGCAGTGGCCGAGACCGCCGACTCCGCATACTGCTGAGCGCGATCCAGGTGCGTCTTCTTCAGAGAAAGTTGATAGGCGATGTTATTCCAGATCAGCGGAGTGGCCGCGATCTGCACCGCATGATCGAAGGTCGCCAATGCCTTGTCGTCCTGTCCGAGGTTTAAGTAAGCATCGCCGAGGGTTACCTGCAGCTCGGGATTATCGGGCGTGAGCGATGCGGCTTTCTCCAACTCCGGCGCGGCCTCGGCGTACTTGTGCCATTCCGAGTACATTGCGCCCAGGTTGGCGTGCGCAAATTTATCGAGAGGATTAATCTCCAACTGCTTGTGGAAGGCGGTAACCGCGTCTTCGTATTTGCGCGCCTGCCAGTAAACGCGTCCCAGGTTGTTGTAGGCATACTCGTCGTATGGATTCAGCTCGATCTGCTTGTTGAAAGCCGCGATCGCCTCGGTATCTTTGCGAATTCCGAAATAAGCCAGCCCAAGATTGTTCCACGCATATTTATTTTTCGGATCGAGCTCGGTGGCGCGCTTGAGAAGTTCGATCGCAAGAGGCAGATTGCCGCTGTTCATGGCGGCACGCCCGCTCTCGACCAGGTCATCGGCCTTCATGTCCGTGGGAGCTGTGGGCGTGCCGGCCACCGCATTCTCCAACGATAGAAGTTGCGCGAGATCCGAATTCACGGCGTGGCGAAACGATTGGTAGTCCGCAGCCCGAGGCGCGGGTAGTTCGTCCTGGTTGACCACGAGTGTTCTCGTGGCTTGCAGCGTGTTGCCTTCCAGTTTGTACGTGGCTTCGTACTGGGCGTAGTCGCGCTTCAAAGAAAAAGGCAGCGGAGCGTGAGCACTGTACTTGGCAGGTAGCTGAAGCTTGATCTTGTAATCGTACTCGGCTTTCGGACCGAGCTTCAGCGGTTCGGCATTGGCATCATTGCTGTCATCGGCATTGCTGAGGTCGGGAAGATTGAATTGGCAAAGCGGCAGCGGCAAGTCGGACTTTTTCTTTGACCAATCCAGATAGTTGGGCTTCGAAATATCGTAGGACATCGTGAACGCTTCGCGGGTTGCGGCGGGATCGCTGATCTTCAGATTCGTGACCTCGCCCACTCCGGCGTTCACGTTCTCCACCACCCGTTGCCATTGCGACTCGGGGAAGCGGCGGAAGATGGAACGCAACATCAACTCTTCGTCGCCACGAAAGGTGTAGTGCACATGGGCTTCGAGCTTGCCGATGTCGTTGATCTTTCCGTCGATCTCGGCGACCTCGCTGTCGGGCATGGGAGTATCGGCGGGAGTCTCCTCCAGATGCGGCGTACCTGAGGCGGGAATCACGAGCGCTTGCTTGTGGCGCAATGTGTAGGCCAGCAGCCGGAAGGGCGCAACCTCACTGGTCGTATCCATCCAGACTTCCTCGTGCGCCATGGGTAGCATGGTGATTACGTGATCGAACTGCGCGGGCGATGGCACGTCGGTGTCGAGCTTGCGGCTGGAGTTGATCAGCACCGACGAAGCATGAAAGCCCTCGGCATCGAGCAACGAAGCCAGCAGCGTGTGCTTGTCCTTGCAGTCGCCGTACTGGTTGTGGAGCACGTTGCCGGCGGCGTGAGGCTGGTAGCGGCCCGCACCCAACGACAGGCTCACGTATCGAAAATTTCTTGCCACGAAGTCGTAGAGCGCTTGCACTTTGTCTAAATCGTTATTCAGACCCTTCGTGAGTTCCTCCGCCTTGGCGCGAACATCGGGGGACGGGGCGCGTCGATCTTTCTCCAGACTCGCATACCAGAGGCCGACCTGCTCCCAGCTCGCGAACGTCGTCAGCTGAATATCGAGATGTTCGGCGTCGTACTTCTTCTTTCGTTCCTTATTTTGATCTCTGGCCTTATCTTTATTGTTATTGTTGTCGTCGTCTTCCCGCTGCAGGTGCGAGCTAGTCCAGTGGTAGATGCGGCGGCCGCCGGCTTCTGTAATCTTCGGATCCATCCCCGGTTTATTCTTCAACTTGATCGGCCGATCCGCCGGGATATCAACCTCGACTTCTTCGTCGAGATCGATATTGGTCTTGTCGAAATCGTAGTCAGCCCAGAACTGGCCCGCCGCCAAAGCCGTGTGCACGACCGTGACCGCGTCGTACTCGAGAGTCTCGCCGGGGCGTAGGCCGGGCACGGTAACGTGCTTCTGCCGATAGTCGGTATACACCGGAGCTTCGTTTTCCACCGGCGTGCTCAAATCCTGCACGGCATCGTCGCCCGCTTTTACGATACTGCCGCCTGCCTTAATGACGCGGACATAGGGAAACTCCACGCGCTCGTTCGCGGAGTTATAGCCGATCTGAATCTGTCCCCACTGCTGCACTCCAGCCTCGCTCTGTACGCGAACGCGGGCAATGGTCTCGCGTCGTCCAGTGCCATCGCTCTCAAAGCGGTAGCGGGAGACATATTTCTCGATGACGAAGGCCTCTTGGGAGTACTTGCCGGCGGATGCCTCAGGCTTGGGGGGCGCAGCCGCGGTCTGCGCCAGTATGGCGAAGGGCAGGACCAAGGGGTAGGCGACCAACAAGAAAGGATAGAGAAGAAAACGGCGCATATCCTTCATAGTAAAGCCTGCGAGGGTCCTATCCAAGATAAGGGCACGGCCGAGAGTGTGATCAGAATCACATTTCTTTACTTGCCGGCCCCAAAACCGTAGTAAACTCTCTGCCCAGATAGTCTTGCCGGGCCATGTTGCCGGGCAAGCGTGACGCATAATGTAATTGCGCCACGATCCTTCCGTTCGGAGGTTTGCATGGAAGATCGGGCCCCTGTTGTCTCTCCTTCGGTTTCGCAAACAGATTCCCAGTCCTCTCTTTCTCAGTCAGCCCTCAGACGCCGTGAACCGCGTGGCGCGTGGGTGCTTACGGCCTATGGCATTTCCGGGCTGGCGCTGTTCGGCGTCCTGGCGTACTTTTTTTCGGACTTCATCGCGCACTAGTTTTCGTCTGGCGTGGCGAACGGGCGTGCGCGTCCGCGGAGAGCGCACGATGTGTCTTTAAAAGCTCTCCGGCTCTGTGCCGCGCGCTTTCGTCCACCCTGCTTAACTCTGCGAACGTGTTAGAATGAGCCGCTTTCAAACTTACGGCGCTGCGCAACGTGCCTGGCGTTTCCCCATAACTGAAGCATTGGAAAAACAGCGTGTAATCAATTCGTGGCCAGAAATCCCACCTCCGCCGCCACTCCCGTCACCTACGCCGACGCAGGCGTAGATATCGACGTCGCCAATCGCACTAAAAAACGCATCAAGTACCTGGCGCACAAAACCTTCACTCGCGGCGTGCTCAGCGAGATTGGAGGCTTTGGCGGCCTCTTCGCCATCGACAAGACTAAATATACCGACCCGGTGCTGGTTTCGAGCGTGGATGGAGTCGGTACCAAGCTGAAGATCGCCTTCGAGATGGGCCTGCACTCTACCATCGGCGCCGACCTAGTGAATCATTGCGTGAACGACATCGCCGTGCAGGGCGCGGCACCACTGTTTTTCATGGACTACCTTGCAACGGGAAAACTGGAGCCGACCATCGCCGAGCAGATCGTTGAGGGCATCGCCACAGCCTGCAAGCATAATGGCTGCGCCCTGATTGGTGGCGAGACCGCCGAGATGCCCGGCTTCTATCCCGATGGCGAGTACGATCTGGCAGGATTTATCGTGGGTGTGGTTGAGCGCGACCGCATCATCACCGGCAAGGATGTGCAAATCGGCGACATCGTTCTTGGAATGCCTTCCAACGGCCTGCACACCAACGGATATTCGCTGGCGCGAAAGCTGCTATTCGAAGTGGGGCAATACTCGCCCGAAACCTACGTCAACGAAATCAAGAATAAGGTCGGCAACGAGTTGATGCGCACCCACAAGAGCTACTGGCCGGCATTAAAGAAGCTTGTCGACGCACAATGCGTCTCAGCGTTGGCTCACATTACCGGGGGAGGCATCACCGAAAACCTGCCGCGCGTGCTGCCGCGCGGGACTGCGGCCATCATCGAGTTAGGCTCCTGGCCGGTGATGCCGTTATTCGAACACCTGCAAGCGCTGGGCAACGTCCCTCAAGAAGAAATGCTGCGCACCTTCAACATGGGCCTGGGAATGTTGCTGGTCGTTCCGTTGGCAAAATTCAAAAAAGCGCAAAGCGTGCTCGAACGCTTGGGCGAAAAAGCTTTTACCGTGGGACGCATCGTCAAGGGCGAGCGCAAAGTCGTGTATAGCTGAAAGTCGCTGCCGCCAGACGAGCTAGCCCTTTTCCGACAGATCCCGGATGGTCCGCAGCATTTTCTGCTCCATGACAAAATGCATCGGCTCCCAGAAAAGCCTGCCCGCGGCACGCGACAAGATCGTCGGCGGAGTTCCGCCACGCACCCTCGCGATCAACCGGCTCTGCCCTTTTTCTAAAGGCTCCAGGGTAAAACTCCAGAAACCTTCTTGAGCCGGCTTGCCCGCTTGTAGTCTTTGCCAGTCGTTGGGACTGACCATCACGAAGGATCGTTCGAGCTGTACGACGGCGGCGATCATCCGGCCCTGCCCGCCGAATCGCCTGGGCGTAGCGAACCATACCGTCTCCCCCACCGTCCTCGGTTTCCACCCGGGGACGAGATGCTTCACGGTAGGCATCTCGCATCCGATCGAATTTTCCAGGAAGGTATAGCTGTAGAAGCCGCCGCGATCCTGTCCAATCTGCATGAGCCATGGCCAGACTCGCTCCGCGGATGCATGTATCGTAATCGCATGAGTCGCTTCACCTGCAAAGGCTGGAAATAATTCATCTCCCGGGAGCGACGCGTGGACCTCGGCCGGAGTTGTGCCCCACCGCAGGCACCAGTTCCGCAAGCCGAGATGGTAAAGAAGACCCGCAGCTATGAACACTACAGCCAACACAGTTCCCGAGCGTAGGAAATACCTTTTCATAAGCGCTCCTCCGCCTTTCAAGGCTAGCCCGGACCCCTTTCCTTTTCAGTGATTATGCGCACCCGCCAGAGTTCGATACTTTTCACAGTCCCTTACCATTCCTTCAGCTGCCCGAGTCAGCTTATGATGGAAACGCTTAATTGGGCCCATCCATGAAATCCCTTGGCATTCTTCTCTCCGGACGCGGCTCGAACTTCATTGCCATCGCCGAGAGCGTCGACGCCGGCCGTATTCCGAACGCGCGCATCGCCGTCGTCATCGCCAACAAAGCCGAAGCACCGGGTATCGCCCTTGCCCGCCAGCGCGGCTTAAATGCGCTGGTAATTCCATCGAAGGGCAAGCCGCGCGCAGAACACGATCGCGAAGTCGTTTACGCGCTTCAAGAGCACAAAGTCGACCTAGTTTGCCTCGCCGGATACATGCGTTTGCTCTCGCCCTGGTTCGTACAGCAGTTCCCGCAGCGCATTCTCAACATCCATCCTTCGCTGCTGCCCGCGTTTCCCGGGCTCGAAGCGCAGGAGCAGGCCTTCGCTTACGGAGTGAAAGTTTCAGGCTGTACCGTGCATTTTGTCGATGAAGAACTCGATCACGGCGCGATCATAGTGCAGAAGGCCATTCCGGTTCTTGATGGAGATGACGAGCACACGCTGGCCACCCGCATTCTGGAGCAGGAACACATCGCCTACACCGAGGCGATCAACATTGTTCTCGAAGGGAAGTTTGAAATCTCAGGACGGCGACTGCGAAGAAGGTTAGCCTCGTGAGCAGGAGACGTAGCAAGCTACGTCTCTACGATTTGAAGTTTCTCCGTACTCGGAAAAGAATTACGCTCGCGACAGGTAAACGCCTTCAGCAGTATCCACTTTGATCTTTTCGCCTTCGTTGATGAAGGGAGGCACCTGCACCACCAGCCCAGTTTCAGTCTTCGCCGCCTTCGTAACACTCGAAGCCGTTGCGCTTTTCAGGCCGGGCTCCGTCTCGACCACTCTCAGCTCCACCGTCTGCGGCAATTCAATTCCCACGGCCTTGCCGTCGAAGAATTCCACTTTGATTTCCAGGTTCTCAATCAAATAATCTACGGCGCCGCCCAGAACATCTTTTGTGAGGTGCGTCTGCTCGTAATTCGCCGTGTCCATGAAGTAGTAGTTATCGCCGTCGGCGTAGAGGAACTGCATGTCGACTTCGTCCACGTTCACCTTCTCGATGGGATCGGGCGAGCGGAAGCGATGCTCGAACATGGCGCCGGTGCGCAGGTTGCGCAGCTTAGCCTGGATAAAGGCGCGCAGGTTGCCGGGAGTGCGGTGCTCGACGGCGAATACGGAGTGCAGATCATTATTGTGCTTGATGATCATGCCGGGACGCAGTTGGGTGGCAGGGATCGACATTGCTTGCAACCATCTCCTTGTAAATCAATGCGGTTTGCTGAGCAGGCGGAAGGCGGGACAAGCCACATTTCCGCCGCACAAGAGGACCGAAAAGAAGATTCTACACGGCGGGGCGGAGAAAGGAAAACCCTCACCAAGGCACGAAGTCGCCCAATGTGCGGAAGCTCTTCTAAGGAGATGATTATGTGGGGACAGCGCCCTCGGCTGTCCGTACGAGCGTAGCTCGACTTACTTCGTCAAACAACACGCAATTTGCCAATTCGGACTCCGGAGGTCGACTCGAATTTCTTTGATATCAAACGGAACAGGTGGGACTATAACAAGTAGGACCGCCGGGTCAAACTATGAGTAAGAGGAAAATTGCGGCGGCTTTCGGCGTCGCTGGATTTGTGGTCGGAATGATCCTCTGCCGCTATGCGTTCTACCTAACGTCCCACCATCAAATCGGCAACGCGATCATTTTCCTAATTCTTTGCCCTCCATAAATCGGGGCCATCGCCCTCGACAATGCCGGAGTTCTAGGTGGAATCGTAGGATGGGTTTTCATGTCAGCGGCGAATGGCGGACTCCATTTTCTCTTGGGACTGTTTGTCGCGAGGAAGTACTAACGCCAATTCGACCGGAACGGCAAGAATTAAAAGAACTCCAATTTGAAAGGCGGGATAAGAAAATTGAAAGGGCCGTGACATTGGTTATGCTCTAGCTGCCAACTCCTGCGAGGGAGTCAACCGCGTGGACGCATGTACCGTCACAGCCCCTTGATGCGATCACCGCTTTCGCGGTCCCAAACCCCAACTACTCCTCGCAGAGCCGTCGGTTTTTTCAGGTCTGGCTGCTCAGCAAGTTGCCTCGCCGGGCTGATCACTCAGTCTACTTCGGGTCAGCAAGGTTTATTTCGCTGTCCCTTTCAACCGTCGACGGGAGCAACCTTAACAGAGCGTTCATAAATGTCAACGCAAACTATTGGTGCAGTGCCTGAACGTCGGCCTGTGAATAAATGAAAATGCAACCTATTGCTGGGCTGATGCTTACAAATAGCCGGTCTTAATAAAAGCTTGTTTTGCACAAAGACTTGCACAGTGCCACGAACGCGAGTTTCCGCAAGCAGGAATCGAAAATCGTGATCCTAAAGAATCAGCTTGACGCCGGGACTTTCTCAGCGCATCTTTCTCACAGTGAGTCGTCTGAGAATGGCTCAACTGAGGATGAACCAGCCAAGAGTAGACCGGCAGTGATGGCAGAACTCATAGCCTACGTGGATGGAGGCTCTCTGGGCAATCCCGGACCCTCCGGTATTGGAGTGGTCATCGACGGCTGCGCCAGCGGTCCCATCCGCATCGCCAAATGGATTGGTCATCAAGATAACAACGTCGCCGAATATGTGGCGCTGATGGAGGCTCTGCAATGCGCGCTCTCACTCAGGGCCAAGGCGCTGCACGTCTACTCTGATTCACAAGTGGTAGTCCGCCAGATGAGCGGCGAATATACCTGCCGCAGCGCCCGACTTTATTCCCTCCACTGGACCTGCCGAAAACTGGCCCGAGCCCTGAATTTTTCCATCTCCCACGTACCCCGTGAGAAGAATGCCGAGGCGAATCATCTCGCCAATACCGCTGTGCGCGAGCGCAGCGTTTAGCGCAGGATCCAGCCATTTGCGAACTCGCCCATACTCGATCCGGCTAGCCCGAACCTAAGTTGACACTGAGGGCTTAGAACTTTCGGGGACGCGATATCTTGACACCTTCCTCTCAGCAAGCGAGACTGCAAAGTATTGCACCCGCAAATTGAAGTGAGTTCGTGGCGGTCTGACTGTCCCTGACCGCGGCAACTCAATGAAGGACTTCGCACTCGCAACATGGACCCGCAATCGACTCTCGATCACAGCGCTACGTCGTCGGCGGTGAACGTGAATATTTCCGGTGCCGACCCTAGCCGGCCCCAGCCGCAGCGCACTTCGGTTGCGCGAACCAGCCCCGCGAGTGTCTCCGCGCGAATAGCCGCAACCGCCCTGCTTGAGCATCCGCCTTCCGGCAAAGCAACCCTGGATCCCGGGAGATGGCCCAACAAAGAGCCGCGTTTTCCTGGAGAAGATGGTGGCCGTTCCTTGGCCCAAATGGCCGACGGCGATCTCGACGCCGCCCTGCAACTTCTAGCCGACCGCGCACAATACATTACCGGCGCCAGCGGCGCCGCGATCGCCTTGCGCCGCGGGGAGCACTCCGACATGCTTTGCCGGGCCAGTGCAGGCACCTGCGCCCCTGAACTGGGCGCGATTCTTTCCATGGAATACGGTCTCTCCGGCGAAAGCGTTCGCACCGGCTGTGCTTTGCGCTGTGACGATGCCGAGAGCGATCCTCGCGTAAACCGCCAGGTTTGCCGCCAGTTAGGTATTGCATCGGTCGTAGTGATGCCGATCGTCAGTGACCGCCAGATACTCGGCGTCTTCGAGCTTTTTTCCGGTAAGCCGCGCGCCTTTGATGAGCGCGATCTGGCCGCTTTGCAGCGCCTCAGCGAGATGGTCGAAACTGCCGTCCAGCATGCCGTGGCGGCCCAGAAGGCGCTTCCGCCTTTGGACTCGGTCGTTCCGCAACCCCTGCAGCCGCAGTCCGCGATCCAGAATCGCACGGCAGCCCCAGTTGAATCTCACGTGCGCCTAAGAGATTTGGAGCCTGTAGCGATTCCTTCTCCTGCAGAGAAAATCGAGGCTTCAGGCAAGCCCCTGTTGTGGTCGGCGGCGATACGAACCCAGCGTGGCGCTGCCGCGACAGACGACAAGATATCGCCCGTGACTGAGCCTGTGCCAGTGCCACCAATGTTGCGAAAGCTGCAGAAGTGCCAGGCCTGCGGCTTCCCAGTATCGTCGGGACGCACTTTCTGCGTCGAGTGCGAGGAAAAGCATTGGCGCGGAGAACAGCTTCCCCAGCCGGCAGCCCACGTTAGCGATATTCCCTACGGGGAGACGTTGCCGCTAGTGGAACTGAGTGCCGCAGCTGCCGGCCCAGTCCTCTCCCCGAAACAGTCTTTATCGCTGCAAAGCATTTCCGTCCAGATGTCGTCTGAAAGCGCAGTCGCTCCCGATCACCTCGGGGAAGCTAACGTGGCAGAGCTTGTTGTTGAGTCGCCCGCCCTCGTCGCGCCACCTCAAAGTTTAATCCTGACTTCTGCATATCCAGCAGCCGACTCGGCGTTACTGGAATCCGCCACGGACAAAACCGCGAATGGCGTGGACTCTGACATCTCCGCTCCCTTTTTGGCTTCGGCGGTCAGCTCCGAATCCTGGTTCGCCGCCCACAAATACATTCTCGCCGTGCTGGTCGTGGTCGCAATTGTGGTCGGCGCGCTTGCCTACCTGCGCTGAAATTCCCCGGAATTGCATCTTCCGTTTCTTCCATGAATCTTTTCCCGCGATGCCGCGCTCGCGACAGATTACAATTCCTTTCCTGACGTTGCATTGATCTCAGGTAACGATGATCGAGAGGGCGATGCAGATAACCATGCGAGCGGGAATGCGCGAAGTTCTCATTCTGCAGGCGTTCGTTCTTTTGCTGAGCCCATGGGACGCGGCCCAGAGTTCTGAACAGCGCACGGCCCGCTACCTGGATTCCCTGCGCAAGCAGCCGCAACTGCTGCTGGCATTCCTGCGCGAGATGCCCAAGGGCGGAGACCTGCACAACCACCTCGATGGCGCAATTTACGCCGAAGATCTGGTGGATTTCGCAGCCTCGGGCGAGCTCTGCGTCGACCGCACTACTTCGCGGCTCCTGCCGGGACCCTGCGACCCGTGCGAGATTTATCGCGCCAAACCCGCGGCGAGATGCGCCTACAGCGACCAGGTGCTCTATAACCAATTAATCGATGCCTGGTCGATGCGCAACTGGAAGCCCGGCGACGAATCGGGCCACGATCATTTCTTCGCCACCTTCCCGAAGTTCGAACTCGCCGCAGACACGCACACTGCCGAGGCGATTGCGGCCGCGACCAATCGCGCCGGTATGGATCACCTGCAATACGTGGAATTCATGCACACCGCCGACGGCGGCGCAGCGGCAAACCTGGCTGCAAAAGTCGATTGGAGTCGGGACTTCGCCAAGATGCGCCAGGCTCTCCTCGACAAAGGTTTGAAAGAGGTAGCTGGCGAAACCAGCAAGAAACTAGCTGCCGATGAAACCCGCGTCAAAGAACTCCTCAAGTGCGGAAGCGCCGACGCCTCTCCCGGCTGCGATGTGGCCATACGCTATCTTTACCAAGTGCTCCGCGGCCTTTCCCACGAGATTGTCTTCGCGCAAATTCTGCTGGGCTTCGAGTTGGCCTCGTCCGACCCGCGATTTGTTGGTTTGAATTTAGTGATGCCCGAAGACTGGTACATCCCAGTGCGCGACTTTAACGAGCACATGGCCATGCTTGACTATCTGCACACCGTCTATCCGAAGATACACATCACACTCCACGCCGGCGAACTTGCCATGGGATTAGTGCCTCCCGAGGACTTGACGTTTCATATCCGCGCTTCCATCGAGCGTGGCCACGCCGAGCGCATCGGCCACGGCGTCGACGTGATGAATGAGAAAGATGCTCTCGGATTACTGCACGAAATGGCGGAACGCAATGTTCTGGTAGAAATATGCCTAACGTCGAACGACGTAATTCTCGGCGTCAGTGGAGACGACCATCCTTTGCCAGCCTATATGAAGACCGGTGTTCCCGTAGCGCTGTCGACGGACGACGAGGGCGTGAACCGATCGGACCTGACACACGAATACCTGCGCGCGGTCGAAGGTTATCGCCTGTCGTATGTTGATTTGAAGCGCATGGCGCGGCAAAGCCTCGAGCACAGCTTTCTTCCCGGCCAAAGTCTATGGGCGGATACAAAACTGGTCTTCCGCATGACGCCGGCCTGCGCGACCGACGCAGCAGCAGGAAAGCCTTCAGTGGCCTGCGAAGAATTCCTCGCCGCGAGCGAACGCGCTCGGCTGCAGTGGAAGCTGGAAACGGAATTCGCCAAGTTCGAAAAGAAATATTAAGTTAGCGCTTCGTTTTGAAAGGGCGCAGCTTCAAGCCGCGGCATTAACGTCGCCCCGAGAACGCGGGCTTTAGCCCCTGAGGTTTTTAAGGCACATTGACGGACCAATTCACGCTCGCAGAAACCGCCGCGCAATCGATCCTGCAACGCACCAGCCTGTGTCCGAAGATCGGGCTGGTGCTCGGCTCCGGGTTAGGCGGCTTTGCCGATTCTCTCTCCGATGCAGTAAGAATCCCGTACACAGAGATTCCCAACTTCCCCCGCTCCACCGCCATCGGCCACGCTGGGCAGATGGTCATCGGCAAAGCGGCAACGATCCCTGTCGCGGTCATGCAAGGCCGGGTGCATCTCTATGAAGGCTACTCCGCGCAGGAAGTCACTTTCCCTATGCGCGTCTTCAGCCGGATGGGCATCCGTTCCGTAATCCTCACCAACGCCGCTGGCGGTATCAATCTGAACTACCGGCAGGGCGCGCTGGTCCTGATCCGCGACCACATCAATCTTCAAGGATCGAATCCGCTGGTCGGCCCCAATGAAGACCGCTTCGGCCTGCGCTTCCCCGACATGACGCACGCCTATGCCCAAGATTATCGAACGCTCGCAAGAGAAGAAGCTACGACGCTCGGGATGACGCTGCACGAAGGCGTCTATGCGGCGCTTCTAGGCCCGAGCTTCGAGACACCGGCCGAGATCAACTATCTGCGAATCATCGGCGCCGATCTGGTCGGCATGTCAACGGTGTTCGAGGTAATTGCCGCCCGTCACATGGAAATCAAAGTGCTCGCCATCTCCTGCGTCACCAACATGGCCGCTGGAATTCTCGATCAACCGCTCTCGCACGAGGAAGTCATGGAAACCGGCGAGCGTGTGAAGACCACCTTCGAAGCGTTGCTAAGCGCGGTTCTGCCTCGCATCGAGATCCCTAGCTGCACAGACCGGCAGCCTTAGGGCGTCACGCGAAAAACGACGTTGCTCTTGAGCGTGCCGCCAGAGGTAACCACTGCAACCGTGCCGGTCGTCGCCCCCGAGGGCACGGTAGTTGTGATTTCCGTTCCCGAGACGACTTTGAACGTCGCTGCCTTTCCGTTAAAGCTGACGCTGCTCGCGCCAGTCAGATTGTTTCCCAGAATAATCACGGAAGCTCCAACTTTGCCCGAGGTGGGCCGCGTTTCTACAAACGCAGCCAGCCCTTCCGACAAGCTCCAGACGGTGCCATCGTTGTCGGTGCCACCTAGGACGGCAGTTCCATAAAAAGAGCCGTTGGTGGATTGGATCAGTCCGGCATAAGGAAACGTCCCGTCGGTGTTGTCAAAGCTGTGCAACGTGGTCAGTTTGCCTTTGGGAGTTATTTTGAAGATCGTGCCGGCGCTGTCGGTTCCTCCGCAGCCTGTAGTTCCGTAGAAATTTCCGTCGGTAGCCGGGACCGGCCCGGCATAAGGATAGGCGCCGTCGGTATTGGCAAAGCTGTGGAGGGTTGTCAGTGTGCCTTTGGCCGTGATTTCGAAGACCGTTCCGAAGCCGATTCCGCTTCCGGTGCAATTGGGGCCGCCGCCTGTAAGCGCATTGGAGGAAGTTGTCCCATAGAAGTTTCCGTTACTGGCTTGCACCAACCCGCCATAAGAATACCCGCCATCGCTCCCAGAGAAGCTGTGCAGCGTGCTCAGCGTGCCCTTGGCCGTGATCTCAAAAACCGTTCCGTAACCGTTGGCCCCGCCGGCGCTCGTCGTACCGTAGAAGTTTCCATTGCTGGCTTGCACCAACCCACCGTAAGGGTAGGAACCATCGCTGCCGGCGAAGCTGTGCAATGTGCTCAGCACACCCTTGGCGGAAATTTCGAAGATCGTCCCGCAGCCGGGACCCACATCGCCGGCACAGCTTCCGGTGCCTCCTGCCACCGTGGTCCCATAGAAGTTTCCGTTGCTGGCTTGCACCAGCGTCCCCCAAGGAATTGCTCCGTCCGTGCAATTGCTCTTCGCGCAAAAGTCGTAAAGCGAAGTGAACACGCCTCCTAGGGTCATGGAGAAGACGGTGCCACAAGGACCATTGGAGCCGTAAGAGGTACAGTTGTTGGTTCCACCATACGTCGTCGTGCCGTAGAAGTTCCCGTTAATCGCCTGTATCAGCCCGGACGGCCCGTTGCCATCGCCTCCATCGAAGGCGTGAACCGTGGTGAGCTTTCCTGCGGGGCTGATCTGGAAAACCGATCCGCAACTCTTGTTACAGTTCTGGTTGCCCCCGTTCCCGCCTTTGTCGGTAGTTCCGTAGAAGTTGCCGTCGGTTCCCTGCACGAGCCCAAAGGGAATCGCACCGTCGGTATAATCGAAGCTAATCAGAGTCTTGAAGGTTTGCGCTGGCGAGGCGGTAGCCGCCGCTGCAACCAGTACTACCAAGGCATAAACCCAATTCCGCCCGTCGATTTTCATCGCTAACATCCTTTCCGATTTCATTCCACGCGCCGAATCGAACCGATTATGAATTCGGAGATACTCGTCATTAGGCCTTAAGAGCGCGCGGTCCAGAAATCTTGCCGCACTTTTGGAGGAAGACGGGAACCCGCTCGGCTGTGATGTGGAAAGTGGAAAGTGGAAAGTGGAAAATAGAAAAATTATCCGAGCGCCCGAATTATCCCCGAGGCGGGATAGGCTGTCAACCAAACAGTTATAGGCGGGATTAAAGTTGTGAGGCGAAAGTCTTTGTTTCCCGGTTTTGGGACTCGCTACTTCCCAGCCCGCGGAATAAACAACTCCACCGGAGGCTTCACATCATAAGCCGCGGCGAAACTCCCCTGATTCACCGCTAGCGCAAAGCGCCCGCGCGAGTCGATGTATAAAAGAGGTTGCCGCACCGGCACATCGCTGAAAGTGCGTACGAACTTGATTTTCATCTCTCTGTCGCCGAGCTTCACGGGTACTTCCTGCCCGCGCTGGTAGCCAAGTTTAAGAAAATCTTCGGCCGGAAGATTCGTCACCAGATTGCCAAACGGACCATCCGTACCGATCACCTCGGCCATAGCCCCGCGCTCATCAACTCGTGCCTCCTTTAATTGCAATCGCACCAGCGACGCAACCGGCACTTCGGGCCCCGCTTTCGTCCAGTCGTCGCCGCGCGCGACATGCGCTCCAGCCGGAGAAAAAATGTCGCGCCCGTGAAACGTCGACGACAACTTCGTGCCAATCATCCAATCCGTATTCGTGATCTCGTGCGCACCCTCGATTTTGTCACGCTGCTCCACCAAAGTGAGCAGACCATTATCGGGCAAAACAAAATATTGTCCGCGCTTCGATTTCGCGACAATCGCCTTGCGCGTGCTGCCCACCGTCGGATCGATCACCACCACAAACACCGTTCCCGCCGGATAATAAGGCGTGGCTCCATAAAGAAAACGCGCACCATCGAGAATGGAAAAGGGCGTCACCTGGTGCGAGAGATCGACAATGCGCACTTCCGGCATGATCGAATACATGACCCCACGGCAGATAGCCACCGAGTCATCCACCACGCCAAAGTCGGTCATAAAGACAATCGTCTGCGGATATTTTTCAGTCTGCGCTGGAGCCACTGCAGTAAGTGTCAGCAGCGCGATCAGGATAAGTGGGAGTGCACGGCCTGCTGCAGCAAGGAAAGTAAATCGGCCATTCAGCTTTGAAAGGGCGCGACTTCGAGTCGCGCCGTAACGACCTGACAAAACAAGCAGCGGCTTCAGCCGCATATATTCCCCTCCGGCTAGGATGAAAATCGTGCCAGCAAGAATACGCGGGAACGCCGCGCGGCCGCAAACCCTCCGCGCCTCCGCCCTCCGATCTATAATGTCCTGTCGTTTCATCGCACGAACGCAAGGAGCTCTTTATGCCCGAAGTTATCCCCGAAAAATACCGCGATCTGTTCACCAAGCGCGCCTTTGCCAGCCTGGCCACGCTCATGCCCGACGGTCGTCCGCAGGTCTCGCCCGTGTGGTGCGACTTCGACGGCGAGCACGTAATTTTCAATTCCGCCAAGGGCCGTCAAAAAGACAAGAACGTCCGCCGCGACCCGCGCGTCTCGATGGCCTTGATCGATCCTGAAAATCCCTACCGTTATTTAGAAATTCGCGGACGTGTGGTCGAGATCACCGAAGACGGCGCCGACGCTCACATCGACAAGATGGCCAAAAAATATCTCGGCGTCGATAAATATCCCTACGGCCAGCCCGGCGAAGTGCGCGTGATTTACAAGATCAAACCCGAGCACACCGCCGCGATGGGCTAAGAATCCTAATTCGACGATAGTTTGATCCGAAGAGTGTTTTGAAAGGGCGCGGCTTCAGCCGCGCCGCATCGTCCTCCATAGCGAAGTCAAAGGGGCAGCGCCGTGGAAGAGCGGCGCTTCAGCGCCGCGTTAGCTAAAAAATGGATCGGGGCTTTAGCCCCTGCGCGAGGCATACGCATCCGGACCTACAATCTCTGCTTCCTCGGCTTCGGCAACGTCAACCGAACACTCGTGCAACTCCTGCTCAGCCGCAAACAAGAGCTGCGCGACCGGTATGGAGTTTCTTTTCGCATCACCGGAATCGCCAGTCGAAGGCTAGGGTGGATCGCCGACCCCGCCGGTCTGGATCCGGCTGCGGGTGTGGAGAGGGCACTCCTGCCCGCCAAAAGTCAGAAATCGTATCTGGAGATGGGAGATGTGCAAGAGTGGCTGAAGGCCGCCCAAGCCGACGTTCTCTTCGAGGCCACGTCCCTCAACGTCGAAACCGGCCAGCCCGCAGTCGATCACATCCGAGCCGCACTCGAGCACGGAGCCCACGCCATCACCGCCAACAAAGGACCCATCGTCCACGCCTACCGCGAACTCCGCGGCCTGGCCGCCGCCCGCGGCAAACGCTTCTTATTCGAATCCACCGTGATGGATGGCGTCCCCATCTTCTCGTTGTTCGATCAGCTCCCCGCCATCCATCTGCAAGGATTTCACGGCATCCTGAATTCCACAACAAACGTAATCCTGAGCGAAATGGAAAACGGCCTAAGCTTCGATGCCTCGCTGAAGAAAGCGCAATCCCTAGGCATAGCCGAAACCGACGCAACCCACGACATCGACGGCTGGGACGCCGCCGTAAAAACCGCCGCCCTGATCACCGTTCTGATGGACGTTCCGATACGTTTAGAGGAAATCGACCGCGAAGGGATTAGCAATCTGAGCGTGGAAGCCGTGCGCGCAGCAAAGAAAGAAGGCCGGCCGTACAAGCTAGTCTGCCGAGCCAAGAAAGAAGGAAGCGGAGTAAGATCCACCGTCCGCCCCGAGCAAGTCCCACAAACCGAACCCATGGCGCAAATCGCCGGCACATCGTCCTACATCTATTTCGAAACCGACATCTTCCCCGGCCTCGCCCTTACCGAAGAAAATCCCGGCCTGTACGCGACCGCGTATGGAATGCTCGCGGATTTTGTGAGGGCAGTCCTCGGCGTATGATCTTCGGAAGGCACAAACCTTGAAAAGGCCAGCCAATGAAGAAAATAATTCTATTTATTGTTGGATTGCTAAGTCTCGGAGCGACCATCGAGGCGCAAGACATACCCCAGGAAGTGTGGGGAACGTGGGTTGTTCGTCGGGAGATTCCGACGAGGACCGTTTCGTGCTGGAGCGAGGCGCGGTCGAGAGCGTTAATCGGTACAGAAATTCAATATTCAAACAGACTTTTCCGGTGGAAGCGGGTTGTTATCGAAACGCCCAGCGCTGACGTGAGAATTGTCAGCGCCAAAGAATTTCATGATTACAATTCCGGCGGAGGCGCGAACGATTCCCAAGTTACGTTCGAGCAACTGGGCATCCGGGCAGAGAAGGCGAAGCAGATTTCGATTAATCATCCGGATGCCAACATCACCGGCGCTACGATCGAGATCCCTGGCGATAGGCTTCTTGTGAAAAGTCCGGATTCCATTGTCTTTTCTGTCTGTAACGTGTACTTCGAAGCACGCCGGATCATAGCGAAAGAGTCGCCAACGATGAACTGAATATTCTTTACGTCGCAACACAAAAATTCTATGTCACCTACTGATACTGATCCGATCGCTGCATCAGCTACCCTCGACCTGACCTACATCCGCGCCCAATTCCCCTCACTCTCCCAAACCGTCAACGGCCATCCCGCTGTCTTCCTCGACGGCCCCGGAGGAACGCAAGTCCCGCAGCGCGTGATCGACGCCATCTCCGACTACCTGCGCCGCAACAACGCCAACACCGGAGGAGCCTACGCCACCAGCCGCAACACCGACGCTGTAATCGCCGAAGCCCGCGCCGCCATGGCTGACTTCCTCAATTGCGGCGCCGACGAAGTTGTCTTCGGCCCCAACATGACCACGCTGACTTTCGCGATGTCCCGCGCCATGGGCCGCGACCTCGGCCCCGGCGATGAAATCCTAGTCACGCGCCTCGATCACGACGCCAATGTTTCCCCCTGGCTCGCGCTCGAAGAAAAAGGAGTGACCATCCGCTGGGCCGAGATTCACGAAGAAGATTGCACCCTCGACCTGGCTGATCTCGCCTCGAAGATCAATGAGAAGACCAAGCTGGTCGCGGTCGGCTATGCCTCAAACGCCGTCGGCACAATCAATCCGGTCAAAGAAATCGTCTGCATTGCCCACGCGGCCGGAGCGCTCGCCTGGGTTGACGCAGTCCACTACGCCCCGCACGGCCTGATCGACGTCGCCGATCTCGATTGCGATTTCTTGGTCTGCTCGACTTACAAATTCTTCGGCCCGCACATGGGAGTGCTCTTCGGCAAACGCGAGCACCTGCAGCGCCAGCGCCCGTACAAAGTTCGCCCGCTCAGCGACGCCATCCCTTACCGCTGGGAGTGGGGCACTCTCAATCACGAATGCATCGCGGGCATCACCGCCTGCGTGGATTATCTCGCCGATTTGGGCCGCCGCGTCGATCCCCAAGCGGTCGATCGCCGCGCCGCCATCGTTGCAGCTTTCGAATCGATTCATCGCCATGAACACACACTGATGAGACGCCTGATCACCGGCGTTGCCGAAATTCCGCGGCTAAAGCTTTACGGGATTACTGACCATTCCTGCTTCGCCTGGCGCTGTCCCACCCTAGCCCTGCGCGTGATCAATCAAACGGCAGACCAAACTCCACTCCGGCTCGCCAACAAATTAGGCGAACTCGGCTTCTTCACCTGGGATGGAAACTACTATGCTCTAAATCTCACCGAGCGCCTCGATGTGGAAAAAACCGGAGGCTTCCTGCGCATCGGCCTGGCGCATTACAACACGGAAGAGGAAGTAGACCGCTTGTTGGCGGTGCTGCGCCAGATCGTGGGAAAGTAAATTCGCGGAAATGACTCGTAGAGACGTTGCTTGCAACGTCTCTTGCCGACAGAGTATGTACTGCCGACGGGCAGACGTAGCAAGCTACGTCTCTACGATTTGGGCGGCATAAACACCACAGCCCGGGACGTAGTCCAGGCTGGTAGGGAGCTCGACCGAAAAATACAAATATTCAACTGTGCTGCACTTGGTTAAGGCCAACGCTTGGCGCTGTCATCCCAACCGGCGGCGCGCACCGGTTGCGCCGCAGATACCGCCGCTGGAGGTGACGGTATTCGGATCGGCTGCTGCGGTCCATTCACCGCGGTTGCCAGAACCGGCTTCCCGTTGTCTGCATTCATCTCCTTCTCTTCTGAGAGCAGCGGAGCCACCAACCGCAGAGCCTCGACTTCCTTCTCTAACCGGGTGAGTTCCATTTCTTTTTGCCGTAAAACTTCATAAACATTCTTCATATTCGGGGCACCTGAATGCGCAAAATCTTTATTCGTCACCGCCGTTGTTTCTAAGGGAGCGGCGAAATTGCTTTTCTCTCGCACTGTAACATGGTTCGTTGGCTTGTCAAGACTTTCGCGTTGCAGAATGGTGGCAACGTTGACACCGCGTCTGTAAGTCGCCCACTTGCATCCGATATTTTCCGACTCATATCTCGAAAAGCCGCGCCAGACGGGGTGTTCGCGAGATATGCACAACTCCAAAGGGCAAGGTAAAAACAGTACATAAACGGGAAGCTTACGATGAAACCACGCAAAATCCCTGCCTCTACGGCAGCTTTCGGGCAAACCCGTGCGCTCCTCTGCACCAAATTCGGTCAGCTGCTTGTGGACGGCGTGCACTCTATTGAAAATAGGCATTTTGCAAACGCGGTTTTTTGATTGACGATTTTATTAGAAGGAGTAAAACAAGATCGTTCTTTGACAGTTTCTTAAGTTTTTCCGGTTGGTGCAGCGTCCGGGGCTCAAGCGAAGTCACTCTTCCATTGCAAAATGAGAAGGGAAGGCAAGCAAGGGTCTATAGCAAAGCGCTGGTCGAGGAGAACGGGAAACCCAGTCGAAGGCAAGACAGAGTTCCGAGGCGTTGAGTAGGTTTATCCGGTTGGCGGTAAGCCCGGAGCCCGAGCGAAGATCGCGCGCAGCAACCCGCAAGGGAAGCCGCGAGAGCAGGTCAGCAAGGGTCTAACGCGAGCTACTGGCCGAGACGAATGGACTCAACACCACCTCGGAACTCTTTATTTCTTGGCTCACGCCTTTTTCCGCGAAACAATCACCCACACCGTACCCCGCCCATCACAGTAGCGGCAGCGTTCGTCTCCCATTATTCTTCCCGTGCCGCGGCATTCCAGGCAGGCGGCAACCATGTTCAACTCCTGCAATGCGGGATCGGGCAGTTTGGCCGGATCTTTGAACAACTCGGCGTGACGGTAATCGCGCAACCAGAAGACGAGCTTGCCTTCCAGATCCTGGCGCTCTTTGCCGCCCAGTTGAGCGCTGCGCTGCGGCCACCACTCACGAAGGCAGCCATAGCAAATCAACTCACCGGCGTCGAAGAGCGCGCCGGGTTCGGTGCTGCGATGGAACTTTTGACACCGTGAACACGGACTAACGCCGAGCAAAGCAAAAGCGTCTTTCAGTCGTGCAAGATCGAGTTCGTGGCGGTCCAGCGCTTCTTTGAGGGCCGATTCAGATTCTTCCGGCATGGCGGTTTCGAAAGGACAATCCGTAAGGCGTTAGGATACACAATCCCAGCCTAATCCACGTGCTCGCCCACTTCGAATCCTTCCTCAGACAAGGGCAGCACATCGCGCTCGCCCGCAACCCACACGTACAGCGTCGGCAGCAGGAAGACGCTCATGATCAGCGCCGCAATCAGGCCCCCGACAATCACGATCGCGAACGGCCGCTGCGAGTCAGAGCCAATGGCGTGCGAAAGCGCGGCCGGAAGCAATCCCAGGGTGGCCACCAGCATCGTCATCATGATGGGGCGCAATCTCAACACCGCTCCCTCGACCGCAGCCTCCTCAATGGTGAAGCGGCGCGCTCGCAGTTGATTGATATATTCCAGCATGATGACGCCAGTTTGCACGGACACGCCAAACAACGCCAGGAAGCCAACGCCGGAGGATACGCTGAAATTTGTGCCCGTGAACCAGAGTGCCAGAAGACCGCCGATGGGCGCGATGGCAACATTGGCCATGATCAGCAGAGTCCACTTCAAAGACTTGAACATGGTGTAGAGAATCACGAATATGATCAGGATCGTGATCGGCAATACGATCAACAATCGCGCATTGGCGCGCTTCTGGCTGGCGTATTCTCCCTCCCAGTCGATGCTGTAACCGGTGGGCAGCTTCACCTGTTCGTTCACTTTCTTGATCGCCTCTTCCACCGTGCTGCCAAGATCGCGGCCGCGCACACTATATTTGATCGCCACATAACGCCGGTTGCCTTCGCGATAAACTTCCGACGCTCCATCCGTTACGCGAATCTTGCACAGTTGTGCCAGCGACACGCGTTCTCCGGATGGAGAGAGCAGCCGAATGTTCTCGATCGCATCCTGAGTGTCGCGGTATTGCGGTAGATAGCGCAGGGTCAAGTCATATCGCGCCTCACCCTTCAAAACCTGGGTCAGAGCATTCCCTCCCACCGCCGTCTGAATCGCATCCTGCACGTCCGCAACATTGATCTGGTAGCGCGCGGCAGCTTCGCGGTCTACCGCGACATTCAGATTCGGCTGCCCCAGCACCCGAAAAACTCCCAGATCCTCAACGCCCTTGATCTGCGACATGATCTTCACGATCTCATCGCTTTTTTCCTCGAGAACTTTCAAATCGTCGCCATAGATTTTTGTCGCCAGCGCGCCCTTCACTCCACTGACGGCCTCTTCCATGTTGTCTTCAATCGGCTGGGAAAAGCCCCACAGGACGCCAGGAATCTTATCCAGCTCGCGATTCATGGCCGCGATCAGCTCTTCCTTATTCTCATGAAACACCGGCCGCCATTCGTCTTTTGGCTTCAGGTCGACGAAGAACTCGGTGTTGAAGAAGCCGGTGTTATCGGTTCCATCGTCGGGACGCCCCACCTGACTGGTGCATTGCGGGACCTCCGGAAAAGAGCAAAGCACGATGCGTGCCTGATTCGCGACCCGAATGCCTTCGTCTGGCCCAGTGCTGGGCGCGAGCGTACCGCGAACCCACATGGCGCCCTCATCCAAATGCGGTAGGAACTCGGAACCGATGGTGCCGCTGAACCCGAGATAAATTCCCACTGCCATCAGCCCAGCGCACACTCCGACCGTGATCAGGCGCCTGCCGAATCGCCCACTGCAGGGCAGCGCGATACCGCTCGCTCACATAGGTCATGACCGGGTTGTGCCACTCCTTGGCTCCCTTGGCGAAGGCGAAACTCGCCAGCACCGGCGCAACGATAATCGAAAACAGCAGCGCTCCGAGCAGTGCGAATGCCACGGTCCAGGCCATCGGATGAAACAGTCTGCCCTCGACCCGCTGCAACGTAAAAATCGGCAGGAACGCGGTGATCGTAATGACAATGGCATAGAACACCGGCCGCTGCACTTCATGAGAAGCAAAACTGATCGTCTCGTTAGGCGATTTCGAGCCGTCGGAATGGCTGAGATGGCGCACAATGTTTTCGATCAGCACGATGGCGCCTTCCACCACGACTCCGAAATCCAACGCGCCCAGGGACAGTAGATTTGCCGGAATATGACTTAAGTTTAAACAAATCGCCGCAAACAGCAGGGCAAATGGAATGGTCACCGCAACGATGAAGGCGCCCCGGATGTTCCCCAGAAATAGCAGCAGCACAATCGAGACCAGAATCATTCCTTCGGTGAGATTGTGCAGAACCGTGTGCGAAGTGTAATGCACCAGATTACTGCGATCGAGAAACGGGACGATCTTTACTCCCGGAGGCAGGATGTGGTGGTTGAGTTCTTCTACTTTGTCGTGGATCCCTTGCAGCGCGGTCTCCGCCGTCGCTCCCTTCCGCAACAGCACGATTCCAGACACGACATCGTCATTGTCGACGATCTTTCCATCCTCGTGGTGAATGGCCCGGGCAAACTGCCCCAGCCGGATCTTCGCACCCTGCGAAACCACCCCTATGTCTTTCACCCGCAGCGGCGTGCCACTCTTGCTCAGTATTACGGTCTCGGCGATATCCTGCGACCGGTCGACCAAGCCCACCGCGCGCACGTTGATCTGCTGTAACCCTTCCTGAATGAAACTCCCGCCAGCGTTGGTGTTGTTATTGGTGAGTTGCTGCTCCACCTGCGCCAGGCTCAAGCCATAAGCGATCAGCTTGTTCGGGTCAACCCGGACCTGATACTCGCGAGTAGGCCCGCCGAAGCTGGCAACATCCACAATATCCGGCACCGCTTTGAAACTCTTCTCGACGACCCAATCCTCCAGCGACTTCAACTCCATCGGATCGTAGGCCGGATTCGTGCTGTGCAGTGTGAAGAAATAAATCTGCCCGACTGGGCTCCAGTCCGTGCCCATCTGCGCCACCACGCCCGGCGGCAGCGTGACCTGGCTAAGGCGTTCCAGAACCCGTTCTCGGTTCCAATCGTTATTGGAGCCGTCATCGAAAATTAGCTTGATATCCGAAAGTCCAAAGAGCGAAAACGAACGCAGGTGCACCGTGTGCGGGATTCCGTTCATGACGATTTCGAGCGGAATCGTAACTTGCTGTTCGATTTGCTCCGCCGAAATCCCCGGCCACTGCGTGATCACCTCCACGTAGTTGTCGGCCACGTCGGGATAGGCTTCAATCGGCAGATCATGGAACGCGACGATGCCGCCCGCGAAAAGCATCAGGGCAAAGCCCAGCACCAGCAGCCGGTTGCTCAGAGCAAAATCGACGACTCGACGAATCATCGTTTGCTCCCCATAATTGATCGAGGCTTACTGGTCCAAAGTGTTTTGCAGTACAAGGGCATTCGAAACCACACGATCTCCAGGCTTTATTCCAGAAATAATTTCTTGCTGGTTCGCGGGAAGCATCTTCCCGGCCACCACCTCCAGACGCTTGAAATGCCCCGAGCTTACGGGCGCGTAAACCCAATCGCGATCGTGCAGGTGCAGGATTGCCGCCGCCGGCACCGCAGCTCGTGTCTCAGGCTTTTTCCCGTAAAACGTGGCAGTCGCAAACATACCGACGCGCATCATTCCAGGATTCGCCACTTCCAGCCGAACCTTGGCGGTATGAATCGTGGAATCGAGCACCGGCAAAATGTTATCGACTCTGCCCTTGAAAACTTGATTGGGATACGCGCTTAAGTGGATGTCCGCAACTTCTCCCACGCGCACCGCATCGAGGTCGTTTTCGTAAACGTCGCAAATAATCCACACGTAAGAAAGATCGGAAATCGTGAAAGGATTCGGCGATCCTAACCCCGAGATGCCCGCGGCATTGGTGACTTGCTGTTCTGAAATCACACCGGAGATTGGCGCATGGATATCGACAATCCCCGAGGGATGATCTTTGTCCACGCCGAGAATCCGCAGCTGTTCGGTCGCGGCATCGAGGTCAGCCTGCGTGTTCTTGGCGACATCCTCTGCTTGCTCGAGGGCGCTCTTGGCAACCGCGCCTTTGTCGTAAAGAATTTTCTGCCGCTCCAGTTGTAAGCGCGCTAGAGTTTCGTCGTTCACGGCCTTGCGATAAGCCTGGTAGGCTCCAGAGACATCGTTGCTCTGCACCCTCATGAGCAACTGTCCCTTCTTCACCACATCGCCCAGCCGCGCCTTAACTTCCACCACGCGCCCTGCCGCCAGGGAAATCACCGGCACCGACCGCGCGATATCCGGCTGCACCACACCCGTTACATTCAAAGCCGGGGCTGCTTTATATTCAGCGGCCGTCGCCAGAGGAAATTGCTCCGGATGCTCCACCTTAAAATTGTTCGCGTCCATATCGGGCACGACCGTAGCCTGCGGCGGAGCTTCTGCCTTGGGATCGGCCTTTCCTTCATTGCATGCCACGAGAAAACCGGCGAGAGCCAAACCCAGTGCAGCTCTGGCTACAATTTCAACGGGCATCCTCGTCTTTGTCATTGGATAACCTCGCGCCCCACGGCCTGATTCAATTGCGCCGCCGCCGTTAAATACGAACCCACCAGGTTCGTGTAATTCAACTCCACGCTCCGGTACTCGCTTTCGGCGTTGAGAAAGTCGAGCAGCGCCGCTCCGCCGTGCTCATAAGAAAATAAAATCGTGTCCCGCACTCGCACCGCCTGCGCCAGATATTTTTGCTTGTAAGCCCGCAGCAGCGTCACGTTGCTGGTCAGGGTCGCGTAAGCCGAATCCACATCGCTGTAGACTTGCGCTTCAGCTGCGTCCCGCAACTTTTCCTGGCGAGTAATATCGATCTTGGTTTGCAGCTTCGCGCCCTGGTTTCTGTCGAAAATGCGCAGTGGAATACTCACATCCACGCCAAAATAAAAATCAATCGGCGGATTCCTGCCCACGTCGAAGCTTAACGTCGGATCCGTCGATCCATTGGCCACCGCAAGTTTGTAATCCGTCTGTGCTTTATCTACCGCCTGCACGGCTGCCTTCAGATCGGGACGCGTATCCAGCGCCGTTTTGCGGTAGAAGTCCAAAGCCTCGATCTGATCCGTGAAATCAAAGACCCCCACGACATCGAACTGCTCTACCGGAGTGCGATCGTTCAACAGCGTGAGCATTTGAATCTTTGCCGTCCGCAAATTCACAATCGCGGTCTGCAGGTCCGATTCGTACTGCACCCGCTGCAACTCCAGTCGATCCAGATCGATCTGTGCAATGTCGCCCGCCTCGAAGCGGTCGCGGCTGATCTTCAGCACGTGATCGTAATAATCGAGATTGTCTTTTGAGACCTGCACCACCGCCTTGGCTTGCAACGTTTGTACGAAGGCGCTCCGCAGGTTGAACAAAAGCCCGCGCTGCAGATCGTCCTGCTGCGAAATTCCAATCGCGGTCGCCTTCTTGGCGCTCTCGGTGCGCAACTCGCGCTTATGCGCGCGCTCGTGCAAATAGCTCACCGTGGCCGAGGGCAGCAGATAAGCAAACGCCCCGTGCGGCTGACCCGTATTGAAAGGAGCGATCTGATCGGAGAGCAGCGTCAACTGAGGGTTCGGCCGCCAATGCGCCGTAATCTCCTCCGCCTGCAATTCACTTATATTCAGCTTGCCCGCCAGCAGAGTCGGATTGCCCAACTCCAGCCGCTCTTTTACCTGCTCCCAGGTCCAGGCCTGCTGCGTCGTCGCGGCTGTTTGCGGGACTGCCCCCTGCGCTGCAACCTTCGCAGCCAGGCTCAGCAGCACCAACCCAGCCCGCCAGCATATTTTTGCCACCTTCAAAGTGTTTCCTTTAATTAATTGAAATCGCCGGCAGTGGTCAGCACCACAACCTGTATCGATAGTCCTTATAAAGATTCTCTCTGGAATGCGGGAGACTAATCGCTGCGGATCTCTTGCTGCATCCCACCAGCAATTCTTGGTTCACAATCTTTAGACTTCGGCGAACTATCCCTGGAGGGAAGCAGGAGGCGAGCGGCCGGCAGGAACGGAGCATCTGCCAGCTATCAGTGACGAACCAGAAAACAAGACTTCACCCGAGCCGGCCTCGGGAGCAGGCAGCCACAAAGCGCTCACTAAGAGAGCCGGAGGCGATTGCAGCCCGTGCACCGAGCAACTCTTATCGCTTCCAGCTTGGCGAACCGCCCGCTTGCTGCTTGAGGATTCTTCCATCTCGCTCCGCATCGCGTGCAAATCGTCGGTAGCCGAGATCACCGGAAACAGCAGCACCACTGCGCACCCCAGCGCCAAGAGACACTGCAGTGAGCGTACCCTGCGCAGGCCGCGCACATCAGCGCTCCGCTGCCACAGCCAGCAAGCCGGAAGCGCCAGCAGCAACCAAGCTAGATTGAGCAGCAACTCCATAGGTCAATAGGCGAAAATCAGACGCGAAAAAAAGGTACAACCCAGTCGAACGCTAGTTTTTCAGGAAACGCAAAACTAAGTCAACATGACCACAGTACCGGCGGCCAAAAACACGACCGAAATCGAAGGCTGAGAACTGAGAACCGAGAACTGAGAACCGAGAACTGCCCCTAAGGTCCCACCACAACCTGTAGCGGAGCCGCAGTCTGCATTGTCTCTTTGTAAATCACGTTCCGCTTCGCGACCTCGCCATTCACGTTGACATAAATCATATAAGCCCCATGCGGCAACGATTCGCCGAAAGGCAACGCCAACCCGACCGAGCCTCGCTTCAAAGGAAAGCGCTGATAACCAATCTCCGTAGCTCGCCCGTTCTCCGCCACCGCCTTAACGTCAAAGGTCAAATCCAGATCGTCCACGGTCGTATTCGAAACCTCGACGCTGCCCTCGATGCGGTTCACATTCACGTGCGCCGGAACCTTCCAAGCCAACGTGATCGCCTCGACCACCTTGATCGAGTATCCCCGCTGCACCGCCTGCTGCGGCTGTCCGCCGTCCCGCACGGAAATTACAAAAGAAAACTCACCCGCGCGCTGAGCCTCGCCCCGCAAAACTCCGTTTTCTTCCAGCGTAATTCCCGGAGGCAGCGCCCCCTGCTCCACCTTCCAACGCAACACCGGCACATAATTCCCGCGCGCCTGGAAAGCAACCTGATAAGGCCCATGCGGATAAGTGTTCGGCAGTTCATTAGGCTCAATCGTCATGAGCCCGCCGTCCGGGGCAGCCGGCGCCGGCGCACTTTGGCCGAACGTGGTGTTGCAGACGAAAGCAAAAAGAAAAGAGAAGAGAAAAGCGCACAAAAGGGGCCGGCCGCCGGGACTTTCATGCCTCAGCCGGTTGTCGGACCCGAAAACTCTCTCTTCCCCCAAAATCGTTGTCATCCTGAGCAAAGTGAAGGACCTCTGTAACCTGCGTGTGTCGCCGCGAGTCGCACCAGGGACCAGAAAAGCTGGCAGCTCCTGTCCAAATCGCGTTCTATGTTAAAAGAGCTTCCTGACGCGAGAAACGTCTTCTCATTCTACGCGCAGGTGAAGGTCCCGCCATTGGATGCAACCCTAGCCTCATTCGCTACGTTCCAATCTAAAAGACCCGTCGCATTGTAAAGGTATGTATACCGCGAACGCCGAGCGCTACTATTTTTCGTGGTTCGGGTTACTAGCAACAGAATTCGTGTGTGCTAACCTCGAAACTAAAGACGGTTCAGCCATGATCGGTTCTCTTCCAGGGGGAAATCCATGTCAGTACGCAACTCACTCGTTCTACTCCTCGCACTCTCGACCATCGCATTCTTAGCCGGCTGCGGCAGCAGCTCTCCGAAGACGATAGCGCCGCCGAGCGGCGGCTTCAGCAAAGCAAGCCTGTCCGGAACCTACGTTTTCTCAACAACCGGGTCAGACGCCACCACCGGATACCCTCTGAACATAGTCGGAGCTTTCGCGGCCGATGGCAATGGAAGCGTCAAGTCAGGTTCGATTGACGTGGTTGACCTAGGTCTAGGTGTTTCATCCAATCAGGCAATTACCGGAGGATCCTACAGCATCACTCCCGATGGTCGAGGTGTAATTCAGCTGAATGCCAATACCGTCCTCGCAAGCGGCCTCGGTCTGGACATAGTTTTGAGCTCAAGCTCTCACGGGCTGGTCACAGAATTTGACGGCGCCGGAACCGGCAGCGGGACCATCGATCTCCAGTCCAGCTCAATCTCCCAAAGTACTCTCAGCGGTTCGTATTCCTTTAGTCTTTTCGGCACTGGCTCAACCACGTCATTCGAGGCGGCCGGTTCGCTCACGCTGGGGGGCTCGGGAAACGTCACTGCAGGCCTTGTGGACTTCTTGGACGGTACGAGTGGCACGCTGGATCTGCCGATCGGCACGACGTCGACGGTGCTCGTCGGAACAGGGACCGCGCCCGGAACCGCTCAATTGGTTACCACAAGCAGAACTATCCCGTTCGATGTTTACGTGATTGATAGCACGCACTTTAAATTGATCGAAACCGATACTCAGTTCTTCAGCTCCGGAGACGCATATACAGCAGCGACTTCTCTGCCAACCTCGGGAACGCTCGCCTTCACCATGACGGGTTTCAACCTCACTACGAGTCCCAACAACCCGCTAGCCCTCGGCGGCCTAATGCCAGTGGGAGCTGGCAGCACCATCGCCGCAGGAGGAGTTGAAGACTTCAACGACGGCGGCAACGTGAACCAAGATTCAACTTTTACCGGCGGCTTTACCGCCCTTACAGGAGGCCGATCGGTTCTGAACCTGACAGGTTTCGTCAACGGAGCTGCGAACGACATCGCCGGCACCTATTTGTTTGCCGCTTACCCCTTCACGTCAAATGGTGTTAGCGGGTTCGAACTGTTGGAAATCGACGGACTCGGAGTGACCTCCGGCGCGGCCTTTGTTCAGACGGGCACCACCTTTGCAGCTTCGCAGGGCTATGGGCTGAATCTCAGCGGTATCAACGTTACCAACGGCGCCGGTGCGTATTTTGAGGAGGATGACATCGCCGAGTTTCAAAGCACCAGCTCTGCCTATGACGGTATCGTCGATGTGAACGATGAAGGCAGCACGTCCTTCAAACAAACCTTCACCGGAAGCTACGCGGCAGCCGGAACCGGCAGGTATACCGCCACCTCGACTAAATTTTTCAACTTCAACTTCTATGCAGTAAACGCTTCGACGTTCCTTCTACTTGAAACCGACGCCGGACAGATAGGCGCCGGGATCATCGAACTGCAAAATGCCTCAGGATCCGCGGGGCCCGAGCCGGGCGTCTCCATGGCACGGCCAGCAGCACGCGCGCGCGCCGCCTTGCATCACAAGTAGACAGGCAAATGCAAAACAACGGGCGCGGCTCCAAGCCGCGCCCGTTTCACATCTCCCACTCTTCCAGGCTATTACCCACAGCCTATTCATGACCTCGGTTACTTTGTAAAATCCCCACTCTCCTCCACAATCAATCTTAAGATCACGTACTGAAGTTTGTGCGGGAGACGTCAATTGTTTTTCCAACGTTGTTTTTATATTTTCGTGCTCGCGATCAGCAGCGCTCAGTTCGCTTCGGCGCGCGATATCGCTTTGGTCTCTAATAAAGGCAACACGTTTCAAGTCCTCAGTGTGCCCGAGCTGGTGAAAGTCTGCAAGGCCGAGACCAGCCACTGGCCCGACGGCAAGCCGGTCACCTTCGTCATGCGCTCTCCCTCGTCACCCGAAATGCAATTGGTTCTGGCCAAGGTTTATGGCCTCTCCCCAGCCGAGGTCAATGCTCTAATCGCCAGCTCAAACCGCGGACATCCTAACCATCCCGCCATCGTGATCGCCACTTCTGACGAAGATCTGGTGCAAAAAGTTGCCAGCCTGCCTGGAGCCATCGGCGTGGTCGATGTCTACTCCATCAACAGCAGCGTGTCGGTTGTCAAGATCGCAGGCAAGCTCCCGCTGGAGCCAGGCTATCTGCTGCACGGAAACTGAAAACATTGAGTAATTGGGAAATTTAGCAATTGAGTAATTTGAAACCTGCGGCTGATCGTTCCCCCGATTAGCCCTTCAAAGGTTTTCAATTACCAAATTACAAAATTTCCCAATTACTCAATGTTTTCAATTACCTCAGTAACTTTCGAGTACACCCCCCGCGTTTTACCATCGTCCCTGCTGGGCTTCAGAGGGGGAGCCGCAAATGGGTGAGCGTTTCACCCAATCAGCGCAGTCCAAGGAACTCGTGCGCGTCAACGATTTGCACCGCGCGCTCGAGCACGGACCCATGCCCACTTTTGTTCCGCCCAGCATTCCCAACGCGGTCGCGCAACCCTCGTCGCTTTCCTGGAATTCTCTGGAGCCCACTCCCGGAGTAGCGAATCCTCAGGAAACCCTCGAAGTTCGTCGTCACTATCTTGAACAACTCTTCGAGAGTTCGCCTGACGCGCTGGTCCTGGTCGATGCGACCTTCCGCGCCCAGTGCGTGAACCGTGCGTTCGAGCGCACGTTCGGTTACTCTGCATCGCAGGCTCTAGGGCAGCCTGTCGACTCTCTCATTCTTCCCGCGGGCCGCGCCGCGGAATCCGACTGGATCACGCAATGCCTGCAGCGCGGCGAACAACTCACTCTCGAAACTCAGCGCCACGACTGCAACGGCGCGCTGCTCGACGTATCCATATGCACCGCGCCGCTGATTATCGACGGACGCCCAGCGGCTTACTACGCCATCTATCGCGACATTTCCGATCGCAAGCGCGCCGAAACCCTAAGTTCCGCTCTCTATCGCATCGCGGAAAAAGCCAGCGCTTCACAAAATCTGCAGCAGTTCTTCGCCGCCATTCACGGCATCGTCGATGAACTCCTCTGCGCCCGTAATTTTTCCATCGCCATTCACGACCCCGAATCTCAACTGCTAAGCTACCCGTATTTCGTAGACGAACAGGAGTCCGCCCCCGCCCCGGCAAAACTAGGTTCAGGGCTCACGGATTTTGTAATGCGCACCGGCGAACCTGTGCTCTGCACTGCGGAACTTCTTCGCCAATTGCAGAAGAGCGGGGAAGTTGAAACCACCGGCATTCGTGCGCTGGATTGGCTGGGCATCCCGCTCAAAGTGAACCAGCGGGTCTTCGGTGCGCTCATCGTCAAAAGTTATTCCGAAAGCATTCGCTTCAGCGACCGCGACAAAGAAGTTCTCACATTAATCTCGCAGCAACTCGCCGCTGCCATCGAGCACAAGCGCAACGAACAGTCCCTGCGCCGCTCCGAGGTCCGCTACCGCTCGCTGGTGCAGACCGCAGTCTACGGAATTTATCGCTCCAGCCTCGAAGGCCAATTTCTCGACGTCAACCCCGCGCTCATCGGAATGCTCGGCTACGATTCCGCCCTCGAAGTCCTCGCGCTGGATCCGCAAAAAGATGTTTTCGTCGATCGCGGCGAATACTCGCGCCTGGTCGACGAATTCCGCCGCAACGGGCGCATGGACGGCTTTGAAGTGCGCTGGAAGCGCAAAGACGGCAACGCCATCACAGTCCGCATCAGCGGCCGCGCCGTAGCCGGCGGCGACGAACCCGCCGACGTGCTCGAGGCCATCGCCGAGGACATCACCGAGCGCCGCGTCCTCGAAGACCAATTCCGCCAGGCCCAAAAAATGGAGGCGGTCGGACGCCTCGCCGGCGGCATCGCTCACGACTTCAACAACCTGCTCACCGTAGTCAGCGGCTACACCGAAGTCATGCTCGATCAGATTCCGCTGGGAAATCCTCTGCACGCCAAAGCCGAGGCCATTCAGCAAGCCTCCGACCGCGCCACCACGCTCACGCGCCAGTTGCTCGCCTTCAGTCGCAAACAGATTCTTGAACTCAAGGTTGTTGACGTGAACGCCATCGTCGCCGATATGGAGCGCCTGCTGCGCCCGCTCATCGGCGAAGATATCGAACTCGTCACTCAGCTCGCCGCCTCCGTAGGTTGCACTCGCGCCGATGCCGGACAGCTCGAGCAGGTCATCATGAATCTGGTCGTCAATGCCAAAGATGCCATGCCCAATGGCGGCAAAATTTGCATTCGCACCGCCAATGTCACACTCGACGACTCTCACCGGCCGGAAAATACTTTCATCAAGCATGGCGCCTACATCATGATTCAGGTCAGCGACACCGGTCACGGCATGGACCGCGAAACCCAGGCCCGCATCTTTGAACCTTTTTTCACCACCAAGGAAAAAGGCAAGGGCACCGGCCTCGGGTTATCCACGGTTTACGGAATCATCAAGCAGAGCGGTGGCTACGTCTTTGTACAAAGCGAAATCGGACGCGGCTCTGCCTTTACCATTTATTTTCCCCGCGTCGACGAGCCCTCGGAGCCGCTCGGCGCCACGCAGGTCGCGCTGGCTTCCTCGGGAGGATCAGAAACCGTGCTGCTGGTTGAGGATGAAGACTCGGTCCGCCAACTGGTTCGCGAGACTCTGGAATCCCGTGGCTATCGCGTTCTCGAAGCCGAAAACGGCAACGTCGGCCTAGCCATGGCTGCCAGCCACTCGGACACAATTCATCTCATAATCACCGACGTGGTCATGCCCGGCCTGAGCGGCCACGAATTAGTCGAACAACTCCTCGCAGTTCGCCCCGGCATCAAAACTCTCTACTTGTCGGGCTATGCGCAGGACGCGTTCCCCACTCCACTGACCGCCGACAGCCAGAAAATCTTCCTGCAGAAGCCCTTCACCCTGCAAAGCCTGGCCAGAAAAGTCCGCGAAATCCTCGGCCCGCCCAACCCACTCTCATCCTGAGCGAAGTTGAAGGGGACCCTTGCAACTTGCCGCCGCGCTCGATTCTGCGTGCGCCGCACCAAAACTTCGCCGGGTCAGCCGCCACTAACGGCAGGAACGATCGAAATCTCAGATCCAGCGGTGACCGGACTCGCAAGTCCGCCCGTATATCGGACATTCTCGTCGCCGATGAAAATATTGATGTGTTCCCTTACTTGTCCCTGCTCGGTTGTGATGCGGTCACGCACTCCTGGATAGAGTGTCCAGAGCGCCGACAACGCCTCAGCCAAGGTCGTGGGAGAGTGCTCGATTACTACCCTGCTGTGTCCCCCGGTAAATTCTCGCAAGGCGCCCGGAATGTGAAAAGTGACTGGCATCAATCATCTCTTCGGTCTTCGCGACGATGCGCTCATCTTGCTCTTCGACGAAGATTTTGTTGGTCGCGCAGCCGCGGCCTTAGGCAGTGTTGGCCGCGAACCGCCAGAAGCGTCCTCCACGACGCCATTCCGTATGCAGGTCACCGAAGGCAGTCCTTCGACTATCTTTTGCCACGTCCTTCCTTCGTCTCGCGAGCCGAAGAGCTGTCCGCTGCGCGTACCAAAATAAATTCCAACCGGGTCGAATGCGTCCGTGCAGATGGCGTCCCGCAGAACTGTTTCGTAAGCGCGCTTCTGTGGCAATCCGCGCATGAGAGGCTCCCACGAGGCGCCACTATTGCGGGTTCGATAAACCCGCAGGCGTCCGTCGCATGCGCAACGAAACTCATCCGATTCCACTGGAATGATATACACACAGTCGGGATTTCTGGGATGCGTGAGCAAGGCAAAACCAAAATCTGAAGGCACGCCGTTAGCAATGTCAGTCCAGCTCTCGGCAAAGTTGTCAGAGCGATACAATCCCCAATGACTTTGTAGAAAGAGCCGCTCCGGGCGAGCGGGATGCATAACAACTTTATGCACGCATTGCCCGAACTCAGGAAATCTGTCCGGCATGGTCACAGCGCGAATGCCCCTGTTTTGCGCGGTCCACGTCCTTCCTCCATCGTTTGTGCGATAAACGCCGCCGGCTGAGATCGCAACGTACATCCGCTGACTGTCGGCCGGGTCAAGAACAATGGTATGCAAAGCCAGTCCTCCATTTCCCGGCATCCAGCGGGGACGATGGGGATGATCGAAAAGCCCACGCACCAGCGACCAGGTCTCGCCTGCGTCGCGGGATTCGAAAAGCGCGGCCGGCTCTACGCCGCAATACAGCACATTGGGCTCCTCAACGCGGCCCAGCGTGATCTGCCAGATATTCTTCAGGGAAACGCCGGTGTCGGCGGGAAATCGAATAGGAGCCTGCTGCGGATTAGTCCAGCTCTTTCCAAAATCGTCGCTCGATCGCAACAGCGTGCCCCAATAACTCGCCGTCGAGGCCCATATGCGGTGTCGGCCGGCTCGGTCATCAAACGCCATCGCGTAAACATTATGCCCGTGGAAATAAGGACCACCCACCTCCCACCGGCTGCGCTGCGCATTGGAGCGAAGAATGAACGCTCCTTTCGTCGTTCCCACCAGTAAAAGAAAGTCTCCCGTCTTGACGCGAGCGTGTCGCACGCTGTGCATGATGGTAGTCCGGGGTGCGTTCGGATCGGGGCCTGGTGCAGCGGGGCCTGGTGTAGCGGAAATGATCGCAGCTGACTGAACCGCTTCGAGAGCTGCCTGAACTTCACCCGCGCGTTGATACCGCTGTATCGGTTCCTTGGTGAGGCAGCGCTGAATGATGGCCCACAGCCCAGGTGGTACGGGAGGGCCAAGCGGTTTCGGCATCTCGCGCATGATCGCTGCGCTGATTTCAAAACCAGTGCGTCCTTCAAACGGAAGGCGCCCACAGGCAGATTCATAGAGCACGACTCCGAGCGCCCATAGATCACAGCGCTGGTCGGCGGCCTCGCCTCGCAGGATTTCCGGCGCCATATACGGCAAGGTGCCGCTTATGCCGGAGACGGTCTCCGGGCTTGCAAATGATCGAGTAGTCGCCTCGAATATGCTGCTGCCTATCTGTTTCGCTAAACCGAAATCTAGAACTTTGACCAGTCCCTCAGCCGAGATAACGATATTTGCCGTCTTCAGGTCGCGATGCACGATACCGCGGTCGTGAGCGCGGGCCAGTGCGCTCGCAATCTGAACCCCATATCGCAGCACCGATTCCGGCGCTAGTCCCAGCCCTGCGCTCATAGCGGCCAAGGATTTGCCCTCGACCAGCTCCATCACGATGTAGAGTTCGCCCTCATTCTCGCCAACTTCGTGGATTGTGCATATGTTCGGATGAGCGAGCCCGGAAGAAGCGCGCGCCTCCTGCAGCAGATGTTGGCTCGACGTTGCGTCCAGACGACCATCTTTCTTCACCACCTTCAGAGCCACGTCGCGATGCAGCACCTCATCGTAGGCGCGATAGACAACACCCATCCCTCCTTCCCCAATCTTCGCGACCACGCGGCAATGACCGAGAACTTCGCCGATCACACGACCCACCTTCAGCCCCATGCTAGGCCGCAGTTTGGAACTCCGTCAATGAATGGTGAAGTTTGATTGTCATCCTGAACAAGCGTTCTTTGCGCAGTGAAGGGCCTGTCCCGAGCTTGTCGAGGGAATCTGGGCGAGCCGCGCGAAGCTGCCTGCCCTGAGCAAGCGCAGCGCGCCGATGGGGCGCGCTCTTTGCGACGCAATAACCGCGTGTTTGGCTCGCTTCCTTATCTTACTAAGCCGCTACGCCATTGGAACTCGCCCTCGCGCACACAATAAAGTCCCCGGCAACTCTTCCCCTGAATCTCTACCCCACCTCCCATCATCAGTACAATAGACACTCTGGAGGAAAAATCATGGCTCACGAACTACCACCCCTGCCTTATGATTACGCGGCTCTCGAACCCGTCATCGATAAGCAGACGATGACCCTGCACCATGACATGCATCACGGTGCCTACGTCAAGAACCTCAACGCCGCAATCGAAAAGCATCCCGAACTCGGAAGCAAGTCCGCCGAGGAATTAATCAAAGATTTGAACTCCATTCCTGAAGACATTCGCGCCGCAGTCCGCAACAATGGCGGCGGCCACGTCAACCACACCATGTTCTGGAAGATTATGAAGCCCAAAGGCGGAGGCGATCCCACCGGCCCCATCGCGGAAGTCATTACCAAAACCTTCGGCAACTTCAAAGATTTTCAAGCCAAGTTCAACGACGCCGGCACCAAGCAATTCGGCTCCGGATGGGTTTGGCTAGCTGGCAAACAAGGCGGCGACGTGCAGGTAATGTCGACCCCCAACCAAGACAATCCCATCACGCAAGGCCTCTTCCCCATCTTCGGCAACGACGTCTGGGAGCACGCCTACTACCTGAAATACAACAACCGCCGTCCCGAATATCTGGCCGCGTGGTGGAATGTAATTAACTGGGATGAAGTCAACCAGCGCTACGAAGCCTTCAAGAGCGGCAAGTCATTACATGAACCAGCCCTGGCTCATCGCTAACTGCAAGGGCAAGAAACTCAGGAACCAGCAACAGCCATGTGGAGACAGCCGCCTCGGCTGTCCCGCGAGCGAAGCGAGCAGTACCTGAGACGGTAGTAATAAGAAAAGGCCCGACGCAAAATCGCCGGGCCTTTTTCTTTTCAAAAACGAAAATTAATCTACCCTAAGGTGATTGGAAGACTAAGCAGCCGTCGGCTCCACATAATCCGCCGGCTGATCCTCAAATTCCTCTCGGCACTCCGCCGAGCAGAAGTGATATTTCTTTCCCGCAAATAGCGTATGGAATTCAGTGGCTTCCTCGTTGACTCTCATCCCGCAAACCGGGTCATTCGTCATAATTCCTCCATACTGCGAATTTGAAACCTCCCACCTCACCATCAATGCAAGCAAGGACACTTCCGTTTCCAATCTTGCCCAAAACGCTTGACGGCCTTGTGTTTGGTTACAACTGAATTCTTCTTTTGAGTTTATGCATGGTAGATTTTCCACGCTCGGTGCAACTTATGCTCCTCAGGGAAATCCTGATCTGACTAATCACTGACCACCAGCCCCTGACCGCTGCACTCTGCATTTCCTGTGCAAGCTCTGTGCACAACCCGCTTCCTCCTACCCGTTGTTTTTTCTGCCCATGCTCTGGTACCGGTCGAAGCCAAGCCCTGCAAGCGGTTTAGCGGCACATCTCTACCTGAGTGCTTGATCCGCGTCCATCCCCGAAAATCCGCGGCCAACATTTTCCTCAACTGCACCAAAAATATTGGATTGACCCCGCGCCCTTTCGCTCGTACATTCGGTTTCGCTCTCTCACAACAAAACTCGGGTCGAAGACGGTAACCGACCCGGGATTCAACAAATCGATCGCCGCCAACCATCGGCCATCTAACATCAATTCGCAACACCAATCCAAAACCCCGGTTGGAGTGTATGAAAGCCATAAGCCCATGGATCACGTACCGTACTCGCTTCCTCGTTAAAGCCAAACAACTCAATTCCCCGCTCAGCTTCACCGACTCACTCGGCCGTCAGCATTCCGGCCGCAAGGGGGACTACCTCGTCGAATCCGCCGACGGCGTTCTGCGCATCGCACCTCGTCAGATCTTCGAGGATATCTACGTCCCTTTGCTCGCAAGCGAGACCCAGTCGCCAGCCGGCGGTCAAGAGCGCTCCAATGCGATGCAGCAGCATATTAATCTGCGGTCGGACGCAACGATGTTATCGCTGCCCCCTCACCTCATCCGCAAGTCACCTCAACCCTATCGCGACCGCCGCCCCCTCAACACGGGCGTGCGATCGCTCTAATGAACCTCGGTCCGATGAATTCAGGTCCGATGAACTTAGCTTTGAGGAACTGGGGTCTCATGAACCTGGCTCTGACGAACAACGAAGCTTGCGATCTATCGTATCGCGAAGGGTGCGACGTTCAGAGGGTGCGAAAAAACTCACTCCGCCGCCCTGTTTTGAAAGGGTGCGGCTTCCAGCCGCGCCGTAAGCTATTAATGTCACAAAAATCGCTTGGTTTAGCCGAAAAGCTTGAATTTTGGGTGGCGCAGCGTTTCAACGCTGCGATATGTCCCCCTTTTTCTGCGTGGGCTTCAGCCCTAGAGGTGCTTTCTCTCAGTTCTTTAGCACACCATTTGGTCGCTGCCGTTACCTCGCCGACCTTTCTTTCCGCGACGCTTGCTTATCTCTCCGATCGCCACGCAAATGGGAAAATGCCTTCTCCCACATTCGCTTACGCAAATGTGAACCCACCGTGAATGAATGTCCCCTTGTGGAAAATCCAAACCTCACCCACGCATCAAGGCCGTCATTGCTGGAGATACAACATATGGTGTTTCCCTCTTGACAGCTACAATAAGCGGGAGTAACTTTGCAATCCCATAGCCCCTTTTCTCAAAAGCCGGTTTCGCGGGAACGGAACTGGCTTTTCAGAGAGACAACTGAAGCTAAACGAAACCAAGCTGGTAGCGGCGCACGGCCAGAGGTGACCGCCGCCGCTCCCGTAAACGTAAATCAATCTGGCGGCAGCGTCCGAAAGCTGGAGGCTGGAAGTCGCCTTAAGAAGTGCGGTGGCCGTTCCCCCGGATCCCTCCCCCCGGGGGCTCGACTTAAGCTGAAGGGTCTTCTCGAATAGCCGCGGCTGCGGATTTTGGATGGCGCAGCGCTTCCAGCGCTGCGATTAATCATCCACGCCGCGCAAGCAGGACAAGTGATTTGGGCTTTAGCCCAAGGGTACTGAATTTAAGGAGCCCAACATGGAGACTCTAACCCGCCTGGTAACCGACTCCCTGGCCCGCCACGGTTTCGACCGTCCCCCGGACCCTCGTCGCCTGCAATGGTCCCGCTGGTCCCGCTGCGATTCGCCCCACAGCCTGCTCGTAGTCCCCAGCAAGCCCGGCATCTTCGCCTTAGCCGAGGAAGTCATGAACCTGGGCGCCAGCACTCATCATGTGGAGACAGCCGCCGCCGGCTGTCCCGAGCGAAGCTCGGCACCCGCATCAAGCACCTCCGCCAACCGCGGAATTTCCCCTGTTGCCTCCGTTACGATTTTGGGTGGCGCAGCGCTTCAGCGCCGCGATTCGCCGCCGCCAAGGGACGCGGCTTCAGCCGCTGAGGCCCCCTCTCGCCGCATGTTAGCCGTCCTCCAATTCGCCGAAGACGACGACATGGCCTTCGTCCTGGACCGCATGTTCATGCAAGCCAACCCCTTGCGCACCCGCCTCGCCACCGGACGCTGCTTCCTGCGCTTCGTAGTAATCGAAGACCAGGCCCAGCGCCGCAGCATCTGCAACGCCCTTAACCAATGGATGCGCTCCTCAGCCGAGAAAGCGAGCGGCGGCGTCGACTTTCAGTCGTCCCTGGAGCTGATGGATTGGGTTGGCACAGCTCGTGTGGGTCGGACCCTCCTGCCCGACAACGCCGACACCACTCCAACTCCAGCCCAAGCCGCCACGCTCGGCCGAGAGACCGATGTTGCACTCACGGCCCAGCATCTCGAGTCCGGAGCCAATAAGAACCTTCACTGTCCTCACCCCCTCCCCTCCGGCTTCTGAACCGGAGGCGGTCGAGGAATTGTGGGTGGCGCAGCGCTTTATGCGCTGCGATTCGATGTCCGTATTTTGATGGGCTTTAGCCCCGGAGGTTAGAAGTATCAAGCACCACAGCGTAAGCAGGACCCTGGGAGAGCAGCGCTTCAGCGCCGCTCAAGAAGCAGAAATGATCTGGGGCTTTAGCCCCCGAGCCCCCCCAAAGGGGAGAAAAGCTTTACTGAACCTGGCTCATTTGGGAGGTTGCGATCAACGGTCGCAATAAAGCTGCACGCGTTTTCGTCGCCTTAGGCACTGTGGTGCTCGTCGCGAGCGCTGCGCTTCATTGCTTCGGCGGTTACAGCAACGTTCTTGTCCCGGCGTTGGCCGCGTCGAATCTGGATCCCGGCCTTCAGGCAGCCCTCCGGGTCGTTTTTCTCTCGCTCGGGTGGCATTGGTTCGTAGCTGCGATTGTCGCGCTATTGGCTGGCTTCACAGAAACCAGATTGTGCAAGACGCTCGTTCTGTTCTGCGGTCTGGCCGTGCTGCTCGAGGCGGGCGTTGGCGCCAGCATGATGGGATTTTTTATAGGCAACGAAATGATCGGCACAGCCGCGTTGTTGCTCGTTTGCGGCGGCCTGTTATTTGAAAAATCAGGAGCCCAAACATAAAAGCAATAGGTTCCAAAACGCCCAGCCCCAAGGGGGCGAAAGAATGCAGCCCACGGCGCAAGCCGTGGGTCGAAAGTGGACAAGGAATAAGCCCCGAAGGGGCGAAAGAAGACGCTCTTTGAAAGACATGCGTTACCCCGAACGGATTCCGTTTGGAAAAGTCCCCACCGCCCACCCCCGTGGACGCCGAATCGGGACTTGTTGAATAGAATCTAACTATTAATGGAGAAAGCAATGCCTGAGCTCAAAACCACCACCGTCAACACCCCTGCGGCCGCCCCCGCATTCCCTGTCATGCCCAATAAGAAGACCGCCCAAGGTCTATCCTTCCGCCGTTTCTTCACCAAACCTGGAGTCTCCCCCTACGACGAACTTGAGTGGGATCTCCGCCTCGCCCAAATCACCGACGCTCAAGGTAACGTGATCTTCGAACAGAAAGACGTCGAAGTCCCCAAAGACTGGTCCATGACCGCGACCAACATTGTGGCCAGCAAATATCTGCACGGCAAGCTAGGCACGCCCGAGCGCGAGACCGGAGTGCGCCAGCTCGTCACCCGCGTAGCCGAAACCATCCGCAACTGGGGACTCGATCAGGGCTACTTCAAGACCCCAGAAGACGGCGCAACGTTCTACGATGAGCTAGTTCACATCCTCGTTCGACAGTACGCCGCTTTCAACTCGCCCGTATGGTTCAACGTAGGCTGTGATCGCATCGAGCCCAATTCCGACGCGCGCAACTGGCACTGGAATCCCCGCACGCAACAAGTCGAGTTCGGTATCACCGGATATAGCAAGCCGCAATGTTCCGCCTGTTTCATCAACTCGGTAAAAGATTCGCTCGACTCGATCCTCACGTTGGCCAAGACCGAAGGCATGCTCTTCAAGTGGGGCAGCGGCACCGGCTCGAATCTCTCGCCGCTGCGCAGCTCCACCGAAGGTCTCAGCGGAGGCGGCACTGCCAGCGGCCCGCTCAGCTTCATGAAAGGCTTCGACGCCTTCGCCGGCGTAATCAAGTCCGGAGGCAAAACCCGCCGCGCCGCCAAGATGGTCATCCTCAACATCGACCACCCCGACATCGTCGACTTCATCGAATGCAAACAAAAAGAAGAAGCCAAAGCGCACGCGCTAGTCTCGATGGGATACGACGGCTCCCATCCCGACTCCGACGCCTACTCGTCCATCTTCTTCCAGAACGCCAACAACAGTGTCCGCGTAACCGACGATTTCATGTACGCTGTGGTGCGCGATACCGACTTCTCCACCAAAAAGGTGCAGGACGGCAGCGTCATGCACACCTACAAAGCCAAAGAATTAATGCGCATGATCGCCGAGGCCACCTGGCACTGTGGCGACCCCGGCATGCAGTACGACACCACAGTCAATCGCTGGCACACCTCGAAAAACACGGCGCGGATCAATGCCTCCAATCCATGCAGCGAATACATGTTCTTAGATGATTCGGCCTGCAACTTGGCAAGTTTGAATCTACTGAAGTTTGCTCCGAACGGCACGTTCGACGTAGAAGCCTATCGCCACGCAGTAGACATTCTGATCACAGCACAGGAAATCCTTGTAGACAACGCCGGCTATCCGACAGAAATGATCATGCGCAACTCACATGACTATCGTCCGCTAGGCTTGGGCTACGCGAATCTAGGCGCATTGCTGATGGCCGCAGGCCTGCCCTATGACTCCGATGCCGGCCGCGACTATGCCGCCTGCGTAACCGCCATCATGTGCGGCGAAGCTTATCTCCAGTCGTCGAGAATCGCCGAACAATGTGAACCGCTGTCTCCGGCAACCGAAGCGACAAAAAAGAATCTAGCCGAAACAAATTTAGGAGCAGGCATAGCGAGCGGGACTAGCAGTGCCCATGTGGGGACGGACGCATTCGTCCGTCCGGCGAGCGAAGCGAGCACCCAGGCACAAACCATGCCCGGAGGAGCCTGCCCCGGCTGGTACATAAACCGCGAACCATTCCTCGATGTAATCCGCATGCATCGAGCCAGCGTAAACAACATCAACAAAAACAACGTCCCCACCCCACTCTACGAATCCAGCAAGCAATGCTGGGACGAAGCCTTAGCCCACGGCGAAAAACACGGCTACAGAAATTCCCAAGTTACAGTCCTAGCCCCAACGGGAACAATAGGCTTCATGATGGACTGTGACACAACCGGCGTGGAGCCTGATTTGGCGCTGGTTAAGTACAAGAAACTTGTTGGCGGAGGCATGATTAAGATCGTCAATCAGACTGTGCCTACTGCGCTGTTCAAGCTTGGCTACGATCATGAGCAGGCAAATGCTATCGTCAGCTACATCGACGCTACTGGCACCATCGAAGGTGCGCCGCATGTTAAGGACGATCATCTTGCCGTGTTTGATTGCTCGTTCAAGCCGGCTAAGGGGACTCGGTCGATTGCTTACATGGGTCATCTGCGCATGATGGCGGCGGCGCAGCCATTTATCTCCGGAGCTATATCGAAGACCGTCAATCTTCCTGAGAACGCATCGGTTGAAGACATCATGGAAGCTTATCTGCAGGCCTGGAAGCTTGGCCTGAAGGCGGTCGCGGTTTATCGCGACGGCTGCAAGAAATCGCAACCGCTCTCGGCCGCCGGCACCAAGACTGCGAACTCTTCGAAAGAAGATTCGCGGGCGGGAGGTTCCGTGCAACACGAAGAGGAAAATCTCAACGCCCCTCCGCGCGCGGTGCGGCACAAGCTGCAGGAAGAGCGCGCCTCGATCACGCACAAATTCAACATTGGAGGCCACGAGGGCTACATCACGGTCGGCCTCTATCCCAACGGCGAGCCCGGCGAACTCTTCATCACCATGGCCAAGGAAGGCTCCACGGTCAGCGGGCTGATGGATAGCTTTGCCCTGGCAGTCTCCATCTCACTGCAGCACGGCGTGCCGCTGAAGCTGTTCTGCGAAAAGTTCGCCCACACCCGCTTCGAGCCCAGCGGCTGGAGCGGCAATCCCGACATCGGCTTCGCCAAGTCGATCATGGACTACATCTTCCGCTGGCTCCAGTTGCGCTTCCTCACCGGCCAGCAGCAGTTTCTATTCGAGAACTTCCGGCTGCGGACCTCAGCTGCCGGACCTCAGCCGGAAGGAATCGGCGACGTGGACGGCGGGCTGTCCGGTCCGAAGTCCGAGGTCCGAGGTCCGGGGTCGGTTCACGCGGCAGACGCCTTATCCGGCATCATCGACCTGGGCGACGCTCCCACTTGCAGCTTCTGCGGCAGCATCATGACGCGGAATGGTTCGTGCTATCGGTGTGGGAGTTGTGGGAGCACGAGCGGGTGCTCGTAGGTGCTTGTTTTTAGAATTCGATCTGGACTTTAGAGTAAAGGGCCACATCTTGTGGCCCTTTACTGTTTCGAGTCAAAAATGAAATTGAAAGAGACGATTGCCGACGTAGCTGATGGCTTGGCCAGAATCGATGCGGGGAGGGTGCCTTTCCGAGAGTTTCAGCCCGGAGTCGGGCCGTACGGCGAACCGCAGCTAGTCAAGCTGCTTGCGGGGTATCTCAACGAATTGCCGAAATACTGTGGTGCGGCGCGCACGAAGAGGACCCCTGATCTCCTTCTACATAACGAGTGGGCGATGGAGTTCAAGATTGCGCGTCCATTTGGAGATAACGGACGCGAAGCAGAAAACTGGTCGGTGAATCTTTTGCATCCCTATAAGGGTAACGTGAGCACAATTGGGGATTGCTACAAGCTGGCGAAGCTACAGTGCCCGGAGCGTAAGGCTGTGGTCGTCGTTGGGTATGAGCACTTACCGCCGAAAGTTGACCTCACCCCCTTGATCGAATCGTTCGAGGCGATTGCAAAATACGTTGCATGCATCGAGTTATCGGAACGAGTTGAATGCAGGCGGGATGGGTTGGTACATCCGGTGCATCAATCGGTTAGGGTATTTGCTTGGGAAGTGATCGGCTTGCGGCACGACTGAGGTGCCTCCCCGAGGGAGCTTAGTCGCCGGCGACTGCGAGCTCGGCTGCCGGGTCCAGCGCCGTCAGAGCGCTCTCCATTTCTTCGTTAATCTCCGATTCTTTGACCCTACTCTCCAGAATGATCGGAACATCTGCGGGCACGAGGTGGGACACTTTCTGGAAGGCGAGAATCGATTCCAGGTTCAGCGCATCGTGCTTGCTCTGGGTGTTCACCTCACTCACATGAATTTGTTTAATCCGGCTGCTGAATTGCTGGAGGATCGCTGAAGCTTCGCTCATTGTGGGGTCTACCTGACGAGCGTGCCCAATATCGAAACAAAAGGAAGCATCCGGCAGGTCCCTGAAGATTTCAGCAAGATCGCTGGCCGTCTGTCCGATGGGCTTCCTTTTGTCCATGTTCTCTATGCAGAGCCTGTCCCCAAGCCTCTTCCAGTGTTGGCGGGTATGGATGGCATCGGGATGCATGATGATTGGCCATCCTCTGTGCGCTAATTGTTCGAGGAGGAGCAGAGCGGTTGCCTCGAAGCCGGGTTCCATCGAACTGGGGGCGTGAAGCGAGACGTACTTAAAGTGGCTCAAATCTAGTCGATCAAGCTGTTCGACAAGTGGGGCTAGCTCGTGCTGCCTTAATGCCGACAGCTCCACAGCCGAGCTGTTCTTAGCCGACAACATGTGCAGTGCCGCGCGGAAGTCCCCTAGTGCCAGCGCGCCTGTAGAAAAGCCGATGCTCCTCATTTAGAAGACTCCATATTTTCGCGTTAATGGCGCCACGCTTGGATTCTCAAAGAAAATATGATCCAGGGCGTTTTCGAACGCCTTGCTGATGCCTCTTACGCGTTGGAATGTCAGATCCGTCCTCGAGTCTGCGGCACGGAGCGCCTTGAGCGCTTCGCGCGACCTCTTGTCGTCGAGAAGTTCTAGGAATTCGGCGTAAGCTCCAAACAGTTCTCTTGTGGTCGCTTCCGGAACCCTATATTGTTCCATCGACTTTGCCAAAATTTGCAACGGAGTCTTCCTTACATAACTCTGATGTGGTTGATCAGTCTCAGCTTTATATCACCTTTGTCGGTGGAAATCTGACCGTTTAGTGTCGGATCTAAATTTGGACTAAAGCAGACCAGCAGCCCGGACGCGAAGATCAATTTTCTTGACATTCGCAGTTTTGCGTTGCGCAGTCCCCAGCCTGCACCTGCGCGGTCCCTTTGCTTGTTAGCGAAATCAACGGCCATCGTCCTCCAGAATCGGACAATGTCGTTCAAGAGAAAGCGAGGCACGCGATATCTCTTGGAATCGTGCGTCAGTGGGTGGACGTCCTCTTCGAGGTAGCGGTTTATTACGCCACGGATGACCCGCTCGTATGCCTCTGTTCTCCTGCCGATTGGGCACGATTCGAGCAAAAGCAAGATCCGCTGAGTTGTGTTCTTGTTTGTATCGTACTGACCGCCGATTTGGTGAATGATGTCATGACTGAAAGCCATGTTTCCAAATGTTCCCGTGGGGCCCGGCTCCTCATATCCTTCTTCTCGAAAGAGCCTCTGTATATTTTGGCTGATTTTGAGGTGATCGGAATTGGCTTCGCCGTCGATGAGATATGTCCAATCAAGGTCGCTATTGGATGTCCACTCTCCTCTGGCGAGCGAGCCGAAAACAACTAGGCTCGTGTCTTCGGACGTGTATTTTCCGATCTTGTCCGAAAGCAGCGTATCCAGCTCTTCTCGGGTCTTTAGCGAAACCTCGCGAGCTGCCCGCAACACCTCTGAATCGAGGAGTTCCGCCGACGCAGGCGAAGTGGATTTGGAGTCGGGCATCGAGCATCATTCTAGCAACGTTTCGTCGGTTCCCGGGCGTGGGCACCTTCTCAGATACTCCGAATCCGTCCGCCGTCCCCTGCGGAACTTGGTTCCGCTTCTTGGGCGCTTGCGGCAGGACTGAAGTCGTGCCCTTCCCGGTCGTGGCGCTTCCTAAATCCCCAGAGCGATGGGGTCGTGGAATCCCACGTCTCGCAAAAAACGCGAGACATGGGGCACCCGCGGTTCGTGGTTGGGTCGACGAAACAGCAGGTTCCTCACCGGGCTTTCAGCCCTGTTCGGAATGACAAGATTTTTCGGGTTGCGGCATGGTGCGCGCGTGTCAGCGAAAACTTCCGCGGGGCTGAAGCCCGCTTGCTTTTTGGGGCGCTTGACGCGGCGCTGAAGCGCCGCTCTTCCACGGTTGTGCGTGCGTTAGATTGCGTCGCGACTGAAGTCGTGCCCTTCCCGGGTCCTGGCGCTTCCCAAATCCTCAGAGGGATGGGGCCGTGGAATTCCATGTCTCGCGACATGGGGCGCGCGAACGACATCCACAGGGGCTGAAGCCCGGTTGCTTTTTAGACGCTTGACGCGGCGCTGAAGCGCCGCTCTTCCACGGTTGTGCGTGCGTCAGATTTGCGTTGCAAGTGAACGCCGTGCCCTTCCCGGTTGTGGCGCTTCCCAAATCTCTAGAGGGGTGGGTCGTGGAATCCTCGTCTCGCAGCATGGGGCGCGCGAACGACATCCACAGGGGCTGAAGCCCGGTTGCTTTTTAGACGCTTGACGCGGCGCTGAAGCGCCGCTCTTCCACGTCACTGCCACCCTTCCACGGTTGTACGTGGGTTTGTGGAATCCTTCGGGGTTGCCCTCTCATCTGGCGCTTGCGGTGACGTGGAAGAGCGGCCCCTTCAGGGCCGCGTTCCGGCGCAAGGAGAGAGTTGGGCTTCAGCCCCTGTGGTCGTCTTCCCGTTCTGAAATCGAATTCTTCGTCCCGTGATAGTTAGTGCACTTGATTCGCTACGAATGGCGATACGATCCGGGGATGGATGATTCGCAGCGAACGTTCTTCATCACTACGGTCGCTTGGCAACGCCTGCCCATCTTTCGCGTCGAAGCTCGTGCGTTCCTTTTGATTGAGGTGCTCTTCGGGTATCGCGATCAGGGGAAATATTTGCTGCATGAGTTTGTCGTTATGCCAGATCATGTTCATTTGTTGCTCACTCCCTCCTCGGGAATCTCATTGGAGCGGGCCTTGCAATTTATCAAGGGAGGCTATTCTTATCGTCTTCGAAAGCTGGAGAAGATTCAGGTGTGGCAGGAGAGTTTTACGAATCATCGCGTCCGCGACGAGGAAGACTACGCGAGACATCGCGAGTACATTCGTTTGAATCCGGTTCGGGCGAAGTTGGTGCGGGATGCGGGGGAGTATCCGTTCTCGTCGGCAAGCGTGGGAGTGCCGCTCGATGCAATGCCACAGGGGCTAAAGCCCGGCTTCCCTAAGAGCGCTTAACGCGGCGCTGAAGCGCCGCTCTTCCACGATGTGTCTTCCACGGTATTTCTGCGCGGGAGTGCGTCGCGACTTAAGCCGCGACCTGATACGAATCTCAACGATCCTTTCTCAACGATCCTTTCTGATCTATCCTTCATTGCGCTGAAGTGCTGCGCCACCCAAACTCCAATTCGGAATCGGGCGTTTCCACAGGACGGTCCGAATGGATGTGATGGATGACCTTGTGCTTGTGCTTAGGATTGAAATAGCGGGATTGTTTTGCGCGGGTGTCCAGAAAAACGGAAAGGGGTTCGGGATGAGGCGGAAGGCTAGTCGGATGGCGGGTGGGAAGTTGGCGGGGTGCAAGGAGCGCGGGGAGTGGGCCGAGCTTTATTTCATGATGATGGCGGTGGGGCTGGGGATGAAGGTTCTGCGGCTGTTTGGGGAGTCGGGGAGATACGACGTTGGAGTGGAGAATGGGAGCCGGGTAGTGCGGGTGCAGGTGAAGTCCACGATCTACAAGCGGAGAAATGGGGAGTACAGCTTGAATGTGATGGGGCCGCAGCGGAAGAAGTATGAACCGGGGTCGGTGGATTTCTTCGCGATTCTGCTGATCCCAATTGATGACTGGTACATCCTGCCGTTTGAGGTGATGGGGAGGACGAATAGTTCGATTCACTTTACGCCGAAGGGCGTGCGGCAGAAGTATGGGGAGTATCGCGAGGCCTGGCATTTGTTGAGAGAAACGGGGCTGACGATTCGGGCTTGTGTGGATGAGGACTGGATCGGGGTCGGTACGGAAGACCAAGGTTCGTCGCTTTGCTCGGAATGACAATCTTTTCCAGCCACGAGAGTGATCTGATTGATCGTCAGTTGTCGCTCGGAGAAGAACGAATCGACCGTGAAATCCCACGTCTCGCAAAAGACGCGAGACATCGGGCACCCGCCGCTTGGGGACGGCCGCAAGCAGAGACCAAGGTTCCTCGCTTCGCTCGGAATGACAACTTTGGGGGGATAACTAAGACGTAACGCTTACTGCTGCGGGGCGAAGTAGCCTTTGCGGGCGCGGACTTGCATGTCTTTTTTTAGGGCGGAGATTTCGATGGAGCGGTAGCGGCCGTCGGCGTCGAAGTCGGCGGGTTTGTAGGAGACTACGTACTGGCTGCGGAGTTCGTCTTCAATGGCGGCGAAGGAGTGGGTGATGTCCTTCACCTTGAAGGGGAAGAAGGCGCGTCCGCCGGTGGCTGCGGCTAGCTGTTCGAGAACTTTATCGCCGCGCAGGATCAAGCCGCTATCGTCGGTGGAGATGGCGTAGATGATGACCTCGGCGCGCTGCGCCATCTCGATGGCCTGGGCTTTGGTAACGTCGCTCTGATTATCTTCGCCGTCGCTTACGATGATGATGGCCTTACGGACCGGGTGCTCGCTGCGATCTTTCAGCAGTTTTTCGCGGCAGATTTTATAGACCGCGTCGTAGAGGGCCGTGCCTCCGCCGTCGCGCAGGTTGTGCACTCCGGCAGAGAGCAGTTGGACGTTGTCGGTGAAGTCCTGTGACATTTGCGTCTGAGTGTTGAAGCCAACCACAAAAGCTTTATCGAAGCCGGCGCGGATGGAGTGTTGCAGAAAGCTGATGGCGGCGTTCTGCTCAAAATCGAAGCGTCCGTGGACGGAGCCGCTGACGTCGATTAGGAGGCCGAGGTGCAGAGGAAGATCGGTTTCGCGGCGGAAGTTGAGAATCGACTGCGGCGGCTTGTGATCGTCGAGGATCGAGAAATCTTTCTGGCTCAGATCGCGAACGAACTTCCCGTGCTTGTCGGTGGCGATAAAAAGCACATTCACTTCGTCGACGCGCTTGTGGATGGTGAAGCCGGCCTGAGGATCGTCCTCAACCGGAGGATTGCTGAAAGCGTTAAGGGTCGCGGTGTTCAGGGCCGGGGCCGACTGGGCGCTAAGCGGCGACACGCAGAGCGGCGACAGGCAGAGCAGGGCGGCTAAGATTGCCGCAAAGACTGCGGCTGCCGTGCGACCGTTGCAGCGCGTGTACTTCATTCCGAAATCGTCCAAAATTTTCACTGTCACCCATGGCCAGAGGGTACTCCAAACTATTAGATGCACGCTGGGTGCCGAAAGGGGATGGCCAATTCCGCTCAATCCTCAGTTGACTTTAGGCGGGTCGGGACGGAGTGCCAAGTTACAAAAGGAGCACCCAAATGGTCATAGCACTATATAAGCAGTTTACGAGTGCGGCAACCCCGGTCTGCAATTCGGGACGGCGGCGCATGAGTAAGGTTTAAGATGAGATCGGTTCTAGGATATGTGCTCGGCAAATATATTAAGAGTCAGCTGGAGGAAAGTGAACGGATGATAGCGAAGAAAATTGCAGCCTGGTTTCTGGCCTTGTGCCTGGGCGCATCGGGGTCCGCGGCCTTTGCCGCCAACGATGATAAGGAAGAAGATCGAGTCCACGACGCCGGAGTGGTGCTGAAAGAGATTTTGAATATTCCCGACGACATTCCGCAGGACCTGCTGGACAAGGCCGAGTGCCTGGTGATTCTGCCTTCGGTGAAGAAGGGCGCGTTCGGGGTGGGAGGCAGCTATGGGCGCGGAGTGATGATTTGCCGCAGCGGCGCTCACTATACCGGTCCATGGGGGCCGCCGGCTTTGTATGCGCTGGAGGGAGTCAGCATCGGATTTCAGTTGGGCGGGCAGGCTACGGATTTCGTATTGCTGGTGATGAATCCCAAGGGAGCGCGCTCACTGCTCTCCAGTAAAGTGAAGCTGGGAGCGGACGCTTCCGCGGCGGCCGGTCCGAAGGGGCGCACGGCGGAGGGCGCTACCGATGTGGTGATGAGCGCGGAAATTCTTTCCTACTCGCGCAACAAAGGATTGTTTGCCGGAATCTCTTTGGAAGGTTCTACGCTGCGCTCCGATGGCAATGCCAATGAAAAACTGTATGGACGCAGGTTGACCGCGAAAGAAATTATCGTGGAACACAAAGTCGGGGTTCCGCAGTCAGCGAAAGAATTAGTGGCGTTGCTCGATAAGAAGTCGCCGAAGAACTTGTCCGATCCGAAGTCGCTCGAGTAGTTGTGGGTCGAGCGTTCACGCAGCCTTTCGGCCTAGGCCGAGAGCGGGGCTGAGCTACCAGTACGATGCGGATAGCGGCCCGTGATCTTGCGGACGAAACCGTGCAGGCGATGCCCGGCGCCAGCGCCGGACCAGAACATAAACGGGCACTCCCCCGGGATTACTTGCATGCCTCGCTCCCGGCAAAATTGGACCGCCTGAGGGCTGACTGATCCCTTTCCCGCCGCACGGTACATCCAGACTCGCCGTATCCCTGCTTCGGCACAGTCGTGCACCACTGTGTCGGTTACAGTGGGCGAGGTCATGAGGAGGGCCCCGTCGACGGCAGGCTGGATATCCTGTACTCGAGCGAAGCAGCGCCGTCCCTGTACTGCCGACAGGTTGGGATTTACGGGAAAAACTTCATAGCTGCGCCGGCACAGCTCTTCGAACAATTTCACGCTGAAATCTTCAGGATCGTGTGAAATCCCGACCAATGCGATGCGCTTATGACGGAGGAAGTCCTCGATTGTTTCCAGTGATGCTAGCTTCATATGCCCTCAATTTGTCAGCGACGATGACGCTCGATATTAGTCTCGGTTGGATTTGGGGGCAGTGATGCTAATCACGGAGGGATTCGATTTTGCAACAGCAGGAATGCCATTCTGCTTCTGATGTAGCATTGTTGCTCTTTGCCTTTACTGCATCGCCCGATCCGCAGAATAGGACCGAACAACTTATGACATCGAAGACCTTACAGTCTAGTCCCACAGCGCTTGATTCCAGAGTCCGCTGCGCGTGGGCGCAAAGTGAACCGATGATCTGCTATCACGATGACGAATGGGGCGTGCCGGTGCATGATGACCGCACGCTGTTTGAGTTTCTGATTCTGGAAGGCGCGCAAGCGGGCTTGAGCTGGGAAACGATTCTCAACAAGCGCGAGAATTACCGGGCTGCGTTGGATGGTTTCGATCCGGAGGTTGTAGCACGCTATGACCGGCGCAAGATGGCGCAGTTGTTGAAGAATCCGGGCATCGTGCGCAACCGGTTGAAAATCGCATCGGCGGTGAAGAACGCGCGGGCGTTGCTGCAGGTGCAAAAAGAGTTTGGCAGCTTCGACCGTTACATCTGGCAATTTGTGGGTGGAAGGCCGCGGGTGAATTCCTGGAAGTCACGGCAGCGGGTTCCGGCGCGAACTGCGGAGTCAGATGCCATGAGCAAGGATTTGAAAAAGCGCGGATTCAGCTTTGTTGGATCGACGATTTGTTATGCGTTTATGCAGGCGGTGGGCATGGTCAACGATCACGTAGTCCAGTGTTTCCGGCACGCTGCCTAGCACCCCGTCCGCTACTGCAAATTGAAACGCGAATCATTCGCGGAACCGCCATCGCCGTGAGCCTTCACTTCGCCGGTTGAGGCGGCGGGACTTTATCCGCCCGCTTGTCTTCCAGGTCGAGGCCGTAGGTCGGATGGTCGTAGGTGCCGGAGATTCGTATGGGAACGATTTCTCCCTTTTTTCTTTTTTTGAAAAAGGGCTCCATCATTTTCAGCAGAAGGGCTTTGGCCCCGCTTTCGCTATTCGAAATTTTCGACTCCACCTGCATTTGGCCCCGCAGATCGATTTTCTCGTTTACAAGATTGTAGGTCCCGTCCACTCGAGCGGCCGCTCCGGGAACTCCAAAGGAAAGATCCTCAAACTTTGCGATTCCATTTTGCAGGCGCACTTGCCCTTCCAGATCGGTGAGTACGGTCTCGGGATCGGATGTATCTTTCTCTCCGCGCGCGCCAGCGCTTAGTTTATTTACGCCTTCCTGAGTGGAAGGCTGCGAAAAAGCGCCCGCCGCGATGCCAAACTTTCCCTGCAATTTTATTCTTCGCAGAAACGGTTGCGGGCCTTCGGGAATCTGCGCCTGGACGTGCGCGATTAAGCTTCCCGACATTGGAGGCCGCCTGGACTGAGCGAACAGGTACAGGCAATCTTCGATGCGCGCGTTACTAGCTCGCAGATCGATGCGTGCGATCTTACCTTTTGCGTCGGGCGAGCCAGCCACGCTGCCTTCCGCCACGACATGCGTTTTCAGGAAATCCGCATTCACCTGCTTTAGATAGGTATCGCCATGTATGGCATCGACGTAGGCGCTGAATTCACTTTTCAGTTGCACCGGATGTCCAGCTGATTTCACTTCGAAATCAGGCGTGTCGGTTGTGCCTGAGATATCGACGTGAGCCAGAGTGCCGGTAAATTTTCCCTGAGAGGACAGCTTTCCCGCGACGCCTTCATATACGCTTAGATCAGCTTGCTCGAATGTATACTCGCCGGAAAGCGGAGTCTGTCCGGGATCGCTCCGATTCCAAACTCCGAACTTTCCCGCGGCGGTGACTTCTCCCGGCGGCTCGGGATTGTGAATTTTAACGTTGTAGGTGAGCGGGCCGCTCCATCCCACGTTTTTTAAAGACGCTTCACGAATGTCGAAGCGCAGAGGAGGTTTACTGGGATCATGCAGGCCAAATTCGAGTTCCGCACCGTTGGCAGTGATTTCGTCGGTCGTAATCTTTGACGGCGTAGTGTGAAAAGGCCGGCTCGTGCCCAACGGGGGAATGAAGATGCGAAGGCCTTCGAGGGTGATCTGGCTCAGTCGCTTGGATACGGCGCTGAAATAGCTGCCCCGGATCGTCAGCTTCTCGATTGAGATAAGAGGCTTGGATTGGGCGGGATCGTGAATGAAAGCCACTTGCCGTAGCACACACCCTGGAGAAGGGAAATAGAATCTCTCAAAGCCGCCGAGTTGCACCTGGCTATCGCTCGCCTCGCGCAAGCTTTGCAGGACCGAGGAGCGCGAAAACGGCAAGAGGCTGAAGGTCGCGACGGCTATTGCGGCGAGCACTAGGACGACCACGATAACTGTATGCCAGGTTGTGAGAGCGAAAAGTTGCTTCTTTCGCGTCTGGAGCCCTGCGGGTGGCGTAGCTGTGCCCGGCATTAGCTTTTGAGTCGCTCAGTTGACCCTACGGTTGCTGTGGAAAGCTTTGAAAACAGAAAATCGTTGTATCTCACTCCGCGAAGTGTGGCAGGTGCCGGAAGAAGTTTCAAGGCAAAAGCGAAGGCCGCCCTCGGCAGGCGGCCTTTTACCCGGCAGCAGTTTTATTGACCAGGTGCCTACTTGAAATTGATCACACCGAAGTAGCCATCGGTGTCGCCGGGGCCGGCGGTGAAATAGAGCTGGTTGGTTTTACCGTTGGCGGAGCTTCCGCCTCCGAATTCGATTCCCCACAGCCCATTGATCTGCACCGGCTTGCTCGCGGGCGTCATCATCGTACCCACCAGCTTACCCGTGGTCAGATTGAAGCCGTTGATGGTGCCTTTGCTGGTGTTGTTGCTTACCAGTAGAGTGCTGCTGAGTGGTCCGAAGTTCGCCGGAGCCACGGCCAATCCCCAGGGCTGGTTCAGCGGTTTGCCATGGACCAGGTGCTTCACGAATGTGCCGTTTTCATCGAAGATGTCGACATAGCCGCCGGAGCCGCCCGAGGTGCTGGCGAACGTGACATAGACTTTCCCGCCAATATCCTGAATGCCGAACGGTGCGAAGCCTGCGGGGAGCGCGGTATCGGTGAACGACTTCACGAAGTTGAAGCTGCCGTCGTAGATATCCACCTTATTATTGGCGGCATCGGCGGCGAAGAGGAAATTCCCCGAAGCATAGTTGGTGATGGCCAGCCCGGTGTAGGAAGCTCCCTTGGTGGTGACGGCGATCAGGGCCGCGCTGGGGTTGAACGATGACCACCCGCTGATGGTGCCATCGAGGGTGGCGAACAGAAATACGGACGTCCAGGTATCGATCTGAAACTCGGTGGAACCGTTGTAGACGATGCCGGTGGGCGATCCCGAGCCGGTGCCGCTGGCGGGAGGAACAATCACCTGCAAGCTTTGCGGGACTCCTTGGGCGTTATAGAGGGTGGACCAGCCATCGGCTTCGTCGCTGACCCAGAAGGGCGCGCTGGGAGCGTAGGCGAGTCCCCAGGCATTTTTCAGCAGGGGGTCGGTGTGCTTGGTGCCCGACTTGTCGGAAACCAGATAGGTGGGTTGATATTGCGCTAGAGCCGCGCTGGAAGCAAATACCAGCGTAAGCAGGGCCGAAAGAATGTGAGTGCGCTTGAGCCAACCGTGCATGCGAATTCTCCTTTATCGAGCGAGTGAGGGTGGAGCGAAGTCTGCTTTATCGAGATTCGGTTTCGCGCGGCCGCGGTTTGGAGCCCGGCCCGCGAACCATCGTCATGCTAGGTGGCCCGGCCTGCGCGATTGTCAAAGGATTGTCATCAGTTTGTACAATTCCTGTCAGCAATAGGGCCGTTGTTCTGTAGAGTCGTTGTTCTGCGGATAAGAGGTTTTCCATTCGTTGGATAACTCGTTGGAGTGGTACGATATCGGGCTGCTGGAAGGTTTACCCGGGGTGCAGAGGAATATGTCCGCGCGTTCCGTAGCATCGCCCAGAGTGGTTTGTATTGAAGACTTCCGCCCCATCGCGCGGCAGCGCTTGCCGCAGTCGGTGTTCGATTACCTTGATGGCGGCGCCGAAGGCGAAGTCACGCTGCGAGAGAATTGCCGCATTTTTAACGATGTGACTTTTCGTCCGCGGCATGCGGTTGCGTTGTCGTCGTGCAGTTTGTGCACCAGCGTCCTGGGATTCAATCTCGCCGTTCCTTTCTTGCTCGCTCCCGTGGGCTATAGCCGGCTGATGCATCCCGGAGGAGAAGTGGCGGCGGCGCGGGCCGCTGGCCGCGCGGGAACGGGTTATATTCTTTCCACCATTTCCGGGCACAAGCTGGAGGATGTCAAGGCGGGATCATCCGGGCCGGTCTTTTATCAGCTCTACCTCATGGGCGGGCGCGGCGCTGCCGAAGCTGCGATTGAGCGCGCACGGGTGGCAGGATTTTCGGCGTTGGTGGTGACGATTGATACTCCCGTGTCTGGAATTCGCGAGCGCGATTATCGCAACGGCATGAAGGAACTCATCAGCGGCGGTCCGTTCGAGAAAATTCCTTATTTGCCGCAGATATTGTCGCGGCCGGGATGGCTCATCGATTACCTGCTCGATGGTGGTCTGCCGGGGCTGCCGAACGTGGTTGTGCCGGGCAAAGGTGAGATGAAGCTGATTGATGTGGCGGCGGCGCTGGCGGAATCTGCCGTGACCTGGGCGGATCTCAAATGGATTCGCGATGCGTGGAAGGGACCGATCGTCGTGAAAGGTGTGCTCACTGGCGACGATGCGCGGCGTTCGATTGACGAAGGAGCCGCGGCGATCTCGGTTTCGAATCATGGCGGCCGGCAACTCGATGGCGTTCCGGCATCTCTGAGAGTTTTGCCTGAGATCGTCGGAGCGGTGCAGGGGCGCATCGAAGTGCTGATGGATGGCGGCATTCGCCGCGGCACCGATATTGTGAAAGCTCTCTGCGTGGGAGCCCGCGCCGTGCTGTGCGGGCGCGCTTACGCTTATGGCTTGGCGGCCGGTGGCGAAGCGGGTGTGGATCGCGCCATCGAAATTCTGCGCGTAGATCTGGAACGCACTCTGCGCTTGCTGGGCTGCGCTTCGGTCACGGAACTGGATCGTTCTTACGTAAACGTTCCAAAAAGTTGGGAAGCGAACTGAAAAAACTGATTCGCAACAGATCGGGAAGGGCACGACTTCAGTCGTGCCTGATTTGCCGCAGAATTGCCGCGGCTTTCAGCCGCTGGGGTTCGCAGTAGGCAAGAGTAACGTGGTTTCAAGTTGCATCGGGTTCACGGGGAGGAAGCGATGCAGTGGACTCAGATCTACGATCCGTTCGGCCATTGGTGGCTTTCGACGCTGGTTGCGGCCCTTCCCATCATTGTGCTGTTCGGGCTGCTGGCCGGTCTGAAGGTGAAGCCGCACTGGTGCGCTATCGCGGGCGCGGCGACCGCCGTGGCCGTGGCGATCATCTTCTTCAAAATGCCTCTAGCGCTCGCCGCCATGAGCTTTGCCTACGGCGTAGCTTTCGGAGTTTTGAAGATCGCATGGATCGTGCTGGCCGCGGTATATCTCTATGATATATCGGTCGAGACCGGGCAATTTGAAATCATGAAAGAGTCGGTGGCTGGGATCACTGCCGATCGCCGGCTGCAAGTTTTGCTCGTGGCGTTTTGCTTCGGCGCATTCATCGAAGGCGCGGCGGGCTTTGGCGCGCCCGTGGCGATTGCGGGAGCATTCATGATCGGCCTGGGCTTTAAGCCCTTTCACGCCGCCGCCTTGAACCTGATCGCCAACACGGCGCCGGTAGCGTGGGGTGCGATTGGAACGCCGGTGCACACGCTGGCTGCGGTCACGTCATTGCCGGAATCCGACCTCAACGCGATGATCGGAAGAATTCTCCCATTTACCGCAGTGATCGTGCCTTTCTGGCTGGTTCGAACCATGGTGAGTTGGCGGGAGACGTTTGAAGTCTTCCCCGCCATCCTGGTGGTTGGGGTTTCATTCTCGCTCACGCAATTCTTGTGGTCGAATTACGTCGACAGCAATCTGGTGGACATCATGGGGGGCGTGGTCTCGATTATAGTGACCTTAATTTTTCTTCGCTTCTGGAAACCGAAGAAGATCTGGCGCTTCGATTATGACGATAAGCCCGTGGTTGCGTCGCATAAGCCCGAGACACTTTCCGACGACGTGGGCGGGGAGTGGACCGCAAACCAATTCGACGGCGCACTCAAAGCTCAAAGCTATAGCGCTGGGCAAGTGTTGAAGGCATGGATGCCCTTCGCCATCCTCTCGCTGTTCGTGCTCCTGTGGGGCTTGCCCAAGATCAAGCTGGCGATGAACCAGGCTACCACTCCGGCTTTCAAAGTTGTGCTTGCGAATGGAAAAGTGCGGCCCGGTCCGCCGGGCTGGGACGTGCCTTACTTGCACAATGCCATCTCTCGCGCAGCTCCGATTGTTACGAAGCCGACTCCGGAAGCTGCGCGCTACGACTTCAACTGGCTCTCGGCCACTGGCACCGGTTGTTTCTTCGCGGCTATCGTTTCCGGCTTGCTGCTGGGCCTGGGCCCGCTGCGGCTAATGCAAATTTTCTGGCGAACGCTGGTGCGCATGCGCCTGGCCATGATTGCCATCTCATTCATGCTGGGGCTGGGTTATGTGACGCGTTACTCGGGCCTCGATGCTGTGCTGGGCCTGGCCTTCACGCGCACGGGCTGGATGTATCCTTTCTTCGGTACTTTTCTCGGCTGGCTGGGAGTCGCGCTCACCGGCAGCGATACGTCAGCCAATGCGCTTTTCGGCAGCCTGCAGAGAATTACTTCTCAGCAACTCGGCATCGATCCGGTGCTCATGTGCGCGGCCAACAGTTGCGGCGGTGTAATGGGCAAGATGGTCGACGCACAATCGATCACGATTGCCACGGCCGCCACCGAGCAAGTTGGCAACGAAGGAATTATTTTCCGCTTCGTTGCGTGGCATTCGGTGGCGCTATGTTCGATCGTCGGCATCATCGTGCTGCTCTATGCTTATGTTTTCAAATACGCCGTGCCGCACGGACTTACGTTCGTCAAATAGCGGATAACGTTCGGACCGACCTGGGGGAAGTCGATCCTCTTAACGCAGACTTTGCCCCTACAGGTTGAGAGGCCTCAAGCCCGGTACGAAGGATCGCGAGAAAAGCACTAAACCTCCACCTCAGATTTCAGACACAGCAAGTTGCAAACCTCTTTCCGCTCAATTAAGCTTGATTTCTCTCTCCTCTTTCGCACAGCGATTCGAGCGGCGCCAATGCAGGCCGGGATGGCGGAACTGGCAGACGCAGCGGACTCAAAATCCGCCGGTACTTAGTACCTTGGGGGTTCGACTCCCCCTCCCGGCACCATCCTAAACCCCTTTGAATCAAACTCTAGCTGGCGCTAGTTGACCGCACGGGATGCAGCAGGCTTGGGCGAAATCGCTTCATTGTGCCCAATTTGTGCCCTTATCTGCTCTTGCAGCCAGCTTTAGAGCGGTTTCGTGGACATCGAGGTATGATTTGAAGATCATTGGCGCCGGGTGGCCAGCCCCCAGGAGCAATGGCTGAACTACTGACGTTTACTGGGTCGGCGGGATGCGTTTCGCAAGCCGTCCTTTAGCGGCTCCGTAAAGAAGCCACGCCAGACCGCCAGTGGGCATGAGTAATGCAGGGGCGGATATGATTGCGGGATTTCGCTTGTAGATTAAGAGAATCAGCAGAGCGCAGAAAACACCGGCTAAAAAGGTTCCGCCTTATGTAGTAGAGGACCACAGCATTTCTGTAGTATTTCTTCCGATAAAACAACCACCAGATGCCAAGCAAAGCCAGCATCACAAGGTCATAGGTTCTCATCACGCCGCCTGGATCATTATGTTCTGCGAAGTCACCTGTTTTAACCAGGCCTTTCCACGTTTTGACCGCTGGTCAAAGAGTGCAATAGGGATTCATCAATAGTCAACTCCAGGGGTCTTGTAAATTGGTGAGTTCGCCGACCGCCTCGGCGACAATTTCCGGTGGCATACAAAAGTGCTGTTCAATTTCAGCTATTAACTCGTCACGATTAGCCAACGCATGCACGCTTGATCTATGCCCGTCCGATTCAATCAGCTCGAAATTGTGGATAACCGTGGACCCACCACGAGCGAATCGCGCCAGCAATACACAATTCAGAAAGGTGGCATCCGCAGAGAACGACCCCGCGATTACGTTGCTGAAATCCTCAAGCCTTCTCGGTGCCGGTTTCGCCAGGTACCCATGGCGCAAGGCTCCATCACGATAAAGTTCGAGGCGTGAACAGCCATTCCCATCTTGTGGCTTTAGCACATAACGATCTCGGCCCAGGGTGATTTCGTAATCGGTATCGAGGTCGCGAGCGATTGGGTCCAGCAACGGAGCAGCGTAACCCGTATCTGCCAAGTACTCCCGTCCCTCAATCGTGATCATGTTCACAGCGTGAACTTCTGGCGTCCTTATGTCTGCCGCGCACAACCTTGCTTCGTACCCGAGACTTCGCAGCAGCAGGTGAAAGTAGTAATTGTTCGAGTAGCAGGTGCCCCCAAAATGGCATCTCTTGATTCCTTCCAGATACAGTCGAATGTCGGGGAGGTTCATCAATCCAAGGTGTCTGCGGTAGTAAAGCTTGGAAATATTTTCGAAAGGAATTCGAGTGAGGTGCGCGGTCACTAATTCCCGAAGCGCCGCCAAACTGGAATCTGCTCGCGCGACTTCCAAAATTGCTAAATACTGCGCAACAATGTCCTCAGAAAGGGGCACGGACTCTTGATTAGGCTGCATTGGCTATCGGCTGTCTTCCCGATCGGGGGAAATCAAATTGGTGAGATTCGCGGTTTTCGCGATGAGCGACTCCATTTCCGCTCCTCGAAGTTTAGCGTAACTGTCGCAATCAGGCCTTAACACTCGTTGACCCGGTTGTGAGTGAAATGGCCACATTTCAACTGTGATCCCACCCAGCTATTCGTACCGCAGAGCCTCAATGGGATCCAGGCGCGAGGCACGGACAGCGGGCACCATGCCGCTCACCAACCCTACGGCAGCAAGGATCAGCGTGGCTACAAGAAGAATGCCGGGAGAAATGGCCAGGCGGACGTCGCCACCTTCCGCGTTTTTCGCCATGGCGCTGTATAAGGTGAGCCGTCCAACGGAAAGCGAGACTCCATAGGCGAGGATGATTCCCAGCACGCCGCCGATGAACGTGATGGTCAGCGATTCCGCCAAGAATTGAAGCAGGATTTGACTTCTGCGCGCACCCAAAGCCTTTTCCACGCCAATCTCACGAGTTCGCTGGGTTACCGAGACCAGCATGATGTTCATGAGGCCGACTCCGCCAATGCCCAACGTGAGCGTACCGATGAAACCCAGCAGAATCTTCAGGCCGATCGTAATCAGCTCAAACTGGTGGACCTGCTGCATCAGGTTGAACACCAACATGGCGCGCCGGTCGATAGGGTTGAACTTGTGTTCGATAGCCATCACGGACCGCACGGTGTGTTCCAGATCTTCATACGCGGGCGTCTCGTAGTTGAACCAGATGGAATCGAGGTAGTGCGTATCCTTGACCTCACTCATGGTGATGAAGGGGATGTAGATGATGCGGTTAATATTGTCATCGCCCGCCTGCATTTTGGGGCTCAGGATCCCGACGACCTCTACGCTAAGCCCATCGATGCGGATGTGTTCGCCCAACGCATTTCGTCCCGAGAAAAGCTTCTCTTTGGCTTCGGAGCCAATGACGGCGACGTGGCCGTGCTGGATCTCATCTTGCGCGTTGTATAAGCGGCCCTGCGCCAACTTGAGCGCGCGGATAGCAAAAACGTTGGGATAGTTGCCGGTGACGCTGAAGGTGAACGTCCGCGTCTCGTACTGGATGTTGGCCTGCTTGTCGGACTCGGGCGTGATCTGGGAGATTTGCGGAATGTTGGTGGTCAGCGTCTCTATGTCGTCGAGCGTAAAGCGTACGGGCACGCCTGCCTTTTGGCCGCCGGCCTGCATCGAGCTGCGGCCTGGAACCATGATCATCAGCTTGGTACCGAAGTTGGCGAAAATATTGGCGCAGGCCTGGCCGAAGCCATTGCCGTAGGAGAGCAGAATCACAACCGTGGCTATGCCCCAGGCCATGCCGAGCATGGTGAGGGTGGTGCGGCGGCGGTTATGCCGCATCGCGCCGTAAGCTTCCTGAAGTAAATCGCGGACGATCATCTTAAACCCGTTCACCTCGCATTCCTTATTCCTGCCGGAGCGCGTCCACCGGCTGCAGCATGGCGGCCTTGCGTGCCGGATACAGTCCGGCTACGACGCCCGCCAGCGTCAGGCAGCCGATCGCCAGAAGCGCTGACGCGGGCACGAGCTTGGGAGGATCAAAATTCCCCGGCGACGGCTGCGTGGCCAGCAACGCCATCAGCCCGCCGGCGAAGGCCATCCCGATCATTCCACTGAATAGAGTAAGAAGAATTCCTTCCAGAAAAAACTGGACCAGAATGCTGCGGTTGGTGGCCCCCAGAGCCTTGCGCAATCCAATCTCACGAGTGCGTTCGCTGACCGCGACCAGCATGATGTTGATGACGCCAATGGCGCCGAGGACCAGGGTCACGATTCCCACTGTGCCCAGGAACATGTTCATGGCATTGAAAATCTTGTCCATCATTTCGGCTTGTTCAACCGTATCCAGGTTTTCGAATGCGTCTTCATCCCGATAATCGAAGCGATGATTACGGGCGATGATCTTGTGAACATCTTCCCGCGCCAGCATGTGTTCGGCCGGCACGGTTGGCTGATAGTTGATGATGGAGATGGAGTCTTGGTGATTCTCGCCCTTGATCGGGAAGAAGGTGGCCATTACCTGGAAGGGAATGTAGCCGCGCATGTTGGTGAAGTTGTCGTCACCGCGGCCCACGCGCGTCACCGTGCCGATCACTTCAAACCGTATGTCATTGAGCAGGATGAATGCGCCAATGGCGGGTCGTCCGGAGAACAGGTTCCTGGTCAATTCGTCGCCAAGCACAATGACGTTGCGCCTTTGAGCTTCATCCAGGCCATTCAGCCAGCGTCCCTGCTTGATGGGAAGATACCGGATCTCATTGTATTGAGGCTCGACGCCGACGATCTGCCCGTTGGCGCTGGCGAACTCGCTGACCGCGTGCATGTCGTCGCGAGCGAGGACAGGCGCAGCATTCCGGACATGAGGAGCCTCCTTACGGATATCTACATAATCTTGATAGGTAAGCAGGTAGTTGCGGGCGGAGTTCATGCTGCCGGCAACCACTGGCGCGCGGCCGGGAAAGATGAACATGATGTCTTCCCCATATTCGGCCAAGCCACGCTTGTTCCCCGAGCGGAAACCCTCGCCTAAGCCGACGAGCAGCAGCAACGACCCCACCCCCCAGGCGACGCCGAACATGGTGAGGAACGAGCGCAGCTTGTGCGCCCACAGAGTGCGGAAGATTTGCGCGAAGATATCTATGATCGCCCGCATAGTCATAGATATTGTACGTTGGCAATCTCTACCGAGAACAATGTGACCTGGAGATCAGACAGACTCCCCTTAGGTCAGGTTCCTTGAGATCGCGCACAATCGCCCTTCTTTTCTGCGGACTCCGAGCGGCGCGTTCGGATGTTGCAATCAGGCCATTGCGCTCATTGAGAATGGGGCGACCGGGTCAATGAGTGCTACGGCGATATTTTCAACACTAACCGACACCGCTGGGTTCGGGGTGGCTCATGCCTCTCAGGGCCGCTGAGCGGAAGTGTTCGGAAAGGACAAGACAGCAGTGGCCGCGACGGGTGCGCCCATGTACGTTGCCGGACGAAAAGTCGTAAAGATGAGCGAGTTCTTAATCTGAGGTGACAAATCCTTCGCGCTCCGACCGTTCGAGATGACACGATAGTCCCACACCCGCCCCTTTGAATCCACATAAGCTTCGACAACTAGTCCGTCAGCTTGAACAGACGCTGACTCCAGGACCGGTGGCGTGTAGACCGACGCAACACGCGAGGACGTGTGAATGCAACGTCCGGTCAGAAAGCCCAGCAGCGCACCAAACATCGCTACCACGACAAGCAAACCGACATGAGACCTGCGCTTGATCAACACGCCATTGAACTTGACACCAGTTTTGCAATAGCGTATTACGACGTGGGCGACGACTACTTCAGCCTCAACCAACTAGGGCGCGCCAGCCAGTACTACACCAACGCGTTCGAAGTGAAGCAACACGCCAACGATCGTTCGAATCTCCTGATTACTGGGAACTACTATTCCACCGTGACGGGCGAGCATGACAAGGCGGCGCGAACTTTCCACGAGATGATTGAGAACTACGGGATCAAAGAGTAACGCACAATTGACATGAGCGACAATGCGAGATAGGTAGCGAGTCGTGGGAAAGGATTTTGCCGATGAATGAGCAGGATCGGATTGTCATCACAGGCGCCGGAGGTTTCATCGCCGGCAACCTTGTTCTCTATTTCAAGAAGAAGGGGTTTGTTAATATTCGGGCGGTCGACAAGAAGCCCTTATACGACTGGTACCTGCGTGTTCCCGGCGTGGAGAGTCTTTGTCTGGACGTGAGCGTCGAGAGTAATTGTCGACGTATCTGCGAGGGGGCGAAAGAGGTTTATAACCTCGCGGCCGACATGGGTGGTATGGGCTTCATCGAGCGCTTCCGGGTTGAGTGTCTGCGCTCGGTGTTGATCAACACGCACATGACCGAAGCCGCATATACGGCGGGCGCGAACCGGTATTTCTTTTCCAGTTCGGCTTGCGCCTACAACACCTCGCTCCAGAGCGACCCCAACGTTCGGGCCCTAAGAGAGTCTGACGCTTATCCGGCGATGGCCGAGCGCGGTTATGGCTGGGAGAAGTTGTTTTCCGAAATGGTCTGCCAGGAATACTGGCACGAGCGCGGCATGAAAACATTTATGGCCCGCTTCCATAATGTCTACGGACCGCATGGCACGTGGGACGGCGGACGCGAAAAAGCTCCCGCAGCGATATGCCGGAAGATGATCGAGGCAATCGACAAGAACGACTTCCAAATCACGATCTGGGGTGATGGCAAGCAGACGCGTAGCTTCATGTACGTTGACGACTGCGTGCTAGGCATTGACAAGATCATGCATTGCGACGACCTGATCGCGACACCGATTAACCTCGGTTCCAGCGAACTGGTTTCCATCGATACGCTGGTCAGCAAGGTTGAGAAGATCGCGGATAAGAAACTGAAACGCAGCTACGACCTCAACGCTCCACGAGGCGTTGCCGGCCGCAATTCGGACAATACCTTCATCAAGAAGGTCCTTGGCTGGGAACCTGGCACGCCACTGGATAAAGGGCTAGCGATAACTTACGAATGGATCAAAGACCAATACGAGCGTCGCAAGGCCGGCGAGCACGTGGGCATCGGCTGACGGATATGAAGGGGCCTTCGTCGCTAAATACGGCGTTTGGTTCCATTCCCCACCGGCTCCAGCTGGCGGGTGGATGGATTGATCAGCCATTTGTCTCGCAACTGAATCCGCGGCCTCCCGGCGCAATGGTCGTTGTCCAGATCGAACCAAATTTTCGGCCCATGGACCGGTCAGGTCTCGCTACAGGTACACGAGAGGTCGCGAGTCGTTTGTGGAGAGGCCGGCCGCCCAAGCGTCCGCTGGATGAACTTGTGCGTGTGCTATACGAAGCGGAGAACAAGAGTAAGGCAGAGCCTAGCGGTTCGCAGGACATGATCGGGTTGATCTATCCCGGGGTGAACCGACTGGACTACGATTGTGCGGCGAATGGCGGCATCTTTCCGGTGCACATCGAGTCCCTCACGTCGGCCAGGCACGCGCGCTGGCTGGAGAAAGTGCTCTACCTGCTGCCCATCGAGCCGCGGCCGCTGGGCTACAATCCGCTTGGCGTGAAGCGATTGGAGCCCAAATGGGTGGCGCGTCTCGGGCGGACCGGGATGGATTGCTTCGATGCGATCAAGAAGATGAATGCGGATGCCCTCGGTGCGTCGTTCAACGAGACCATGCGGTGTTGGGAAATGCTGTTGCCCCACGTCATCGTCCATCCATTGATCAAGACTGACCTGAAGCGAATTCTGAAGATCTACCAAGGCTGCTTTTCCGGCGCTATGTTCTCGGGCTGCGGCGGAGGCTATCTGATGGTTGTTTCCGAAAAACCTGTTCCCGGCGCCTTTAAGGTCAAGATTCGCACCTCGGACACAAACCACGCTTGATCCTGTCGCGTTCACAAGTCGTGGCCAGCGGAGGGTTCGACGATATCACGTCGCGCGATATGCGCTTTTTCGAAGAGGCCGCGAAGCTTGGTGAACTCACCGTGCTGCTTTGGCCGGATGCCATGATTGCCGGCCGGCCGCCGAAGTTTTCGCTTGCGGAAAGAAGCTATTTCCTCAGTGCCGTGCGTTACATCAGCAAGGTGGTGACAGCAGATGCATCCAGGGATGGTGATTCGCTGCCCGGAAATCTACGCGTCGATATTTGGGCAGATTATCGACCAACGGCAAATGCTGCGCGTGAGAGCTACGCCCGGGAGAACAAGATTCTCTATCACATTGTTTCGTCGGACGGCCTGAATGTTTTTTCGGAAGCCTTACCGACACCGTTTGCATCAGCGGCGAAAAAGGTGGTTGTCACCGGCTGTTACGATTGGCTCCACTCCGGACATGTGCGTTTCTTCGAAGAAGTAAGCGCCTATGGCGAGCTTTACGTGATTGTGGGCCACGATGCGAATATCCGCATGCTCAAGGGCGAAGGCCATCCGCTTTTGCCGCAGGAAGAACGCCGTTTTATGGTTGGCTCCATCAAGTACGTGAAGGACGCGTTGATTTCAAGCGGCGATGGCTGGCTGGACGCCGATCCGGAGATCCGAAGGTTGAAACCGGATATCTACGCCGTAAACGAAGATGGTGATGTTGGTGGTAAGCGCGACTACTGCACGGCGCTTGGGATTGAGTATCTCGTCCTCAAACGCACGCCGGCGCCGGGCTTGCCCAAACGAACCAGCACCGATTTACGTGGCTTTTAAATTTGGCTCAAGGCTCTGTCATGATCAAGCATGGAATATTGAACCCTCAGATCAACTCTCTCCTCAGCCGCGTGCGCCATACCAACACGTTGGTCATTGCCGATCGCGGCTTCCCTTTCTGGTCCGAAATCGAGACTGTGGATATTTCGCTCGTGGATGATGTTCCGACCGTGATTGAGGTGCTGCGGGCTATCCGAGGCAACTTCGTGGTTGGCAAAGCATGGATGGCACGAGAATTTATCAAAGCCAATGATGCTAAGATCCGCTCGGGATTTGCGGGGACTTTGCAAGGCGTTCCCGTGAAGTACGAGCCTCATACGCAGTTCAAGCTGCGAGTACCGAAGGCGGTCGGCTTGATTCGCACCGGCGATACCATCCAATACGCAAACATTATTTTGGAGAGCGCGTAGACAGTCCAAGGGCTGCCGCATCGAGGGACGTCAGGTTGGATACACGGTTTTTGATCCTGAAGTGAAGTGAAGTGCATTCTCGGCATGGAAACGTCAACCGGATGAATACTTCCACGAGCGCGTCTAGGGCCACAGTCGGCCGAACTGGCGAAGGCGGTTTGTTTCGCACAGCAGACGGTAAAAATCTTGCCGTCACCTTTGCCTTGATCACGTCACTGTTCTTGTTGTGGGGCTTCTGCAACGGCATGATCGACATTCTCAACAAACACTTTCAGGACACGCTGCGGATCAACAAAGAACAATCAGGACTGGTGCAGGCGGCCAACTACCTGGCCTATTTCCTCATGGCAATCCCCGCCGGGTTGATGGCGAAGCGATTCGGCTACAAAGGCGGCATTCTCGTGGGACTGTCACTGATTGCCGCCGGAGCCTTCTGGTTCGTTCCGGCCGTCGACATCGGGACCTACTGGGCTTTCTTGCTCGGCTTGTTTGTCATCGCGGCGGGTATGACCTGTCTGGAAACCATTGCGAATCCCTACGCGACGGTTCTGGGATCACCCGAAGCCGGGCCGACCCGCATCAACATCGCCCAGACCACTAACGGGCTTGGCTGGATACTAGGACCAATGGTCGGCGGGCACTTCATTTTTTCAGGCAGTGGCGGAGCCAATGCCAACGCCGGCCTGAGTACGCCCTATGTCGGTATCGGCATATTCGTAGCTGTGCTCTTCATCGTCTTCGCGATTTCGCCGGTGCCGGAGTTACATTCCCCGGATTTACGTTCCGAGGATGAAAGCCGTGATTCGGGCATGGAGGCGAGCCGGCTTAAACCTTCGGGTGCTCAGCTGGCGGCGATCGCAGTCGTTTTGGCGTTCGTTTGCGCAGTCCTGTACTTCTTCATCGCCCCGATTTTGGGGCTCATGTGGACACTGCTTCACATGAACACGGCCTGGTTGCAGCCGGCAAAATATGGCCTGTTGGCGGCTGCCTACGTGTCAACGTTCCTTTTAGTATCAAAGAACTGGGATATGTTCCGGCGCAAGCATTTCACCCTGGGCATCGCCGCCCAATTCCTCTACGTCGCCGCGCAAACCGGTATTTTCAGCTTCTGTGTGAACTACATTCTGGAGAACGATCCGGGTGTGACGAGGTTGCAGGCCTCCAAATGGCTGGGCGCCATCGGTTTCGGTTTGTTCATGGTGGGGCGTTTGTGTGGCAGCGTGATGATCAGCCAATTCAAACCGGATCGCGTGCTGGCGGCCTACATGGCCATCAACGTGGTGCTGATCGCGGTGACCATGGGGGGCGGGAAAACGGGATTGTATGCGATGTTCGCCACGTTTTTCTTTATGTCCGTGGGATTTCCGACGATCTTTGCACTGAGCATACGTGGCTTGGGCGATTACACCAAGCTCGGCTCATCGCTCATCGTGATGTCCATAGTTGGGGGCGCCATTGCCGCGCCTTTCATGGGTCACGTCGCGGACTTGCATTCGATGCGCATCGGCTTTGTCGTACCACTGGTTTGCTTTGTCTTTGTTGCGCTTTACGGCTGCAGGTGGCCTAAACTCTGCCGGCTCGACTTATAGCTTCGGTTGATGCAGTCGCGGTACTAACAGGCAATCTAGTGAGTGCTTAGAAATTTAATTACCCAATCGACGAGAGGGAACTATGCTCTTGCACTATTCGTTCCTGTCACACTGGATGCGTGCGCTTTTCCGCTTAGTGTTCGCGCTAAGTGCGCTTGCGATTGCGGGCGCGCAGGACGCCACAGCTCCGACCGCTTCGCAGGAGCCGGTTACGATCGACCAACTTTGGCAGAAAGCCAGCAGCAAATACGATGCTCAACGTACCACCCTGCTGAAAGAAGTTGACAGCGGGGACCACCTGGGGCCGTTTCGTCCTGACTGGGAATCTCTGCAGAAGTACGAGGTCCCCGAATGGTATAAGGACGCCAAGTTCGGCATTTTCATTCATTGGGGTGTCTATTCGGTTCCGGCTTTTGGCAACGAATGGTATCCAAGAAACATGTATCTGGCCGGATCTCCGGAGTACAAGCACCACCAGGCTAGCTATGGTCCGCAAGACAAGTTCGGGTATAAGGACTTCATCCCAATGTTTACGGCCGAGCACTTCGATCCCGCCGCCTGGGCCGAGTTGTTCAAAAAGGCGGGCGCGAAGTATGTGGTGCCAGTGGCCGAGCACCATGATGGCTTTGCCATGTATGACAGCGGCCTGAGCGACTGGACCGTAGCCAAGATGGGGCCGCATCGAGACACCACGGGAGAGTTGGCCCAGGCAGTGCGGGCGCAAGGACTGCATTTCGGCGTGTCGTCGCACCGTGTGGAGCACAATTTCTTTCTGGGAGTTGGCCGCGCGCTCCCATCGGACATTAACGACCCGCAATATGCGGCCTTCTATGGCCCGGCGCACAACTGGCTGGCCAACAAGTGGGGGACTCCTCTCGACGGCGACTTCACCTATGTTTCATCGGCATGGGCTGACGATTGGCTCGCACGCAGCGCGGAACTGGTGGAAAAATACCATCCCGACATCGTGTATTTCGACTGGTGGATCGGACAGGCGTCAATCCGTCCAAATCTTTCGCGCTTTGCCGCGTTCTATTACAACAGCTCCTTGAAATATGGAGATCACACTGGAGTGATCAACTACAAAGACTACGCCCTGAACGAGCACTCCGCTGTGCTTGACTTAGAGCGCGGCCAACTGGGCGACATCCGCCCACTTTACTGGCAGACCGATACATCGGTGAGCAATAAGTCTTGGGGATACATCAAAGAGGACACGTTCAAGTCGCCGGAATTTGTGATCCATCAGCTTATCGACATCGTCAGCAAGAACGGAAATTTGCTGATGAATATCGGCCCTCGTTCTGACGGCACCATCCCGGAGGAAGTGCAGCGGGTACTGCTTGACGTCGGCGGATGGCTCAAAATCAACGGTGAGGCTATTTACGGATCTCGCGCATGGAGAATTTATGGCGAGGGCCCGACGAAAGTGGCCGCTGGCTCGTTTCATGACACTGATACAGAGAACTACACTGCCGAGGACTTTCGTTTTACGACCAAGGGCGGCCTGCTTTATGCGATCGGACTCGCCTGGCCGAGCAATGGAGAAGCTGTGATTCACTCGCTCGCTCTCACCGTGGGGAACGAACGGGTGCAGAGTGTCGCCTTATTGGGCAGCGGTGCCGAGCTGCAATTCGAACAGCGTCCCGATGGTCTGCACATACAACTACCCGGTCAAGCTCCGTCCCAATACGCTTACGCGCTTCGGGTGAAGTTCGACCGCGCCTCTCGCTAAGATGCTGAAGCTGTGGAGCATCAGTTGACCGACGTATTCCTACTCGATCCAGGGCCGGAGAACGATTATCTCGGATTCGACGGGGCAAATCTCGCGAAGCATTTGGCGCCGGCCGTTCTCATAGCAGACATCCTTGTCGAGATCGACTATGTTCTCCAAGTAGTTGGCGCCCCGGGCACCATCGAGCACTTGCAACAGGAGTGGCGGCGATTGATCGACGTAACTCACACACTCGACGAATTCCATTCCGAACTGCCTGCGTTTGTAGAGCGCCTAGCGGAACTGCCGCGGACGCGAGATCCCCTGAGCTGCCCGCGCGCCGTGGTTACGGGTGACTTCTTTACGCGCTTCAGCCCGTTTTTCATGGACGATGTCCGCAACCTCTACGCGGAACGGGGAATAATTCTTAAGCCCGTCGACCTGAGTGACCTCTTTATGTACGTCGCGTATGACGGGCTGACAGGGATGGCCAACGACTGGGGCATGAAACCGGGTAACCTGGCCTTGGCCAAGGCCTGCATGAGAGTGTTCGAACACGATGGGCAGGAGTACTTGCAGCGATGGTGGAGTTATCAAGCTGGGCGGAAGACCGCGGAGTATTACCGTGGACTCTTTGCCAAGACCGGATTACTGGTCTCCAAACCCAACGATGTGCCGGCCATGTTCGAGAAAAGCTCAGAACATATCTCTCCCAAGATTTTCGGTGAGGTCACTCCCACCGTAGGCAAGAGCCTGAATGCTGAACACGAGGGCTACGACGGCATTATTCTGATCGGACCGTTCAACTGCCTGCCATTTCGTATCTCGGAGGCGATCCTCAAGCCGGTCAGCATTCAACAAGGCATGCCGCTCTTAACTTACGAAAGCGACGGCTACCCGGTTGCGCCTGCGGTGCTCCGACAAGTGGACGTGCACATTCAGCAGATCCTGGAGCACTTCGCCAGAACCCGCGATTCATCAACACATATGGGCGGGAGGCCAATGGCCTCGCTTCGGTCCGTTCTGGACATATTGCATCAGAACACCCAACGAAACTAATCACGTAGTTTCCGATCTGTCACGGAGATCCGTTACGGAACACTTGTCTGTCATCAGCTCGCAAAATATGTTTTGTCTTGACTTCTGCCGCAATAGGACTAAGGTCAAGCCACAGCGTTCTGTGGTGCTAAACAGTTTGGTGCTAAACAGGAAGTAATCCTTCAGTCGCGTCCTCTCGATGGAGTTGAGTTATGAATACGGCCTTCCCCCCGTGCCCGAATCGCCCCGATTGGAGGACTCTGTACAGAGCTGCCATTCTGGAGACTGACAAAAGCATTCTTCCGCAACGACTCTCACAAGCTGAGGAAGCCGTTGTAGACCGTAGACGAGAAATCCTTTGCGATCACCGAACCCCCGAAGAAGAAGAAAAAGAGGCCTTGGAAGACGCACTGTATGCCTTGCGGGCGTTCAGAAGCGCTTCGCAGCATACCGATGCTGCACAGATCTTCTACGTCGGTGAGTACTGAGCGTGACCGCGGTGCCGAGTGCGATTCCCCCGGAATCATCACAACGAAAAAGTGCTATTCCATGAATCGGTCCAGCCGCGCAATTACTTTTCCACCATGCAATATTCGCCGATCTTCTTGTCTTTATCCGGCGAGTTGGCGTCCGGATAGATTTCCACATTCCTGCACTCGTACAGTCCGAAACCTTTGGGAAGTTCAACGATTTGGTAGCTGCCGTTCTTGTGCGTCATGCAGCCTGGCACATCTGCGTTGCACTCCAGCTGATACGTCTTGTCGCCCTTCGAGACGTGTAGGATCACGACTCCATTATTGACTTCGCTACTTGTTACTGTGATGTCGGACTTTTCCTGTGGGGAGCCGGCCGCCACTCCTAACCAGCATAAGACAGCCAGCAGGAGGAAGAAGAGAAGAATTCCTTTTCTCATACGCACCTCCACCTCGGGCCGAAATTGTCTCGTCCCGTTTCAATCTTCTGAACAGATTGTCTACCCGATCGCGAAGTGCTGTCTGTGACGAGGTGCACAAGAGCATGCCCATCCTCGGCACGGTTTGACTTCAGAGGCGAACCTCAAAACATAGTATTCGAAACTAGGCCCAAGAGCTGTGAGCTTAATCACCGCCAATCGTTCGATTTCAGAATATAAAACAAGCAGAAGATTCGACAGATCCCCTCATTAGAAACGGCACTCTGACGCGGGATCACCGGTATGGATGGCGAAGAGTATCGCCGTGTCAATCCTTGGGTCGTCACATTCTCTGTAATGCTGGCGACCTTCATGGAAATACTCGACACGACGGTGGTCAACGTTTCCATCCCTCACATCGCAGGAAATCTCGCCGCGACCATTGAAGAAGGCACGTGGGTCGTCACGTCGTACTTAGTCTCAAACGCCATCATCCTGCCCATGTCCGGCTGGCTGGCGAACTACATTGGAAGAAAAAGACTGCTACTGACTTGCGTCGCCGGGTTTACCTTGACGTCATTCCTGTGCGGATTGGCAACCAGCCTACCCACACTGATCTTTTTCCGCGTACTTCAAGGACTCACGGGCGGTGGACTGCAGCCGCTGGCACAAGCGATTTTGCTGGAAACGTTTCCAGAGAAGAAACACGGCCAGGCTATGGCCGCGTTTGGCGTCGGCATTCTGCTTGCGCCCATCCTGGGGCCAACCGTCGGAGGATGGATCACCGACAACTACAGTTGGCGATGGATCTTCTATCTCAACCTGCCGGTCGGATTATTTTCTCTTCTCATGATGAATCGCTTCGTCTTCGATCCGCCCTACATCAAGCGGGGTCAAGGACGCGTCGATCTCTGGGGCATTGGTTTTCTCGCACTGGGGCTGGGCACACTGCAAATCTTCCTGGATACCGGCGAGAGGCACGACTGGTTTTCTTCCAACTACATCCGCTTTTTCGCAACGCTCTGTGTCTTCGGTCTGGTTGCGCTGGTAATCCGTGAATTGAAGACGTCGCATCCCGTAGTCGATCTGCGAGCATTGAAGAATCGGTCATTCGCCTCCGGAGTATTCCTGATCAGCTTGCTGGGCTTCGTACTTTACGCCAGTCTGGTGTTGCTTCCGATCTACCTGCAAACTTTGCTGGGATATCCCGCATACAATGCGGGTTTGGCGCTGTCTCCCCGCGGCGTTGGCTCCCTTGCCATGATGCCGTTGGTGGGATATCTGACGACTAAAACCAGACCAAGAAAACTGCTCTTGTTCGGGCTAGTGCTCGGCTCCCTCACCATGTTCGATCTTTCCAGGCTCAATCTTGATGCCGGCTACTGGGATATCTTGTGGCCTCAAGTATTCCAGGGCATGGCTCTCAGTTTCTTATTCGTTCCTCTGATGGCGATCAGCGTGGCGGGCATTCCGAAAGAAAAGCTGGGCAACGCCACCAGCATCTTTAACCTGATGCGCAACATCGGCGGCAGCATTGGAATTGCAATCATGACTACCTTCCTCGCCCGCCGCACGCAGATGCACCAAAACCGGCTGATCGAAAACATTTCCGCAGGTCATCTAAGAAGCGGGCAGATGCTGCAAGGCCTGCAAGGCTGGTTCCACGCAAAAGGCGCCGATAACTACGTCGCCTCTCGCAGGTCCTGGGCTGCCCTTTACGGAACAGTGCAACGCCACGCATACATGCTCTCGTTCGTGGAAGCATTCTGGGTCATGGGTATCATGTTCCTAATCATGCTGCCATTCGTTCTGCTTCTGCGAAATCCTCCGAGAAAGACCAAGGGGCACCCCATGGCGCCTCCGACTGCTCGACTAGAGGTAGCTGCTCTGGAACGCGAGGAAGAGGAACTCCTCCTGGTGCATTGAAAGTTCTTATGTGCACAACTCGTTGACCCGCAGTGCCTTCAGTTGCGCAATCTTGCGCCCGATTTGTACCGTGTTTCCGCAGGTTGCAAGGCACGACTCGCAGGCGCTGCAAGCTTCGAGTCCTCGGCCCAGTGCAGCCGACGCTAGCATCTCCCGCGCCATCCCAATGTTCCGATATTGCACGGCATACATGTGGGATCTCATCAACACAGGTATATCTACCTGCTTGGGGCAATCCTTTTTGCATTCACCGCACTGCTGGCAAAACTCCGCGTTCGCCGCGAAAGTCTTATCGGACAGGAACCTTTCCTCTTCGCGCGTATAGGCCAAGCTATGCGCCACGGAGAAATCTTGTTCGAGATGTTCGTACGTGCTGAAACCGGGTATGGCCGTAGTAATGAAGTCGTGATTCAGGACCCACTTCAACAGCGCCGTTTGGCTCGCGGCCGGCAGTTCTTTAGGAAGTTTCGCATCTGGCTTTACCGTGCCTCCAGCCTGGGTTTTCATCGCAACAATTCCCATTCCGTTTTTGGCGGCTCTCTCAATCGTAGAGAGGATTCCGGCATCGTTCGCCATCGTGTAGTTCAACATCACCAGCCCTACGTCAAACAAATTCAGACGTATCGCTTCGCTCAATACGTCCACAGTTTTGTGCGTCGATATTCCGATGAATCTTGTCTTGCCATCCTTCTTCAAGCTCCGCAACGCTTCGAGCGGCCCTTCTGCCTGGGCATCCTCTACAGAGTCCACCGCGTGATGGTAAAGAATGTCGACGTGGTCCATCTGCAGCCTTTTTAAACTTCCCTCTACTCCCTCGACGAACTGCTGCTTGGCCTCGGCGGCATTTTGTGGACGGTTCCGTGAGGGCTGCTTCGTCGCGATCACAACCTTGTCCCGCACGCCCATCTCTTTGATCACTTGTCCCACCATCTGTTCGTTGCGCCCGTTTTGGTAACCCGCCGCCGTATCAAAATGTCGTATGCCTAACTCATACGCACGACGCAGTAATCCCGGCACGTCGGCGTTCATCACTCCCATGCTGACCACCGGTAGTGTCAGTCCTGTCTTTCCCAGCGTGCGGTGCAAGACAGGTGAGGGCGCGGTCTCGAGGATGGGACTTGCCAGCAGCACATCCGTCCTCGCTAACACGCTCGCCGTTCCTGCCCAAAGAATCGGTTTCACGATGAATTCCCGACGATTCCATTTTCCCTGGTTATTCATGACTCAGCTCCTGGAAACAGATTCCACATCTCTATAAGTGCTTTCAAGTTCTTTACGGAAGACTTCTCGCTACCGTCTTGAGAATCTCGACCCCATTCTCCGGGGGATTCAGCAGTGCGATTACATACCGCCCCTGCGTGCGCGCGATCAGGCGCCCTTCGTAGCTGTTTCTTGCCCGGATTCCACGTTCTCCCAACTCAGGTGCCGAAGTACATTCACCGCTTTCCTTGAAATGCTTTGCGAGTTGTTCTGATCGCGACTTGGCGTCTTGCGCGCTGTTGGCCACGGAAACAACGAGCTTGCTTTCCTGCTTTCCTTGCGCATAGGGAACGATGTACGCGGGTGCCAGGAAAGCGTGCCCCAGCGGATCTTTCCTTACGTACTGTTCGGAATGAGGAACCTGATGTTCTCGCGGAAGTTTTTCGAGCAGCGCCGGCAGCGTCCGCGTCCCGCCGATTCGTCCGGAGAGAAGTCGCGCAAATTGATCGAGCAAGCCATCCGCGTTCGCACCGGAACCCGAGAGTTTCACGTAGTAGTGATCCTGAAGAAAGTTAAGAACTCCCTTATCTCGATATCCCTCGACTCCGATCGCAATGAATTTATAAGCGGGAGAGCGCTCCGCCGCGTAGATGCCGAACGCATCTTCGTTTTTGTCCATCTCGTAGATGTCTACCGTCAGTTCTGCCGCGCCACTCTTGAAATCCTGATGCAGCAGGTTCTTGAAGCCGTAGAGGAGATAGATATCCGCTCCGCCGTCAATGTACTGGTAGAGGCCGTCTGGGTTATAGAATGTAGGCAGAGCTTTTGCACTTGGATGGCCCGGAAGAGGTTCGCGCAAGAGATTTGCAAATTGTTTTTGCGCGTCTGCGGCTCCCGCGCGTGAGCCGGTATCGCGAGGTGCTGAACTCTGCGCCTGTAGTATTGTTAAAGCCAGCGCCGAACAGACGAGCACGCTGCTCCATCGGGTCCAAAGCTTCATTCTGATCCTCGGTCGACACGCAGATTCAGTTCACAAAGTCTTGATCTGCGTCCGAACTTTCTCGAACTCATACGTCCCCAACCCTCGATTGGCCGCCATCTTGAGATAAGGCAGTGAAGAAACCTCGAGGTTCCAGTACGCCTTGGCCACGTAAGCATCCAGAGCAACCGGATCAGTTCCAGCGACCAGCGTCTTCTTCAGCAGCACGTCTTGCAGATTGCCTCCGGTTGGACCATTGCGGACGAGAATGCGGTAACAGTCGACAATAGTCAGAGTCGGGCGAACAAAATCGGCAAGGTCCACGAGGCTCTCGTGGATCTTCTGGTGCAGTTGATGACGTGGCCCACCGAGCATGCCGTACCAGTTCTTCATGCCCAGCGTGGTGCCGGTCAGACTGTGATGCTTGGCGATCGGGATATTGATAACTTTGTCCACATTGAGAAATAAATCGAGGACCGGCCAAGCGCGCAGAGTTTCTCCCTGGAGATCCACCTCCTTGAACATCGCCGGATCGGGAAGTACAACATCGGCTCCTGCGCGCTGCGCTGCCTCGGCGATGCCGGATCGCTGAAAACAGCGGCGGGGATCGTTGCAACTCACGTCGGTGACAATGACTCGTTTAGCCCCGGCGTTCGAGCACTGGCGAACGATTTCTGCCACAACGTCCGGATTAGTGTTGGCCGCTTGTTCAGGAGTGCGATCCCAGCCAATGTTGGGTTTTACCAGGACGACGTCTCCGCGCGCGATGAAGCGGCGAATTCCTCCAAGCTCCTCGAGTGCTTGACGCGCTAGTTGCGCGGGATCGTCTCCGGTGATGATCGCCATCTCAGGGAATTGCGGATCAGCTGCGATGGTGTGTCCGCGCTTCGCGGCCATTGCGAGCGTGGTCTCGGGACGCCAACTATGTTTACTTAGCCAAAGTCCCAGTCCGGCAGCACCGGCGCCGGCACCAGCGACTCGCAGCAGCTTGATCAATGCGTCACGACGGCTTAAATGGATTAGATCGGATTGCATGAAAGCTCCATGTCACAGATAGAAACTTGTGTTCCAAACAGAGTTCTCCCAACTCTCATCCCTTCCTCCGATTCAGCAGGATCTGGTTGGTGCGCGACCGGCTTTCGCCTACGCTCGTCACGTACACCGCTGGTCGATCCTGCACGGGACAGGCGTATTCACATGCGCCACATCCGACGCAGCGGGACGGATCAAGATAAGGCTGCTTTACTTCCTTCGAATTGCCCGCCGCGTCGATCATTTCCGCCGGTCGCAGGTAGATTGCCTTGGGCGAAGTGGGGCACCATTCTTCGCAGACGATGCAATCCGTCGCCATAGCCCAAGGCAAGCACCGGCCGCGATCGTAAAAAGCCGTTCCGAGGCGAACCGGCTTGTCCGTCCGGGCCACATCCCCAGACCAGCCCTTGTCTTTTTCGCTCATCGCCCAGATGGCTCCGGTAGGGCAGACCTGTGAGCACAGCACACAACTGGTCTCGCAGTAGCCGATTCGAGGGACGAGAACGGGCGTCCACAGACCTTCGATCCCGGCCTCTGAAAAAGAGAGATGCAAGGCATTATTCGGACAAACCTTCATGCACTCGCCACAGCGAATGCATCGGGCGAGGAAGTACTCTTCGTCGAGCGCTCCCGGAGGACGCAGCAGGCGTTCATGGCGTTCCGTCGCAAACCCCGGAGTGCTGCGCGCAAGCGGCACGAGGGCAACGCCTGCAGCCACACCGGTCAGAACTTTCCGTCTCTGGAGGTTCGCACCTACTGCTTTCTGTCCGGGGAAAAACTCAAAGCGCAACCCGTGCTCCGGACATTCGTCCACGCAGTTCATACACAGATGGCACTCAGGCTGATGCCAGGGCACGCCACCGATCGGATCGTCGCCGCCCTGGCAGCGCAGAAGACAGCGGTTGCAATCGGTGCAATGCTCCGGATTCTTGACCAGGCCAAGCACAGACCAGCGCGACACAATGCCCAGCAGCGCACCCAGTGGGCACACTGCGCGGCACCAGAACCTGGTGATGCGGAAATTCAACGCAATGACGAAGACAAAGATCAGACCCAGCCATATCCCCAAACGGAAATGGGGCTGCTTGAAACTCAACAACAGCGTACCCAAGATGAAGTGCAACCCGCTGCCGACTGTCTGAACGAATGCATAATGGCTGTGCTCAAGGAAGCCTAAGGATCCGCGTAGGGCATAGTTGGTTACTGGCAGAATCGACAAACCAACGGAACGCACCAAGAAAGAGAATGGGTCAAGCCACCCGATGATGCCCGTGCCGAATACGGCTGCAACCAGAGATACGACGAGCAAATAATATTTGGTCGTCTGCCAATGTCTGTAACGATTCGATTCAATCAGTTGTTTGCCACGTTTGCGCTCGGATTTGAAGCTACTGAAGTAATGATGAATGGAACCAAGTGGACATATCCATCCGCAGAAGAACCGGCCAAGAAACATGGTGGGGATCAAGATCACCAGGCTCCACAACAAGCCACGATAAAGCGCATGGCTGGACAGTGCGTTCGAGATCGCCACCAGTGGATCAAGCCGGAAGAAGAGCGCAACGGGGTAGGGCAGACGGATCTCGCTGTTTGAAGCCGTCAGCGAGCCCCGGAACTCGGTCCGCAACAGAAGAAACAGAAAAAGAAAGAAAAAAACAATTTGCGAGAGAGTCCGCAGCCTGGTTGGTTTTGGAAAATGCAACACTGCACCTTTCCCCTCCAGCCGGTGCGTCGAATCGCGAGACTAATGCTGGCGGGGCTACAAACCTATTCTTCATTCCTTGCGTCTGTATTTCTGTGACTCGAATCACGTCTCGGCGTCTTTCCCTTGTGTCGTCGAACTAACGAGATTCTCTCCGGTAGCATCGTATGGAACTGCTGGACCGGAGTAGGCCTCCATTCACCAGTATGCAGCGGCCCTTGCTTTTCAACTGGTACGCTCATAGCCTCGTTGTTGACCCATGGAGCCTCGACGAATGATCGCGCTCAGACGGTTGCTCACTTTGCTTATTTTCCTATCTACTTCATTCACTCTGTCCGCCCAGGACCGTTCCTACGGGCGCTCCGTCGTCGCTACGCAGTACGGCATGGTTGCCACCAGTCAGGTTTCGGCCTCACAAGCCGGGGCGCTCATCCTCGAACGGGGCGGCTCTGCCATCGATGCCGCAATCACTGCCAACGCTGTACTCAATGTCACCGAACCCACTTCCAACGGTATGGGCGGCGATCTCTTTGCCATTTATTGGGAGGCGAAGACAGGCAAGATCTACGGCCTCAACGCCAGCGGCTGGGCACCGAAGCACCTCACCATTGAGCATCTCCACGAAAAAGGCATCACCGAGATGCCCCAATTCGGTATTGATTCCGTGACCGTTCCTGGTGTTGTCGACGGATGGGCCAAGTTGCATGATCGCTGGGGAAGACTGCCCTGGCGCGACCTCTTCCAACCCGCGATCTTCTATGCTGACCATGGATTTCCGGTGGCTGAGATCATTCACGCATGGTGGGATGGTGACCACGATGGCTTGCTGACGAATATGGAAAGCCGCCGTGTATTTCTCCCGGGTGGCAAGATCCCCGAGACCGGCGAGATGTTTCGCAATCCCGATGTGGCCGGCGCGCTCACGCTAGTCGCTAACCAAGGCGAGACAGCCTTCTACAGGGGAGAAATCGCCAAGGCCATTCTTAGAACCTCTGACGAGCTGGGAGGAACCATGACTGCCGACGATCTCGCGTCTTACTCCGCTGAGTGGGTCGAGCCGATTTCTACGAAGTACCGCGATTGGACTGTATACGAGCTCCCGCCCAACGGGGACGGCATCGCAGCGCTTGAGATGCTCAATATTATGGAGCAATTCAAGCCCGATCCCGCCGGTCCGCACGGTCCGGATGAACTGCACACCAGAATCGAAGCCATGAAGCTTGCGTATGCCGACGTGAAGGCATACGACGGCGACCCGCGTTTCAGCAAGATTCCGGTCGATCAGCTTTTGTCAAAAGATTACGCCGCAAAACGCGCCTCACTCATCAACCCAACTAAAGCGAATTGCACGGTTGCCCCGGGGGCGTTGGGCACCAGCGATACCACCTACTTCACCGTCGTCGACCGCGAAGGCAATATTCTTTCCGTGATCCAAAGCAATTACAACAACTTTGGATCGAACGTAACTGTTTTGGGCATGGGATTCGCCTTACAGGATCGCGGAGGCCTTTTCTCGCTTGACCCCACGTCTCCCAATGCGCTTGCCGGCCGCAAGCGGCCGTTCCATACCATCATTCCCGGCTTCATGCAGCGAGGTGACGAGCACATCGGGTTCGGCATCATGGGCGGGCTGAATCAGCCGTTAGCTCACGCCCAATTCGTTTCCAACGTCGTCGACTACAACATGAACATTCAGGCTGCGATGGAAGAACCGCGTTTTACCGATCGCCAGCAACTTGGCTGCAAAATCGTGATCGAATCGCGCGTTACGCCCGCCACCCTTGAAGCACTGAGCAAGATGGGCCACGTACTGCAAGTGCATAGGGACTACACATCACTGATGGGGCGCGGCCAGGCAATCCTCCACGACAGCAAAACCGGCTTGAATCTCGGGGCATCCGATCCACGCGCCGACGGTGCTGCAATCCCGGAGCAGCCGAAGTTCTTTGATGCATCGACCAAGCCTTAGCCTGGCGCTAACCCCCGGTGACAGCAGTTTCAGAGGTTGGAAGCGCGCATTATTTGCAATTGAAGCAGCCCGAGCCACCGATATTATTTTCTACGTTTCAAGCGACACTCGTGATCTCGCCGGCAAGACACTTGCTCAACATGGAGTCGCCGTTCTACTTTTTTGGAGGGCTCTTTCATTCCCTCGGCATGGCGGTTTATCCGGGCTCTCGGATTTGCCGACCCGAGGGATCAAGTGCGGCGGGGTGCCAAGCTCAGCCAAGGTTCTAATCGATCTATGAAGGAGGAGATAATTCCGATGCAGCGGAGAGACTTTCTAAGAACTACTGTCGCTGTTGCCGTGGCGGCAGAGCTTGGAATGAGTAAGGCGCAGGCAAAGGTTCCCGCCCACAACTGGGAAAACTACAATTTCGGCTCCGGTCCCCAGGTGGCCGATCGCCTCAATCAGGGTCCGTTCCCTCAATACGCACCGGATGCTGTCATTCCCAATGACGATATGGTGATGACCACTACTTCTTCGGAAGAGGTCGTACCGAACTATGGCAAAGGACTGGTTACTTACATCACAGCCGACAGTGGCACCGAGGAAATTAAGTCAGACAATATTCCCCAAGCGATCGAAGACCTGGTTCGATTTCCCTTGGGCCAGCAGCTCTATATTCGTCCGACCTGGAGAGAAATGCAGCCGCGGCCTGGACGTCTCGAGCTGCCCGATTACATCCAGCTCGTTTTTGAACTGGCAAAGAAGAACAACAAGCGGGTCGGATTGCGAGTTCAGATGAGCGCTCCAGACTATACCCACGAAGCAGCGCTGCCGGATTTTGTCCTCGACAAAGTGCCGAAAGTTGACCTGGTGCTTAGCGATCAGGAAAGCCGCGACTCAGCAAAAAGGTATTTGAAGAACCCGCATTCGCGTTATCAGCCGCGGTACGACCATCCTTTTTTTCAGCAGGCATTCCAAGGACTGGTTGGTCTGTTGGCAGCCGAATTCGATGGCAATCCTCTCGTAGAGTACATCGACACCTTCATGTATGGCTTTTGGGGTGAAGGGCACACTTGGCCATTTGGCAACAATCCTTTTCCCGATTACCAGACAGCCGAGCGCACCTGGACCAATATGCTCGAAGTCCAGCTTGAGCACTTTAAGAAGACTCCTCTGCTGACCAATACTCAGCCGGACTACAGCCGGGTTGGTAATGCGGAACTGGTAGAGCGTACTGTCCGCAGCAACAATTGGATTCGCAGCGACACCATCTTTATCGAGAACGAACAGATTGAAGCGCTCAGCAATCGCCCACCCTGGACCGCTGCATTGCTGGAACAGGGGCTTCCGGGGAAACCTCCCGACCCAAGCGTCGACTCTGAAGGAATATCTCCGGCAGAAAACATGATCGATCATGTGATCGATGTCGGAGCGAACTACTGGTCGCTGTGGAACTTTCACCAGATCAGCGCCAAGAATCTGATGACCTACTACCAGGCTTATCCGGCAGCGTTTGACCGTATCAATCGCCGAATTGGCTATCGGGTGAGGCCGTCTTTCATCTGGAGCTATAAGGACAATGGTTACCTCGGGCTAATTGTCGGGTTCGCGAATGACGGAATCGCGGGTGTGCCCGGCGTGCTGAGGGTGACCGTGGAGAGCCAGGACGGCAAGGTGCTCAAGAGCGGTTGTCTGGACGCCGGTTACCCGTTACCGGGAAAGATTCGGCAGGCACAGTTTGTGCTTCCAAACGTCACCGATTGGAAGGCATTGAAACTTAGAGCTGAGATTGAGGTCAAGGGCATGCGCTATCCCGTGCGGTGGGCTTGTCACCAGAAGCTGAACGATGACGGCTCACTCACACTGCGTCCCAACCTCCGTCAGCAAGTCTAGGCCGCTCTTTTTGCTCCAAGAGAGGCGCGAAATTCCATGTATGACGGAAACTTCCAAATGCCCCAGAGTCCCAGGAAGCACTACAGGTGCGATCAAGATAGGCACTGGGAACTCGGCTAGTGTTTGCCGATCGAGGGGCGGCGATGGCTGGCTCAGCGTGAGTGAAGGGCTAACCGGAAGTTACGACTAACGCGGACTTCGACGACGTTGTCCCGAAGTCAGCTGCGAGGAGATCACCTTTTGATCTCCCCCAAACCCGTTTCTGGATAACTTCCGGTTGCTGACAAACCTCACGCTGGCCCAATCAAGTTCGGCCACCGAGTTGAGCACGCAGTTAGGCCAACGCTTTAGAAAACCAGTGGGTCGTGGTTACTGTTTGTGTGCTTGTATCCCCTTCGAGGGACTTGAACGATCTGACGCGATCCTTCTGCACGAAAGGCGTAAGGAAGGAGCGGCTTACGATGGCGTTGAAGAGCTTTGGATCGTCGTAGGGAACCATCGATCACATGACGAGAGTTCGACCCTGTTCGATCGCCGGAGGGCTGCAAAAGGTGGGCAACTTGCTCACCTCGGTGTACCGACTTTCAGCAGGTTGGCGAGGGAGCGAATTCCGTGAGATTCAAGCTGATGAATCAGCTTTTGCCAGAGGCGGGCGGTGGCAAATGCATCGTAGAGCGCGTGGTGGGCCTCGCCGAACTCGATGTTGTAGACCTTCGCCAGCGAGGACAGGTCCAATTGTTCCAGACGATGAAACAGATCCTCCGAGTAGCGCTCCTTCCGTAAGAGCCAGCGATGAACCTGGGCTGTATCCACGACAGGGTTATCGAGCGAGTGTTTGGTGGCTCGCAGTTCCTTGCGCAGAATATCCAGATCGATCTTGATGAAGTGTCCGACCAGAACCACCCCTGCGATGTAATCTTTCAGTTCCGCCAGGACCACGAGCGGCGGTTCTCCTTTTTCGATATCGAAGGGCCGAAGCTTGTGAACGATCACTGTACCTGCCGGAATCTCCACGCCAGGGTTCAGCACCCGGTAAAAGTGCTCGCCCATCAAAATGCTCGGGCCCTTCATCGTGACAGCACCTACTGAAAGCAGACGGTTGGACCGATGTTCCAACGATGTGAGTTCCGTGTCGAGAACCACGTAGCGGATCGAATCGATCGGAGCGTCGGAGGAATATATGTCGTTGGCTGGTTGCCGTCCCCGAAGTTTGAACCAGCCCGGCACCTTCAGGACGCCCCCAATTGTGCCCATACCGCGCTCCGGAAACGATCTGCGATCGCCGCCTGGGCCCGTGCGATGGTCCGGAAAGCTTCTTTCAGGAGACTCCTCTGGAGTTGTGTCAGGCTGCCGGGGTTCACATAGTTGCTGAGAGGTTGGGCCGCGTGCGATTGCTGTAACTGATGTTCCAGCCGGAAAAGAGTGAGCAGTTCGAACGCCTCAATCAGATCGCGGCGCTGGACGTCGTCGAGATACGTAAGCGAGAGTGGAGCCGCGAGCCGGTCAACGGTATTGGTGGCTTCGATTCCTCCGTCGAGCGCCAACAGCCGAGCAGCATTCACGATGGGCGAGGTGCCGAAGGTTTTGACGTCGAGTTCCTGCTTGTGCTCTTCCCGAACGGTCGACCACGAAGGTACGAAAGAATCCGATGGGCGGTCTGCGATCGATGGAAATCTTGGCGAATACCGACTTAAAGAAAGAGGCATTCTTCAGATTCTCATGAATAAACGCCGCGAGAGCTTGGAACAGTGCGACGTCGCCGCCGACCGGGCGCATATCGAAAAAAATAAGGGCGTCTTCTACGGAATGCAGATCCGCTTGGGCGATCCAGGCTTGAAAGTAGCGCTTCCACGCGGAGAGCGGCTGCCGCCAGCGCGGGTTGCTGGCCATGTAGTCGCCCGGGCAGGGCGGATAGCCGCAACTGGCAAGCGCATTCCGGACGTAGAGCGCCAAGTGCTCGAAATATTCCTGCGCTGTTCCGGCATTCCCCTCCTCTGGATCGGCATAGATCAGCGCATTATCCTGGTCGGTCTTGAAGGTCTGTTCCCGGCGTCCTTTGCTGCCCAGCACCACCCAGCAATAAGGCAGGGGAGGAGGACCCAATTCAGCCTCCGCGAATTCCAGGATCTTTGTCATCAGGCCGTCATTGATCTCGGAAACAACCCGTGTAATGTGGCTCATCCGTGCCCCCTCCCGCAGCAGCAATGGAAGCAGTTCCATGATCTTCTTCTGGGCATCGGCAAGGCCTTCCACAGACTTCTGGTCTTTGAGATGTCGCGAGACGGTGAGCGGCGACTTACCCTGCAGCAACATGAGATCGTGGCTGGAGAGTACCGCCTTCGGCAATCTCTCTTCGGTGATCACTACATGCTGAATGTCTTTGGAGATCATGGCCAGCAGGGCCTGAAACAAGCGCGCCGTGCTCTCTACCGAAACCACGGGAGTGCTCATGATGCTGGTGACGGGAAGATCGAGAGATATTCCGCGAGCCAAGACGCGGCGCGTGAAATCGCGATCCGTGACGACGCCGACGGCGTAGCCGCCCGGATCAACAACCGCAAGACAGGTCGCGCGCGCGTTTGAAACCAGCCGGGCAGCTTCCCGGATGGACGTCTCGCGCGTACAGACCACGACCGGGGCGCTGACGACATCTTTGACGGCCAGCGAATACAGCAGGCGCTCAGTGTCGCCCATCAGATTCGTCTGGTCCTTCAGTTCCTTCAGACTGCGGTCCAGATACCTTGTAATGGAAATGCGAACCAGGTACTCGGAAAACTCGGAATAGCGGGAGGCGATTTTCTGGATCACCGTGCCGGGGATGCTGTAGCACAGTGCATCTTCGACCGCGATTACATCGAATCGGGCGATATCCCGGCCCATGAGGGAAAGCAGTCCAAAGATTTCACCTTCGCCGCGAAGATCGAAGGCGAGTTGCTTTCCCACCCTGGTACGCAACGTGAGTTGCACCGCGCCCTTGTGGACGATATACAGCACTTCCGACGCAGGATGGCCTGCGCTGATGATCGTGTCGTCTTTCGGAAAGTATTCCAGGGTCATCCTGGGCACCAAGCGGGAGAGTTCGCTCGGAGGTAGAAACTGGAAGGGAGGGACAGTTTTCAGGAATGCAACGACAGTTTCACTTACAACGGAAGTAGACGCAGAACGAGTCGACAAGGCTGCACCTGATCGAATCGAGTCTAGCAAAGGCTGGGCATGGGCGAATGTGATAGCGCGCACTGATCGAAAGAAATACCTTGGTTTCGCCGCTGCTTTCCCGTGTTCATCTCTTGCTCAGGAATGGAACTGGCTTACTGCAAACGTCCGAGATGCCAACTCCTGACAGGTAAGAGATTGTTCCCGAATGACGGCAATCCGGAAGTTGGACGCGGACAGCCAGGCGGGTCAGAAGTCGGCTTGGGAGAAATTATCCAAAGATTTCCCCGAAGCCCACATCTCGAACATATTCTCCAAGTTGGGCCGCCAATGATCGGGCCCATGCCCTTACCATCGGCCTACAGCGCGGAATCATTGAGCTAGGGATGTCCCAAAAGTAGAAACAAAACCCTACTCTTAACTGGAAATCCTAGAACAATGATTCCCCGCGGAAGGCCACAATCTGGGCTTGAGATTAAAGTTGAGTGATCTCCCAGTCAGTCGGACCTCTGCCTCTTCGCGGCCACCCGTCAGCAATCATGGCAATCACTTCCCACCAGCCCGTTTCTGGCCAGCTTCCGACTTGGCGGCAAATTCTGGCTGGTCAGTGAGTGAAGTGATTTCATAACATTGTCGGCTCCCAGGCCCGAGTAGACTTTTTGGAGGCCCAACCCTACAAAGGCTCTGAAGAAAGGAGCCGAACATGCTGATTATAGGTTGTGACTATCACCCGGGCTTTCAGCAGATTGCATTTGTGGATACCGACACTGGGGAGTTACGCGAACGACGGCTGGCTCACCGGAAAGAGGCCGAGCAGTTCTACGGCGAGCCAGGTTGGAAAGCGCAAACCCTCAACGAGAGCGAAATGGCGCTCGCCGAGCCTACCCCGTAGTGTGCTCCGAAAGATCTTGACACCGTCGACATTGTTAGAGATGACCATCAGGAATATTCGTGGTATGGTTTCGATGGAGGTCGCTGCTATGTATCTACGGCTCTCTTTTTGGACCGGGGCGATGGCTTACATTTCCTTCCTCTTTGCCCGCTTTAGCCTAGGCACCGGTCTTTCGTCGCCGGGCGTTATGCTCACCGCAACATTCTTCGGAGCGATATTGGGATTGGCACTCGCGGGCATGTTCGCCAACCGCGTGAAACGTAAAGCACTTCTGCGATGAGCTTCTTTTATTGCCTCGCATGACACAATGTGTGAAGATGAGAGCGCGCTTCCATAGGACTTGCCGACGATGGCAAACTTCTTCTTCACAGGTGGTAGCGGAGGAGAACAGGCAATCAATCTGGACCAGGTTCGCCTAGTAAACCACGAGGCGGTGGATGGTCGGGTCACGATCTACTTTCAGCCCGAACACACAATCATACTTGAGGGCGAGGTAGCAAAGCAGTTCATGGACGTGCTCGGCGGCCTGAAGTCCGAGGCCCAGGTTTTAACGAGCGGAGCGCTGAAGCAGAGCAATAACGCTGCTGCCACACTGAAGAAGAAAAGAAAACTTCACTCCGAAGCTTGAATCAATTTTAGTGTGCCTACTGACATTCCTTGATGGACTTACCCCGGAATCCAGATCCATCGTCGCGGTGCTGTTCTTCGTTAGTCCGAGCTTGCCGAGCAACAGACCGGGGTGCCCCATCTTAACGAAGCCGGACACCGGCATGTTCACTAGAACTTTAGCTTCAGGCGTGAGTTTCTGAATCGGCCTAAAGGAAACGTGCCGAAAGGAAATATCTCAATCGGCGATCCGCGCTACGCCGGTGGGACTGTTCCCGTCTCATTTCTTTTGACTGTCCTTCGCGGCAGCTTACTTTTTTGCCCCGAACCATCAGCCCACTTCACTCCTGCCGAAGGTTTAACCTGTGTAGTCTCGTAACCATTCTCGTCGCGAACCTCTACCGCTATTCCGAGTTTAGCGGCCGTCGGGGTATCAAGCTGGCCGGTGACTGGAAGATTCTCAGCTTTCTGATACGCACGAATGCTGGCTCGGGTTCGCAGACCAAACACACCATCGACCTTCCCACGGTAGTGTCCTTTGTCGCGCAGAGTTTGCTGCATCTTTACTACATTGCCCGGGCGCGCGATCCCTGTTACTTCTATGCTGAGCTTGGGGCCCGAAGCGAGTCGCGTCGAGCGCGGCCCTGAGATCCCTATCGCCAGCAGTAGGAAGGCAATCCCATAGCACGCGACTTTGCCGGCTAAAAGCATTTCTTATCCTTGATCTGCACACCAGCAATAGATTCGCTCACTTGCTCTGGCAATACTGTGCAGAACGGCTCATTTCGTGAGCCCTTAGACACGATTTGCCCTGCGCGCCTTTCGTGACTTGGAACCACCAAAAACGCGTGGCGAGACGAGGTTTCTCGGATTTACTTGTCCAAGGACAGCGACTAAAATAAAGACATAAACGTCGTTGTTAGGCAGAAGGAGGTGTATATGTCTCCTGCTGGCCAACCCAACGGTTCTCCACGCAGAAGGACAATCTCCCGCCAACTCGCAATTAGACCGACACGCCAAACGGAGCTTAATGCTATAGATTCAACGGTTGCGACCAACAAAAGGCGGGATTTCGATCCGCAAGCATTCCTCGCAACGATCAGCGAGGGCCGGAAACTTGTACTTTTTTCCAGGAAACAAACCATCTTCGTGCAAGGGGATACCGCTGATGCGGTGTTTTATATCCAGACGGGCAAGGTAAAACTCACCGTGGTCTCGAAGACTGGCAAAGAAGCAACGATCGGCATATTAGGTGTCGGAGATTTCTTCGGGGAGGGCAGTCTTGCCGGCCAGCTGTTACGCATGTCGTCTGTAACCGCGATGACGGAGTGCGCGGTCTTGCGAATCGACAAGAAAGCCATGATGGCAGCGCTTCATCGCGAGCACGAATTCTCCGACCTGTTCGTGGCTTATTTATTGGCACGGAACATCCGTTACGAAGAGGATCTAGTCGATCAGCTTTTCAATTCGAGCGAAAAGCGGCTGGCCCGGATCCTTTTGCTGCTGGCTCACTTTGGCAAGGAGGGGATACCCCAGACTGTCGTTCCCAAGATCAGTCAGGAGATGCTGGCGGAAATGATCGGCACAACCCGCTCGCGAGTAAGCTTCTTCATGAACCGATTTAGAAAATTGGGGTTTATTCACTACAACGGCGGTCTGCAGGTACACAGCTCTCTGCTCAATGTGGTTCTGCACGACTAACTCCTCTCTGCTAGCGCAATCGTGGAGAATTCGTGCTTGAGGTGAGCCATGCCCAGTTCGGTTTGTCCGCCATTCTTGAGCGCAGTAGTTCTGTGCATAGACGATAACCAAGACGTCCTGAAGAGCTGTTTAACGCCCGGCGGTCTTGACCGACCAGCCCCGAAAGCCGGCTACCTGCCAGCAGTGGGACTGGGACCGGCTCAAGCTGAAAGGGAGTGCTGATCGCGGTTGCCCCTGCCTTCAACTATCGTGCGGTGATTGTCGATCGTGATTCGTGCCGCCTGACCGAGGTCGGACACTTGCATGTCCTTCAGTTCGATCTGGAGCTCTCCCGTAATGGCAGTTACACCTGTGAGGAGGGCGATGCCTTGCAACAGCCTTGTACGCTGAGCTGGAACGCCCGGCACGCTGACAGCTGCCACTTGCACCGCGCCACGCAGTTTGTTCACGACGAGAGCGGCCAGCACTTCATCCCCAACCTCACCTGCGATTATGAGCAGCGGCTTGCCGGTAGTGGTGACCTGCTCCAGCAGTGGGAGCAGATCCTGCCTGGAATTGATCTTCTTTTCGTGAATGAGAATGTAGGCATTCTCGAAGGCCACTTCCATGCGCTCTGGATCAGTGATGAAGAAGGGTGAAAGATATCCAGACTCGAATTCCATGCTGCCAACCTGTGGTTTGCCGCCGGCAGTGCTGGAAATAGTGGTGCCGCCGCCGATGGCGACGGCCTCTTCTGCTCGAGCCGAAATGCAGTCGTCCCGCGTAGAGCGTTTCGCAGTCATGCGTATGTAACCTCATCAGCCGTGCCGCACTGCACTGCACAGCATTCCGAAAGAAGACAGGTCAAGCCTTTGTGTTGGCAATTTCGGAAAACCCCGTCTTGCATCTGCTGGCTTCCTGCATTGCCGCCAGCGTAGCGTGAGTTATTTTCGTTTGATCATCCATGCGACGAGCGCTCCTGCGGTAAAGCCCACGGCGAAAGTGGCCGCGACAGTCAGCACGGGGTGTCGCTGGATGCGCTGAGTTGAATCGTTCAGAAATTCTTCGGCAGCATCGCCCCCCTGTTTGGCGGCACGCCTCATTACTCCGACGCCGTTCCCGATTGCGTCGGCGACCGCCCTAGTTGCACAAGAAGCCTGATGCGCCGATTCGGCGATATGTTCGGCCGCTCTGTCCAGTACCGTTTGTGACATGACCGCTCCTTTGCAGTTTTCGAGCTAACGTCGAACTGACCTAGTCTGAGGCCGGCATTACTGCGGCTTCTCGTCCCCCTTCGGTTCGTCTTTCTGCTGCTTCTTCTCCTCCGGCTTCGGAGGCGCGGGCTCCGGTCGCTGTTGCGGTGCAGACCTTGTTTCCGCCGGAAGCGGAGTGCGCTCGGGTTGAGAGCGCTCGCTCGCAGAAGGAGTCTGCGGCCGAGGAGCAGGTTCATTCCGGCTGGGTTCAGGCCGATCGTTCGGTTGGGCCGTGGCCTGACGGTTCGGTTCCGGCGCATTTGGTTCCGGACGGTTCGGCTCCGGTCGACTGTTAGGTTGTGCTGTCGGCGGACGGTTCGGTTCCGGTTGATTATTCGGCACGGACCGTTCGGGACGAGTGGCGTTGTTCTCGGGATGTGCAGCTGGTGTGTTTGCCGGTGGCTGAACCGCCGCGCGATTCACTGGAGCGTTATAAGGCGTCCCCGCTTGCTTGGCAGGGATCGCCGCTCGGTCGTTAAATGCTCCGGGCTTAGGAGTGGCGGCGACTGCTGGTGTGCCATGGTTCACCGAAGCCCGTTGTTCTGGGTTCGCGCGGGCAGCCTGCGCATGTTGCGTCTGGGCGGCCACAGGTGGTACATGTCTCTCATGCGCCACAGCCTCTTGCTGAGGCGTTGGACGCGCGCTGACCCCACCGCTGCCGCCGTTGTAGCTCACTCGGCTCACGGTGGTGTTGTTGATCACAGTTGTGTTGTAGACGTTGTGGATGGTTGTAGTGCTTACGTTGTTCACCGAGCGGTTGTAGTAGAACTGCCCGTTCTGCCAACGCCCACCCTCATAGCCGTCACCGAAGTATCCGTAGCCGTAACTGATTCCACCATAGAAACCTACCTGCGTTCCCCAGTAGCCCTCATTGAAAACGTATCCGTTGCCTCCCCAACCCCAATAGGCCGGAGTCCAGAGCAGACCGGTTTCAGGCGCCGTCACCCACGTACCCGGCACCCAGTAGTAACCATAGTCATCGTCGGCGTAAGCCCAGTACCCAGGGGTCCAGAGATAACCATCGCCGGGGCAAAGCGGCTGTTCGTAGACCGGCAATTCCGGCGGAGCAAGCGAGATCGATATGCTGATCTGCGCGCAGGCTGCTACGGACATGACCAGCAGCGCGAGTGCAAACAGCAACGAACGAATGCAGGAGATGATACGCATTGTGCTTCCTTTTTGCCTGATGATCCTTCGCGTGCCCGGTAATGCTCTGATGCTGCGGGTTGCGAGGATTGAACGGCACGATTTCCCGAACGAGATGTACTAGCGACTCCGTCTCGCTCGCACTTAGTTCTCATTGGGACTCTCTCATCGCAGAGATGTTGAAGTCTGATCAAAAAAGCTCAGGTCGAGCATCTTTTCCAGCAGATTGGTCGCGTGCGGAAAAAGGCCGGGATCGAGTGAGCCCGGCCTAAAGCGTGCCAAAACGTGGATCGTTGCGCGGTCGTGAGGGTCCGAATGGTGGGTGTTCCGCCGCTAACCCATGACCGCGCTTTGACCTTACCGCCTGGAAGTACGGTACCCGTTAACTCGCTGAATGACTGTTCTTTTTTATACAATTTCTGGAAAAGACTGAACCATATTTCATTACTCGTGACCAGAGGCCGTGACGTATGACGAAGTTTAAGATTGGGTAGCGCGGGCAAAACAGAGCAAAGAACTTAACCTCGTTCTGGTTCTCTACCGCGCCGTAGAAGAAGCGGTGTCCGGCAATGCCCCCAGACTATGAGGTGATTCCTCAAGCCTGACCGCTTCGGAGAATCGATCTGCTAACCCTACGAGAATCGCTATCGGAAGCAGCAGCGTGCGGACCACTGGATCGTTTCCGCTGGTCGCCTGAACTGCTATGCAATCACCGTCATCAAAAGGACCTGAAACAATCTTAAAGCGCTTGCCATACATCTTTATTTGCCTGGGCGCTATATAACCGAGATCCCTAATTTTTGCGCAGGTATCGGAGCAACTTGGCATTGTGTCCAGCCGTTCTCTCCGGCAGTTTGCGCCCTGGTTCTGCTTTGTTAGTCAGGTACTTCTCTATTCGCCGACGGCCTTTTCAGCACGGCCGATCCATTCTTGAACTTTGCCGGCTTTCTTTTCCGCATTCCCTGAGACTTCCAGATCGGGGTCGTTCGTCGCCTTTCCGGCCTCCTCTTTTATCTTCCCTTTTACTTCGTGGAGCTTGCCCTCGGTCCGGTCTTGCGTGCTTGGTTTCATCATTTTTCCCCTTTCTTCAGTTCAGAGCTACGCGACTTCTTTTCTTTCGGCAACGATTGGCACCTGCACCAGTTCCTCAAACAGAGAGCGGTAGTGAATCATCGCTGTTCTGAGATCTTCGGTGGTTGCTGCTTCTTTTCCAGCACGGAGCGCAATCTCATGGGCCGACCGGTAGTTTTCCACGACACGAGGATGGTCGACAGAAATGTCGGCGGCACGCTGCTCGAAATTGGCTACGGGATAACCGCGAGCTTTCATCACACAAGACACCAGGTCGTCCGCTTCCGCGACCGCACCCTTCGGGGAATCGACAAAGCGGGACTGCACGGCCTGCCACTGCTTTGAGTACCGCTCATGTTCCATCGAATCAAGATCGCGAAGGTTGAGCTTTTCAACTCGCTTTTCGCGATCCGCTAGGTTCGCTTCTGCTTTTGATCCATGCGCCAGCACCGCGCGGTCGTACTCGGGCCCAAACTTCTGCCGCAGGTCTGCAGTCGTGCCCCTGCGTTTTCGCACGTAGAGCCAGGCACCCACAGCGACGATCACAATCACAGCGGCGGCGAGAGCAATGAGCCTCGGATCCATCCAATTCACGTTCATCGTAACCTCCACAAAACCAGGTTTGTTCACGACATTTGCTCTGTCGTGGAACCTTATTGAGTCGTCAGTGTGCAACATTCGGCGCTGGAATACTGATCACAATTGACCGCCTGGCGGTGAATGTTGTGGCGTCTCGCGAGAATATTGCGGGAGTGCCGTCAATGTGGTCATCACGGCTCGACGCTGGAGCAAATTCCTGGCGAAGTGAGCGATTCTGCACAGCACTGTCTAAGGAAATGAGCGAGTCTAGATTTTTCACGCTAACCCAGATCGGATCAAAGGAAAATCATGAAAACGTCTAAGTTGAGCCTCACTTTGTTCCTGCTGCTCGCTATTGGAATCACGATATCCTGCACTACGACCTCCACAAGTTCGGCAGACGTTTCGGACAGTATCCGGAAGTCGCTTGATCAGGCAGGATTTAAAGATGTCTCTGTCAATCAGGATCGCGACAAAGGCATTGTCACCCTGGGCGGGCAGGTCGCCAGTGAGAATGACAAGTCGCAGGCCGAATCCTTGGCGAAATCCTTGGCTGGCGCACAGGTTGTCGCGGACCAGATTGCCGTGATTCCAGTGGGCGCAGAAAAGGAAGCAAAGGCAGTGAATTCCGATCTTGACCAAGGCATCGAGAAGAATCTCGACGCCGCGCTTATCCAAAACAAGATGCAGGATGACGTGAAATACAAAGTGAAGAGCGGAGTAGTCTCACTGACTGGAGAAGTAAACTCCGAAGACAAGCGCACGCGCGCCGAGAAAGTGGCGGCCGCGATTCCGAACGTGCAGCAGGTGGTGAACGATTTGCAGGTCAAGAATCAGAAAGCCAGTTCGTCACGGTAAAAGAGCTGAGTTCAGAAGTGGAGTGCTACACTGTAGAAGTCGCTTTACACATCCCGCCGCCGTTGCCCGGTCCGGGCGTCGGTCTCTTGTGCAATCTGATAGTTCCCATCGAAGGCCACCCTATGCTGATAAGCAGCAGGCACGTCATGCCCAGGTCGCAACATGAGGAAGAATCTTCGTTGTTGCAACGGAAGGTCGAAGAAGAGTCTTCGTTTTTGCGAAGCAAGATCGAGGAACTGAACAGGAATACTGTCCTTTTGATCGCCGAGGCTGGGAAATTGATCCAAGGATCGAAACAGCTATCGGATCGGCTCAAGTGCTTCGAAGACCCCAGCACGAAGCGAAAGTTAGCCCCTATCACCGCATCGGCGAAAGTAACTGTTGCCGAGCGGTAGCTCTGGCCCGGTTGCTGTTTGTGCTCGTTTCCGCCAAAGATGCTCGATTCGAGCTTGGACTCTCGCGCGTCTGATCTGCTCTTGTGGCCTGGAAACAATAACTTGAGGTGCTCAGAGGAAGGGCCACCTAAATGCACTAGTGAAATAGAGTGAGCCTCATTCTCCTCTTTCAGGTTCCCTGAAACTAAGTCAGCCCATCTGAAGTTCTCTCCTCTTAGCGACTACAACCTTTAGGAGGTTGCCCATGTTTGCACGCAATATCTCGATCCATCTGAAATCGAATATGCTGTCCGATTACGCCCGAGCATTTGAGAAAGACGTCCTTCCTTTGCTTCGAAAGCAAAACGGTTTTAAGGACGAAATTACTCTGGCTGGTCCGGGCGGAGTAGATGTGACTGCAATCAGTCTTTGGGAAAACAAGAACGATGCCGACACTTACAACACCAATACGTACCCGCAAGTGTTGAAGACGCTGGCAAGATTTATCGAGGGAACGCCTCAGCTTCACACCTTCGACGTTGTCAGCTCCACTTTGCACAAGCACGATCTCGTAACCGCGTAAAACTCTGAGCTTTAAAGGACAGGACAATCTTGGACCGTTCGTCACGGCCAAGTCTGGTAAATCTCTTTCTTCGAAAAACAGGAGGTAACATGATTGACCCTAAGATTAACATTGCCCCGAAACCCGCTCGTTCCGAAAAATCAGAATCCCTCACTAACGCGGCTATTGCCCTTGAGAACTCCGCATTGCAAACTCGCGCTTACGAGCTGTACGTGATCCGGGGTAGGGAAGATGGCCGAGCAGAACAGGATTGGTACCAAGCAGAGACCGATTTCAAGGCTAGCAGAAAGCTAGCTTAGTGAACACAAATACACCTGAATCCTCGTCCGACCCATCTAGGGCCGCCTAAGAACAGTCCCAAGGAGAAATGGGAGGCGCTCATGCGCCTCCCGTTTGTCCGGCGAACGAGCAGGAAACAATCATGATAAACATCAAATTTGTTGTAAGAGTTACCCAGCCGAACGTCTACCTGGGGGAGACCGACTGCTCCCCAGACGCTGAGATTCCTGCTCCTGCCGACAAAGGTACACTCTTCCCGCGCGTTTTGTCCAACCACACACATAGTAGTTAGTACAGTAGGTATTAGACTCAACACGCACCAGTACTAAATTCTAGAACTCGCGTAAGCGATTCGCTCACTTGAGGTTTGCATCATGTCAGCGAAGCTGCAGGCCTAGAGCGGGTTTTCATGGCATAGATCAGATCTCCAAGATGTCCTAGTGGCATCTACCCTCGTACGCCCGATTCTGTAAATCTCTGGTGCATGCAATTCCTCCCCCAGCATCCACGACGTTACAGCCTCGTTCATTCTGTGGCAGTGCTCTCCATGTTGATCACACTGCTGCCGCTAAGCGCGCGCGCCAGCGGCGGATTGACAGTCTCGCCCGCCAGCCTGGATTTCGGTTACGTTACGATTCATACGACCCAGACTCTGCTGGTCGCGGTTGCTAACACCAGTCAGTCGAGCTTAACGATTTCGAGCATGAAGGTGGACAACAGCAAGTTCGTCCTCTCGAACTGGAAGATGCCTGTGGTGCTCTCGGCGGGCGAGAGCCTTGAACTGAGTGTCACTTTCGAACCCACTGCCGCAGGGACACAGAGCGGAACAATCACGTTTGACACCAATGCCTTCAATCGCGTGGTCACCGTGGGATTGTCGGGCTCCGGCACAACCAGCGAGAGCCTGACCGCGAGTCCGGCGAACCTTCAGTTCGGTAACGTCGCAGTTGGGCAGAGTTCCACGCTTCCGGTGGAGTTGACTAACGAACGCGGTTGGACGATCACGATTCAGAAGCTGATCATCACGGGCGGCGACTTTTCGGTGAGCGGTGCGACGTTTCCTTTGACCCTCAGCGGCGGGCAGAAAGTAAGCTTGAATGCCACCTTCAAGCCGCAGGTGCAAGGAGAAACCGGAGGCAGCTTTTTCGCCTGGGGTCCTGGCCTCAACGTACCTTTGGTGGGCACGGGTACTGGCGGTGGCACGAAGGGAACACTTACGATTACGCCCGCGACGCTCGCTTTTGGCAACGTGGGCGACGGAAGCACCAAAACGCTCACGGCAAAACTCAGTGCCACCAGCGGCAGTGTGACTATCTCTTCAGTCTCCAGCAGCAGTTCGTTGTTCGCCGTGACCGACACGACGTTCCCGCTGACGATTCCAGCTGGCGGCAACGTTTCGCTCGACGTCGCGTTCACACCGGAGCACAGCGTGGCTAGCTCGGGCACGCTTTCATTCGTTAGCAATGCTACCGATTCTCCGGCCTCTGAATCACTGACCGGCACCGGCACCGTGCCCTATGTGAGTCTTTCCTGGAACGCCAGCAATTCGCCGGACATCGTCGGCTACAACATTTACAGGAGTAAGTCTTCCAATGGCGGTTACACGAAGTTGAATTCGAAGCCGGACGCAGACACTTACTACACCGATTCGACCGTTACCGGGGAGACAACTTATTACTACGCAACCACGGCGGTGAACTCCAGCGGTAAGGAAAGCGGCTATTCGAATCAGGCGAAAGTCACAGTGCCGTAGAGTTCTTCAACTCCCGAGCTGTGTTGCAAGTAGAGCGACACTTCCCTCCTGCCCTTGACAGGTTGCGGCGGAACGCGCCATACTTCGGCGCTACCGCCGCTTCCAACCTGTGCTCCCGCTATGCCACGCTGGGCGCGGTGTTTCGACTATCCCCCAGGAGGACTCGCATGCTCCGTCCCGCCCGTTTGTCGCGAAATATCTTTTCGCTCCGGTTATTTTCTTGGTTGTTTATTCTGGCAATAATGTGTTCGACAGTTATGGTTTCCTCCGCTTTTGCTTCCGGTCCTTACACGATCGGCTCCGCAAACACGGTAAGCGCCGACCCCAACGTGACCCGCCCCACCACAACGCCATGCGTCGTTCAGCTTTTTACCGGCGTGCAATTTTTTGATTTCAACGTGGAAAACTTTACTTACACTCCACCGTCGGCTTGTCCCGGCCCCTGGGCCAAAGTAGTGCTTGAAGCTGATATTAATCTCAACCCCGGCATTCAATACGATCGCACCGCGAATTTCTGGCTGGGTCCGGTGAACATTTATTTCGGCACTACCGCCGAGCCGGGATCGAACCTTGGGCCGTCGTGGCACATCGAAAACGACCTTACGGACTACAGTTCGATTTTTTACACCGCGCAAGCCGGACAGGCTGACATCGGCAACACTTTGTGCTGCGGACTTACTTCGACAATTTATGCGTCGGCCTCGCTGGAGTTCTATCCGCTGGAGAAAGGACAAATCGCCCCGGTCGCGGCGAATCAGGTGCTCGCACTGTCGGCAGGTCCGTCGGGAGGAACCGTTCCGCTGAATACTAGTGCGGATACGCTCTCCGGCACGTTTACTTTCCCCGCCAACGTCGAGAGCGCTTACCTCGATGTGTATGCGCAGGGGCAATCGGGAGATGAATTCTGGTACACCTGCGTGCCGAGCGAGGTAGCCTCAGAACTACAAAGCTGCTCGAACACCGGCTTCCGCGAGACCGAGATCACCATCGACGGCGCGCCCGCAGGTGTGGCTCCAATCTATCCCTGGATTTTTACCGGCGGCATCGATCCATTCCTGTGGTTCCCGATCCCCGGCGTGCAGACTCTCAACTTCACTCCGTATCGCGTGAATCTTACACCGTTCGCAGGACTGCTGAGCAATGGGCAGTCGCACACGGTCGCTCTCAGCGTCTACAACGCCAATGGCTATTTCTCGGCGACGGCATCTCTGCTCCTCTACCTCGACTCCGGCTCTACGCAGGTCACAGGCGCAGTCACTCAGAACACACTAGCGCCGCCGTCTCCGGTAATTACGGAAAAGCTCAACGTGCAACCGACCTTCATCCTCGGTACGGTGAAAGTCAGCTCCAACCGCAGCTTTGTAATCTCCGGCTACGCCAACACTTCACGCGGCAAGGTCACGACGAAAGTCAGTCAGACCGCGAGATTCTCGAACGACCAGCACTTCGACATCACCGGGAATCTTTACGTTCAGGATATCTCGCAGAGCACGACGATCACCTCCTATGCCACGACCTCGCAGAAGGGCATGCAGCCCATAGTGAATTCGCAAACTTTCAGCTTCCCGCTGGTGGTCGATATCAAGTTGAATTTCCTCTCCAACGGCGATATCAATCAGACGACTACAGCTAAACAAACTTACCTCGCGAACAACAGTATCAGTCAGGCCGGCGGAGGAAGCTTTACCAGCTATCTCGAAAACGCCGCCCAGCACACCGACACGCTCGAGTTCGACTCCTCCTTCAACTTATTGGGAAATACGGGACAATCGAGCGCGCAGCAGTACAACTATTTTGACTCAACCGGCGCTTCCTACGATTGCGCAATTTCGGCGGCAGCGAATGCGCTAACGGGCTTCAGCCCGGGCTGCGCACAGTAAGAGCGTAGCCAGAAGAAAAGGTGCCCCGTCCCTATCTCTCCGTTCTTTGAAGAGAAAGGGCGGGGATTTTGATCTCGCGTTGCAGTATTCCTGATCCTGAGAGAAAGACTCACTGCGGCGGACGTGTGATCGCGCCCTGCGAAGCCGACGAAACCAGCGCAGCGTATTTCGCAAACACGCCGGTGGGATAGCGCGGCGAAGGCGCTCTCCACGCTTTCATGCGTTGGCGCAGGACGTCATCGCCGATCTCAACTTCCAAGAGACGCTGGTTCACATCAAAGCGAATCATGTCGCCATCGTGCACGGCGGCGATCGGCCCGCCCAGCGCGGCTTCCGGGGATACGTGCCCGGCCATCAGTCCGTGCGTGGCGCCGCTGAAGCGCCCATCAGTCAACAAAGCAACGGAAGATCCTAGACCTTCGCCGACGAGCGCGGCAGTCACGCCCAGCATCTCGCGCATCCCCGGACCGCCCTTGGGACCTTCGTTGCGAATCACGACCACATCGCCCGCCTGAATTTGCTTGGTGGTCACAGCGGTCATGGCATCTTCTTCCGATTCGAAGACGCGAGCCGGACCGCAATGTTCCAGCCGTTCATGTCCGCTGATCTTAGCCACGCATCCTTCGGGAGCAATATTTCCCCTTAGAATTACGAGGCCTCCAGTCTTCTTCAGCGGCTTTTCCAGCGGTGCGATCACTTCCTGATTGGGAGTCTCAACGGCACTCTCGCTCTCAGCTTCGAGCGTAAGCCCAGTGACAGTTTTCGCGCTGCCGTGAAGATGCTTTCCGCTCAGCAAGCGCCGAACCAGCAAGCGCACGCCGCCGGCGCGATGCATATCCGCGGCGACGAAGCGTCCCGAGGGTTTTAGATCGGCGAGCAACGGAGTACGCTCACTGACTTTCTGAAAATCATCGATCTCCAGATCGACTCCAGCCTCGCGCGCGATTGCCAGCAGATGCAGTACAGCATTCGTCGATCCCCCGGTGGCGGCTACGGATGCAATGGCATTTTCAAAAGCGTGGCGAGTCAAAATATCGCGGGGCCGTATTTCTTGATGCAGACAATTCATGACTAGCTTGCCGCAGTCAAACGACACTTGATCTTTTTTAGAATCCATCGCGGGCACGCTGTTGAAGCCCATGGGAGAAAGCCCAATCGCCTCCATCACGGTGGACATTGTGTTTGCGGTATATTGTCCGCCGCAGGCTCCGGCGCCGGGACACGCCACGTCTTCCAGCGCGTGCAATTCTTTGTCGGTGATTTTTCCGGCCGCGTTGGCGCCGATCGCCTCGAACACATCCTGAATCGTCACATCTTTGCCGTTGTAGCTGCCCGGGGCGATGGTGCCGCCGTAAAGCACAAGGCCGGGAAGATCCATGCGGGCCAAAGCCATGGCCGCGGCGGGAATCGTTTTGTCGCAGCCCACCACGCACACGACCGCGTCGAATAATTGCCCGCGGCACACCAGTTCAATGGAATCGGCGATCAACTCGCGGCTCACCAGCGACGCGCGCATGCCCTCCGTGCCCATGGTTTCGCCATCCGAGATCGCGATGGTGTTGAACTCCATGGGCGTGCCCCCGGCGGCGCGAATGCCTTCTTTCACTTTCGCCGAAAGCCGCCGCAGGTGAAAGTTGCATGGCATGGTTTCAATCCAGGTGTTGGCCACGCCGATCAGCGGCTTGCGCAAATCGGCGTCGGTAAAGCCAATGGCTTTGAACATGGAGCGCGCCCCTGCCCGGTCGCGCCCGTCAGTAATTCCGCGGCTACGATGCTTAAGATCCATGGCTATATAAGATACACGGTGAACGGTGAGAACGCAGGCGAGGCCTGGAAATTGTCATCCCGTGTTTCGAATTGTTATCCCGTATTTCCAATTGTCATCCCTTTTTTGTTTGTCATCCCTCGCGTAGCGAGGGATCTTGGTTCTTGCTTATGCCAGATTTATTGACGCCGCAGGCAAACACCAAGGTCCCTCGCTGCGTTTCGGAATGACAATCTCATTATCCGGAATAAAAAAACGGGGAAACCTGCCGTTGGATTATGCCAGGAGGCAGCATTCCAACTTCAGGTTCCCCAATTACATGACGCTCCCCAGAGACATCATGTTGCTGATGCGAAAAATCGTGTCACCGCAAAACGTTCTTTTATAAACAACTCCTAAAGCTACGCCAACGCTGCGCGCGCCGACGATTCCGAGGTGATCGCGGAAACCGGTGGATGCGGGCCCCAGCTTCCGTGCTCATGCGCATGCAAAGAGGCGGAAGAACGCACATCGATTACATCCACGATGCCGTACCACTCGCGGCAGAGCTGCCCGATCTGCTTCTGCGAAACTTCAAGCTGCAGCGTGACGGCGTGATCCTGGCCAGCGGCCTCGGCGTGTACCGAAGGCATATCGAGCCCCCGGCGCGAAACCGCGTTGAGGATGCGCATCAGCGCGCCTTGCGAGTTGCGATAGCGAAGGTGGAAAACTTGCATGAGATCCCCCAAACAATTTAATAATTGGGAAATTTAGTAATTGAGTAATTTGAAATCATCGCTTGAATAATTTCTCAATTACAAAAGTAATCCGTTCCCAATTACTCAATTACTAAATTCCCCAATTACTCAATCTTTGTCCCCAAACACCATCTCCGAAAGCGCCGCCCCCGCTGGAACCATGGGATAAACATTCGCTTCGGGAGCACAATCGAATACCAACAGCTCTGGCTCAGGCGAGCGCAGAAAATCTTCGAGGAGATTCCCCGTCTCGGCCGATACCGGGAACTCAGCCATGGCAGCCTCATTCAGGCGACGGCCATTAATCTTGTAGGCCTTGGCGATCTCGACGAAATCCGGATTGTCGCTCAAATCGGTTTCGGCGTAGTTGCGCTCGTAAAAAAGCTGCTGCCACTGCCGCACCATGCCCAGATATTTGTTATCGACGATCACCATCTTAATCGGCAGAGAAAGCCGATGTACGGTCGCGAGTTCTTGAATATTCATCTGGAAGCCGCCATCGCCGGAGACGCAGAGCACACAAGTATCCGGCTGCGCCAATTGCACACCGACCGCGGCGGGTAGAGCGAAGCCCATCGCGCCGAGACCGCCGGAAGTGATGAAGCCGCGCGGCGAAGAAGAACGATAGCGCTGCGCCGCCCACATCTGGTGCTGGCCCACGTCCGTAATAATCACGTTATTCTGCGGCAGGCGGCTGAAGAGCTCATCGAGAAAACGCATCGTCGGCTGCGCCAGCCCGTGCGGATCAAGCTCGGCGCGTTCGCTTCCGCAGGCAATCGCCCGCCAGCCGCTCCAGTCCGGCAAGGATGCAAATGCGCGCTGTACATCGGCGTGAAACGCAGGGATGGTGTCGGCCAGGTCGCCGATCACCGGCACCTCGCAGGCGCGCACGCGATCCAGTTGCGCGGGATCGATTTCAAAGTGAACGATCTTTGCATTGGGCGCAAAGCGCGTAGGCTCGCCGGTTACACGATCGTCCAGGCGCGCCCCGAAGACCAGTAGCAGATCGGTCTCATGCAGCGCAGTGTTGGCGGCGCGCGTACCGTGCATGCCCACCATGCCCAGGTAGTACGGCGCTTGCGGCGGAATCGCCCCCAGCCCGTGCACCGTCGCGAAGGCGGGAATATTCAGGCAATCAAGCAGACGCCGCAACCGCGGGATGGCTCCCGAAAGTTTCGCACCAGCACCCACCAGCGCCACCGGCCGCGAAGCCCGTTGCAGCAAAGAAATTATCGTGTCACTGAATCCGCCTTCGGCCTTGGCCTCAGCAGGCCGCGCGTGCGGAGTGAACTTCACCGGGCCGGAAAATTCTTTCTTAGCTTTTAAGAGATCAGTAGGAATATCGATGACAACCGGACCTGGTCTTCCGCTGCGCGCCCAATAAAAGCCTTCGGCAATCGCTTCGGGAATTTCGTCGATCGTGCGCACCAGCCGGCTCCACTTGGTGAGCGAAAGCGTGACCCCAAAAACATCAGTTTCCTGAAAGGCATCGGTGCCGATCATCGCAGTTCGCACTTGCCCGGTGATGCAGACCAGAGGCACCGAATCCATCTTGGCGTCTGCAATGCCAGTCACCAAGTTCGTGGCGCCCGGACCGCTGGTCGCCATGGCCACGCCAACTTTTCCCGTGACCCGCGCATAGCCCTCCGCGGCAAACACCGCGCCCTGCTCATGCCGGGTAAGAACGTGCCGAATGCCGCTGCCGTCAAGCGCGTCGTACAGCGGCATGATCGCGCCGCCGGGATAACCAAACACCAGGTCAACTCCCTCAGCCCGCATGCACTGCAATACGATTTCGGCGCCCTTATGCATTCGACATTCTTTGTCATCCTGAGCGGAGTTTCCGTTCACGGAGTGGACGGAAACGCAGTCGAAGGATCCCTTTCTTCACGCGCCAACACCGGTCCCGCAAGGCGTTCCCACCAAGGCTCTATGCGTTCACCACCTGCTTAGCCTCCGTCTTCGGAGCCTCGGCCGGCTTCTTTGGCTGCTGCCCCGGCAACCAGCTCATCATGCCGCGCAACTGCGCCCCAACGATTTCGATGGGATGTTTCTGCTCTTTCTCGCGCAATTCGGCGAAGTGATATCCGCCGTCTTTGTTCTCTTTGATCCACTCGCGGGCGAAGGTTCCATCCTGAATATCGGCCAGAGTTTTCTTCATCGCGGCGCGCGTAGCATCGCCCACAACTTTCTCGCCGCGAGTCAGATCGCCATATTCGGCAGTGTTCGAAATCGAGTAGCGCATGCGACCGAGTCCGCCTTCGTAAATCAAATCTACGATCAGCTTCATCTCGTGCAGGCACTCGAAGTAGGCAATCTCCGGAGCGTAGCCGGCTTCGACCAAGGTCTCGAACCCCTTCTTGATCAGCGAGGTCAGTCCGCCGCACAGCACCGCCTGCTCGCCGAAGAGATCGCTCTCGGTTTCTTCTTTGAACGTAGTCTGCAACACGCCGGCGCGAGTCGAGCCAATGCCGTGCGCATAGGCCAAAGCAAATTCATACGCGCGCTTGCTGGAATCCTGCTGAATCGCGATCAGCGACGGTACCCCGCGCCCTTCGCTATAAACCCGCCGCAGCAAATGCCCAGGGCTCTTCGGAGCAATCATCACCACGTCCACATCGGTTGGCGGAACGATGGTCTTGAAATGAATGCTGAAGCCGTGCGAGAAGCCCAGAATTTTCCCGGGATGCAGATACGGCTTAATGTACTGCTCATAAACCGCCGCCTGCGTCTCGTCGGGAGTCAGCACATGAATCCAGTCTGCGCGCTTGGCGGCCTCATCCGGAGCCACCACGACCATGCCATCGGCGCGAGCCTGCGCGGCGCTGGGGCGATTCGGCTCCAACCCAACGATGACCTTGCAGCCGCTGTCGCGCAGGTTCTGCGCTTGCGCATGTCCCTGGCTGCCGTAGCCCAGGATAGCGATGGTTTTGCCCTTCAGGGCCTCAGGATTCGCATCGTATTCGTAAAAAATCGTAGCCACCAGGTTCTCCTTTTCGCGAAACGACCGCATCAGGGGCATCGCAAACCGACCGGTCGGTCGGTTCGACAATGCTATCGAACGCCCCTAACCATGTCAAGAAAGAAGTGACGCCCTAGCCCCAAGGAGTAACTCCAGATCGGCACGGCTTGCAAAGCGCGAGGACCTTCAGCAGTCTCGAGAAACTCAGCTTTTGCCTCCGATTTCGGGTGGCGCAGCGCTTCCAGCGGCGATAATAGGCCGATTTTGATTAGCCGGCTTCGGCTGCTGCAGGACGTTCGTCGAGCAACGACCGTTCCTTCCCAAATCCCCAAAATCACGGAACATCCTCCCCGCAACTCGCGTATTTAAAATCAGGAGACCACCATGTACTGCAACGCTTGCGGCAAAGCCATCGCGGAAGACGCCCATCTCTGCTCCTATTGCGGCAAAGTGGTAGACATCGCGCCCCCGCCCAAAAAACTAATGCGCCCCCGCGCCCATAGAAAGATCGCCGGAGTCTGCGCCGGACTGGCCGAGCACTTCAATCAAGACGTATCCCTGGTGCGCCTGCTCGCGGTCTTCCTCACCATCGCCACCGGAGGCTGTCCCGGCGTAATCACCTACGTGCTGGCATGGATCTTCATCCCTTCCGAGCCGCCACTGCAGCCGCTGCTGGCGTCACAGCAACCCGTAACGAGCTAGGAACCGGCCGGACTCTCGTGGCGAGTGGAATCCATCACTCGTGGCCGACTCACAATGCCATCGACGGGCACGCCCTCGAGCGGGCCGTGTAGCTCGTGTGGCCCAGAAGCCCCATTTGACACTCGACACCGGCAAGCGTACTTTATGGGGAATGAAAGTGAAGATCCTGCGCTGGATTTCGGTGGCGGTGCTGTTGGGAGCGGCGGTCTTCGCCTCCGTCGTGCCCAGAGCCGATTTGCCCGAAACCGCCTTCAACGAGGCGGATGCGCCAGTGAATCTCGTCATTCCCGTTCGGCCCAGCCTCAGCATCGCACCCCCCGTGGTTGATCCCATAGCGGTTTTGCCCACGCCCCGGTTTCATCGTGCAGCCAGCTTTCTTCCAGGTGCTACGCTCCCACTCTCCATCATGCCCCGTCAGCGCCATCGACATTCTCTCCAGAATCTACTCTGCACCCTGCTGATCTGAACTCCTCCATTCTTAGGTTGTATTCCTAGCGACTGCTTCGCCGTATGTGCGTGGCATTTTCGTCGCGATACATCACCCAATTTCGCGCGACCCTGTGGACGACCGAAAACGCTCTCCACGGCGGTTCGCTGAAAAACAAGGAAGGAGGGATACATGAATCTTACGAAAGCCGAATCTCCCGGGCACTCCGCACTGTGGAAAGCGACTCTATTGTTCGCTTCCGTGTCGGCTCTGCTGATCGCGGCAGATCATTTGGCCCTGTTTTGGAGCCTCAACGGAATGCGCGGAATCCTCGACGACCTGCTCGGCGGGCTGATCGCCGGATTGATCTTTCATCTCTACGAGCGCCAGCGCTTGCGCTGTCTACGCGAACGCGTGCGAGTGATCGACCTCATGAATCACCATATTCGCAACGCCCTGCAGCCGATTGAGTTGATCGCGTGCCAACCCGAGCATCAGTTGCAGATGAATGTGGTCCAGCAGTGCGTCCGCCGTATCGACTGGGCGCTTCGCGAAATCCTCCCGGGCAACTGCGACGAACGATTTGTGACGAACTCTGGCCTGCCCGCGGCAAGGACTACCTCGCCGCCGGGGCCGCAACCGGTCTTCGGACAATGGCTCGAAGTCTGGAAAGCTCGCAATGGAGAAGTCAAACCATGACGACTGCGGAAAAGCCAGAACGAAAAGGGCTCGTTCAACACCATTCTGAGAGGTTGCCATGGGGAAAATAGACAACTGGGCTCTTCATTGCTGCGACGGACCGATGTGCCCCCACCGCAACTGTGCTCCGACCTGGTCGGAGCTGAACTTATATCTCAAGGATGAACGGATGGCGCGGTTGCTCCTGCTATTGCGGCAACTGCACGACTCCACGGGAAGCTTTTGGGTGTTTCCGAACTCAGAACTGCGCGACGTTATCGCCTGTGCAGTGGGATTGTGCGGGTTCTACAACCCGGTCGAGGCGCGGGACGTGGTCTCCGCAATTGTAGAGGCTATCGGACCGGAGGATCCGATACCGAGGATATCGTTTCCCGGCGACTAGAAAAACCAAGTTTGCCCTGCGTGCTCCTTGGTACCGGCTCTGAATGCGGTAGACGCAGGGCAGGGCTGGGTTCCCGGCTGCGCTGCCGCGATGGGGTGGCAGAAGGGGGCGTGCGTCAGTGGCGCAGTTGGACCCAGCCTGACATAAAAGCGGGTTCCATCCTGATGTGCTTCATGCAAATGATGGAGGCCTGACATCTGCCGGGAAGGCGGAGCTACCCCGACCCAACGTCCGCAACCTTCGACGCATCCCAGGGTTAAACTAAGTTGGGGTGCTTGATGAGGTTTGCGAAGTCGCCGTTTCTTCCCATCGCTATGGCCGTGATTGCGATCGCCCTGATCGCATCGGTCATGGTTGCCTGTGGAGGCGGCAGCAGCGCCACGACCAACGTCCAGACCGGTGGTGGCGGGGGTGGTACTACGACCACCCTTCCGACCGGCGCGGTCCGGGGCGCGACGCCACTTACCTCTTGCCCTGCGGGACAGCAGTGGTTTCAATATACCGACAGTTCCGGCACGAACCATCCTATGAATTGCGTTTCGGCCACGCTGGCTTCCTGCCCCAACATCGGCGACTTGGCTTTTACCTACGGCTATCTGAGCCCTTCCGGAATTATCGCTGGCGATGTGAAAGGCGTCATCGTCTACTTCGATGGAGGCGATGGCACTCAGCCGCTCTCCAAGGGCTCACCGACCGCAGGGGCTATGGTGCAGTACTACTTCGAGCAGGGTTATGAAATCGTGCAGATCGCTTGGAGTTCCGCTTGGGAAGCTACTTATAATCCATTCCCGGCCGGAACTTTTGGAGACATTCAGGCTGCGGCTTGCCGCCCAGCGACATTTCTTAGCTATGTAAATACCACCATCTATCAGCCAGTGCTTCAGGCTAATGCGACAGCCGGAATGTGCGCTCACGGAGTGAGCGCGGGCTCCACACAAGTTGTCTACTCCATGACTTACTATGGAGCGGCTAAATTCCTCGACAACGTCGAACTGATCTCTGGCCCCGTGCTCAGCGATATCGAACAGGGCTGCCAAGAGCCGCCGCCGCCGAATCCGATCACCGTCTGCCCCGTAAATGCACAGGGGATCGCACAGTACGGATGCGAACTCGGTCCCAGCCCCGTTCCCTCATGGGCTCTGTCTCCTACCTACCAGACCGGCAACTATCAGAATGTGGGCTCGTGGACCAACGACAATAGCTGCGGCGTGCCCAACACCACGACCTCCTCGGCCTCGAACACGCGCTGGCTGCAGCAGAGCATCGTCGACGGCGGCCTCAACAATCCTACATACAACTATCCCAGCACGGCCATGGCGGCGTGGCTTTGCCGCAGCGTGCAAAATCCAAACAACGTCGACTGCTCTACGAACTATGACAGTAAAGTCTGTCCCAATAACTCCAGCCCGCAGGCGCAGATCTTCTACTCCCAGATCACGGCGGCGAACTCGCCTCCGGTCTTCAAAGTGGTTGCGGTCGACAATTGCGAAGGCTCCGAAGGCTCGCCCAGCGGAAACGCCGGCAGCCCCACCGGCACGATGGGACAACTCGAGATCGAGCAAGACATGGCCGGAGGCTCCGGAGTAACCGCGCAGTGCTTCCACCGGCCGCATTGATCAACTGTGACGGACGCCTCCTTCGACCATTGCGGGGCAAACTCGTCCAGTGCTTCTGACGTTCGACTCCAACGACTCCGTCGTTTCTTGCTCTGCCAGCGTGTGCACGTAGGCGTTTCGCCCTGAGAATTGCCTACGCCCTGCCCCCTCTCACCGGTTTGCAATCTTATAGTTGGCCGCCGGAGGTTGCAGGCGAGGCCCACCCCGTCGGGCTGCTGCTGGGTATCGACGGGCGTGGGGTACCCTTCGGCTTCGCTCAGGGCAGGCTCTCGACTGCGCGTGATCGTCCTTTGGGCGCTCATGCTCCGCTCGGGATGACAGAGCGGAAGTTGGCTAGCGGCGCAGCTGGAAGCCGCGCCCTCCGGGCAGGCTCTTGCCGCAAAGAGCGCGGCAAGAGTTGGGCACCGGAACGTTTCTGGTTCCCGACAGGTGGCGAGGGCAGCTCTCATCACTTGCCAATGATCGGTCGGAGCTCAGAACTCGGGGCTCAGAACTCGTAGTGCAGAGCCAGGGTTAGAATGTCGGCGTGAAAATTTCGCGGGGAGGTTGGTCCTACGGCACCTTCTTCGCCATAGCCGTAGTAGTTCCAGCCGCCCTTCCAGGACCATCCCGGAGCAAGCGTCCAGGCAAAGTTGATAAAGGGAGACTGGTACTTGGACTGGAGCGCCCCGGGAACTTCGCGGGAGTTTAAGAGTTCTGTGGCGCCATCGACCGCGCTAATCTGGTAACCGACGTTCGCGCGCAGAGCTTTCACTGGCACGAACATGAAACTGAAGGAACCGTATTGGGTGGGAGCGTCGTAGTAGCCAGTGCCGAGGTTGGTGTTGGAGCCGCAGTCCGAGGGAGCGGCGCCGGCACCGGGGCCGGTGGGAGCGGGAGTTTCGGCATAGCAGAGTGTGGTTCTCGAGAAGACATCGCCGTAGCCGTAGTTAAGGTCCAAGCCGTATTTCGGTTTGGGCATGAGGGAGGCTCCCAGCGACAGGTTGCGGATGTGATCGAGGTGATTAACCAGCGTGATGTTGTCCCGGCGTTCGAGATCGTTGAAGGTGCCGGTGATCGTGGCCCACTCTTTCATCTTGTAGCGCGACTGGATGTGGTAGTGATAAAGCTGGCGCGGGCTGATCTGGGTGTAGACGCGGTCGTCAAAGGAGGCTTCGAGCTTGGCGTTGAGCCTCCATTGCCGCGTGGGTTGCAAGGCGAAGCCCAGGATTCCGGCATTCTCGTAGATGGGGACGACCGAGGAGGTTCCGTTGGCGTAGACATCCGTGGACAGGGGCATGACCCAACTTATATAGCGTTGCTGATAGCGATAACCAAGCGAGATGCTTGCCTTCGAGACGGGCTCCCAGGTCGCGGTCAGGGTGTTGGTTTCGGTTTTCATGCCCAGGAAAGTAGGAGCGAAGGTTGGGGACGGCGGTTGAGGAGGGCCCGGGGGTAGCAGGAGTGAAGTGCCGAGTTGATCGACTTCGGATAGATTGCTGAGCGCCGGTTCGCGGAAATCCAGGAAATCGAACTGGTCGGCAAGATTGAATTTCTCGGAAATCTGCCAAATGATGCCGAAGTCGCGCCGAGACGTCCACTCGCTTTCCGTTTGCATCGCCGGTCGTGGTATAAGCCCGGGTCCCGCGATCATCGCCGTTGAAGAACTCGGTATAGGCGGGAAGGTTCATGGTGCCGCCGGTGTACCGAACCTCACCATTCATCTGAATGTTCTTAATATTGGAACTCTGGAAGCGGAATTGTTCGGTTGGCATCAGGGTGCGAGTGGGAGCCGTACGGTAATACTGAAGGAATCCGCTGCAAGTGGGGTTGGCGGTGGGTGGAGTGGTGGAGCTGGTAACGATGGGCGGAGCTCCGTCCCGCAGCGAGCGGCACCGTTACATTGTCAAAGCCCAGCGTAACCGGCGTTCCGTTGGCGAGTTGCAGGTTCAATCCGGTCAGCTGCCAGTCGGTGTTGCCCTTGTAGTGAGTCACGTTCTCTTCGAAGGTGAGCGTGGTCTTCCGTACCGGCTTCCAGTCGACCGCACCCATCCAACTATCGGTGCTGTTCCTCCAATTCTGGAAGAATTGGACGTCGGCGCCGCTGTGTTGGGAGCTATAGCTTGGGCCTTCGTCGGTGTTGTGGGAATACATGGTGCGGAAACTGAGCTTCGAAATGGGGAATAGGGTGAGGCTCACATCCGTCATGCGGCGCACGGTGTTGAACAAGTGCGGGGAATTGGCGACTTGCGGAAAAGTGTAGCCGTTCGAAACTAATCCCGCCGGGACCAGCGGGATTATCGAGCAGATCGTAATCGAAATACTGGCGGTCGCGACGGAAGAGACCCTGGAAGCGATAAATTTTGCCCTTCGACATGCGCAGAGTGGTCACATCGTAGGGGTCGCCGCCGTAGCCGCTGCTGCTCTCCATCAGGTCATCGAAAATAGGATGGTAGGTTCCAGCGACGGCGTGCATGTCGAGGGTCTGCCCAAGGATGCGGGGGCCGCTCTGCAGATTGACCAGGGTGTCGTACATGGCTCCGCTGCCTGAGGTGTCGACGACCCGGCCACCGAGATCGGCGGACTGGTGAATGGAATAGCCGTCTTTGATCGTGTCTTTCGGCTGGCGCGGGATCTTGCGCGGCGGCGGCGATCGGCAAGAGAAACGCAACCGCCATCCCGATGCAACACAGACTTATGCCACATAGCAACGAAGCGAGCTGAGGCCAGAGAGCGGCGGCATGCTCAGATCCTCGGTCATGTTGAAGTTGCGTCATACGTTACCTCTTCATCCCAAAAATCCGTCATCTGAAAAAGTTGTAGGTGGCATTGGAGCCGTGGATCTGGCTGTGGCAATTGGTGCACTGGGTGTACTGTGCGGCCTGGTTATGGGTTGGCCCCCCCGTTTCCGACGCGGCGATGGGAAAGGCCTTTAAGTTGGTCGCCGAGTGGCACCCCAGGCACAGCGTGTTCAGATTGCTCACGTTCAGCAGCCGCGGGTTGGGCGAGCCGTGCGGGGAGTGGCAGGCGATGCAGCCCTCGGCTTTGATCACGGGATGCTCAAAGGCAAATGGTCCCGCGGTCTCGGAGTGGCACTTAGTGCAGATGGCGTTTTGATCGGCCGTTGACTTCAACTGCTTGCCTTTGAAGGTGCCGTGTGGATCGTGGCAATCGCTGCAAGTCAATAGGCCCTCATCCACTTTGTGGTGGAAGGGTTGCGCGAACGCCGCTTTCATCTCGCTGTGGCAGGAGTAGCAAAGCTGAGGCTGCGCGACTTTGAGTAGATTGGCTTCGCTCTTGAAAGCATGGGCGCTGTGGCAATCTGTGCAGCTTACCTGGGCGTGGCCATGGGCGGAGCGTTCGAAGTTCGGGTGCGCTCCGGCGTGGCAGGTCAAACAGCGCGCGTCAACTTCCTTCGCCGAAGCTTTCTCAAAGATGAAGATTTTGCTTTTGTCGCCGCCGCCGGCCACGTGCTCAGCGCCGGGGCCGTGGCAGCTTTCGCAGCCCTGGTGTGCTGTGGCTTTCTTATCTTTATCCAGCATCGTCTTCCAGTGCGGCGTCTTTGCCCAACTGTTGTAGAGCTCTTCGTGACAGGTCTTGCAGGTGTCGGAGCCGACGTATTTGGAATCTTCTGCCGGGGCCGCAGCCGTTGCTGTCGCCGCACTGCCGGATTGCATTGTTTTTTCGGTGGCAGGCTGCTGCGCCTGACTCGTCAGTGCAGCCGAGCCGAGCAGATATAAGAAGGAGAGCAGAAGGAAAAGTAGAACTCTAGATTTCATCCACATAAAATGCTGCCCTCCTGATAAATTTCGACAATAATCCCCGATCGCGACGCAGTCAGTGATAAAACACCCTAACTTGAATTTGTTTTAAGAATCGTTTCCCGAAACGGCAACTTTCCGCGTTTTTAAAACTCATCGGGCGAGCGGCCCGGATATTGATCTCGTCTGCCATCGGCAAGAATGGGTGCCTCGTGCTTCGCCGATCTCGTGATGCCGATTTCCACTCTGAATCCGAAACTAAGCGTGCTGTAGGCATTCTTAGCCACGAGGCCGGCCGTTGCTGAGCACCACCTTGAGTGCGCGCTCTCTGGCGGCGTTGGCGAACGTGTCGTATGCCTTCATGATGTCGTTCATGGCAAAACGGTGAGTCACGAGCTTGGCGGGCTGCAGCTTGCCCGAGCGCACGACCTTCAACAGCATCGGTGTAGTTACGGTGTCCACCAGGCGGGTGGTGAGGGAGATGTTGCGGTCCCAGAGTTTTTCTAGATGCAGTTCCACTGACTTGCCGTGGACGCCGACATTGGCGATGCGCCCGCCTGCGGCGACAATGTCCTGGCAGATGGCGAAAGTAGCGGGAAGGCCGACGGCTTCTATGACGACGTCGACGCCGGCGCCCTCGGTGAGCTCCATCACTTGATGGGCGGCGTGGCCGTCGGAACTGTTGACCAGAGTGGTCGCGCCAAACTTCTTGGCGACCGCGAGGCGCTTGTCGTCGAGGTCGATCATGAAAATGGTTGCCGGGGAATAAAATTGCGCGGTCAGCAGGACGGCGAGCCCCACTGGGCCCGCGCCTACGATGGCGATGGCGTCTCCGGGCTTCACCTGGCCGTTCAGCACGCCGCACTCAAATCCTGTGGGCAAAATATCGCTAAGCATGACCATGGCTTCTTCATCGGCGCCAGCCGGGAAGTGGTAAAGGCTGCCATCGGCTTGAGGGATGCGGACGTACTCGGCCTGAGTTCCGTCGAGGGTGTTGCCCAGAATCCAGCCGCCGTGGCGGCAGTGGGAATACATGCCTTTGCGGCAGAAGTCGCATTTTAGGCAAGCCGTGACGCAGGAAATGATGACCTTGTCGCCGGCGTGAAACTCCGAAACGCCGGTACCAATTTGCTCGATCACGCCGATGGCTTCGTGGCCAAGAATGCGGCCGTCGGTCACGGTGGGGAGATCGCCTTTGAGAATGTGGAGATCGGTTCCGCAAATCGTCGAGGTCGTGACGCGCACGATGGCGTCGGAGGGGTCTTGGATCGTGGGGCGCGGTTTGTCCTCCCAGGCGTATTTGCCCGGACCGTGATAGACCAGGGCTTTCATGATGGTGCCGGGGTTATGAGTCGCGAGTGTAGTGGGTAGTTCGAGTTCGGCGGTCGTCATGAGCTCCTCGGCAGAAATTTCTAGCAGGATCGTAGAGCGACACGGCTTTAAGGTCTGTTCAAAACTGCACACTTCGTGATTTGAGAAGTTCGACCCTCGAGGCGGGGTAGCGCCGACAGAACAAACAAAAGCAGCGGCCTCGAAGAGAGACTGGCAGCGGAATGACAAAAAGTACTGTGCGCAATTGGCATTCCCGGTCGTTAGTGTTTACCATGAGCTCTCTCGCGAGCTGGTTTCACATCATGCCGACTGCGCCCCCGACGCCGTTCGAATCCGCGAAGCGCGCTCTGTTTGGCGTTCTGTCGCGAAGTTGCGTCGCGGTTTATTCGCGCTTGCCGATCTTCGGCCCGCTGCGGGCTTCGGTGGCCGTGATCCGGGACGGCGAAATGGTTCTGGTAATCGAGCGCAGCGACGGGCGCGGGCTGTCGTTTCCCGGCGGCCTGACTTGGCCGTGGGAGTCGCCGGAGCAGGCCATGGTGCGCGAGGTCGAGGAAGAGACTGGATTGCGGATCGAGAAGTCCAGTTTGCTTTGCGAGTATGAAGTTGCGGCCGAAACTTCGGACATTCCCTGCGTGCTTAGCGTATACGTCGCAGAGACCAAGGGTGAGATGATCGATTCCTGGGAGGGATCGCCGCGCTGGCATCGGCTGAGCGAGATTCGCTCGCGGCTGCTGCCCAGTCAGAAACAGATCGTGGATCGGCTGGGGTGACGCGGCTTCGGGCTTCGGCAAAAGCCCGATTCTCAATAGCGGCCTTTCTTGCTGAAGGCCGAAAGCCGGAGCCCGAAGCCCGATTGCTACTTTGCTTCTACTTCTTCCTCGCGACGCCACGCCGCTAAGCCTGCCGCTCCAAGCGCCAAGTGGCCTAGCATTGCCGATTGCGGAGTGTGCGGAGTCAGGTCCGAGGGCGTTAGCGCGGCTTCGTCGGCCTCGGCGACCGCTCCGGTGAGGATTGGCTTATTCGGAATGGTTTCGTAAGCGTAGCCGGTGATGGTTGCAGAAATCCCGCCGACCGCAAGCCGCACCCAGCCATAATGCAAGTTGCCGCCGGTATCGAGGAACTTTACGCCGAGATAGTACTTGGGCGGATCATGGAATCTCCAGGGGCAGAATTGAACACCCGCCGAAGTGCCTACGTCGCCGTACATCACCATGGCACCGCCGGCAAAGGGCCGCAGGCGGTCGATGCGGACCCCGCGGCCCAAATCGGCGGCGCAGTTGTATCCGTTTGAAGTACCAGCCTGCCAAATCTGGTTTGCTGCCTGCGCCGGTATGACTCGGAGCTGATCATCGAAGAAGCCGCACCCTAAGGGCGGCCGTGCATTGTGGTGCTTCAGCCGCGCCGAGGTAGAAGAGCAGCCACCGTCAGCGTAAGCGGATAGGCTGAAGTCCATTTGCCCGTCGCCGTTAATGTCAAACTGCACTGGAGTGCCGTTGATTGGCACCGGAAGGTCGACCTTGGTGATCACGACTTTGGCGTCAGCGGACTGGGCGCAGGCCAACAAGGCCACACCGGCGGAGCCTGCGGCCAGGGCGTAGGCGGACAGATTCTTCTCGAGCACTGACGAAAGCGGGCAGCGTCTACGCGCCGTAGACTGGGATGCCTTTTTCTCTGAAGCTGTCACGATAGTTCTTCCTTTCTCCGTGGTTTCGAATTCGGTCACGAAATCGTTCGCCATCTCTTTATTACTTCATTACTTCGCTACTCAGACTGTGTCCGAAGCCGCGAGCACTTCTTCTTCCCGTCGCCACGCAGTCAGGCCAGCCGCTCCCAGGGCCAAGTGGCCTAGAGTTGCCGGTTGCGCAGCCCGGTGAGTGAGATCCGTGGGCGAGAGCAAACCGGCGGCCTCGGCCGGCGTGCGCTCTCCCGCAAGAATGGGCACGTTGGGGGTGGTTTCGTAGGCGTAGCCGTTAATGGTGCCGCGAATACCGTCGTGCGTCACCCGGATCCATCCGTAATGAGTGTTGCCGCTCATGTCGAGAAACTTTACTCCGAGAAAAGGCCGGGACGGATTATCGCCCGTATTCGGGCAGAGTTGATGACCCTCGGAAGTGCCCTCGTTTCCGTACATCACCACGGTGCCAGCGGCAAAGGGGCGCAGGCGATCGATGCGCGAGCCGCGAGCCACATCAGCCGCACAGAATTGTTGTTGATAAAAAGATTTTCCAGCGTTCCAGACTTCGTTGCCGGCCTGCGCCGGCTTGACCAGCAGTTGGTCATTGAAGGGGCAACCCAGCGGAGGGGACTGTTTGCCATGCTGGTGAGCCCCGGCTGGCAGGGTGCAGGTTTGCGTGGGGAAGGCAAACGCGGAGATGCCGAAATCATTTTGCCCGTCCCCGTTGATATCCAGTTGAACGATTCCGCCATTAACCGGGATGGCGATATTGGTTTTGGTGACTACCACCTTGGCGTCGGCAGTCTGTGTGCAGGCCATCAAGGCCACGCCGGCGGCTCCGGCAGCGAGTGCGTACGCGGATAAGTTGCCTTCCAAGGCGGTCGAAAGCGCTGATCGATGGCGGTGTTTCGCTTGGGCTGGGCTGGGCGACGTAGGCAGGGTCATGGCGATTTCCTTCCGAGAGATTTGGCTTCAGACGAGTGGCGGGAGCGGAGCCAAACGGTCCGGTCCGGCAAAGTTTTGCGATTGTGCCTCCAGGCCGAACGACTGTCAAGAGTGAAAGAATCTGCACGCGGCATTGGCATTTGCGGCGCCGTGCCGTTACCATGTCACCCGATGGCTCGCGAGTCTGTGGTCGATTCCCGGCAGGAAATTCTGCGCACCGCCGCCCGTTTGTTTCAGCAGAAGGGCTATGACGCCACTTCGATGAATGACGTGGCCGCGGCGCTGAAGCTGAGCAAAGGCGGGCTGTATCACCACTTTCAAAGCAAGGACGAAATTCTTTTCGAGATCATGAATCACGCCATGGAGATCACGCAGGAGCGCGTGCTCAATCCCGTGAGCGCGATTGCCGATCCGGAGGAGCGGCTGCGGGCGCTGATCCGGCTACACATTGAGGTAGTGCTGAGCCCGCGCGATCGCGAGATTACGGTAATGCTGCATGAGAATCACCCGCTGCCCCCGACTTTGCGCAAGCGCATCAACGGCCGTAAGAAAGACTACATTCACTTTTTGGAGAAGCTCATGGCTGAGGTCCAAGCCAAGGCGCAGGAAAAAATGCGCAAAGAAAACTCGTCTTATCGTGCCGGTGGTAGAGTGAGCCCGCGGGCTGCAGCGTTTGCGCTGCTGGGCATGATCAACTGGATTTATCAGTGGTACAAGCCGGAGGGCGAACTGCAGGCGCAGAACCTGATACCGCAGTTTACCGAGCTGATCTTCGGAGGAATTTTCTCGTGAAAGCGCTTTTTGGCTTTGTTCCCGAAATCCGCGCGCAAGGCCAGGGAAGCGGAAACTCTTATCGCGAATTCCTGCGTGTGGCATCGATGAGCGCGGGAGTGTACGTTCTGCCCGCGGGATCGACAGACTTGCAGAGGCCGCATCATCAGGATGAGATCTATTACGTAATTCGCGGCCGGGCCCGCTTTCAAGCCGCTCAAGAGGATTACGAGGTTGCGGCGGGGAGCGTCATGTTTGTGGCGGCGGAAGTTCAGCACCGCTTCTACGAAATCACGGAAGAGTTGGCCGTGCTGGTGGTTTTTGCGCCGGCAGAAAGCTAGGTTCCGCTAAATAATTTCTCATGCGAAAGGCCTTCAGCAGCTAAAGCCGGCTCGTGAAAAAAATGCGTTTACGCATGGCTGAAGCGCTGCTCCACCCTCATTAATCGAGCAGTCCGCCGAATCGATTGAACAAGTCACTGATCAAGCGAACCAGTGGGTACTCGGTCCTGCCAAACTATTTCGGCGGAATCCAGTAAATTTCTTCCTTGATGGCGGTGCGGTCGACGAAGCCGCGCCGCTTCAGGATTGCCTTGCTGTTGGCGATCATGTCGGGATGCCCGCATAAATAGGCTGTCGTATTGGTGGCGTCGAGTTCCCAGTGGTCGGCGTATTTGCGCAGTACGTCGTCGGCGCGCCCGATCTCGCCGGGCCAGTCGGCGTGATCCCAGGGGCGACTTACGGTGGGCACATACTTGAACCATGGCAACTCGGCATCGAAATGAGTTAACTCTTCTTTATAGCCGAACTCCCAGGGGCGGCTGGCGCCGTTTAGCAGATACAACTGGTGCGAGCCATCGAAGCGGCCTTCCTTCCAATCTTTGGAGAGGGTGCGCACGAAGCTGACGAAGGGAGCTACTCCGGTGACGGTGGAAACCAGCAGGTGATGCTTGCGTCCGCTTTCGGTATCAAGCGTGAATTTGCCCTTGGGTATTTTGCGCATGAGTAACTCATCGCCCGCTTGAAGTTTATACAGCCGCGGTGTGAGCGCGCCTTCGGGCACCAGCTCGAAGAAAAACTCGAGTTCATTTTCAAAGGGCGCGGAGGCGATCGAATAAGGGCGTTCGGTGCGCCTGCCGTCGTGCTCGACTCCCAGTGTGGCGTACTGCCCGGGAGCGAATTTGAACTCGCCATCGGCCTGGATGCGAATCATCCACAGGTCGGGAGCAAAGTCGACGCGCTTGGTGATGCGTGCCTGGTAAAACTTGTCGCCGACCAACGCCATTCTTAAGTTTCCTCAGGGACCCCGGTAGCGATCAGAGCCGCAATTGTAAGCCGCTTTCGAGTCGAATCAGTTCCGCAATAAAGTTCTGCGATGATACACAGGAAGGCAGCGATTGCACAACCGAACGGTCGTTCGGGGTTCGATTCAAAGGTTCGCGGGAGAATTCCTGGTAGCTGAAGAGCCGCGTCTAGATTTCGCCAGCGCGGTCCTTGAAGTCGGAGAGTGTAATGGCCTGATTTCAACAGTTACCGTCGTAAGCCGCACGTTTGGCGCTGAAATGCTCTAATTTCAAGCAGGAACCTGCGAGTGCTCAATGTCTCGGTGCCCAGATTGCGGATGTTATCTCCCCGACTCTCAAACGCTCTGCAAAGGGTGTTATGACGCGAGATATGCCGAGGTGGGCCACCCAATAAGGTCGAAATCCTTTCGAGAAAGACTCACGCGACCCAACGTACTCCTCTTTCTGGGCACGTTTACCTTTGGCTTTGTCGAATTCCGATTCGACACTAGGGATTACTTCCCCCTCAACCTCTTCTTGCGCTATCGCTATCATCTGATGCCAACGACAACCGCCGCCCTGATTGCGTTCGTGCTTGCATCATTTGCCTTCTACGTGGAGAGTAGCAGGCGAAGATAACCTCGACGAGTTTGCTGGCGTAACATCTCTATAGCACTCATTGACCCGGTTGTTACGGAATCCCGTGATTTTCGTCGGCCCATGACCTCCCCGGTAGCGTCGGATCGTAAAATAAGAGGCGTTGGGGTGAGCGAGAGGAAGGGGAGCCAGTGTCCATGGAAACACAGAACGAACGCAATCCCGAATCAAATCCGACCAAGGCAGAGGAGCATATCAAGAGTGCTCAACAGATTCTAAAAGCACTGCAAGAGAAGATCGGAGAGCATCCGGAAATCGGTGCGGCCATCACGAAGCTGGAGATGGCGCTGAACGATCTGGCGATCCAGACGGGCGGCCTGCTGTAGCGGACGGCAACTGTAACTTCTCGGGAATTTCCGAGGTAGTGGTTTTCTGTGCCGGAGAATCCGGCAGCGCACGGAGCTTGCTGAGTTCGTCCAATGTCTTGGCCCAGTCGGCGGGTTTTTTCTTGGTGGCGATGGGCGCGTTCGGATCGGAATAAAAAGCTAAAATATTTGCGCGCAAGTCGGGCGTGATCTGATCGAAGTTGTGAGTGGTTAACTGATCGAGCAAGTGAGCGTACGCTTTATCGGTGAGGGCGTACTCTCCGGCCCGGGTTTCGTGGCCAGTGTCGAAGTCAGTGTTCGTAAGATGCAAAGTTCCGTCGCCGGCCTCATGGACTAGCTTGGTATAGTTCTCCATTGTTTTGTCTACACTGGCGATGTAGAGGTCCTCAGTTTGCTTGGTGGGAACTTTGAAACTGAGCGCCCTAAAAGGACCGATCTTGGGCACAATTCTGAGAATAAACGCCAGCAGCCGCGTCCCGAAGCCGGGGCGCCGGTAGCCCTTGCCCCATTCTTTCTGGTAGCTGGTTCGCGATAAATAGTAGCGGAACTGGCGGGCGCGGAAGTTGGGAGTGTCGGCCACGATTTCTTTACGCCGCGTGGTCAACGCCACGCGAGTCATCTCGGGAATCACCTCGCTGATGGCTCGCCGGAACGTTCCGATGGCGAGGTCTTCTTTTGAAATCACATCTGTCAGTGGAATCCCATACGTATCTTGAAAGGCCCGCTCGAGCACGGGCTTCGAAATCTCGAAGCCAATAAAATCATGGTAGCTGTCGGATGTATAACGATTCTTCGCTACCTGGGTCACGTCGAAACCGAACTCGACCCGAATGTGATCCTTGGGATTGTCTTCATAGGTAACTTCTTTGCCGTATTTTTCGCGCAGCTTGGGAAACTCAATGCCGACGGCCTGATTAATCGTGGGGTGCCCGCAGTTATCCGAGGAATAGTGGGCCATCGCGCCCAGGGCAAAAGCATATTCGTTGAGATCGGACGCGTCCTTGAGCAAGTTCATAACGAAATCGCCGCTGCGAACGTAGTGGGTAAGATCGCTGAATTCTTTGCTGCCGAAAGGGTAATAGCCCATATCCTGCACCAGCGATCCGCCGTAAGCGAAGGCGTGCGCATTTTTGAGATCGTCGTCGGTGGCGGCAGGGAAGCGTTTCTTGAGCAGAGGCAGGAGCGTATCTTTCCAAGCCAGGTCGATGATTTCTTCGTGAGTCAATACCGAATAGGCGGCGCAGATTTGCACCGCCGCTCCGTGCAGCAGGATGAGCGCCAGCGCAAGCCCAACGGCGCCGCGCCCGGACTGGAGAATAATTTTCATCTCAGTAGTTTTTATTTACTACGACCGGAATCACCATCGGTATTAAACACTTTTGTATCCTTTGTATCCGTGACCAGACGCGGCAAACCCGCGGCTAGCCCGCATTTCATCCGCGTCTTCATCTCTCTCCGCTGGACCTTTTTGCGGCAACGGGGCGCTACTTTGATGTAGGTTACGAGTCCCCGGGTAGCCAGCAGTTTGTGCATCTAAATCTTAATGCGGACGACCCCAGAAGTAACTTTACCCTACGTGCCGTCATCCTTAAACTTTGCTTATGCGCTGGTTTCGATCTCAGAATTCAGAAATGCCTTCGCCCGCTGAGGATCCGCGTCTGGGGCCAGCGCCGGATTACGGCACGTTGGGCCCGGGTTCAGACTCACCCCGGGCTTCCGCAAGTCCTTCCACGCGAGCGCTTCACATTCTGGCTGTTCTGCTCGGAGCGGGTTCGGCCTTTGTAGTCTCAAGCGCTGCCGGTCATGGAATTCTGCACAAGTTTACCGGCCGACTTTCTTCGCGGCAGAATTCTGTTGCGTCATCGACTGCGCTCTCTGATCGCGAACTGGACATGCAGAAGCCGCAGAGACAAGCTGAAATCCTTCTGGAACGTGCCGTGAGCCACCCGCGCGGTGAAACGGATCCCGACCTCGAAACCAAAGCCAGGATCGAAGCACGTGTGGAGAGTTGGCGGGGAAAACTCAAGTGGGATTCGCAACTCGGACAACTCACCACGGTAGCGCTGAACTCCGATGACCGAGGCGTGCGGGAGTCCGCCATCGAAGTGCAGCTCGCCGCATATGGCTTGAGTAAGAATGATTCGACCGTCGATAACTTGGTGAGGCAGGCTGACTCTCGCGATCATGTTCAGAAAGTATGGGCGCTGTGGACTCTGGGATTGATGGGCAATCGCGGGATCGAGAGCGACCGCGTGGTGCAGGTTTTGACTGCCCACTTGAATTCACAAGACCGCAAGCAGGATGAAGACTCACGCCGCTGGGCCGTCGAGGGGTTGGCGCTCGTTGGAACCACGCCCACTGTTGTGCCATTGCTCGATGCTATGCGCAATGATCCATCGCCGGTGGTGCGTGAGCGCGCGGCATGCAGCCTGGCGCAATCCGGCATGTTGAGCTACGAGCAGCGAATGACGGCCGTACCGCAGTTGATCAACTACTCGAACGATCCGGCACTCGATGCGCAAACTCACGCGTGGGCGTTCCAGGCGCTGACCGACATCACCAAACAACATCTGCCCAACGACTCCGCGGCGTGGCGGAATTGGTATGAGAGGGCAGTGGCCAATGGGCAGTGACCAGTGGCCGATCGTTCTTTCTCTGACCACTGACCACTAACCACTGCTCACTGCTTTTTCACTCCGCCATCTTCGCCACGTGAACATCGAAGCCGGTTTTCGGCAGCAATGAAGTCAACGCGAAAGCCTTGAATCCATCGCCGTCACAATATGGT
>CAWAFZ010000012.1:0-328757 GCA_963781635.1 uncultured Acidobacteriaceae bacterium
GGCCATTCTCACGGCCATGTCGCATCTGGAACCGATCATCGCGCCCGAGGTGGAAGCCGCGGGTTACAAGCTCGTGCGCCTGCGCCTGATCGGCGGCAAGACAGAAGACGTTGCAGGTGATGGCCGAGCGGCCCGACGGACAGATGGACGTGGAGGATTGCGCGAAGCTTTCGCGCGCGCTGTCCGAATTCCTCGACGCGGAAGACCCGATCGAAGGCGAGTACGATGCTGGAAGTCTCCTCGCCCGGCATCGACCGGCCGCTGACGCGCATCACCGATTTCGCGCGCTGGTCGGGCCACGAGGCGAAGCTCGAACTCGACGGTGCCCGATGCGACCGGCCGCAAGCGCTTCAGGGGCATGCTGCTCGGTCTCGACGGCAACGACGTCGTCGTCGATGCCCAGGGCACGCGGCTCAAATTCCCGTTCCGCGCATCGCCGAAGCGAAGCTCGTGCTGACCGACAAACTCATCGAAGAAGATTTGAAGGCGCGCAAAACGCCGAAGCAGTAGGAGAAAGACGACATGGCCGTTTCCGCCAACAGGACCGAGCTTCTGCAGATCGCAGACGCAGTGGCCCGCGACAAGTCGATCGACAAATCCGTCGTGTTGCACGCGATGGAAGAGGCGATGCAGCGCGCCGCCAAGGCCCATTACGGCAGCGAGAACGAGATCAAGGTCGAGATCGATCCCGAAGACCGGCGAGACCCATGTCTCGCGCTATCTGAACGTGGTCGAGCAGGTCGACAACGACAAGATCGAGATTTCGCTGGAAGACGCGCGCACGCGCAATCCCGGCGGCCCAGGTGGGCGACATCATCGCCGAGACGCTGCCGCCGGTCGATTTCAACCGCATCAATGCGCAGAACGCCAAGCAGGTGATCGTGCAGAAGGTGCGCGACGCCGAGCGCGAGCGCCAGTATCGAGGAATACAAGGACCGCATCGGCGAGATCATCCACGGCATCGTCAAGCGCGTGGAATTCGGCTCGGTGGTGGTCGATCTGGGCCGCGCCGAAGGTGTCGTGCGCCGCGACGAGATGATCCCGCGCGAAAGCTTCCGCACCGGCGACCGCATCCGCGCCTATATCTACGACGTGCGCCGCGAAACCCGCGGGCCGCAGATCTTCCTGTCGCGCAGCCATCCGCAGTTCATGGTGCGCCTCTTCGCGCAGGAAGTGCCGGAAATCTATGACGGCATCATCGAGATCCGCGCCGTGGCGCGCGATCCGGGCAGCCGCGCCAAGATCGCCGTGATTTCCAAGGATTCCTCGATCGATCCGGTCGGCGCCTGCGTCGGCATGCGCGGCGTGCGCGTGCAGGCGGTCGTGCAGGAATTGCAGGGCGAGCGCATCGACATCATTCCGTGGTCGGGCGAGCCCGCGACCTTCATCGTCAACGCGCTGGCGCCGGCGGAAGTCTCCAAGGTCGTGCTCGACGAAGACACGCATCGCGTCGAAGTGGTCGTGCCCGACGAGCAGCTGTCGCTCGCCATCGGCCGCCGCGGACAGAATGTGCGTCTCGCCTCGCAGCTCACCGGCTGGCAGATCGACATCCTGACGGAGCAGGAAGAATCCGAACGCCGGCAGAAGGAATTCGCCGAACGCACCGCAGCTCTTCATGGAGGCGCTGGACGTCGACGAGACCGTCGCGCAGCTCCTGGCCTCGGAAGGCTTCGCCAATGTCGAAGACGTGGCCTATGTGCCGCTGAACGATCTGGCTACCGTCGAAGGCTTCGACGAGGAGACGGCGCAGGAACTGCAGAGCGCGTGCGCTCGAACACATCGAAGCGAAGAACCAGGCGCTGGACGACAAGCGCCGCGAACTGGGCGTGGAAGATGCCGTCGCCGAAGTCGAAGGCGTCACGCCGCAAATGCTCGTGTCGCTGGGCGAAGCGGGCGTCAAGACGCTCGAAGATCTGGCGGGCTGCGCCACCGACGATCTCCTCGGCTATTACGAGGTGACGAAGGACAAGGAGCGCGTGCGCATCGCGGGCGCGCTCGAAGGCTTCGAACTCACGCCCGACGACGCCAACGCGATCATCATGACTGCGCGCGTCAAAGCCGGCTGGATCGAAGCACTGCCGGAAACGGCCGAGGAAGTTACGGACGAAGAAAGCGAAGCGGAGGACGAGAGCGCGTGAGCGCAGCCGCCGACGAGGTGACACACGAAGACGATGCGGTCGGCGCGCGAGCGCCGCTGCATCGTCACGGGCGAAATTCTGCCCGATGAAAAGCGCGTGCGTTTCGTCGTCGGGTCCGGACGGCCAGATCGTCCCCGACATCGAGGAGACGCTTCCCGGCCGCGGCATCTGGGTGAAGGCCGAGCGCGCGGCGCTCGAGAAGGCCGTCGCCAAGAACCTCTTTGCCCGGGCCGCCAAGGCCGACGTCAAAGCCGATGCCGATCTGGCCGACCGCGTCGAACGGCTCCTGGTCCGCCGCATGACGGGCGATCTGGGGCTGGCGCGGAAGTCGGGCGCGCTGGTCTTCGGCTTCGACAATGTCGATGCGCGCGCTTTCCGAGCGGGTGCCGCCGGCGGTTCTGATCGAAGCTTCGGACGGGGCCGCGGACGGGCGCCGAAAACTGAAGAATGCCTCTTTTAATCAAGGCGTTAAGGCCCATCTGATCGAGGTTCTCTCGAGCGCCGAATTGGCCTTGGCCCTTGGCCGGGAGAATGTGATACATGCAGCCGTCAAACCGGGGCGGCTCGCGGAGCGATTGATCCTTGAAGCGGCGCGGCTTGAAGGCTTTCGGCCCGCCGGACGGCAAAGTGTCGGGCGGAAAGCCCCCGAAAAAGGACAAGAATGAGCGAGACGAACGACAGTTCTGCCCAGGCGGGACGCACGGGCAAGACCCTGTCACTCAAAAAGACGGAGACGTCGACCGTCAAACAGAGTTTCAGCCATGGCCGCACCAAAGCGGTGGTCGTGGAGAAGAAGCGCGCGCGCGTTGCACCCGGCGCCACAGCGCCCGCTGCCCCTGCTGCGCCGACCAAAGCGTCGCCCGCCGGCGAGAAGCCGCGGGCTGAAGCCGCACCCGCGCAGCAGACCACGCAAGCCGGACGCGACCGCTCCGGCGTCGTTCTGCGTCAGCTGACCGACGAAGAGAAAGAATCGCCGCAGCCGCGCGCTTGCCGATGCGCGCGTGCAGGAAGCCGAAGCGCGCAAGCGCGCCGACGCAGACGCGAAAACCCGCGCCGTCGAAGAAGCGAAGCTCGCGACCGAACGCGCCGCCGCCGAAAAGCGCAAGGCCGAAGAAGACGCGCGCAAGGCCGCCGACGAAACCGCCCGCCGTCATGCGGAAGAAGAAGCCTCGCGCCGTCTCGAGAAGAAAGACGAGGCGCCCAAGGCCGACGCGCGTCCGCGCGGAACCCGTGCGCGGCCGTACCCGCACGCAGCTCGAGGAAGAGGAAGAAAGCGGCGCCAAGAAAGCCAGCGCCGGCGGCAAGGCCGCTGCGCCGAAGACGCCCGCGGTTGCGCGCAAGGCGCCCGATGCGCGCCGCAGAGGCAAGCTCACCGTCACCAAAGCGCTTGTCCGACGATGACGAGCGCACGCGTTCGGTCGCCGCCTATCGCCGCCATCTGCAGCGCGTGAACAGAGCCGGCCAGCAGCAGGCGCCCGCCGGTCGCCGGCCCGCGCGAAGTGACGATTCCCGGAACACATCGCGGTTTCCGAACTCGCCAACCGCATGGCGCGCCGCTCCGTCGACATCATCAAGGTGCTGATGAAGAACGGCATCATGGCGCAGATCAACGACGTGATCGACGCCGACACGGCCGAACTCGTCGCCGCCGAATACGGCCATACCGTCAAGCGCGTGGCGGAATCCGACGTGCTCGAAGGCCTGAAAGGCGCTGGACGACGACGCGGGAACGCTGAAGTCGCGTCCGCCGGTCGTCACCGTCATGGGCCATGTCGACCACGGCAAGACGTCGCTGCTCGATGCGCTGCGCAAGACCGACGTCGTGGCCGGCGAAGCCGGCGGCATCACGCAGCATATCGGCGCCTATCAGGTGCAGCTGAAATCGGGCCAGAAGATCACCTTCCTCGATACGCCCGGCCATGCCGCGTTCACCGCCATGCGCGCGCGCGGCGCCAAGGTCACCGACATCGTCGTGCTGGTGGTTGCCGCCGATGACGGCGTCATGCCGCAAACGGTCGAAGCGATCAGCCCACGCCAAGGCGGCGGGCGTGCCGATCATCGTCGCGATCAACAAGATCGACAAAGCCGACGCCAATCCGACGCGCGTCAAGACGGAATTGCTGCAGTACGAAATCCAGGTCGAAGACATGGGCGGCGAAACGCTGGCCGTCGAAGTCTCCGCGACCAAGGGCACCAATCTCGACAAGCTCGAAGAGACGATCCTGCTGCAGGCCGAACTTCTCGATCTCAAGGCCAATGCGGATCGCACCGCCGAAGGCGCGGTGATCGAAGCCAAGCTCGACAAGGGCCGCGGCCCGGTCGCCACCGTTCTCGTGCAGCGCGGCACGCTCAAAGTCGGCGACATCATCGTGGCCGGCTCCGAATGCGGCCGCGTGCGTCTGCTCAGTCAACGACCGCGGCGAGACGATGCAATCGGCCGGTCCGTCGACGCCGGTCGAAGTGCTGGGTCTTTCGGCGGTGCCGGAAGCCGGCGACGAATTCGTCATCGTGGAAAACGAATCCCGCGCCCGCGAAGTCACCGAATATCGCGCGCGCAAGCGCCGCGAGCAGCGCCAGGCACGGCTCCGCGCGCCAGACGCTCGATCAGCTGCTCAAGAGCCGCTCGGAACGGCGAGAAGCGCCTGCTGCCGCTCGTCATCAAGGCCGACGTGCAGGGTTCGGTCGAAGCGATCCAGGGTGCGCTGACCAAGCTCGGCACCGACGAAGTGGCGGCGCAGGTGCTGCAGGCCGGCGTCGGCGGCATCACCGAATCCGACGTGATCCTCGCGCATGCAAGCGGCGCCGCCGTCATCGGCTTCAACGTCCGCGCCAACAACCAGGCGCGCGATCGCGCCCGCGCGACGGCGTCGAGATCCGCTATTACAACATCATCTACAACGTCGTGGACGACGTGAAAGCGGCGCTCTCGGGCCTGCTCACGCCGGAAACGCGCGAGAAATTCCTCGGCAATGCGGAAGTCCTCGAAGTCTTCGCGATCTCGAAGGTCGGCAAGGTCGCCGGCTGCCGCGTGACCGAAGGCGTCGTGCGCCGCGGCGCCAAGGTGCGCCTCATCCGCGACAACGTCGTCATCCACGAAGGCGAGCTTTCCACGCTCAAGCGCTTCAAGGACGAAGCGCGCGAAGTGCTGGCCGGTCAGGAATGCGGCATGTCCTTCGCCAATTATCAGGACATGCAGCAGGGCGACATCATCGAGTGCTACGAGGTCGAGACCGTCAAGCGCGCGCTTTAGACGGTTTCGCGGAGCATCCCATGCCGCGCCGTCATTCATCCGTACAAAGACCAAGATCGGGCGGCCGCTCCGGCGGACGGACGCACGTCGACGCGTCCGGATGCGAAAGCGGGGCCGTCGCAGCGCCAGCTGCGCGTCGGCGAGCTTCTGCGCCACGCGCTGGCCGACATTCTGCGACGCGGCGACAGTGCGCGATCCCGATCTCGTGGGCGTGTCGGTGACGGTGACGCAGGTGATCCCGTCGCCCGACATGCGCCATGCGACGGTCTTCTGCGAACCGCTCGGCGGCAAGAATGCCGGGCCCGTGATCGCGGCGCTCAACAAGCACAAGGGATTCCTGCGCGGCGAGATGGGCCGCATGATCGAACTCAAATTCACGCCGGAATTGCGCTTCGTCGAAGACACGTCCTTCGCGGAAGCGGAGAAGATCGAAACCCTCCTCAAAAGCCCGCGCGTGCGCGTGGACCTTTCGCAGCCGGCGCCGGGCGAAGCCCAAGAAGACGACGATGAGCCGTAGGAAAAAAGGCACCGCCGTCCACGGCTGGGTGATCGTCGACAAACCCTCCGGCGTCACCTCCACGCAAGTGGTGGGCGCCGTCAAACGCGTCTTCGATGCGCAGAAGGCCGGGCACGCGGGCACGCTCGATCCCATGGCGACCGGCGTGCTGGCCGTGGCGCTCGGCGAAGCGACCAAGACCGTTCCTTACGCCATGGACGCCGAGAAGACCTACCGCTTCACCGCCGCCTGGGGCGAGGCGCGCGACAGCGACGACGCCGAAGGCGAGGTGACGGCGACCTCCGCCGTCCGCCCGCTGATCTCGGACATCGAGAACGCGCTGCCGGCCTTCACGGGCGACCTCGTCCAGGTGCCCCCCTCCTATTCCGCCATCAAGGTCCAGGGCGAGCGGGCCTACGATCTGGCCCGCGAAGGCGAGACGGTTACGCTGGAGCCGCGGACGGTTTTCGTCCGCTCCGTGCGGCTGCTGCGGCAGCCCGATCCGCACCATGCCGAGTTCGAAATGGTATGCGGCAAAGGGACTTACGTCCGGGCCTGGGTCCGCGACATCGCCAAGGCGCTGGGCACTGTAGGCCACGTTTCGGCCCTCAGACGCACCGGCAATCGGGGGCTTTTCGGTCGAGGCCGCAATTCCGCTAGAAAAGCTCAAGTCTTTTATGCATAGTCCCGCCGCTTTTGAGCACTTGAGGCCCATTTCGACCGCGCTGGACGGCATCCCGGCGCTGGCCGTAACGGGCCCGGATGCGGTTCGCTTGCGTAGCGGCAATCCGATTTTGATGCGGGCCAATCTTTTCGCCCGGATCACGGAAGAAGCCGGCGACAGCGACGATCTTCAGGGGCTCACGGTCTTTCTCTCAACGCAGGGAGGCGAGCCGGTAGCGCTCGCCGGAATTGGCGCAAGGAGAGCTGAGGCCGTTTCGTGTTTTCAATTTTGGAACTGGATGACCGGGAAGAACCATGTCGATCACTGCTGAACGCAAACTAGCCGTTATTTCCGAATACGCGACCAAGGAAGGCGATACCGGATCGCCCGAAGTGCAGGTGGCGGTGCTCTCCGAGCGCATCACCAACCTGACCGAACATTTCAAGACGCACGTCGAAGGACAACCACTCGCGCCGCGGGCTGATCAAGCTCGTGTCGCACGCGCCGGCGGCTCCTCGACTACATCAAGGCCACCGACGAGAAGCGCTACGATGCGCTGATCGCACGGCTCGGCCTGAGGCGCTGAGGCCGCGTATGGCGCAAGGCCGATCACGGCCTGCCTGCACGCCATCGTGCTAGTCACGTGTCCGGCGATTTCGTCGGCGTGGGTGCGAGCGTGCCGCGCCACAACCATGTCTTCGATAGCAATCGAAGAGAGCGGCTCGCGCATCGGCGTGAACGCAAACAAAGCTCGTCGCAATCCGGCGGCGGGAAAGAAGGAAACGAAGAATGTTTAAAGTAATCCGTGAAGAACTCGAATGGGGCGGCAGCAAGCTCGTCCTCGAAACGGGCAAAGTCGCCCGTCAGGCCGATGGCGCCGTCGTGGCAACTTATGGCGAGACCGTGGTGCTCGCCACCGCCGTCGGCGATCGCAACCCGAAAGCCGGGAATCGATTTCTTCCCCCTCACTGTCAACTATCAGGAAAAGTATTTCGCCGCCGGCAAAATCCCCGGCGGCTATTTCAAGCGTGAAGGCCGGCCCACCGAGCGCGAGACGCTGACGTCGCGCCTGATCGACCGGCCGATCCGTCCGCTGTTCGCCGAAGGCTACCGCAACGAGACGCAGGTCATCGTCACCGTCCTCAGCCACGACATGGAGAACGATCCCGACGTCGTGGCGCTGGTCGCCGCCTCGGCTGCGCTCACCATTTCGGGCATCCCTTCATGGGACCGATCGGGGCGGCGCGCGTCGGCTACATCGACGGCGAATACCGTCTCAATCCGCTGATCGACGACATGCCGAACTCGGCAAGCTCGACCTCGTCGTCGCCGGCACCGCCGATGCGGTGCTGATGGTGGAATCCGAAGCCAAGGAACTGTCCGAGCAGGTCATGCTGGGCGCCGTGATGTTCGGCCATCGCTCCATGCAGCCGGTGATCGACGCGATCATCCGTCTGGCGGAAAAGGCGGCGAAGGAGCCGCGCGATCTGCCGGTGACGGAAGACGCAGCCCATCTCGAGACGATCGCGAAAGTGGCGGAGCAGCGATCTCAAGGCCGCGTTCCAGATCCCCGAGAAGCATGTCCGCCGCGACGCAATCGACGAGATCCGCAAAGCGACGGCCGCGCAATTCGTGGGCGAAGGCGAAGGCAAGTTCGCCGGAGAACAAGTTCAAGAACCTGTTCCACGATCTGGAAGCCGCGCGTCATGCGCATCGCGGTGCTCGACACCGAGCCGCCGCATCGACGGACGCGATCTCAAGACGGTTCGTCCGATCCTGGCCGAAGTGGGCATACTGCCGCGCACGCACGGCTCCGCGCTCTTCACGCGCGGCGAGACGCAGGCGCTTGGTCGTTGCCACGCTCGGCACGGGCGAAGACGAGCAGTTCGTCGACTCGCTCGAAGGCACCTACAAGCAGAACTTCATGCTGCACTATAACTTCCCGCCCTATTCGGTGGGCGAGACGGGCCGCATGAATGCGCCGGGACGCCGCGAAATCGGCCACGGCAAGCTTGCCTGGCGCGCCATCCATCCCTTGATGCCGCCGAAGGAAAACTTCCCCTACACGATCCGCATCGTCTCGGAGATCACCGAGTCGAACGGTTCGTCGTCGATGGCGACGGTGTGCGGCACGTCGCTGGCGCTGATGGATGCGGGCGTTCCGCTGACGCGGCCGGTGGCGGGTATCGCCATGGGCCTCATCCTCGAAGGCACGCGCTTTGCCGTGCTCTCCGACATCCTGGGCGACGAAGATCACCTGGGCGACATGGACTTCAAGGTGGCGGGCACGGAAGAAGGCGTCACGTCGCTGCAGATGGACATCAAGATCGCCGGCATCACCGAAGAGATCATGCGCGTCGCGCTCGATCAGGCGAAGGGCGGCCGTCTCCACATCCTCGGCGAAATGGGCAAGGCCATCGGCCACGCCCGCGAGCAGCTCGGCGAACACGCGCCGCGCATCGAGCAGATCAAGATCCCGACCGACAAGATCCGCGAAGTGATCGGCACGGGCGGCAAGGTGATCCGCGAGATCGTGGAGAAGACCGGCGCCAAGATCAGCGTCGAGGACGACGGCACGGTGAAGATCGCCTCCGCCGACGGCGAGTCGATCAAGGCCGCGCTCAAGTGGATCAAAGGCATCGTGGCCGAGCCCGAGATCGGCGAGATCTATGACGGCAAGGTCGTGAAGGTGATGGATTTCGGCGCCTTCGTGAACTTCTTCGGGCCCAAGGACGGCCTCGTCCATATCTCCGAGCTGGCGCCCAAGCGCGTCGCCAAAGTCACCGACGTGGTGAAAGAAGGCGACACCGTGAAGGTGAAGCTGCTGGGCTTCGACGATCGCGGCAAGGTGCGGCTGTCGATGAAGGTCGTCGACCAGACGACCGGCGAAGACCTCTCCAAGAAGCAGGGCGCCGACGGCGAACAGCAACAGGCGGGATAAGCGCTCTCTGTTGCTTGCATTACGAAGAACCCTCGGCCGATGGCCGGGGGTTTTTCATTTCCGCGGTCCAATTGCGCGCGCGGCCGTCGCCTCCCTGTCATGAATCCGATGCAGCCTCGCGTCCGGTTCATTCCAGGAGGGGATCGCCATGAAAGTCATCGCACTCGCCGCACTCGGCCTCGTCGCAGCGTCTGCAGCATCGGCGCAATCCATGCCCGAATGCAAAGGGCGTTTCGAAGTCATCCGCATGGATCAGATCAAACCCGGCAAGATGGAGGCATTCAAGAAAGCCGTCACCGACCATCAGGCGTGGTATCGCGCGCATGGCACTGCAGACAAGATCATCTTCGCGCGCGTCATCGCGCAGGGTGATGCACCCGCCTATGCAGCGGATCAGGCTATGACCATCCATATCGAGACGCCGAAAACGCCGGGCGCGGTCGACGAAGGCGAACACGATGCGGCCTGGGGCGCGTTCGTGTCGGAATATAAGGACTCTTCCACCGTCACCAGCACGACCATCGTCTGCGTCGAAGACGGCGGGAAATGACTCACCGTGGCCGGGCGTGGCCCGGCCATCTAGTATGCGAGCGTCCGCGAGCAATGAGTCATTCGCCGCGCCGGCGCGCGGCGGCTGGGTGGCCGGGCCACGCCCGGCCATGGTGAGTTTGAGTTGCCATTCTCACGCGATATTGTGAGACGCGTGCCAGAGGAATCCCGCATGCCCAAGATCGATATCAAATCCCTTCCCGAGCGGACCGGTTCCACCTATCCCGCGCCGTTTCACGAGCCCGTCTTCCAACGCATCCGCCAGCGCCTCGGCGATGCAGGCGGACTCACGGATTTCGGCGTCAATCTCCTGCGTCTCAAGCCCGGCATCTGGTCGAGCCAGCGCCACTGGCACAGCCACGAAGACGAGTTCGTGTTCATCGTTTCCGGCGAAGTTGTGCTCGTGACCGATAAGGGCGAAGAAATTCTGCGTCGCGGGCGATTGTGCGGCGTTCCCGAAGAACGCAGCCGACGGCCATCACCTCATCAATCGCTCGGACCGGGACGTGCTCGTCCTGGAGGTGGGCTCGAACAGTATCGACGACATCTGCACCTATTCCGACATCGACATGAAGGTCGACATGAAGAGCGGCTACACGCGCATGGACGGCACGCCCTATCCCATGCGCGAAAAGTAACGCAGTTCGCGGATTTCCGGTCCGGGCATGGTTAATCGGCCTTAGGCATTCTTGTGCGCAGAGGGGCCGCCGATTAGTTTGGCGCCTCTGAGGCGGGGGACCGGGCCATGTATGTGGCGCTGCGATTTTTGAGTGTGGTTCTGATTGGTGTGGCGCTGATGTTTCTGGGCGCCGATCTCATCACGTCGCTGGAACGCGGCGGCGCGCTCGGTGCGCGTTCGATCGAACAGGTGTGGGGACTCTTCTCCAAATCGAGCGAAGCGGCGTTCTCCGCCTGGCTCGGCCATGCGCTTCCCGGGTTCCTCGCGCGCTGGATCGGCACCGTTTTGTCGCTGCCCGCATGGAGCCTGCCGGGCGTGTTGGGCGTGGTGCTGGCGATCCTCTTCGGCCGCCGCATGGCGGATGAGGCTTGATTTCAAAAATAACTTGTCATTCCCGCGAAAGCGGGAACCCAGGAGATCACAGAACGCGGTGTCCTTCGCTCACCTGGGTCCCCGCTTTCGCGGGGATGACGACTTAGATAGAAAAAAGAACGTCCTAGCTCTGCCTGTTCGCGCCGGGCGTCCAGAGGACGTCTTTCGCGCCTTTGTCGTTGGCGTAACGGCTCGCCACGAAGAGATGATCCGACAGACGGTTCATGTATTTGAGCGCCGGCGCACCGATGGTCTCGCTGCGCGCCAGTTCCACCATCAGCCGTTCCGCCCGCCGCGAGACCGTGCGTGCGAGATGAAGGTAGGCCGCCGCCGGCGTACCGCCCGGCAGCACGAAGGATTTGAGCGGCGACAGTTCCTCGTTCATCGCATCGATTTCTTTTTCGAGCCGCTCGACTTGGGCTTCGACGATGCGCAGCGCCTGCGCGCCGTTCTTGGCCGTATCCGGCACGCAGAGATCAGCGCCCAGATCGAAGAGATCGTTCTGGATGCGCGCGAGCATGGCGTCCATCTCGCCCGTCGTGTGCAGCCGCGCTAGACCGAGCGTCGCGTTGGTTTCGTCGACCGTGCCGTAGGCGGCAATGCGAAGCGCATTCCTTTGGCACGCGCGTGCCGTCGCCCAAGCCCGTCTCGCCCTTGTCGCCGGTCTTCGTATAGATGCGATTCAGTTTGACCATGGTCCGAGGTTACTGCTTGGCCTGCTGCTGTCCAAGCTGCGTTCTCTCGCGCCCGAAGAACACTTGCAGTCCGGCGGTGACGGCCCCTATGACCAGGAGCATGGCGAAGAAGATGGACGTTTCAAACAGCCAATCGCCTGCCGAAGCGTGCGGATGCTGATGAGGCCATATATCAAATGCGATTCCGCCAACGGCGAGTATCATGCCGAAAACGAGATAACGCCGAGAGTGGCGGTAGAACAACTCCAGAAATCGGTGCATCGCGCCCAACCCCTATCGTGCGGAATCCCGCTCAATTTAGGGCCTGTCGCTGAATTCCACAATGTAGCGGTAGTGTCCGGAGACGCGACGGCCCGAACCTGAGCACAGTTAGTCCATAAGCGCGCGCAGAAGCGTCGCAATTTCGATGGTCGCGAAATTGGAGAAGGTGTCGGATATGGCGTAGGGCAGAACGATCCTGTCGCCATGGCGCATGGCCCCGCAGGTGTAGACCACGTTGGGGACGTAGCCTTCGCGCTCGGACTGTTCGGGCCTCAGAATCGGTTCGCGCGATCGGCCCAGAACCTTTCGTGGGATCTTTCTTGTCGAGGAGAACGGCGCCGATCGAGTATTTCCGGATGGGGCCGACGCCATGCGTGAACAACAGCCAGCCCTCGTCGAGTTCGATCGGCGATCCGCAATTGCCGATCTGCACGAACTCCCAGGGGAATTCCGGCTTCAGGATGAGCTGGCCGTCGTTCCAGACATAGAGATCGTCGGAATAGAGAAGGTAGAGGTTCTCATTGTCCTGCCGGCCGATCATGGCGTAGCGGCCGTCGATCTTGCGCGGAAACAACGCCATGCCCTTGTTCCTGGCCGCCGATCCGCTGAGCGGCGTCAGGCGGAACGACAGGAAATCGGTCGTTTGGATCAGCTCCGAGCGTATGCCTTTGCCGCTATAGGCGGTGTAAGTGCCGTAGAAGATTCTGCGCTCCCCGTCGTCGAATTCGACGAACCGCGCGTCCTCGATTCCGTTCGATTGAGAGTCCGTCATGGGAAAGATGACGCGTTCGCTGAGATGCTCGTTGGGCGAGGAGAAGCTCACCTCGAGATCTTCACCGTCCGGTCTCGGTGTGCGTCTTTGAATCGCCGGCACCGAGGCAAGCCGCGCGGTCGGTTCGATCGTGACATTGCCGTCGCTGTCGATACATCCCGCCCGGAACGTCAGCGAAGAAATGTGTCCTTCGCCGACAGCGCGAAGGCTCAAGATGATTCCGCAGGCGCCGGCAGGGACACCCGACTGATCGGGATTGCGCACGATGCTGGGGTTGAACAAGCGCCGCCGCCTCGAAGGAATATTCGTTGAGAAAGTAGGCGCCGATCAGCTGGCGCTGCGCCTTGCTGAATTGCAGATGGGGCAGGAACGCGTCCTCCATCTCGCCGGCGCGCGCCTCGAAAGTGTTCAACAGGTTTCGATGGCGGCCTTCGAAATTGTCGAGAACGTTGAGCAGAAGACTTTCCGTCGTCGCGGCATCCAGCGCGACGATCCGGTCGACGATGTGGTTCGCCCGCGTCTTGTCGACCGGGTTGAGATCTCTCGGCTCGATCGCCGGCCGGAAGGGCCGCACGACCACCCTCGCCGGATCCGGGCGCAGATAGAGAGCTTGTCGCGTGAGGAACATGGGTTCGGACAAATCGTCCACCGGACTCTTTCGGGTTTTGATTGAACGCGTTCAGGCGCTGAGCGCGAGAATCGCTGTCGGCTGCGCACACTGCGCCTTCGCGCGCGCACGCGCAAACCGCCGCATCTCGGTTAATCCGAGAAGGTATGACAGGATCGACTCCGCGCCATTGTTCTCATTGCGGCGATCGTAATGAAGCCCGTCGAAGCAGGCGCCCGTTTCGACGTCGGCCAGGGGAATGCCGAGGTCGTTGTCGCCCAGAAACCAGCGGAAGGCGCGCCTCGCATCATCCGCCCATGTGTCGTCGTGCGTGGCTTCCCACGCCGCGAGGCACGCGGAGATTGTCGCTGCGGCCTCGAGAGGCTGCTGATCGAATCCTTTCGGCAATCGGCGCGATATGCCGAAGCCCTCCGTTCCCACGGGCCGGAAGCGGCCGGTCGACGCGGTCTGCAGACCCATCAGCCAGCGCAGGGATTTGAGCCCGGCTTCGACCATGGCGCTATCCGCGGTTGCCAGACCGGTTAAAATCAGCGCCTGCGGCAGCCGCGCATTGTCGTAGGCCAGTTCGTCTTCGAACCAGATCCAGTCGGGCGTCGTCACGGCGGCCAGGGCCGCCATCAGCCTGCCGGACAAGACATCGCGAATGCGCGCGACGGCTGGCGAGAGCTGGCCGGCGGCGTCGATACCGAGGAGCGCAAACGCCCAGGCGCGCGGCGAGCGAAAATCCTCGACCGGCGGCAGCGACTTTCTCGAAGAGGCTTTTTGCCCAGCGCTGTTGCGGGAGATTTGGTCCCTGACCCGCGCATGTGCCGAGCGCCCAGAGCGTGCGCGCGTGGCTGTCTTCGGAGCCCTGTGGCTCCAGCCAGATTCTGCTGTAGCTCATGAAATTCCGAAACCGCTGCGTGTCGGGGTTCCAGGCATGCTGAACAAACGCCGAGAACCGCGCCGTCAGGATTTCCGGCAGCTCCGTTTCGCCGGCGTCGTTCAGCGCGCAGGCCAGCAGCAGCGCGCGCGCATTGTCGTCGACGCAATAGCCGTGCGCGCGGTCGGCCACCGCGTAAACGGCATGTTGCAGAAGCCCCGTGTCGTCGCACATCGAGAGAAGATGCGATGTGCGCATATCGGGAAATTCATCCTCATCCGGGCGGGCGGCGGACTTCGCCGAAGCATTGGCGATGCGCGCGGCGTCGAAGGCTGCCAGATAGCGCATGGCGCATTGCTTCCAGGTCATCTCGCGGCTGGCGGCATAGGCGCGCTTGCGCATGGCATGCCGGCGAACGTCGTTGGTGAGCAATCCGATGATCTCCTCGCCGATGGCTTTCGAATCGCCGAACGGCACGAGCACACCGCGGCCGTCGGCCAGCAGTTCTTTCGCATGCCAATAGGGCGTCGAAACGACCGCGCGTCCCAGCCCAAAGCTGTAGGCCAGCGTGCCGGACGTCATCTGCGCCTCGTTGAGATAAGGCGTGACGTAGACGTCGCACATCGAGATGTATTCCAGCAATGTCGGCTGGTCGACGAACTGGTCGATGAATACGACATGCGATTCGATGCCGAGCTTGCGCACGCGTGCAACGAGGCTCTCGCGATAGGCTTCGCCGTCTTTCAGGACGAGATTGGGATGTGTCGCGCCGAGGACGACATACATGGCGCTCGGGGCAGCGCGCGATGACGGCCGGCATCGCATCGATCACGACATCGATGCCCTTGTTCGGCGAAAGCAGGCCGAATGTCAGGATCACCGTCTTGTCGGCGAATCCGAGCTTGGCTTTGGCCTGGTGCGTTTCGATGAAGGGCACATCGGGGATCCCGTGCGGGATCAACACGATCTTGTCCGGCGGTATCGGGTATGTGGAAGACAGGATCTGCCGGCCGGTTTCCGACATGACGACGATTTTCGCCGAAAGGGCGATGATCTTTTCCATGACGGCGCGCTGAGCGGCGCTCGGCTTCGGAAGTATGGTGTGAAGCGTCGTGACGATCGGCATCTGCAGGCGAGAGAGCAGTTCGATGATGTAGCAACCGGCTTCACCGCCGAAAATGCCGAATTCATGCTGAAGAGATACGACGTCGAACTGCGAAGCGTTCAGGAATTCCGCGGCCTTCACGTAACCTTCGATGCTCTGGTCCTGAATTTCATAACCGACGAACGAGGGGTATTCGTATTGGCGTCCATTGTCCGTCATCGCGACGACGGAGGTGTGGAGGTCGGGTCTCAGCGTCGCGATGGCCTGATGCAGATCGTGGGTGAAGGTCGCTATACCGCAGCGGCGCGGAAGGTGATTGCCGATGACGGCGATACGGGACGATGCATTCATGGGCAGGTTTCCGGTTGTAAATTTCTTATGGTCGGGTCCCGTAACATTCAAAGCAGCATGCCGCCGGCTTCGGTGTGAGCCGCGCACAACGGTTCGGCGGCCGTGGTTTTCACCCGGTCCGCGAAGCGTCGAATTGAAGCTATGAAACGGCAAAGTTGCGGTGCAAACCCGCAGGATCACCATATAGGAACGCACCATCGGCCTTTTTGAGCCAAATCAATAGCGACCGGTTGCAGCCCCGGCGCTGCTGGCTATTATCCCCCTCCCGCCTCAGAATCAGGACTTTCCCATGCCCGTCGAAGCGCCCGAAATCATCGAAGTGGATGACACCCGCGTCTCCTGCGACGGCGGCGGCGGCGCGCTCGGCCATCCCAAGGTCTATCTCGAAATGGGCGACGAAAACTTCGTCGAATGCCCCTATTGCGACCGAAGATTCGTGCTGAAGCCGGGAGCGGGCCACCATTGACGGACAAGCGCCCGCTCAAGAAAGGCGATCATCTCTATCTGGTCGACGGATCGGGTTATCTTTTCCGCGCCTATCACGCGCTGCCGCCGCTGTCGCGCAAATCGGACGGGCTGCCGACGGGCGCCGTCTCGGGCTTCTGCAACATGCTGTGGAAGCTGCTCGAGGACACGAAGTCCGGCGACAAGCCGACGCATCTGGCGGTGATCTTCGACGCGGGCAAGAAGACGTTCCGCAACGAGATCTATCCGCAATACAAGGCCAACCGTCCCGAGCCGCCGGAAGACCTGATCCCGCAATTTCCGCTGGTGCGCGAAGCCACGCGCGCCTTCGGCGTGCCGGCGATCGAAATGCCGGGTTTCGAAGCCGACGACCTGATCGCGACTTATGCGCGGCTGGCGCGCGAGGCGGGCGCCAAAGTCACCATCATGTCCTCCGACAAGGACCTGATGCAGCTGGTCGTCGACGGCCAAGGTCGAACTGCTCGATCCGATGAAGAACAAGCGCCTGGGCTCGGCCGAGGTGATGGAGAAATTCGGCGTGCCGCCGTCGAAGGTCGTCGAAGTGCAGGCGCTGGCGGGCGACTCGACGGACAATGTGCCCGGCGTGCGCGGCATCGGCGTGAAGACGGCGGCCGAACTCATCAATGCTTACGGCGATCTGGAAACGCTGCTGAAGCGCGCGGGCGAAATCAAGCAGCCGAAGCGCCGCGAGACATTGGTCGAGAACGCGGAGAATGCGCGCATCTCGCTCAGGCTCGTGACGCTCGATGATCGATGTGAAGGTGAGCGCCGGCATCGACGAATTCGGCACGCATGAGCCCGATCCGGCAACGCTGATCGGCTTCCTGAAGGCGATGGAGTTCGCAGCACTCGCCAAGCGCGCGGCGTCGCATTTCGGCATCGAGGATATCGATGCGATTCCGCGCGGCGACCGACGCCGCAAAGCCCGTGAAAACGCTCGTCGCCGTGGCGAAAGAGACGGAGCCGCGCGCGCGACAATGACGCGCTGGCGCTGGGTGCGCCCGGCGCGGTGATGGATCGCGGCGCGCTGCTGAAACCGATCGATCTCGACGCCTACGAGACCGTGACGACGCTGAAGCGACTCGACAGCTGGATCGCGCGCGCGCGCGACGGCGGGCCGGTCTGCGTCGACACGGAAACGACGTCGCTCGATCCCATGCAGGCGGGGCTTTGCGGCGTGTCGCTGGCGGTTGGCGCCGGGCGAGGCCTGTTACATCCCCTGCGGCCATCGCGCGGGCGACGGGCTCGATCTGGGCGGCTCGGCCAAGATCGTGCAGCTGGCGGAAGCCGACGTGCTCAAGCGCCTGAAGCCGCTGCTGGAAGACGACACCGTCCTCAAGATCGCGCAGAACCTGAAATACGATTATCTGATCTTCCTGCAGCGCGGCATCCGCGTCGCACCCTTCGACGACACGATGCTGATCTCCTATGTCTCGGCGCGGCGCTGCACGGCCACGGCATGGACGAGCTGTCGGAGACTGCATCTGACGCACACGCCCATCACCTTCAGCGAAGTGGCGGGCAAGGGCAAGGAGAAGACCACCTTCGATTGCGTGCCGGTGAAGGAGGCCACGCGCTATTCCGCCGAAGATGCCGACGTGACGCTGCGCCTGCATGCGCTGCTCAAGGCCAAGCTGATCGCGGAAGGCAAGGTCGCGCGTTTACGAGACGCTGGAGCGGCCGCTGGTGCCGGTGCTGGCCGACATGGAGCAGGCCGGCATCACCATCGATCCCGACAGGCTGCGCAAGCTCTCCAACGATTTCGCCAACGACATGGCGGCGCTGGAAACCGACATCCACAAGCTCGCCGGCGGCAGCTTCAACATCGGCTCGCCCAAGCAGCTGGGCGAAATCCTGTTCGACCGGTTCAAGCTGCCGGGCGGCACGCAAGCACCAAGACCGGCGCGTGGTCGACCGATTCCGACGTGCTGGAAGACGTGGCGGCTCCAGGGCCACGACATCGCCAAGAAGGTGCTGGCCTGGCGGCAGCTGCAGAAATTGCGCGGCACCTATACCGACGCGCTGCCGAGCTACATCAATCCCAAGACCGGCCGCGTGCACACGTCTTATGCGATGGCCTCGACGTCGACGGGGCGCCTGGCTTCGACCGATCCCAATCTGCAGAACATCCCGATCCGCACCGAAGAAGGCCGGCGCATCCGCGCGGCGTTCATCGCGGCCAAGGGCATGAAGCTCATCAGCGCCGATTACAGCCAGATCGAGCTGCGTCTGCTCGCGCATATCGCCGATATTCCTGCGCTCAAGAAGGCCTTCGCCGAAGGCCTCGACATTCATGCCATGACGGCGTCGGAGATTTTCGGCGTGCCGGTGAAGGACATGCCGTCGGAAATCCGCCGCCGCGCCAAGGCGATCAATTTCGGCATCGTCTACGGCATTTCGGGCTTCGGCCTCGCCAACCAGCTCGGCATTCCGCGCGGCGAAGCCGACGATTACATCAAGAAATATTTCCAGCGCTTCCCCGGCATCCGCGACTATATGGAAGACACCAAGGCAGTTCGCGCGCGAGCACGGCTATGTCGAAACCCTGTTCGGGCGGCGCGTCCATATCCGCGAGATCAAGTCGACAAATCCCGGACATCGCGGCGGCGCGGAACGCGCGGCGATCAACGCGCCGATCCAGGGCGCGGCCGCCGACATCATCCGCCGCGCCATGATCCGCGTGCCCGGCGCGCTTGCCGAAGCAAAGCTCAAAGCACAGCATGCTGCTGCAGGTGCATGACGAACTGATCTTCGAAGCGCCGGAAAAAGAAGCGCAAGTCGACATGCGATGTCGTGCGCGCGGTGATGGAGAAGGCATCGTTGCCGGCACTTCAGCTGACGGTGCCGCTGGTCGTCGAAGCGCGCGCCGCTTCGAACTGGGACGAAGCGCACTAGCACGATTGCTTCATAGTCGAGATGCGCTGTCGCAAAACGTGCACGCGTGCACATTTTCGATGCGCATATGCGCGACAGTTTCAAAATTCGGAATCGAAACGTTCACATGCGTGACGCCGCTTCGTCTCATTTACAGTGTTCTATCCCCGTAAGTGAAACGGCGTATCATGGGGAATGGGGCGTGTTCAAAACACAGCGGAATTCCGCGCGCGTGCTGCGCGCGGCTTGCTCGGTTGCGGCCTTGACGATGTTTGCAGGCGTCGCGCGCGCCGATGACGGTCAGAGTCGAAACCGTCACGGTGACCGGCGAGAAATACTCCCTCAGCCAATCGATTCAGCAAAAGCTGAATTCGAACATCATCTCCGACGGCATTTCCGCCGACGAAATCGGCTCTATCCCCGAATTCGGCCTGGGTGACGCGCTGCGCAAGGTTCCCGGCGTCTCGTTGCAGATCAACAACGGCCGCGGCGAAGACCAGTTTCTGACCATTCGCGGCCTCAACCCCGATTACGATACGACCACAGTCGACGGCATGGCGCTGGCCTCCACGGAAGAAACGACGCGCTGGGTCTCGCTCGACGTGATTCCCTCGGTGGTCGTCAAAGGCGTCGATGTCGACAAGACCTGGCGCGTCGATCAGCCCAGCGACGCGGTCGGCGGCATTGCCGATCTGCACACCCGCAGCGCCTTCGACCATCCGGGCCAATTCTTCGACGCGCATGCCGACGCCGCCTATTGGGAAGACACCGAGCAGGTCCATTCCAAGCTGCCGTCCGGCAATCTCGACGCCACCTACAGCAACACCTTCGGACCATCCGACGAATTCGGCTTCCTGGTGACCGGCAGCTATTTCCAGCGCTCATCCTCGACGCTGAACACCTACACGCTGCCTTGGTCCTATTATCCCGCGAGCGGCAGTCGGTTCGGGCGATGCCGCAGCCGGCGCTCGAGCCAACAGCGCCACGGCGACCGGCTCGACGCTGAAGCCCGGCGTCAATTTCGACGAACACGCATCGCGATCCCCGATCTCCATCGCTGGTATTTCTACGACAATGATCGCTATCGTCCGGGCGTGTTCGCGCGCTTCGACTTCGACGATCACGGCATGTTCCACGCCCATCTCGACGGCGGCTGGTTCCAGTTCATCAACAACGAGCACCGCAATCGACCAATCTCTCGGTCGCGAGGGCGATCGCGACGATCCTGACGCCCACGACGGGCACGTTCGCGCAGGGCAGCGGCGAAGTGGACTACGACAAATACGTGCAGAACCGCGAAATCGAATATGTGGAAGTCGGCGGCGGGATGAACTTCGCCGACGACATGCATCTTGATGTGACGTTCAACTATTCGATCGGCCACTACGCGCAGACGACGGCGCGAAGACCAGTTCACCGAACGCTTCGACGACCCGAATCTCGCGTTTGCAGCTACAATCTGGCGGCGCCGACCGCGCCACTGTTCACGCCGAACAATCTCGCGGCGTTCATGAATCCGGCGAACTATAAACAGGTGTATCACCTGAACGCTCTCGATACGAGCACCAACGAGCTGCCGCAGACCAAGATCGAGTTCAAGAAGAACTTCGAGCGCGAATCGACGGGCCTCGGCTTCAAGGCCGGCTGGACATGGCGCGACCTGTCGCAGCACTACGACTTTACGATCAGACCGGGCTGAACCCGATCGCCAGCACGACGCTCGCGGCCGATTCCGAACGGCGTCATCAATCAGAACGTATCCCTCTATGACGGCGAGGGCCAGACGATCCTGCTGCTCAATCGCTACGCCATCGATCAATACGTCGCCGCCAATATCGGCGAATATACGGCAAACGGCCGCCGATCCTAACTCGGACAACGTCAACAACTACCGGCTCTCGGAAAAGATCAATGCCGAATACGTCGAGGCGCAATACAAGATGGGCGATCTCTACGCGCTTGCTCGGGTGTGCGCTACGAATCGCACGGACCAACAGATCATCAATTACCTGCCGTCGCCGCTCAGCCAGCACGACCACACTTCGTGCCGGTCACCACGTACGTCCAACTACGCCAAATTGCTGCCTTCGCTGAACCTGGCCTACGACGTGACCGACACGTTCAAGCTTCGCGCCGCAGCGACCGAAACCTATGGCCGCCCGGAATATGCCCAGCTGGCCGAAAACAGCTCGGCGACGCGTCACGGGCATCACGGCAATCGAAACAATTTCCAATCCCGATCTGAAGCCCCGCAAATCGGCGAATTTCGATCTGTCTCGGCGGAATAGTATTGGGCGCCCGGCGCGCTCGCCTCGGTCGCGGTCTTCAACAAGCAGATCCAGAACGAGATCGAGACGCTGACGACCATCACGAACAACGCCGTCGTCCCGGCTGTACGGCGCCGTGCACCTTGACCACGACGACGTCGGAGAATGCCGGCAAGCGCGGTGATCCAGGGCGTGGAACTGAACGTCGCCGACGTGAAATTCGACTTCCTGCCCGGGTTCCTGTCGGATTTCGGCGGCAGCGCGAACGTGTCGTTCATCACCTTCGACTCGCCCGACATCCGGATGGCGGACGGCTCGTTCCGCAAACTGCCGCAACTGCTCTATTCGTCGAAGACGATCGAGAATTTCTCGCTGCTCTACAGCCACGGTCCTTTCAGCGGCGAGGTCGCCTATAACTTCACCGGCAAAATGCCGATCAGCTTCGACACCAACAAGCAAGGTCAACGACCAGTGGTGGGCCGGCATCAGCACCGTCGATGCGCAGGTGAAATATCAGGTCACCGACTATCTGTCGTTCCGCGTGCAGGGCAAGAACCTGTTCGACTCGCGGCCGCAGAAAGTCGTGGGCCTGACCCAGCAGCTCAACTACTCGACGCTGGAAAACGGCCGCGCCTTCTATGTCGGCGTCGGGGTGACGTTTTGAGAATGAAGTTTCTGATTGCGGCGGCTGTCCTCGCGACGGCCGCTGCGATACCCGCGGACGCGCCGCGCCGCATAAGCTTCTCGTGCTCTCCGTCGACGGTCTCGACTGGCGCTATCTGCGCGACCGCGATCAGCTGGGGCTTTCCATCCCCCATCTCCGCCATCTTCTCGCGGAGGGCCAGGTGGCCGACGGCGTCGTCGGCGTGTGGCCGACCATCACCTGGCCCTCGCACACCTCGATCATCACCGGCGCGCGTCCCGATCAGCACGGCATCCTGAGCAATGCGCGCGGGCCGATCGACTCGTCGCTCAGCTATTGGTCGGCGACGAAGCTGAAAGTGCCCACGCTCTGGCAATGCGCGGGCGGGCACGGCTTGACCACGGCTGCCGATCACCTGGCCCGTCACCATGGACGGCGCCATCACCTACAATCTTCCCGAGGTCTTCGCGCGGCGCAACGGCGGCTCGATGGATCTGGAGGCGGTGGCCGCGCATGCGACGCCCGGGCTGGTCGACGCGATCGCCAGGGATTATCCGTCGTTCAAACAGCAATGGGTCGACGATCGCACGCGCACGCAGGCGGCGCTCTATCTCCTGAAGCACAAGCAGCCCGATCTGATGCTGGTGCATCTGGTCGATCTCGATTCGGAATCGCACGATCAGGGCCCGTTCGGACAGAACGCCAATGCGATCCTGGAACGCACCGACGAGCTCATCGGCGACATGCTGAAGGCGTTGCCCAAGGATTATGATTTCGCGCTCGTCTCCGACCACGGCTTCGAGAAGATCGATCACATCGCCAATCTGAAAGTCGAAGCGGCGGCGGATGGCGTCACCGGCAATCTCGAAGCGATGGGCGGGATCGTCACGACGAGCGATGCGAAAGTGGCCGATTGGCTGCGCGCGCAATCCGGCAAGCCCGGCAGCGATGTCGGCCGCGAAATCCCGCATGACGAGCTCGTGCGCTATGCGCCGGGACTGGCGAATGTCGTGGCCGCCTTCGAGCCCGCCGATCACGTGATGTTCGGCCGCGAGGAGACCGGCCCTGCGCATACGCCGCCGCAGGAAAAAGGCAATCACGGCTTCTGGCCGCTTCGCCACGACTATCACAGCGTGTATGTGCTCTACGGCCCCGGCGTGAAGAAGGAGCGATTCCGACGCTGGAGATGCTTTCGCTGGAAGGCCGGCTGGCGGCGGTGCTAGGGATCGATTGCCGCCGTTAAGCCGCGATCGACTTCATCCCGTCTTCGGGCGAAATGCCGGCGAGCTGGAGAAGTTCGGCCAGCTCGGTCAGGGCGTGCTCGGGCGGCTCGCCTTCCTTGCTGCGCGCGAGATAGCCTTTCAGGAATCCCGGCTGCCCCAGCGTGGTGAGCACCATGTCGCGCGCCTTGCCGCGCACGCGGCCTTCGGTGAGCGCGTTGTTGGTGCAGAGTTTCAGGATCGCCATGGCGCGCTCGGCCGGTTCGGCCAGATTCTCCTGCAGCGATTTGAAGACCTTGCCACGCGCTTCGACGTCACTGGCGATGCGGTCGAGGCAATCGGCGATTTCCTCGCGCGTCTCGTCGCGGAAATTCGATCGGCGCGCGCGGGCCTGCAGATCGGACAGCCGGCGCAGGCGCGCCATCACCGGCGCCGGGTTGTTCGTGAAATGCTCCGCGAAGGCGGGCGATGTGAGTGTCTGCTGCAGGATGAGGGCCAACTGCTTCTTGTTGGATGCGCCGACGACGTTCTCTTCGACGATGAAAAGACGCTCTATCTTCTCGTCCGGCGTGGCGAGGCCCGCGAGATATTCCTGGATCGATTCGGCGGAGACGAGCCGGCGCGAGCGCAGGGTGAAGGCGGCAACGAGATTGTCGTGGCTTATATAGCGCGCGTCGCCGAGGACGAGGCTGTTGCCGATCTTGCGCAGCAATGTCAGCTCTTCGAGACGCGCCACGGGGCAGAGCCTGCGCCCGCTTTTCAGCTCCGCGATGATGCGGTTGGAAACGGCTACCCGCGTGAGCGGCAGTTCGTCGGCTGCGAATTGATGGCTGAGCGCGGTCAGTGCCGGGCGCTGGTCGTCGGCCAGAAGGCCCAGAAACAATTCGACCAACACCATCAGCGCCTGGCCGAGATTCTCGCTTTGGCCGATCATCTCCTGCAGCGCCGTCGAACCGCTGACGATCTCGGAAGCGATCGCGTCGACGGAACTCATGAACAGCACGCGGCCGTCGCCGTCGGCAGGCGCGTCCGGCACGATGGCCAGAAGCGCCAACAGCTTTTCGGTCCAGCTCGCACAGGGTTTCAGATGAAGCGCCAGCGCGCCGTTGAAGACGTAAGCGCCGTCGCGGTCGCTCGCGAGCTTGACGGCCAGCGCGCCGAAGTCGCCCGCTTTGACTGCCGGGAAATAGCCGCGCTTGGCGTCGCGCTGCACGCGGGCGATGGCTTTGCCCGCGAGATCGTTGAGCGCCTTGATGAGTTGCTGCACCGGCGTCGACGAAGAAGCCTGCGCCACGGCCACTTTCTGCACGGCATGCTGGAACACCGTGCCGGCCGCTTCCAGCTTGTCGAGGCAGTCGGCGCGATGGACGAGTTCGGTGACGGTGATTTTGTGCCGCGTGAGAAAATCGCGCAGGAGCCGCGCCAGCGTCGCGCGCGCATGCTGCGAATAAAGATCTTCCGGCTTGAAGCAAGGCAGTACCGGCAGCGCGTCTTCCTCGGCGGCATCGAGTTTCAGCTTGGCGTGGCCGTCTTCGAAAATCTTGAGCGAGAGGTAGTCGCCGGTTTCGCTGTCGTAGGATTCCTTGACGACCTTGACGCCGATGGTCTTCTCGGCGCGGATCAGGTCGGCCGCCATAGCGAGCGCTTTTTCGCGCACGCTCGACACGTCGTGCAGCGCCCACGCGCCCTTGGGATCGGGGCGACGGAAAACCTCGAAATGAATGTCTCTTTCAGTCATTCCGCCGGGAGCCGTTTCGACGCGTATGAGACAATCACTATTGTCGCCGCCCCATTAAGTCGCGGTTAAGAAAGTCGTCCAGGCGAACGATTTCTTGGCGACACTAAGCGGTTACGTGACCCATCAGATCGCGGATCACTGCTTTGGGACCGCAGAGCGGACAAGCAGGATCGGGGCGCACGCGCACCGTGCGGAAGCGCGTCGAAAGCGCTTCATAGATGAGAAGCTTGCCCTGCGAGACTTTCGCCCAGGCTTAAGATTTCCTTGATGACCTCGAGCGCCTGCAGCGTGCCCATCACGCCCGCCGCCGCACCGAGGATTCCGGTTTCGGAACAGGATGGCGCCGTGCCCGGCGGCGGCGGCTCGGGAAAGAGACAGCGATAGCAGGGGAGGTCGGCGCTCGCGTGCGCCTTGTAAGTCGAAAGCTGTCCGTCGAATTCCGTGACCGCGGCGGAGACGAGCGTCTTCTTCGCGAGATAGCAGGCGTCGTTGACGAGAAAGCGCGTGTCGAAATTGTCCGAGCCGTCGGCCACGATGTCGTAGCGGGCGATGAGGCCGGCGGCGTTGGCCGCATCGAGACGGACGGGGTGAAGGTCGAGCGCGGTCTCCGGATTGACGGCCAGGGCGGCGTCCCGGGCGGACTCGGTCTTGGGCCGTCCAACATCCTCGGTCCGGTGGGCGATCTGGCGCTGGAGGTTCGAAAGCGAGACCCGGTCGAAGTCGACGATCCCGAGCGTGCCGACCCCGGCCGCGGCCAGGTAAAGGATCAGGGGGCTGCCCAGCCCGCCGGCGCCGATGACCAGCACCCGGGCGGCCTTGAGCCTGGCTTGACCCACACCGCCCACCTCGCGGAGCACGATGTGCCGCGCGTAGCGCTCAAGCTCGTCGTCGGACAGGGCCATGGCGCTTCATAGCGCAAGCCCGGACCAGGCCGGAAGCGGGCTTTGGCCCTATCTTCTCTGTGACGATTGGTCTTCACCCTAAGCTGCGGAAGCTGTTGAAGTTTCCGGCGCGGCCTGCTGTTGGTTCCTTGCGAGCGTACGGAATTGGTGCCTATTCTGGCTCTTCGGTTGCGGCAAAGACCGCAAGGGAGCCGCGTTTGGCCACGGGGAATTTCAGGAGAGAACATGTCACAGGATGGACGGCAACCGAGCGCATTCGGGCTCGAGAATCAGGGATTCCGCAATCTCAAAGCCGTGAACTGGAATCTCTCTGCGCCGCAGCTCTATGAAGCCGCCGTTGCGCGCGGCGAAGGACATGTCGCCAAGAACGGTCCGATCGTCGTTCTGACGGGCCAGCACACCGGCCGCTCGGCGTCCGACAAATTCATCGTGCGCGATGCCGCGACCGAATCCCAGGTCTGGTGGGACAACAACAAGGCGATGACGCCGGCCGCGTTCGATACGCTGTATCACTCGCATGATGTCCTACGCGCAGGGCCACGAGCTTTTCGTGCAGGACCTCTTCGGCGGCGCCGATCCCGTCCATCGCGTGGGCGTGCGCGTGGTGACGGAATATGCCTGGCACTCGCTCTTCATCCAGCATCTGCTGATCGAACCCAACGCCGGCCAGCGCGCGAATTTCGCGCCCGATTTCACCATCGTCGATCTGCCCGGGCTTCCAGGCCGATCCGAAAATCCACGGCTGCGACACCGGCACGGTGATCGCGGTCAACTTCACCAAGCGCGTGATCCTCATCGGCGGAACGTCGTATGCCGGCGAGATGAAGAAGTCGGTCTTCACGATCCTCAACTATCTCCTGCCGCCCAAGCGCGTCATGCCGATGCATTGCTCGGCCAATGTCGGCGCCAACGGCAAGTCGGCCATCTTCTTCGGCCTCTCCGGCACGGGCAAGACGACGCTGTCCGCGGATGCGTCGCGCACGCTGGTGGGCGACGACGAGCATGGCTGGTCGGAAAACGGCGTCTTCAATTTCGAAGGCGGCTGCTACGCCAAGGTGATCAAGCTTTCGCGCGATGCGGAGCCGGAGATTTATGCGACGACCGAGCGCTTCGGCACGGTGCTCGAGAACGTCGTGATGAACATGGAGACGCGCGAGCTCGATCTCGACGACAACCGCTACACGGAAAACACGCGCGCGGCCTATCCGATCGATTTCATCCCGAACGCCTCGCGCACGGGCACGGCGGGCCATCCCAAGAACGTCATCATGCTGACGGCGGATGCCTTCGGCGTCTTGCCGCCGATCGCGAAGCTCACGCCTCAGCCAGGCGATGTATCACTTCCTCTCGGGCTTCACGGCGAAAGTGGCCGGCACCGAGAAAGGCCTCGGCAAGGAGCCGCAGCCGACCTTCTCGACCTGCTTCGGCGCGCCGTTCATGCCGCGTCATCCGGCGGAATACGGCAATCTCCTGCGCGATCTGATCGGCCAGCATCAGGCCGATTGCTGGCTCGTGAACACGGGCTGGACCGGCGGCGCGTTCGGCACCGGCAACCGCATGCCGATCAAGGCGACGCGCGCGCTCCTGGCCGCGGCCCTCGACGGCACGCTCGCCAATGTCGAGATGCGGATCGATCCGCATTTCCGCTTCCGCGTGCCGGTGTCGGTGCCGGGCGTCGACACGAAGATCCTGAACCCGCGCGACACCTGGGCCGACAAAGCGGCTTACGATGCGCAGGCGAAGAAGCTGGTCGGCATGTTCCGCGAGAACTTCAAGAAGTTCGAAGCCCATGTGGGCCCGGACGTCCTGCAGGCCGCGCCGCAACTGGCGGAAGCCGCGGAGTAGCCGCATTTCATTGATCACGACATGACGGGCCGCGGACATTTCCGCGGCCTGTTTTGTTTTCCAGCATCGGTGGCGCGTCAGCGCCAGAAAAATTCACAGGGAGACGGTGAGGCGATGAGTTGCACGGTCCCTCAGTCGTGCACCCTGTGAATAATCTTTTGCGCGCTTTGCGACGCGTTCTTTCTAATGCCCGCCGACGTCGGGTTCGGTGACGGAGGGGCGGCTGAGCGCATAGATCGCGATCCCGATCCAGATCACGTTGAGCACGGCCGAAGGAACGGCGCCGTTCCAGCCGCTGTTGGCCGCGATGCCAAGCCGCGCCCAGGAGATTCATCACATGATAGGTCGTCGAATGGCCGTCGATCCGTCGCATCGACAGCAGCACATACGCGACCAGGACCAGAACAGCGCCGGCCCAACCGGCAACCGCGACAACAATGACATTCTAGGCCCCTCGCGTTTTTCGATAGACCCACACGCGTGCGGGCGGAAGATTGAACAGGATAAAGGCCGCGCGTGTGACACCTGCGCCGTCCGGCGGCGGCACCGGCGGGTTCCAGCCATACGAGAATTGGATAAAGGGCGCATCGGGCGCGAGCCGCCGGAAGACTTGCGCAAGCAACCTTTCGCGCTGCTCGGGCGGGAAGTTGAGCAGCGGCAAGCTCGAGACGACGGCGGAAAATAGCGGCGTGGGGCCGAGCGTGCGCGGCAGATCGAACGCGTCGCCGTGCACGACATTGACGCCGGGGAATCGCGATTTCACCTGCGCGGCAAAGTCGGCATCGTATTCGATCGCGGTCAGCCGTTCGGGTTCCACGATGCGCGCAAGGATCGCTTCGGTGACGGCGCCGGTGCCGGGACCGAGTTCGAGGATGCGGCCGCCGCAGTCCCTGATCTGTGCCGCCATGGCTCGCGCCAGGCCGCGACCGGAAGGCGCCACGGCGCCCACGCTCCGAGGGTTGTTCCAGACGCGGAGCAGAAATCTGCCCTGGTCGACTAGAAACGTTGGGATTGGGAGCGCGGGTTTCATGACAATGTGTCTCGCCGGACTAAATATCCGGTGTGGAAGCGGTTCGGGCAAAGTGTGTAGCACTTTTGCGTCCGGGACCGCGCCAAAACGAGGATGTCACGATGACAACGCAAAACCAAATGGCGGCCCGGTTCCGTGCGCTGCATGCGCCGGGGAAATTGCTGGTGCTGCCCAATGCCTGGGACGTGGCAAGTGCGCGCATCGCGGAAGATGCCGGCGCCGAGGCCATCGCAACGTCGAGCGCGGCAGTCGGCTGGGCGCAGGGCTATCCGGACGGCGAGAAGCTGCCCAAGGCGCGCCTGCTGCAGCTGGTCGGCGATATCGTGCGGCTTGCCAAAGTACCTGTCACCGCCGACAGCGAAGCGGGCTATTCCGCCGATGTCGCGGAGGTCGCAGGCTTCGTCGTGTCGATGGCCAAGGCGGGTGCCGTCGGCATCAATATCGAAGACGGCAAGGAGCCGCCGTCCGTGCTCGCCCAGAAGATCAAGGCGATCAAGCAGGCCTGCGCGCGCGAAGGCGTCGATGTGTTCGTCAATGCGCGGACGGACGTGTATCTGAAATCGCTCGTGCCGGCGGAGCACGCGCTCGAGGAAACGCTCACGCGCGGACGTCTCTATCGCGACGCGGGCGCCGACGGCTTCTTCGTGCCGTGGGTGGGCAGCATCGACGCCATCGCCAAAATCGCAAGCACCATCGATCTGCCGCTGAACGCGCTCACCTTCCAAGATCTTCCGCCCGTCGCGACCCTCAAGCAGGCAGGCGTGCGCCGCTTAAGCGCCGGCGCCGGTATGGCGCGCGCGGCGTTAGGCGCGATGCGCAGAGCCACGCTCGATCTTCTCAAGGGAAGCTACGAGTGATGAACGCAGAAGCCGAAGGCTGCCCGAATTTGAATGCGTTGATGACGCCATAACTCAAATTTGTCATCCTCGGCGAGCGCACAGCGCGAGGCAAGGGGACTCAGGTGGTTGGATCGCACTTAGGTCGAAAGGTTATTGTGACGGTACTTTTCGCAAGAGCTTTCTGGACAAGCTCCAGTTTCATAAAGCCCGAGCGAATGTCGCCGGCTTTATAAGCTTCGTAGGCTTCTTCGACCAAGCGCCGAGACTCTACGAACGCGATTCTGTCGCCTTTTTCTTGAACAGCCATGTCCAAACCGAGTCTCAATCCTTCAAACGCGAGATCGAGCGTCCACTGTGAGCCAGCGGCCGCGCCTTCGCGGCGTGGGAATCTGTCAGGTAAACAAAGCTGAACGAAGCCAACGTAGTCCTTGAAGCCGTGCAAGTCCGTAAAAGCGAATCTCGCCGTAGCTGCCTTCATGAATGATCCTATGCGAGCTCGGTCGAGAGCCGGTCGAACTTACGAGAGTTCCACTTTGCAACTCGACAAGGGATATGATTGACCGTCGGAAACAATGACGTTACCTCCCGCTATTTTTGCAGTGGCTCGGCCGAGCTTGCTTGCGCCTTGCTCGATTTGCTTCCGCCATCCGTCGACATCCATGTGGTAGTGCTACCGCAACGAAACGCCGGCCATCCGGAAGTTCCAACTTGGTGCCGTCAAGAACTGCGCCACCGCTGCTGTAGAGGCGAGGTCTGATTTGGTCCAGCACTGAGAGAAACAACTCGGAGAGCGACGTCGGATCGTCGAAAGAAATGTATCGAACATTGTTCTCCGTGTTCGGCGTGGCGCCGGGGATATTTCTCTTATAAGGGGGCTTCCCGAACAACTCTTCCTTCCAGTCCTTGGTCATTCTCTTCCCCATCTTTGAGGCGGGCGTTATTTTGAATCGGAAGTTTTGGATTCCGGCCTTCTCGAAAAGGTCCGTATAGTAGTTGGCCAGTTCAACGCTATTCGTGTGGTATACGACGCCGCCTCGGAAGCTTAAAGAATAGGCTTTGGCCTGCTGCATCATGTTCTGTTGTTCGGCTATAGCCCATGGCTCGCCGCCGATCTCGCTTTCTGGGTTTCTCAAGGACTCGGCCCAGAGGTCGACGTATTTTGCATCAACCGCCGCCGATTGATCATCCAGTGTGGTTGTACTGTCTGCAACGCCGCTTACTTCTCTGCCATCGACTTGTAGTCTGAAACGTGCGTTGGCTCAGAGGCACATCGCCATATAGTTTCTGCACACCGGTTTCATAGCTGGCGGCCCGATCGATGGCACGACTACCTCTGACTGTGACGCCTTCGGTCGTTGCAAACATGCGCTCTGCAACATTTGTGGAAGTCGTCGCAATGTCCGCTGCGTCAATTGCCTCAGCGATAGGGCCTGCAAACCTAAAAGGCACCGGCGCCCTGGCGCCGGCGGCGGCTAGATTGAACAGAGGATCGATCCAGTCCGCGTTGGTAGCTGGGCGCGTGAGCGGCTCATGCGCGGTGAGTCGGATCATGAGTTCGGCTGGGCCGGCAACCGGATTGCCTATGTCGATGGCAGGAATTTCCACGGGACGGCCGTCGCTGTCGAGCCATAGCTGCGCGCGATAATTGGCGTAGTCCCTCAGCGTGTGCGCGATCGCATCCCGCTCGGCGGCAGCGATGGCGAGATTGTTATAACTTTCGGTGGCTTCTGCCTGCCCGATTTGCGCGAGTGCGGATTTAGCATCGTGCGAAAGATGAGAGCCGAGCGTCTGCCAGATATTCTCGTGTTGATTGTCGGCTGGCTTCTGGCTGTGCGAGATTTTCCTGATCGGCCGCGTGAGACTGCGAGGTAGGTGACGCGCCTGCGTCGCCGCCTTGTCCCTTCGGTGCAAATTTTCCGCCCTTTTTCCCGCCATTGTCATGGGCGTTCCGGCCGGCCAACGCGGATGTTCGTCCGAATCCCACTTCAGCAGTCCGCTCCAATGGAGATCGCAGACAAGCTTGAGCATCCGTTTGCGCGAGCGGGCATCTTTGGAAAGTGGCGGGAGGTCGGGGATCCCGAGGAGCACAGTGGCGATTTGTGCGCGTGCTACGTCGCCTTCATTGAGTGCATTGGCGATCGCCTTCAGCCCGCCACGCTTCGACGACATGTCGATGGGCAGGCCGTAATGCGCGCTGATCCGTTCGGAGAGTTCTTCGCAATCGCGCGGATGCCACGCGTCTTTGTCGTCGCTTCCGCAGTCGATCCAAGAGCGGAATGGCGCCGACGAAAGCGCCGTCAGCATCGCAGGAGACGCCGTCAGCTCTCAGTTGGTGACAGGTGGAATTCCGGCATTCGTTCCTTCTGCCTCTTATGTCGAGCGAAAGAACATATACGGGAACACGCAGAGTTGTCCAGATCGGTTTGTCGAGAACCAATGCGGTTTTCGCAGTTGACGCTCTGCTAACGCCTGATATATCGAAGAATTTGCGCTCGAAATTTTTTCGACCGGCCCTCTTTTGATCACCTGGGTGGCCCGCATTTGCGGGCCATGACAGCTTGGGGGGAGGGATTTTTTGGAAGAAGAGGGGACGCGCCTTACGCGTCGCCGTTCACTTTCCAGAATTCCTTGACGCGCGCGAAGAAGCCTTCCGTTTCGGGATGGCAGCCTGTTTCGCTTTCCTTCTCGAAGGCGCGCAGCATCTCTTTCTGCTTCTTCGAAAGCTTCACCGGCGTCTCGACCGCGACTTCGATATAGAGATCGCCCGCCATGCCGCCGCCGCGCATCACCGGCATGCCTTTGCCGCGCACGCGGAACTGGCGGCCGGATTGCGTGCCTTCGGGAATGGTGATCTTCTGCTTGCCGCCGTCGCAGGTCGGCACGTCGATCTGTCCGCCGAGCGCGGCGGTCACGAACGACACCGGCGCGCGGCAATAAAGATCGTGGCCGTCGCGCTGGAAGATCGGGTGCGCGCGCGAGCGAGACGAAGATGTAGAGATCGCCCGGCGGTCCGCCGTTCAATCCCGCCTGGCCTTCGCCCGTGAGACGGATGCGCGTGCCTTCCTCGACGCCGGCCGGGATGGCGACCTGCAGCGTGCGTTCCTTCTGCACATGGCCTGAGCCGCGGCAGCCTTTGCACGGGCGTGCGCACGAAGCGGCCGGAGCCGTGGCAATGCGGGCAGGTGCGTTCGATGGTGAAGAAGCCCTGCTGCGCGCGCATCTTGCCCGCGCCCTGACAGGCCGGACATTGCTCGGGCTTCGTGCCCGGCTTCCGCGCCCGTGCCGCCGCAGCCTTCGCAGGCGACCGCCGCGTTGACCTTGATCTGCGCGTTCTTGCCGTGGAAGGCTTCTTCCAGCGTGATCTCGAGATTGTAGCGCAGGTCGGCGCCGCGGTTCTGGCGGCGCGCTTTGCGCCCGCCCATGAACTCGCCGAACAGATCGTCGAACACGTCGGTGAACGACGAGGCGAAATCGAAACCGAAGCCGTTGGCGCCGGGGCGTCCGCCGCCCTGCTCGAACGCGGCATGGCCGAAGCGGTCATAGGCCGCGCGCTTATCGCCGTCCTTCAGGACGTCATAGGCTTCGCTGATTTCCTTGAATTTGTGCTCGCAGGTGTCGTCGCCCGGATTGCGGTCGGGATGGAACTCTTTGGCGAGTTTCCGGTAGGCGCCTTTGATCTCTTCGATCGAGGCGGTCTTCTGGCAGCCCAGAATTTCGTAATAGCAGCGCTTACTCATGGCTCTTGGAATGACACACTGTTGCCCCGGCACTGACCGCCCCTCACGCGAAACCATAACCTAGTGTCCGGATTCTGAAAAACGAGTGGCCGGCCCTTTACCTTCGCGAAGGGCCGGCCACGATCGGGATTGGGTCAACGAGAGAGCCATCGGCGTTCGCGCCCAGTTTCGGACTTAGGCCGCGCCCTTTTTCTTGTCGTCGTCGACTTCCGAGAACTCGGCGTCGACCACATTGTCGTCGGGCTTGGCGCCGCCTTCCGTGTCGCCGCCCTCGCCGGCCTGCGCCTTGTACATCGCCTCGCCGAGCTTCATCGAAGCCTGGGCCAGCGCCTGCGTCTTCGGCCTGGATGTCGTCGACGTCGTCGCTCTTCACGGCTTCCTTGAGCGGCCGCCATTGCGTTCTCGATGGCGGTGCGTTCGGCCGTGTCGATCTTCGAGCCGTGCTCGGAGAGCGCCTTCTCGGTCGAGTGGACCAGCGCATCGCCATGGTTCTTGGCTTCGGCCAGCGCGCGACGCTTCTTGTCGTCGGCCGCGTGGCTCTCGGCTTCCTTGACCATCTTCTCGATGTCCTTGTCGGACAAGCCGCCGGACGCCTGGATGCGGATCTGCTGCTCCTTGTTCGTCGCCTTGTCCTTCGCGGTCACCGACACGATGCCGTTGGCGTCGATGTCGAAGGTGACTTCCACCTGCGGCACGCCGCGCGGCGCCGGCGGAATGCCGACGAGATCGAACTGGCCGAGCATCTTGTTGTCGGCCGCCATTTCGCGCTCGCCCTGGAAGACGCGGATGGTCACCGCGGTCTGATTGTCTTCCGCGGTCGAGAACACCTGGCTCTTCTTCGTCGGGATCGTCGTGTTGCGCTCGATGAGGCGCGTGAACACGCCGCCCAGCGTTTCGATGCCGAGCGACAGCGGCGTCACGTCGAGAAGGAGCACGTCCTTCACTTCGCCCTTGAGCACGCCGGCCTGGATCGCGGCGCCCATGGCCACGACTTCGTCCGGGTTCACGCCCTTATGCGGTTCCTTGCCGAACAGCTGCTTGACGACGTCCTGCACCTTCGGCATGCGCGTCATGCCGCCGACGAGGATGACTTCGTCGATCTGGTTGGCGCTGACGCCCGCGTCCTTCAACGCCTGCTTCACCGGCGCGATGGTGCGCTGGATGAGATCGTCGACCAGCGCTTCAAGCTTCGCGCGCGTGATCTTCATGGTGAGATGCTTGGGACCCGTCGCGTCCGCCGTGATGAAGGGCAGGTTCACTTCGGTCTGCTGCGCGGACGACAATTCGATCTTCGCCTTTTCGGCCGCTTCCTTCAGGCGCTGAAGCGCCAGACGGTCGGTGCGCAGGTCGATGCCGTTCTCTTTCTTGAACTCGTCGGCCAGATAATTGACGAGCCGCTGGTCGAAATCTTCGCCGCCCAGGAACGTGTCGCCGTTGGTGGACTTCACTTCGAAGACGCCGTCGCCGATTTCGAGCACGGAGATGTCGAAGGTGCCGCCGCCAAGGTCATAGACCGCGATGGTGCCGGAGCCCTTCTTGTCCATGCCGTAGGCGAGCGCTGCCGCCGTCGGCTCGTTGATGATGCGCAGGACTTCGAGGCCCGCGATCTTGCCGGCGTCTTTCGTCGCCTGGCGCTGGGCGTCGTTGAAGTAAGCGGGAACGGTGATGACGGCCTGGGAGACTTTCTCGCCCAGGAACGCTTCCGCGGTTTCCTTCATCTTCTGCAGGATGAAGCCCGAGATTTCGGACGGCGCGAATTTCTTGCCGTCGCGGCCCGCGACCCAGGCGTCGCCATTGTCGGCTTTGACGATCTTGTAAGGGACCATGCCCATGTCTTTCTGGGTCAGGGGATCGTCGAAGCGGCGCCCGATCAGGCGCTTGATGGCGAAGTAGGTGAATTCCGGATTGGTGACGGCCTGGCGCTTGGCGGCCTGGCCGACGAGACGTTCGCCGTCTCCGGTGAACGCGACGATCGAGGGCGTCGTGCGCGCGCCTTCCGCATTTTCGATAACCTTGGGTGCGGACCCATCCATGACCGCGACGCACGAATTGGTCGTGCCGAGGTCGATGCCGATGACTTTAGCCATATTATTACCCTTCTCTACGGCGGACGGCTTCCTGGCCTCTGTCGAGCGCCCTCCGGGCCGTCCCCTTAGCATGATGAACGCGCTGCTGAGAGAGGCCTTAAAGCCCGCACCGCGACTGGGGGGTATATAGGGTCGGGATAAGAGGCTCGCAAGGCGGGAAGGGCAGGAAAGCCCCGGTTTTTCGGTGTTAAAACGTTTCTAAATCATTGACAAGGCGGGGGGATTTGGGGGCGATCAAGCCATCGTCCGCCGCCTCGCCCAGCGCGCCAGAACCTCATTGATCCGGGTCTGCCAGCCGGGACCTTCTTTCTTGAAAGCCTGTACGACCTCCGCATCGAGGCGAAGGCTCACCAGCATCTTGGTTTGTCCAGCCTTCGGCCTTCCCCGGGAGCGACGATGCTCTTCGACAAGATCGGGCAGCACCTCGGCAGCCGGGCGCAACTTGGCGAGCTGAGCACGAGTCAAAGGTGGCGACTTCACCGAGTTCCAGTCGGATTTCGAAACATGCTTCGGCTTACGCTTTGAAACGCTCATAGCTCTTTACCTCTCGCGTGTTGGCCTTGCGCAGGCTGATGACGCGCACGGTTTTGTCGCGCCATGTGAACGTCAGGACGTGTAAGCGCGTGCCGATAAGACCCAAAGCGTTTCGTCGGTTCTCTCCATAGTCCTTCCGGTCATCCGTCTGGATCAGGGCGCTGGCGAAATCAAAGTTTTCGACTCCCCCGGCGGATCGAGCGCTTGCGCTTCGTTCGCCTGCGTCTGCACCTGGATGTAATCGGCGTGGCCGATGTTGGCGATCAGGCGCTGCTGCGTCATGAGATAGTCGACGTGCTCTTCCTCGTTCTTGAGGATCTCTTCGTAGAGAAGCCGCGAGCCGTAATCCTGCACGCTCTCCGCATAGGTGATCGCTTCGCGCAATTCGATGAGCGCTTTCTGCTCGAATTCGAGATCGCAGGCGATGATCTCTTCGACGGTTTCGCCGATCAGCAGCTTGTCGAGATATTGCAGGTTCGGAAGTCCGCCGAGAAACAGAATGCGCTGCGTGAGCTTGTCCGCGTGCTTCATTTCGTCGATGGATTCTTCGTATTCCTTCTTCGACAGCTCGGACACGCCCCAGCTCGCCAGCATCCTGGAATGCAGGAAATACTGGTTGATGGCGGTGAGTTCGTTTTTGAGGATTTTGTTGAGGGTCTCGATCGTCTTCGGATCGTTGACGAGGGCGCCTACGCCGCTTCTTTCTCTTCCGCGTCCCTGACCAGCGCGACGATCTTGTCCTGGCATGTCCCGCAAACCTTCTTGCAGCCGTGGTGGGCGTAGACGCTATCCGGGCAGGTCGCCCCGCGGGCGATGGCCTCGCGAACCTTGGTGTCGTTCAACCTATTGCAGACGCAGACGATCATCCAACGCAGCTCTGAGACTTCTCCACCGAAATGGCCAAGTTGCGAATGATTGTCAATATCAGAAGAGGTTAACGCGGGCGGTGGTGTGATCGCCTTTCGGCCCCCAGGGAACCCGGCCTTCTATTCCGCCAGTCCCGCGGATACGGCCAGCCGCTGGGCGTAGTGCCCGCGCAGGAGGACGAACTGCCAGGTCACGCCCAGAAGCCCGAGCAGGAGAACCGCCCAGACCGGCACGCCCGCCCAGGAGAGAGCCGCCGCCAGCAACCAGGCCGGTCGCGCCGCCCAGGTCCCAGCCGGCCTCCGTCGCCACGTGGAAGCGCAGCGTGCAGGGCGCGCGTTTCCCCAGCGTGTAGACGACCGTCATGACCGTCGGGATGTAGAGGCAGCCGCCCAGCGCGCTCATCGCATTGGCGAAGACGGCCAGGGCCGGATCGTGGGTGGCCGCCGCGCGCATCAGGAGCACGAGGCCCAGCGAGCCGCAGGCGATGTAGACGGCGCGGCGTCCGCCGCTGTCGATGTAGCGGCCGAGATAGAGCCCGCCCACGGCGCCGACGACCGCCGCGATCGCGAGCGCGCCGCCGAACGCCATGAAGTTTTCGCTCAGCGAGCGGAACAGCGCCACCTGCCAGACGAACACATAGATGCCGCCGGTGAAGCCGTCGCCCATGAACAGCAGCACGCCCGGCAAGTGCGGCGCGGATCGCGCCGGCCGCGCTCTTCGCCACTCCGAATTCGGGCGTCCACAGAAGCGGCACGGCGGAGGCCGCGACGATGCCGGCCGTGACGCCGAAGGCGACTTTGGGTCCGAACGTCACCAGCAGGAAACCCGTCAACAGCGGGCTCACCACGCCGACGAGTGCTGCGATGGCTTCGCGCGCACTCACCTGATGGCCGCGATGTTCGTCGTCGCCCACGCGCGCGAAATAGGCGTGATAGCTCGGCCAGTAGAACGTGTCCGCTACCGAGCCCAGCGCGATGATCGCGTAAAGCGCGGGCCCGACGCCGTGCACCCTGGCGAGCAGCGGATATTGGCAGGCGCTCAACAGCGTGCCCGTGATGATGAGAACCCGCATGCCGAAGCGCGCGGCCAGCGGGATGATCATCGGGCGGATGAGAAACCGGCCGGTCGAGGATCGCCGCGAACGTCAGGAACACGCCGGGCACGGACACGCCGGCCTTGAACAGATAGGCCGCGAAAAACGCGCCCGCGCCGGTCATGGCGATGGAATGGATCGCGTAATGGATGTTGAGAAGATTGACCGCGTTGTTGCGGAAGTAAGCCATGGGACTGCCTCGGTGACGAAAGGTGGATCGAACGCGCGCGAAATCCGGCAGCACCCGTAGAGCTACGGAGTCCGGACAGCGGTTTATTTCGAGCGTTCGACCAACAAAGCGAGGCACCTCAAATCGGCACGGCCGCAATTTAGCGGCGGGACGGCGGCCTTTCAACACCGCTGTTGCGGCTTCTATGTCTGCGCGCGTGCATCAGGCATAATTGTGCGCATTCGATCGGGGCCAGGGGCCGATGAAAGCGTACGTCGGCATTTGCCGTGGTTGTGTTTGCGTCGTCCGCATGGGCCGGTCCGATGATGCCACCGGGGCCGTCGCCGGAATCCGGTCTCGCCGGCGTGTGGCGCTTCGTCGGCGCCGAGACTGGACCCTGGGCCAGGCCGCGAAAGCTCACCAAGAAAGATGCGCCGCTTCTCGAATACGCGATCGATTTCGAAACGGGCGAAGTGAGAGGGCCGCCGCCGCTCGCGTGCAAGAGCGCGAAATACCAGTCGGGCGTCACCTATCAGAGCGAAATGTTCGGAGGCAAGCTCAGTGCCGCAGCGGCGCGAAGACGCTCGCGCTCGAGCAATTCCGAAGTCACCACCTTTCGTCGTCACCTGCGGCGGATCCGCGAGATTATTATGTCGACGATCATGCCGACCTGAAGATGGCCGACGGCGATGTGGTCTACACGCTGGAGCGGCCGACGGGCATGGATACCGAACGCTATGCCGCCGGCTTCAGCGGGCCGAGCTTCGATTGCACCAAAGCGAAGACGGCAGGCGAAAAGCTGATCTGCACGGACGCCGGCCTCGCTGCGGCCGACAAGAAGTTGGGTGCGGCCTATCGCGCGCTCAAGGCTTCTCTCTCCGCCGAAAGCTTCGCGACGTTCCAGGCGGGACAGCGCGCGTGGATCGCCTATACGATGAAGAGCTGCGGCGCCGATGCGCCTTCAGCCGACGCGGGCTCCGCGACGGAGTGCCTGAAAACTGCCTACGACAGCCGCGCCGAACTCTGGAAAGCGCGAAGGTCGTTCACTTCGGCGCACTAACGATCGAGCCCCGCCTGCGCTTTCGTACGCGCGCTGCACCGGCAACGGAGGAAAGCGATATCTATCCGCAAATGCGCGGCGGTCCTGAGGCGAATGCGTTCAACGCCTTCATCGCCCAGGCGTTGAAACTCAATCGCTGGCGCATGGACGACAAGATGCTGTTCCGTTACGGCAGTGACGTGAACGGCGCCAAGCTCCACGCGCATCGTTTCTATGCCGTCGACCATTTTGACGCGCATATCGTCAGGCTCAGCGTCTCCACCAGCGATTTCGTCGGCGGCCGGGACGAGGAAACCGGCAACACGACGCTCATCTGGGACATGCGCGCCGGCCACGCCCTTTGAACGGCTGCCGTCAGAGCGTGCGACGCCGCAGCAGGACTCCGCCGAGCCCGGACCACAACGCCGTCGCAGGAATGGCGGCGGCCACGAACATGGGATTGGCCGTCAATGCAATCGCGGCCAGCATGGTTACGACACCGAGCAAAAGTGCCGCGCCACCTGCGAAACGAGCGAGGCTAAGAAGGCGAATGCTCCACGCCACGATGCCTGCGCCCTGAAACGCGAGACCGATCGGCATGAGGAGAGCGATCGTGGCCCCCGCAAACGCGAAGACGGGACGCGCGGCGTCCTGTTGTGCGGCCGTCGCGCTCACGAAGCGGTACGCAAGCTTGGGGATCAGCAAGCCGTCGACGAACAGCGACGCGCCGAGCGCCGCTGTGCCTATCGTGAAGAAGACGCTTGCCGCTGTAACGCTTGTGCGGTCCGCGCCGAGCCGCAGCGAAAGCGCGCGATAGCAAACGAGCTGAACCGCGAGCAGCACGATAAAGCCGCCATGGACGAGCGCATCGATCAACCGCCCGTTCGCTTCCTCGCGCAGCATGCCGGCAAAGTCGTGCGCTGAACCTTCCGGGTGCAGCGCAAGCAGCACGATCTCCAACACGCCCGCGAGCATGAGCACCGCGCCGCTCGCTTTGCGTTGAGAGTGTTCGTCCACGACGGCCCCGCTTGTCTATTCGCGGGCAGCCATAGATCATCGCCGCGCTGCGTTGCCGGATTTCCGGGGCGGCATGTCCATTTCTGGACATTCGGGCGATTTTGTCTGGGGCGAGCGATGGAGACGAAGGACCGCCGGATCGAGCGTACCCGCAAGGCGTTGCTGGCGGCGTTCGCACATCTTCTGCTCACCGAAGGTTATGCCGCGCAGACGGTCGATCGAGTCGCGCGCCGAGCCGATGTCGGCCGCTCGACCTTCTACATGCATTTCCGAAGTCTGGAGGATCTGCTCCAGCACAGCCTCGAACGGCCTTCGTCATCGCTTGCGGCACTCGTGTGCGGGGACGTCGCGGCGGAAAAGCTGGTGCCGCAGCTTGAGCATTTCCGGGAGCAACGCCGTCTCAACCGCGTCTTCTTCGACGCACCGGTGCGCGACATCTGGATCAAGTGCCTCGCCCGCCTCATCGAACGCGAACTGGCGCCGCGCCGCCTGAAGCCGCCGCTTCCGCTTCCCATGATCGCGGCGCACATCGCGCAGTCGCAGATCGCGCTCGTCGCCGCCTGGATCTTGTCGTGGCAGCAGGCGAAACCTCTGCGTGTCGCCGAAGCGCTCGTGGCGACGACCAACGCCAATATGGCGGCGCTTGCCGTGGCGTGGCCGGCTACGCCGCCGCCACGGCCGGCTCTTCGTAAGACGGCGTGAGTGTGTGTCCGAAGGTAAGACGGATGGCGAGAAGCACGATGCCGGCTCCTGCGATCAGGCCCGCATGCATGAGCCAGAACGATGTGCCGCTCATATGCTCGAGCAGGCCGCCGAGCTTGCCGATCATCAGACCGCACGCGAAGAGGCTCAGATAGTAAATCGGTACCATGATGCCCGCGTAACCTTTGGGCGCAGCACGTGTGTAAAGCGCCAAGCCCACGGGGAAGACGTTGGCGAAGCCGATGTCGTTCAGGATGTGAAAGGCGACGGCCCAGCCGAGCGAGACACGATGTCCGGTCGCTAGGAATTGTGCAGCCGCGCCCGCGAGCGCCAGCGGTCCCGCCGCGCTGATCATCACGCCGATGATGATCTTCGCAAGCTCATCGGGCTCGCGCCAACGTGTCGCCCACCATCGCCAGAACAGGATGCTCAGGACCATCGTGACGGTGCTCACGATGGAGTTGAGCGAGACGAGCGACTCCACGGGCATCTGAAATGCCCAGGAACATCATGTTGAAGGTGGGTTCGCCCCAGAGCAGATAGGCGTTGAAGATTTCCTGATTGCCGACGCTTGCCACAGCGAGCACGGGAACGAGAAGGACGAGAATGGCGATGGCAAGCCGCCCTTTGCCATCGAGCGGCGCGCGCGCCGTCAGCGCCGGATTTGCGCTGCGCGAGCGGGTCGGGCGGATACGTCTTGCGTCCCCGAAGATAAACCGTGAGGCCCACGAGCATGCCGATCCCGGCGAGACCGAAGCCCCAGTGCCAGCCATAGGTGTTGGCCAGATAGCTGCAGGCGATGGGCGCGAAGATCACGGCGATCTGGATGCCGATGTAATAGATCTGGAATCCGTCGGCGCGGCGCGGATCTTCATGTCCGTAGAGATCGCCCACTTGCGTCGCGATATTGCCTTTGAAAAAGCCTACGCCCGCGAGCAGGCATAACAGCGCGATCAGGAACGTCTGATCGAACGTCATCAGGAAATGGCCGAGCGCCATCAGCGAGGCGCCGATCGTGACCGCCGTCGTCCGCCCGATGAAACGTTCGGCGATGATGCCGCCGGCGATGGGCGTGAGATACACGAAGGCGCCGTAGAAACCGTAGGTGCCCGACGCGATGCCTTTGACGGTATCCGTGTGATAGAAATGCGTGACCAGGCTGCGGAAGAACGCAAAGCCCCAGACATGCTCGACATGTCCCGGCATCTGCAGCTGATGCACCATGTAGAGCACCAGCATGGTCGCCATGCCGTAATAGGAAAAGCGCTCCCAGAACTCCGATGCGCTGAGCCAGCCCAGCCCCACGGGATGACCGAGAAATGCTTTGTCGCTTTTCCTTGCTGCGCCGTCACCGAAACCAGCCCTGATGTCCTTGCGGCCGCGACCCTAGTTCTACCTGAACGGCATCGGTTTCGAAGACAAGAACGGCGTTCCCAAGGGTCTCGTGAACAACACCTGGGATGCCTTCGGCCCGCGCTTCGGCTTTGCCTACGACCTGACCGGCCGTGGCAACACTGTGATTCGCGGCGGCTTCGGCACCATGTTCGAGCGCATCCAGGGCAACGATATGTACAACGCTGCAACGAACAGCCCGTGGGGTTACAGCTTGAATACGGGTAGCACGGCAGTGCTCCTGTCTAACCCCCACGACCAAGTCCAGAGTGGAGGCGCAATCACCGTTCCGATCGTCACCTCATCCATCACTGGGCTCAATCAGCACTACAAAGTGCCGACGAGCTATCAGTACAGCGTTGGCGTTGAGCAATCGATTGGGAAGAACGCCGTATTCTCGGCGTCTTACGTCGGAAACCAAAGCCGATTTCAAAGCTACTTCCAGGAGATCAACCTTCCACCCCAAAGCGCCCTGCCTGCCCTTCAAGCCGGAACCAGCGCAACCCCGTTTAACGGATTGGTCCCATACCTGGGCTACGGTTCTATTAAGCAAGCCTTCACGGGCCAGAACGGACACTACAATTCCCTGCAAACTGAAGTGCACGGCCACGTCAGGCATGACCTCTACATGCAGGGAGCCTACACACTGTCGCGTGCCATCGATCCCAGCACGGGTAACGGCGGCAACGGCTTTGATCTGGACAGCGATTCAAATCCCTACGCCGGATGGAAGTACGATAACGGGCCGTCTCTGTTTGATCGTACCCACATCTTCTTTGTCAACTTCGTTTACGACATCCCATTATTCAAGGATGCTTCGAACCATCTTGTGAAGACGGTCGCTGGCGGATGGGAACTGTCCGGCATCGTCTCCGCGGAATCGGGCGCCCCGCTCAACATCAACGTGAGTGGCACAAACGTGACCAGCGTCTTCAGCGGTGATACGGCAAACCGCCCGGATCTGACGGGAAAAATCTCCTATCCCAAGAAGGTGGGTGAGTGGTTCGACACTTCGGCCTTTGCCGAACCGGCAGCGGGTACGTGGGGCGACTTGGGCTATGATTCTGTGCGCGCTCCAGGACGCAACAACTGGAACCTGTCTCTGTTTAAGCAGTTCTTGATCAGCGAATCGCGAGGCAGCAGGGTCGAGTTTCGGGCGGAGAGTTTCAACACCTGGAACCACACTCAGTTTGGCGGATCCGGTCAGGGAGGACCTGGGTCGGGTCAAGGCATTGGCACAAGCTTTGGCGCGAATAACTTCGGGCAGGTCATTAATGCCTGGGATCCTCGCGTCTTCCAGCTAGGATTGAAGCTCATTTACTAACTGTCTCTCAACCCGGACTTGCCCGCGGCAGCCCGCTGCGGGCAAGTCCGAAATTTTTTTGAACTCCTATATACTCCTGCTAGAGTGCGATCCCCGCAGGCCTCTCCGCGGTTGTCTTTAAAAAAGAAGGATGTTCTCTCGAATCTATCTCCGCGGTTCGCGATCTGTCGCGGAATTTCCACCAAGGAATGGGCTGCCCGGGCTGGTTGCATTCGCCTGGCTGTCCCTGGCAATCGCCGCCGCGCAGGCACCGAACCCTGCCGACGCCGTCGCACTCGAACAGCAAGGGAGACTGGCCGAAGCTGCGCGAGTTTGGCAGGCGGTGACGCAGCAGAATCCGAACGACGCTGCAGCCTTCGCCAGTCTCGGCGTGGTCCTCTCCAAACAACAAAAATACCAGGAAGCAGCCTCTTCCTATAGGAAGGCGCTCGCGCTAGATGCGAAGTTGCCCGGAGTCAACCTCAATTTAGGCCTGGCGGAATTCAAGCAGGGTCACTTTCAGAGGGCGATCACTCCATTCCGAAGCGCGTTGGCGGTGGACCCATCCAATGTGCAGGCGCGCATACTGCTTGGCCTTAGTTACTACGGCGCTAAGCGCTTCACTGAGGCTATTAACTATCTCGAGCCAGTGGCAAAGTCCGATCCGGACAATGTCGAACTGCATCGCGTGTTGGCGCAAAGCTGTTTGTGGGCGAAGAAGTATTCTTGCGCTCTCGACGAGTTCCGCCAGATTCTACAGATGGACCCGAATTCTGCCGCTGCCCACATCCTTGCAGGGGAGGCCTTGGATGGTCTGGAACGAACGCCGGAAGCCATTGCCGAGTTCCAGGCCGCCGCGACCGCATCCCCGGAAGATCCCAGTGTGCATTTCGGTCTCGGCTATCTCTATTGGAAGTCGCACCAATTCGAAGAAGCCAAGGGCGAGTTCGAGAAAGTGATATCGCTCGATCTTAAGCATTCGCAGGCGCTGACGTATCTGGGTGACATTGAGATGAAAAAAGCAAATCTCGACGGCGCCCTAACCCTGCTGCGGAAAGCTGTCGCCGAGAACAAAGATATACGCCTTGCCTATATCGACATGGGCGCCGTCCTCACTCAGAAGAAGCACTACCCGGAGGCCGTCGCCGCGCTTCGGCGCGCCGTGGAATTAGACCCGGCTCAGCCGGACGCTCATTACCGCCTGGGGCGGGCCTATCAGGCAATGGGAAAGGCAGCGGAATCGCAGAAGGAATTCGCCAAGGTTCGCGAACTTCATGAGAAGGCCGATGAGCCTCTCGCCTCGAAAATGCCCTCCAGCCCGCCCCCTCTAGCCCCGTAGAAGCGGCAGGATAATAGAACCCAATACCCTTCGCGTTCGCTCGTCTCAGAGCGTACAAAGCCTCTTCAGACTGATTCAATCGTTATCTCACGCCCAGCAGCAAATCGATCGTGAGTTGATCCAAGTGCTCGTAGGGCAAACGCCTTTTGAGGATTGCGTTTTTGTCATAGACGGCAGCCAGCAACTCGGAAGAGTTTTGTTTCGAGTAATGGCTCAGAGAAGGCGTGCCGTTGTGGCTCTTCGAGATCTCTGCCAGCACGGCCTGTATATCTTTGTCGGCATTCCAATGTTTAGCCTTCTCTTTCAGGATCAAATAAGTGCGCATGCAACCGCGAGCGAAGTCCTTTACGCCTTCGTAGTCCTCGGTGCGATATGCGTGCGCGTCGAAGTGACGGGAACCGCTGTAGCCAACGTCTTCAAGAAATTTGACCAGCCAAAATCCCGACTTTAAGTTTGCTGATCCGAAGCGGAGATCCTGGTCAAAACGTCCGGGCACCTGGTCGTTCAGATCGATGTGAAAAAGTTTGCCCGCCTCCCAGGCCTGAGCCACGGCATGCATAAAGTTGAGTCCCGCCATGTGTTCATGCGCCATCTCGGGATTCACGCCTACCATTTCAGGATGGTCGAGGGTAGGAATAAATCCCAGGTACTGGCCCGTGGTAGCCATGTAGATATCGGCCCGGGGCTCGTTGGGCTTGGCTTCCAGCGCAAACTTCATGCCGTATCCGCGATCGATGTTGTATTCGCAAAGATAGTTGACGGCCTCGCGCAATCGTTTGATCGCGTCATCGGCCCGGCGGCAGGCGTCGGTCTCAACCCCTTCGCGGCCGCCCCATAAAACGAAAATTTTCGCGCCCAGTTCAGCCCCAATATCCATCGCGCGCATGGTCTTCTGTAGCGCATAAGCACGCACTTCAGGATCGTTGGCGGTGAAAGCTCCATCCCGAAATATGGGATGGAAGAACAACGAAACCGTCGCCATAGGAACCACAATGCCGTTGCTCTCGCACGCCTTCTTGAAACAACGGACGATGCAGTCGCGTTCGGCGGGAGTAGCGTCGATGGGAACCAGGTCATTGTCATGCAAGTTCACGCCCCAGGCTCCGACCTCGGCCAGTAGAGCGACGATCTCAGTAGGTGAAATAGGCGCCCGCACGGCGTCGCCAAATGCATCGCGACCCCGGTTGCCGACCGTCCACAGCCCAAAAGAAAACTTGTCTTCCGCACGCGGTTGGTATTTGTTCGTATCAGGCTGATGATCGATCATGCAGTAGTCTCCACCTCAGGAGTTATCAATTCAATTCAGTATGGATTTCATGGCGGGATAAATCCGCCGGTACATCGTGTACGCCTTTTCCAAGGCAAGAGAATCCTTAGAATCCGGGGCGATCGTCTCGGCAACACGCACCACCGACTGGCAAGCTTCATCCACCGAAGACCACGTCTTCACTCCCACTCCGGCGAGGATTGCGGCTCCATAGGCTGCGCCTTCTTCCGCCTCGACTATTTCGACAGATTGCCCATAAGTGTCAGCCTGAATCTGTCTCCAAAGCGAAGATCTCGCACCGCCGCCGCCCAAACGAATCGTCGTCACCGGAACTTTCATCGCTTGAAAAATGGTGAATGTGTCGCGCAGGCTGAAGGCCACTCCTTCGAGAATCGCCCGAATCACGTGAGATCGCGTATGCGAAGCAGTCAAGCCGACCAGCATTCCACGCGCTGCGGGGTCGAGGTACGGAGTACGCTCACCCATCAAATACGGAGCCCATAGCAGACCATCGCATCCCGGAGGAGCGCTGGCTGCCTCGACGGTGAGGCTCTCATACGACTGGCTCCGGCCAAACTGATCGCGAAACCAGCGCAGCGAAAGTCCGGCAGCCTGAGTCACGCCCATCGCGATCCAGCGTCCGGGAATAGCATGGCAGAAGGTATGTACGCGGCCCTTGGCGTCCAACGCGGGACGATCCGTTGCCGCAAGCACCACGCCCGAGGTTCCGATGGTTGCGCTCACGGTTCCGGGCGAGACAACTCCAATCCCGACCGAGCCCGCCGCCTGATCTCCAGCTCCGGCCACCACAGGGGTGTCTTTCTGCAGTCCACTAGCCGCCGCTCCCGCATCGGAAATTCGCCCGCAGATCTCCAGCGACTCATACAGCGCCGGTAGAAGAGACTCGTCCATTTGCACCCTCTCCAACATTGCCTTCGACCACCGGCGATTGGCTACGTCGAGCAGCAGAGTGCCCGAGGCGTCCGCCACATCGGTGGCGCGTTCACCGGTTAACTGAAATCGAACATAATCTTTGGGGAGCATCAGAGATCGAACCCGGCGCCAGTTTTCCGGTTCATTCTCCCTGACCCACATGCATTTGGTGAGAGTGAAGTTCGTGAGCGCCGGATTGCACGTGAGTCGAATCAGAGTGTCGGCCCCGATTTGTGTAGTCAGCTCCTGGCACTGCTTCTCCGTCCTCACATCGCACCAGATCAGCGCAGGCCGCACCACGCGGTCATGTTCGTCGAGCAGAACCGCGCCGTGCATTTGGCCTGAGAGGCCGACGCAGGAAATCTGATCACCGCGAAGTTGAGCTTGTGCGAGTGCCTTGTGTACAGCCACGCCGCAGGCGCGCCACCAATCGCAGGGGTTTTGTTCAGCCCAGCCGATTTGAGGAGATAAGAAAGCTTGGTGGTCTTCTGTGGCGGATGAAATGATGCGTCCTCTCTCATCGAGGACGAGAGCTCGCGTGCCTCCGGTTCCTACGTCAATTCCCAGGAGATAAATTCCCACCGATTGCCTGCGGGCTGCCATCAGGATAGGAAGATCACAGCCGTACCGTGTACGTTAACGACAGTGTATACTACCATGCGTTCCCGGATTACAAGTACCGAAATCCGGCAAGAAATACTCATTAACTGCCCTCCGCCGAAGCCGAATTATAGACACCTACTTCGATCGCCGGCTGAACAATCGTCTTTCAAACCCACTAAGTCTGCTTTTATTCTCAGGTCATTTTGCCGGTATCAAGTCGCCCGATGCCAACACATAAGTCGTTACCTTATCGAGTTTCAAATCGGATCTCGCGTCGATAAGGGCGACTGTTCCATCGGCATCGCGAACCGACTGAACGTTCTTCATCAATACCCGGTGTTTCGAAATGCTTGAAGCAGGCGTAGCCGCCGCCGGCCCCGCGTCTTTGTCGTTAACACTGTTTGGAAATTTCTGCTGCGAAACCGGGTTGTGCGGATCGGGATAGGTGCCCATACCATTCCAGTTTTTTCTCGGGCTGTTTGCCTCATCCTGAGGTTGATACGAAAGATCCTGGTTGGCGACCGCCGACTCGGGGTAATACCATGCGGTCAAATACACTCTGATGGGCGCCGAGATGGGTGCCGTCACTTTTTTCCAGTCCGCGGAATCCATGCGAATGGCCAGGCGGGAAGGGTCAGACGCGGATTTCTTCACCGACTCAATAACCTCACCCGACAAAATTGCATCGCGGGGCACTACGACGCCATTAACCAGGGTGGCAACGACCAGTTTGGCTTGGACCTTCGTGCCAACCGGAGTCTTACCAGCGACAATGTTTTGCCTCATAACAACGGGGAACTCTATCGCTGACGGTGAACTAGGCGACTGCGGAAGCGGTTGACCGGGCAGAACGATGGCCCCGAGGATGACAGCTGACATCATCTGCGCGTTCACAATCCTCTTGAACATTTGCGTCTCCTTATCTTGCCAAGGCGCAGATTCCTTCGTGCGAGTATTGCACCGACTACCAGTGTACGTCGCGCACACTCTTCATTCAAAAGAGCGACCTCAGCGCAGATGCCCGTCTTCTTCCCAGATCTTGCGAAGATTTCGGAGTCCAAGTTGTCGAATCTGCTCAGCCGGTTTGGTAGGAGAGCTTGAGGATGGGGACGGATGGAAATTCCCGCGGGGTCCCTCAAAAAGTCCCCCAGCTCGCCGGAGGCCGAAAATGGAAGTAATCAGTAAGTGGCTGAAAAAAATGGCTCCTCAGGTAGGATTCGAACCTACAACCCTTCGGTTAACAGCCGAATGCTCTGCCATTGAGCTACTGAGGAGTGTTGTGAAGAGCGCACCGAGTGCGCTGGCTTAACTATCATAGCATCCTGCCGTGGGCAGTCAAACACTCACACCCGTTCTCTCGGTTACTGAAAACGCGCGTGCTCTCGCTGGCACGCTGCAACCCTTTTGCCGACTGCGAAAATAGCAGCGCCACTTCTGAATATCGCTCTGGGGCTATGGTTTGGTACTCTAACCGGTTGCTGGAGAACATCAGAACTACTGGTGCAGCTGGATATCTCGGTTTCTGCGCTTGCTTTCGGTTTCCCGTGAGGTTCACATGTCTGGAGGTTTTCGTTTGTCGGTGAATTTATTTTGGCTTCTTGCTTCCCTTTTCATGTTAGCCGGCGTGGTTTATGCGGCAGATAACGCTCAGCCTCCTGCTCCCCCCACAGCCGAGCCGCGGCCACTCGAAGAGACTTTTCACGGCACCAAGGTTGTCGACAAATACCGCTGGCTCGAAGACGGCAACAATCCCGAGACGCGCAAGTGGGTGGAAGAAGAAATGTCCTACACGCGCTCGCTGCTCGATCCGCTGCCGGGGCGTGCGGCGATCCACAACCGGCTCACCGAATTGCTGAGCATCGGCAGCCTCAGCGAACCTGAGATCGCAGGAAAATTTTATTTCTATGCGCGGCGCGACGGCATGCAGAACCAACCCGTCCTCTATGTGCGCGAAGGCCTCGAGGGAAAAGATCGCGTTCTGGTCGATGCCAACCAACTCGCCGCCGACGGCACTGTGGCCCTCGACTGGTACCATCCTTCCGAGAATGGCAAGTACGTGGCTTACGGCACTTCGCCCAGCGGCTCGGAGATGAGCACGCTGCACATCATCGAAACCAAAACCGGCCTGCTGCTGCCCGACACCATCGAACGCACCCGCTACGCCAGCATTGCCTGGATGCTCGACAACTCCGGCTTCTACTACACGCGCTATCCCAAGAAAGGCGAAGTCGCAGCCGGCCAGGAAAATTACAACCGCCACGTCTTCTATCACCAACTCGGCGACGATCCGGCCAAGGATCCGCTGATCTTCGGCGAGGGCCGCGATCCCGAGGACATGATCGACGTCAAGCTTTCGAATGACGACCGCTGGCTCATCTTCCACGTGTCGCAGGGCTGGACCAAGACCGAGCTATTCTTGATGGACCTGAAAGCGGGCACGCCACCCACGCGCGTGACCACAGGTAAGAATTTTCTCTACCGCGCCTCCGTTTACAACGACAAGCTTTTTATCGTCACCAACGAAGATGCTCCCCGCTACCGCGTCTTCGTTACCGATGCCGGAGACTACGATCGCGAGCACTGGAAAGAAATCATCCCGCAAACCGATGCCGTGCTGCAGGGAGCGACGGTATGGGGAGGAAAACTCTTCGCCCAATATGAACACGACGTGAGCTCGCAGCTGAAGCTTTTCGATCTCGACGGCAAGAAGATCGCCGATCTCGCTCTGCCTGCCATTGGCACGGTTTTCGGCTCCGCCGGTAAGTGGAATCGCGACGAGATTTTCTACGGATTTCAGTCTTTCACCGTGCCTCCATCGGTTTATCGCTACGATTTGAAGACCGGTGTAACCTCGCTTTGGGCCAAGGTGGATGCGCCTTCGCTCGACCCCGCGGCTTATGTCGTCGAACAGGAGTGGTATCACTCGAAGGATGGCACGCGCGTGCCAATGTTCGTGGTGCACAATAAAGGTTTGCAGAAAAATGGCCACAATCCTACGCTGCTCACCGCTTACGGCGGATTCAACGTCAGCCTGCTACCCAGCTTCAAGCGCGATGCGTATCTGTGGATGGAGCACGGCGGCGTCTATGCCATAGCCAATCTGCGCGGTGGCGCCGAGTTTGGCGAAGACTGGCACCGCGCCGGCATGCTCGCCAACAAGCAAAATGTTTTCGACGACATGATCGCCGCCGCCGAGCATTTAATCTCCGAAAAATACACCGACAAAAATCATCTCGCCATTCAGGGCGGCTCCAACGGTGGCCTGCTCATGGGTGCGATGATCACGCAGCGTCCTGACCTGTTTCGCGCGGTGGTCTGCCAGGTTCCACTGCTCGACATGCTGCACTATCAGGATTTCCAGATTGCCAAGCTTTGGATTCCCGAGTACGGCAGCGCCGAAAACGAAGAGCAGTTCAAGTGGCTCTACGCCTACTCGCCCTATCATCACGTGAAGGCTGGGACGGAGTATCCCGCGATCTTATTCATGACCGCGGACAGCGATTCGCGCGTCGATCCCATGCATGCGAAAAAGATGGCAGCGCTGATGCAGGCGTCCGCGAAAAACGGAGCCAGCCGCATGCGCCCAATCTTGTTGCGCATTGAAACCAAGGCCGGGCATGGTCAGGGCAAGCCAGTTACTAAGCAGATTGAGGAGAGTACCGACATTTATTCGTTTCTGTTTTGGCAGTTGGGGGTGAAGTGATGCCGTCACGGCGATACGGAGGGAAGCAGGTGTCAGAGTCTCACGGTAGTGCATTGGTCCCTGCTGCAATCCTTTTCGCAGATTACTTTCCTTTGTCGGGCGTCCAAAGACATACTTTTGGCGTTACTGCAGACTGCTTATGGAGGGCAGTCCTCCACTCCTCGATGCAACGGTCTGACTTATCAAGCGCCATTTTTGCCTTGTCGGCATTTGCATTTGCTTCCTGTGAGCCCACCTGCAGTGCGATCCTAACATTCGTTACATACGAGGAGAATCGGACCGGGTAAGCAACCGCTAGGAATTTGATCTGTTTGACAACGTATAGTTCCGCATCGTTAAACGCAGCGGCCTCCGCATCGTTAACGGCTGTTTTGACAAGCTTGTCAGGTTCGCCTTTCGCGTTCTTGATTGCAACCAGTGCCAGATTGCTTGCTTTGGCAAAATCGGCGGTCACATCTGCTGGTTCGGATTGCTCCTGGGACCACGCGATGCCAATGAGCAGTAGCACCGCGGTGAAACGCATAATGGGTTTCATTTTGCCCTTTTTAATGATTCAGCACTTATCCAGAGATTGGGAACTCGCTGTGGTTCTGTCAAAAGGCTGCGGGAGTTGACTTGGTTTTAAGCTAGATCCCGAACCTGAGCGGCCATGCGCTCCAGTTGCCGAGCGATTTTCTCTGTGGCTTTCGTCATGCCTATTCTGCGTCCGTGTGCTCGGGCCGCCTTCAGATACCAGACTGTGTGTGCGTTCACCGAAAGTGCTTGTTCCTTAGCAGTAAGTTCTTCGAAGGTCTTAGTGTCCTTCTGATGGCGTCGCGCTGACGTTGCCATTCCGCCCCCTCGCGTTAGACCGCGAGCATTTTAGCACCGTTCTTGTTCCCGCGCATCGTCAACATGTTTCGGCCAGCGGTCGGGATGTGGTCCCGGGCTCTGTCGTCTCTGGCGGGCCTTGGTTCCTCTTTTATCCACGGCTTGCGAGGCTGTTACGAAGCTCGTGCCGTCCGCTGAAGCGGACTCGGTTTATTCCACCTGCGGTCCCCCCCGGCACTGCCGTGCCTGGCTTTCCTATCCCACCCCTGTCGGGGCTAGGACCGATTTCGTCCCACCGTCGATGCGGGACGCTGAGTTCCGTAACGGACTCTTGCGCCGTGGCTGCATTCTGTCGCCGCTTCGCGGCTGGTGTGGTGGTGGGGCTTTTACGCGGCGCTAAAGCGCCGCTCTTCCACGGTGATGTCCAGTATTCGGCACGACAACGTCGTGCCCTTCCCGGTCTTGACCCTCGCACACAGGTGAGGTGGGAATCGGAGGCAAAGCAACTGCGGTCCCCCGTGTGCTTTTTCCCGTTGTGGAAATCCTTCGAAATAAGTGGCGGGATGACCTGGACTTCGATTGACGGGCGGGATATATCGGAAGTATTGGTGGGAAAGTGTGCCGGTACGGGCTGCCTGGTGTTGGCGGCCCGCGCGGGTTGGAGGGATGTTGGGGATTTGGGGAGAGGAATGTCTTATGGATTTGGCGAGTGGTGGGGAGGCGGAGGCGGTTGCGGGATTTGTGGCTTGGATTCAGGCTGTGGCGGATTCGGATGGGGCCGATTCACATGAGGCGGATTCGGATGGGGCTGGTGCGCGTGACGCTCAGCGGAGACGGAAGAAGAATCCTAAGCTCATGGGGGAGTTGTCGCAGGCGGCGTTTTTGCTGAGGGCGAGGACTTTGGGATTTGCGGTGGCGCTGCCTTGGGGGGACAGCGAGAAGTATGACTTTATCGTTTCGGCGGGGGAGGGCGGGCAGCTGTTGCGGGTGCAGGTAAAGGCTACGGGGCGGTTGAATCGCGGGGGATATGACGTCCAGCCGGTTTATTCGACGCGGGGCGAGGGGAAGAAGACTTACACGGTGCGGGAGATTGATGTGCTGGCGGCGCATGTGGTTCTGGAGGAAGTGTTGGGGAAGGAAGTCTGGTATTTGCTGCCGGTGCGAGTGATTGCCGGAGTGAAGAGTTTGAGATTCTTTCCGGGGTTGAAGAGCCGGAATCCGCGGTGGGAGGGGTATCGCGAGGGATGGGAGTGGTTGCGAGTGGCGGCCGATGAAGAAGGGGAATGAGGGTTGGCCGAAGAAGACCGAAAACAACATCAGGGGCAACGTCAACGGCAACGGACAGGAGTGTCCGCTCCACACGGGCAGAAGCGAGATTGAGCGTCTACATGTCAATTCCCACTTCTCGCGCAAAGAGCGCGCGAGAAATGGGGCACCCTCAGTGTGCTCGTGCCACACAAACACGCATGCGCACTATTGCACCACTTGAATCGTTGTGCCCGAGCTGGGGAGATAAGTTGTGTTGCCCTGATAGCTCGCTTTCAGAGTGAAAGAACCGGTCTTGCCGAAAGTGGCGTTAATGGTCGCGACGCCACCGTTCAACGGGGCCGTGCCCAGAACCGCTTTGCCATTCGTGAACTGCACTTTGCCGGTGGGGACGGGCACTCCCGCAGGCGCCGTGACGGTCGCAGCCAGCGTCACGCTCTGATTCACTCCAGAAGGATTCGGGGAGGAGCTCAAAGCGGTAGTGGTCGACGCCTTGGTCACGGTCTGAGTAAATGCGGGGGATGTACTCGTAGCGTGGGTGGAATCTCCGCTATAGGTTGCGGTGATCCCGTCAGCTCCAACGCCGAGTTGCGCGGGCTGCGTAGTGTAACTGGCCGAGCCGCTGCTCAAGGTTCCACTTCCGAGGGTTGCGCTTCCGGACTTGAAAGTGACTTTTCCCGTGGGTGTGCCGGCAGCAGAGGCTACCGATGCGGTGAACGTGACCGGAGTTCCGTAGGCCGACGGATTCTGCGACGAGGACGTGATGGCAGTAGAAGTGGCGAAGAGATTCCCGACGGCAATGAAGTGCCCGCCATTTTCCGTGTAGATGGTGCCATCGCCGCCGATCGAGGTTGGCGTATAGCCAGCGTCGAGAGACTGCTGCAGGAAAATATTGTGAGTGGGAGAACCGCCCTGCTGAATGGCGTAGAGATGTCCGTCTTCGTTGTCGCCATAGGCGACCCCATTGACATCGATGGCCAGGGCGTTGGCGCACCATTCGTAGCCGTCGGGATGGCCTTTGGTAACGGATGGATCTTTGAATTGCCATTCTATGTTCAGGTTCGAATCGAGCTGCGTGACGTAGTAGGGCCCGGCGGGAGCTTTCGGGCAATAGGTGGGATTGTTGCAATACGAGCCGTTATTGTAGTGGTTATCTTTGAGCAGAATGGAATAAGTGCCGTTGTTAGCATAGATCGCTGGCGTGGAGTCCCAGCCGAAGTTGTAGCTGGTCTGGTAAATTCCGTTGGCATCGAATTTGACGAGATGGCCGCGGCCGTAATCGAAGCCGTCGTTGACGCCGAACAGAATGCTGCCGTCGGGAGCGACCGTGGGCGAAGCTGAGGCCTGATCGGAAACGATGCCGGCACCGAGAGTGTTCTGCGTGGGATCTAATCCCGTGGCGCCGTAGATGCTGCAACCATCGGGCTGCCCATCGGGCGGCAGCAGCACGTTGCAGCCGTCGTCAAACAACCCCTGCAGGGATGATGCCCACTGCAAACTCAGATCGGCCGTATTCACCGCTAGAAGATAAGAGTCTCGGCCCCAGAAATGTCCGCGGCTTACGGTGTAGAGGGTTGTGCCGTCGGCTGAAATAGCAGGCGCTAGATTCAGCGCGGGGCGCTGCGTTCCGCATTTCAAATTGCCGGGGACCGCATTTGCGCTCGGCGGCCAGGGCAAAGAATTCTTGGAAAAAACTCCCACGCATACCGCGGGTGCATTCGGAAGCAACGAAGTATAAGTGGCCAGGCTTGTGCCGCCCGTGGTTGCTACTTTGACGATCCAGGAATTCACCACATCGCTATCCCAAGGCCAGGCGAGCACGACCTGCATCACGTTGTAATAAATGTTGCCCTGGTTGTCGGCGGTCAAGCCTCCGACCACGAATTTGGTAGGATCTTCGCTCGCGCCGAAGGGATTGATCTGCTGCAACACCGCGCCCGTGGCCTGGTCAAGCTGGTAAATCGTTCCGCCCGCTCCGGGCACGTAAATATAGGTTGATGCCAGCACTGGCTGAAAGAGCGGCTCCCACCCGCCCAGTGTGTAGTCGTTGGGAACCGGCGTCCAGTCGGTGGCAAAATTCCACACTGGCACGAGCTGTCCGTTTTCCCATTGCAGGTCGGTCTCGATCCAGATTTCACTGTTCCAATCGTTGGGACCGCAGGGAAAGGGATTGCCGGATCCGGGCGGATTGCAGGAGTTATAGGTGCCGGTCTTGAACATCATGTAGACGTTATTGCCGTTGACCAGCGGGACCTGGTAGTGCATCAGAAGCGGACCGCCTGATTCGGCGATTTCCTGGGAAACGAAGGGATCGAAAACCTGATCTGAGAGTTTGGCCTGCAAGGCCTGGCCAGCGACGGGAAGATATCCAGTATGCTGGGGATTCTGCCCCCACTGCGGCCAAGCAGCGAAACTCTGCGCCATCGCAGGCGTGGTATGCAGGTGTGAGATTGAAAGAGCGAGAACCAGAGCAGTAAACAACCGTATACGGAACAGCCGCACTAAATCCCCCTCGGAAACAGTGGCAGGCGAGTCGATGAAAATAAAGGCCTAATGCCTTGCCGGGGCAATTTTGTTCCACGAACTCCCTAGTGTCAAGATGCAGGACCTTGCACTCCTTAAGCCCTTTTAGGAATCTTCCCTCAAGCCTTAAGCTCTCAGTTAAGAAAAGTATTGACCTGTTTTCGCTTTCCAGATAGAGTGTGTTGTTCCAAGGGCAAACCGAAGCCTCTAGGTCCCGTTCTGAGATCCCGACCTGCGAGCCCAAATCAGGAAAGTAGAGCATCTTCGGAGTCCGGTCGCGCATCTATTCTGAGTAGGAATTGCGCTAACTCCTTTACAATCTCAGTGGAATCAGTCGGTTAGGACGGGCTGTGGGTTATGGCTGGTTTCCGGGTGCGAGGGCGAAAGCGGGATGCCCATACATATATAAGGAAGGGGTATGACACACATGAGATCTGATCGTGTGTTTGATGCTTTACAAACCTTGCGGAATCGTTATATGCTTTGTCAGCTTGCCTCGAAGGCCACGCGGAAGTTCCACCGGCCGAGCACCAGAATCCAGGAAACGATGAATGGAGTGCTGGACCGGATCGCAGGCGCGGAGCGGCAAGAAGTGTTGTCGGAGCCGGAAAATTTTGCAGAGGCACAACGGCGGGCTGCATAAAACAGCCCCGCCCGCTTGCCTGTTTTTTTGTCTTCCCTGAATATCCTTCCTTTGGAAATCTCCCGCAGACACTAACGAATACGCTTTAGTGCACGGGTTTAGGTGAATCATGACCATTGCTGAACTAAAAGAAAAGAACATCACCGAGTTGACCAAGATCGCAAGGACCTTGGAGCTGCCCGGTGCCAGCGGACTGCGCAAACAGGATCTCATCTTCAAAATCCTGCAGGCGCAGAGCGAAAAAGAAGGCCACATCTTCGCCGAGGGCGTGCTGGAAATTTTGCCTGACGGCTACGGCTTTCTGCGCTCGCCGGATTACAACTACCTGCCGGGTCCGGACGACATTTATGTGTCGCCGTCGCAAATCCGCAAATTTGATTTGAAGACCGGAGACACGATCAGCGGGCAGGTGCGGCCTCCCCACGAAGGCGAGAAGTACTTTGCGCTGGTGAAGATCGAGGCGGTGAACTTTGAATCGCCGGATGAGGCGCGCAACAAGATTCTGTTTGATAACTTGACGCCGCTCTATCCGCAGGAGCGGCTAAAGCTGGAGACGACGCGCGAGAACGCCAGCGCGCGCGTGATGGATTTGCTGACGCCACTGGGCAAGGGGCAGCGCGGGCTGATTGTTTCTCCGCCGCGCGCCGGCAAGACGATGTTGCTGCAGAATGTGGCGAACTCGATTACGACAAATCATCCGGAAGTGGTACTGATGGTGCTCCTGATCGATGAGCGGCCGGAAGAAGTTACGGATATGCAGCGGTCGGTGAAGGGCGAAGTGATTTCTTCAACTTTCGATGAACCTGCGGCGCGGCACGTGCAGGTCGCCGAGATGGTGATCGAGAAGGCGAAGAGACTGGTCGAGCACAAGCGCGACGTGGTGATTCTGCTCGATTCGATTACCCGGCTGGCGCGAGCTTATAACACGATTGTTCCACCTTCAGGCAAGGTGCTCTCGGGCGGCGTGGATTCGAATGCGTTGCAGCGGCCGAAGCGCTTCTTTGGTTCGGCGCGAAATATTGAAGAAGGCGGGTCTTTGACTATCATTGCCACCGCCCTCATCGACACTGGGTCGCGCATGGATGACGTGATCTTTGAAGAGTTCAAGGGCACGGGCAACTCCGAAATTATTCTGGAGCGCAAACTGGTGGATAAGCGCGTGTTTCCGGCGATCGATATTCAACGCTCCGGAACTCGTAAGGAAGAGTTGCTGATTCCGAAGGAAGACTTGTCGCGAATCTGGGTGCTGCGCAAGGTGCTGAATCCATTGTCGCCGGTGGAAGCGATGGAGTTGCTGATCGACAAGCTTAGCAAGACTAAGACTAACGGCGAATTCTTGTCGAATATGAGCGCGCTGTAGACCCTCAGCGGCTGAAGCCGCAATCAATTTGGCAGAGGATACGGCACGACTGACGTCGTGCCCTTCCTCTTCCTGCATCTTTCCCTTATCCCTTGCCGAGTCGTCTCTTTGCTTGCACCTCACTTTTGCTGATCTTGCGATTTCCTTGTCTCTCTTGTCCTTACATTTTCTATTGTCAGGCGCTGCAGAAGTGTCATACTTTCGGAATAGGCTGCAGGTTTGCGCCTACCTTCGAGGACACCATGCGACCCAAATTGATAGCGTGGCTACTTTTTCTTAGTCTGTTGTTTTCGATTTCCCGCAGTGCTCAGAGCCAAGGCGGAAGGCGGCCAATTGATGGCACAGTAGCTCCGACCGACTCGGATGAGAGCCGCGTGAAACTCGAAGGCGATATGGCTAAACGAGCCAATCTAGCGCGGCAGGCTGCGCTTAAAGCCGATACGGAGAAACTGCTCAAACTCTCCGGCGAGCTGAGAGATTATGTGGACCGATCGAACGAGAATATTTTGTCGCTAGATGTGGTCAAGAAGGCTGAGGAGATCGAGAAACTCGCGCATAGCGTGAAAGAAAAAATGAAAGGGCCGAACTAACGATCTGGCGATTTTGCGATCGGGTGATAGGGTGATTTCGCTCTCGCCTATGGGCACTCCAACGGCTTAAACACAGGAGTCACGGGGTTTCACGCGGTAAAGCTTGCAGGACGCAATTCCGCGGCCAGAGCGGGGGTTTGTATTTAGTGTAAGGATGATCTGTGAGACTGGTTTTTGCCAGCGCCAATGACTCAGATGCGGCCGCGCTTGCGGCGCTTCATAGCGCGGTTGCCCATGATCTCACCCGCCGATTCGGTCAGGGATTTTGGTCTTCGGCGCAATCGGAGAGGGCTGTGCTGGCAGATATGCGGCGGCCCAAGTTTTCGCGGATTCTGATTGTGCGCGCCAGCCGGCGCATCATCGGTACGCTACGCTTGGCCACGAAGAAGCCCTGGGCCATCGATACCGCTTATTTCACACGGGTCGAAAGACCTCTATATCTGACCGGCATGGCTGTGCATCCCAACTTTCAGCGCGCGGGAGTTGGGCGGCTCTTGATGAAAAGAAGCCGAAGCCACGGCGCGGAGTTGGCCTGCTGACGCTATTCGGCTGGATGCCTTCGATGCCGATGCCGGCGCCGGAGGGTTCTACGCGAAGTGCGGGCTGCGCGAGGTCGCGCGGGTGAGTTACAAGAACGATCCTCTTGTGTACTTCGAGTTGTTGCTGGTGGTTTAGTAATTTGCGTTTCGGAGCCGGGTACGTCGGCGGCTAAAGCCGCATCCTTTCAAGACGGCGATCAAAGCCGGGCTGAGCCGGGGGACAGCCGGGGGCGGCTGTCTCCACATTTATTTTTAGCTCGTCAGCCGGCGGGACGCCGGCGCTACTTACTCGGCTTTTTCGCTTCTGATCCTCATGCCGTAGAACGAACGGTAGACGAAGAAGAAAGAGACTGCAAAGAACGCTAATGCCAGCACGTTTGTGATCGTCGGGCCTTGATCATGCGCGAGCGTCACAGCCAACTCCACCGCCAGTAATCCAAACAGAGTCGTGAATTTGATTACCGGATTGAGCGCGACTGACGACGTGTCTTTGAAGGGGTCGCCAACGGTGTCGCCGATGACCGTCGCGTCGTGCAGAGGAGTTCCCTTCTGCTTCATTTCCACTTCGACGATTTTCTTGGCGTTGTCCCAGGCTGCGCCGGCGTTGGCCATGAAGATGGCCTGGTAGAGTCCGAAGATGGCGATCGAGATTAGATAGCCGACGAAGAAGAATGGTTCGACGAAGGCGAAGGCCAGCGTGCCGAAGAATACCGCGATAAAGATATTCAGCATGCCTTTCTGCGCATATTTCGTGCAGATCTCGACCACTTTTTTGCTATCGGCGACGGATGCTTTAACCACGCCTTCGAGCTTAATGTTGGCCTTGATGAATTCGACGGCCCGATATGCGCCGGTAGTGACGGCCTGCGTGGATGCGCCTGTGAACCAGTAAATCATGGCGCCGCCGGTGATCAATCCCAAGAAGAATGGAGCGTGCAGCAGTGAAAGCTTGTCGACGTTTTCGGTGAGGCCGCTGGTGAGAGCCATGATGATGGAGAAAATCATCGTGGTGGCTCCGACCACCGCCGTGCCGATGAGCACGGGTTTCGCTGTCGCTTTAAAAGTGTTTCCGGCTCCGTCGTTGGCTTCCAGTAAGTGCTTGGCGCGGTCAAAGTTAACTCCCATGTTGAAGTCTTTTTTGATCTCGGCTTCGACGTTCGGTACTTGCTCGATGAGGGAAAGCTCGTAAACCGATTGCGCATTGTCGGTGACCGGCCCGTAGGAATCGACCGCGATGGTGACTGGGCCCATGCCTAGAAATCCGAAAGCTACGAGTCCGAAAGCGAAGACGGCGGGGGCCAGCATGACGGTGCCGTCCATACCCATCGTGCTGAGGCCCATGGTGCTCATGTAGAAGGCGAGTGACATCAGCCCCATCATGGAGAGGCCAAGATAGTAGCCGGAGAAATTTCCGGCGACGAAGCCGGAGAGAATTCCGAGCGATGCTCCGCCTTCCTCGGCCGAGATGACCACTTCTTTAACGTGCCGGGAATGAACCGAGGTGAAAACCTTCACCAGTTCAGGGATGACGGCTCCGGCCAAGGTGCCGCAGGAGATGATGACAGCCAGCTTCCACCACTGCGAGTCGTCGCGGCCGAGCATGGGAATGATGAAGTAAGAAACCAGGAAGGTGAGCGCGATGGAGACAATCGAGGTCAGCCACACCAGCGAGGTGAGCGGATGCTCGAAGTTCATCTCGTCGACGCTGCCATATTTGGCTTTGGCGAAGATACTGTTGAGGAAGTAGGAAAGGGCGCTGGCGACGAGCATCATGACGCGCATGACGAATATCCAGACCAGCAGTTGAACTTGCACGGTGGGGTTCTTCACGCCGAGAAGAATAAACGTGATGAGTGCGACGCCGGTGACGCCGTAGGTTTCGAAGCCGTCGGCGGAGGGGCCGACGGAATCGCCGGCATTGTCTCCGGTGCAATCGGCGATGACTCCGGGGTTGCGAGCGTCATCTTCTTTGATCTTGAAGACGATCTTCATCAGGTCAGAGCCGATGTCGGCAATCTTGGTAAAGATGCCGCCGGCGATACGAAGCGCTGCGGCGCCCAGCGATTCGCCTATGGCGAAGCCAATGAAGCAGGGGCCGGCGTAATCGCCGGGGATGAAGAGAAGAATAATGAGCATGATGAGCAGTTCTACACTGATCAGCATCATGCCGATGCTCATGCCGGCTTCGAGTGGGATCTGGTAGACGGGGAAAGGCTTGCCCGGGAGAGAAGCGAAAGCGGTTCGCGAGTTGGCAAAGGTGTTTACTCGAATGCCAAACCAGGCGACGCCATAACTGCCTGCGATGCCGACGAGGCTGAAGGCCAGGATGATGGCGACGCGCATGGCTTCCATATGCTGGAGGACGCCAAAGTAAAGAAGAATGATGACAGCGATGAAAACCCAAAGCAGCAGGATGAACTTGCCTTGGGTGATGAGGTAGGTTTTGCAGGTTTCGTAGATGAGCTCGGAGATCTCCCTCATGGAGTGATGGACCGGCAGGTTCTTAAGGCGCATATAGATGACCATGCCGAAGCCGAGTCCGAAGATGCAGAAGAGAATGCCGATCATCAAGAGGCGATGGCCGTCGATGGCGCCGTTCAGGAAGCTGACGGATGAGAGGTCGGGGAGCTTGAGAGAAGCTTCTCCGCCGGCTTCAGGAGCGGCTTGAGCGAAGGCGGCGGTGCCGAGAGTGAGCACGGCGCTTAGGGCCAAAATCTTTTTTAGCATGGTCTTCTTCATATTCATGACCGCACGGCGGGGTTGGAACGCAGCAGATGCCAGCCAGGTTCGCATAATGAATTCTCCATATGATTCGGTTTTGAGGAATTTTCAAACGTGTTTAGGCACCGCCTTCCGGGGAAACGTTTCGTTCTGACGAGGTCCTAAGCGGATTAAGGACATGGAATCGAACGAAACAATCACCGGAATTCCGAACACGCTTCCACCGCAATCCTTGAACGGAGTGTTGGAGCTTGGCCGCGTCGGAGTTCGCATCCGGAATCGTGCGGAGAATTAGAGCTTCGCTCCAGACGATCCTGTGCAAAACGGGCATTTATAACATGTTGGCGTGCAAGGGTCAATGATCGCACGACGTGGCTAATGGCGCAGTTTCCCAAACTGACCCACTACAACTACGGGAGTACTTTGGCAGTTTTCATACCAGGACAGTGGCGACGCGGGGGGAGATCCTCATCGACAAGCTCAGTCGAACTTTCGGCCCGCGCGAGAAAACACAGGGCTTCGGTATGACTCAAAAAAAACAGTTATGTTCGATCCAAGAGTGAAGGAAGAAGAAAAAATCAGACAGCATCGTTGTCGAATTTTGATTCGATGATGAAGAGAACACTCCGCTTTCTCGCAGCAGAGTGCAAAAGCTTGCGCAGCAAGGGATTTGAAGGGGTGTAGGTACTTTGTTCTCCATTGCAATCCACAAGCCAGCGGCATAGACTCGCCAAACGGTTTTGCTCTTCGCAAAATTGGTTTCTTGTCTCGGCAGTGAAAACCCCAGAGGAGGAATATAGTGAAAACAACGCTTTCAGCAGTAGCGTTAGTGGTAGCGCTCAGCCTCACGGCAGCGGCGGCGACGAAGAAGCCGGCTAAGTCTCAGCATCTGGCCGGTACTCCGGGCCAGGCTTCGGCGTTCACCGACAGCCCCAGCCCCGCCCCGCCGTCCCTGTGCCATCCCTGTCTGTTCTACGGTGGCGATATCAACACGTCCGATCTTAACGCTGCGGGAATGTCCGATGAAAACACGTTGCTGATCGTCGGCGGATCCAGCACGTACGCCGCTGTCAACATTCCAGTCACCTCGAATGTTTTCGGCATCATGTTCAATATCCAAGCTGACGCCGCCTTCGATCCCCTGACCGCGACCTACGATATCCGCCAAGGAGTATCGGAAGGCAACGGCGGAACCGAAGTGCAGTCGGGCTCTGGCCAAGCAGTGGTTCAGGCTACCGGGCGAAACTTTCTGGGACTGAACGAATACACGGTAGAAGTGTCGTGGTCTCCGGCGACCACGCTGCCCGCTGGGGAATACTGGTTCAACGTGACCCCGGAATGCCTCAACACACTCGATGGCAGCTGCAATGTGTTCCGGCAGTTCGTGTCCAACAGCCAACTGGCCAACAATCTATACGGCAGCTGGCAGCCGATTCACGAGATGTTTTTGAACTCCACTTTCTTCGGATTTACCTGGGCGAACTGGTGCGACTCGGCTCTGGGTTTCAATGCGAAGCAGTGCGCCGGCATGTCGTTTGCGCTGCGTGGAGCGGAAGCGAAATAAGGACGTGATTTGAGCTGAGTTTGGACAGGAGCGGTTCGGAGCTTTATCCGGGCTGCCAATCCTGAAAAAGATCGCGAAAAAATCGAACAGGAGGAATTCGAGTGAAAACGACGCTTTTCGCAGTAGCTTTAGTGGTAGCGCTTACTCTCTCCGCAGCAGCGGCACCGATGAAACCGGCAATGTCGCAGCACGCGGCGGGCAGCTCCAAAGGGGGAAGTCAGTGGAACGGCCAAGCCGTCCCCCCGGCGCTATGCGACCCATGTATGTTTTATAGTGGGGACCTTAACCCGTCCGACCTGAACGCGGCCGGCTTTTCCGATGAAAACACGCTGCTGATCCCGGGCAGCTCAACTTACGGAGCTTTTTCCCCAACCACCACAGTAACCGTGACTGGGATTCTAGTGAACGTCCAGGCAGACGCGAACTTCGATCCGGTTACCGGCAGCTATGACATCCGTAGCGGCGTTTCCGAGGGCAACGGCGGAACCAGCCTGGCCTCCGGATCCGGCAACGCCAGCGTGGCGGCGACGGGCCGTAATTTCTTCGGCCTGAACGAATACACAGTCTATGTGGCATTGTCGGCACCTCTGACCCTGAATCCAGGCGCCTACTGGATTAACCTCACTCCCAACTGCACCAACGGAGCCACCGATGGCAGCTGCAGCGATGGAAGATTTTTCGTTTCCAACACTACGCAGAAGGCCAACAACATCTCCGGCCAGTACCAGCCAGCACACGAGGCATTCTTGAACTCTCCTTTCTTCGGGTTCACTTGGGCAAACTGGTGCGATAGCGCTCTTGGACTCAACTCACACCAGTGCTCGGGCGTGTCCTTTGGCATGACGGGGACACCGTAACTAGCGCTGGAGTCCGTTCGCGTTTCCAAAGAGAGAAGCTGTGGATAAGGTTCCACAGCTTCTCTTTTTTATTTCTTGGTCCGTCGTTGTCTTGCGGAGCGCTGCACATCGTCCGAGAAAATCTTTAACACGGAGGACATTGAGGAACACGGGGTAGATCGCAACTGCAAACCGCAATGCGGGCCGCTAAGTCCAGTAGGTGCGGTCGAGAGAGCGGTATTGAATCGCCTCGGCGATGTGCTTGGGTTCAATGGCCGCCGTCTCTTCCATGTCAGCGATGGTGCGAGCCACTTTCAGGATGCGATCGTGGGCGCGGGCGCTAAGGCCTTGTTGGGTCATGGCGCGCTCTAGCAGGCGTTCGCAGTCGGGGGAGAGTTCGCAGAAGGTGCGAATGTGCCGCGACGACATCTGCGCGTTGCAATAGATTTTTTGGCGCGAGGTGGCGAAGCGCTCCTGTTGCTTCTTTCGAGTACGCACCACGCGCTCGCGGATTATTGCCGAGCCTTCCGGTTCGTTAGTGGAGCGCATTTCTTTGTAGTTCACCGCGGGCACGTCAATGTGAATGTCGATGCGATCCATGAGCGGGCCGGAGATTTTCGATATGTAGCGCTGGATCATGGGAGTGGTGCACTGGCATTCACGGGTGCGGTCATTGCGGAAGCCGCAGGGGCAGGGGTTCATGGCAGCGGCTAGCATGAAGCGCGCGGGAAAAGTTAGCGACATGGCGGCGCGGGAAATCGTGACTGTACCATCTTCGAGGGGCTGTCGTAAGACTTCGAGAACATTGCGGGGGAATTCCGGAAGCTCATCGAGAAAAAGCAGACCATTGTGGGAGAGCGACACCTCGCCGGGACGCGGAATAACGCCGCCACCGATCAGACCCGCGTCGGAGATAGTGTGGTGCGGCGAACGATAAGGGCGCTTTCCCACCAAGCCACTTCCCTGGTCGAGCACTCCAGCCACACTGTGGATCTTTGTGGTCTCAAGTGCCTCTTCGAATGTGAGCGGCGGCAGGATCGTGGGCATGCGCTTGGCCAGCATGGTCTTGCCGGAGCCGGGCGGGCCAATCATCAGGATGTTGTGGCCTCCGGCGCAGGAGATTTCGATGGCGCGCTTGGCGGTCTGCTGGCCGCGAACATCTTTAAAGTCGACGAAGAATTCTTGGGCTTCGCGAAGAAGAGCGTCGCCATCGGCTTTCAGCGGTAGGATTCCGTTGCCGGAATTGACAAAGTGGATGACATCCAGCAAGGAGCGGACCGGATAAACATCGACGCCGCCGACCATAGCGGCTTCGCGGGCGTTGGCTTCAGGCACAACCAGACGCGAGATTTTACGGCTACGAGCTTCGAGGGCAATGGGGAGCGTACCGCGAATGCCGCGAACGCCGCCGTCGAGAGATAACTCTCCGACGAAAAGGCAGTCCTCGATCGCCTTCTGAGTCAGCCCCCCGTATGCGCCTACGATTCCCAGGGCCATGGGCAAGTCGAAGCCTGAGCCTTCCTTCTTTATGTCGGCTGGAGCGAGGTTGATGGTGATGTGTGTGGGCGGAATGTCATAGCCGCAATTTTTGAGCGCGGCGCGGACGCGGTCGCGGCTTTCGCGCACGGCGGCGTCCGGCAGACCGACGGTGTGGAAGTGATCCTGGTCGGTCTTGATACCCGAGCAATCGACTTCGACCTGAATAATGTTGGCATCGATGCCGTAGACCGCGGCGCTGAGGGTCTTGTAGAGCATGCGTGCTCCGGGCGAGACATTTACGTGCCGCCGTCGGCACACCGAGGCCTGATTCCGGAATGTTGCTACGTTACGCGGGCGGGGGTCATCCTGGCTGTGATGGATGTCACAGGGAGGGCCTGTGGATAAGTCGAGGAGGGATTCTGGACCTCGTTTAAGGTTACAGCCTATCGTGCTCGGCCTTGGCTTGTTTCAGAATGGGAATGTCGGGGTCGGCGTTTTTCCAGATCTTGAGAAAATCTTCGTAGCCGGCCCGGGCTCTGTCCCGGTCGCCGGCGAGTGCGTAGGCGCGCGCGCGCCCGAGGTAGGAAAGCGAGTAGAACTGTCCCCAATAGGGGTGTTGCCAAGCACTGCCCCAACTTGCGCCCTTGTGATCCAGGATCTTTTCGAACTCAGCCGCTGCCTCGGTACCTTTATGCAGAGCCAGGTAAGCCAAGCCTCGCAGGTACACCGCCTCTGGGTAAGCGCGGTCGTACGGCAAGGCGGATGCCAGCAGTTCCACAGCTTTCGCGGGCTGATCGCGCTTGAGCGCGATCGCGGCGCGAATCGCCGGTAGATGCACCGCATTCCAGAGGGTTCCGTTTGGAAACAGCTTCGAAGTCTCCCCGGCGAGCTTTTCCGCCTGGGCCGCATCGCCGCAGATGGCCAGTGCCAGCGCAGGACGTCCCAGTCGCCGCACGGTCTGGCAATTACCCGAGAGCGCGTCGGCACGCGCATCGGCCTCTTCAAATTCGGCGGCGGCGTTCCGGAGCCCATGGCGCAGCGCTGTTTCCGCGGCTCGCCGGTACAGTTTGCTCGACTCGCGACGCTGGCCAAGAGCATTCTGATGGGCCGCCTGCAAGCCAAAGCTGAGGTACTCCACCGGCTTGCCTGCGAACCATTGAATCTCCCGTGCAGCGGCCGCATCATCGCCCTCGACGTAAGCCATTTCGAGGAAGCGCTGGTGGATCCTCGCTCCGCCGAGTCCCTGCGCCCGCAGTTTCTCCGCTAATTGCTTCGCCTCGGCTAGCCGATCCAGGCACATGTAGGCGTCCAGTAGGCGCCGGTACGGAGGTTCGACGTTCGCCTGTAGCCCAGCCGCTTCCTGGCCCTCCCTGAGCCCCTCTTCGAATTGCCCCAGGTCTATGTACTCGACACTCAAGTCGTTATGGAATGCCCAAGAGCGGGGATAGTTCCGGAGACCCAACCGATATGCGTCAATCGCTTTTTCGGACTGGCCATCAAACAAGTAGTAGTCAGCCGTAATGGAGTCCCGCTCAAACTCGGAGACCCGGTCGATCAAACCGAAAGCTTTTTGTGTGTATTCCCGGTTACGCTCTATGTCCCCGGCATTGTCGAACGCGTTGCCGAGCATGAAGTAAGCCATCGCGAAATTTGGATCGAGTGCAATGGCGCGCTCAAACAACGGGACAGCAGCCAGAAATTGGCCCTGCTCCATCTCGGAAAGACCCGCGGTGTAGTTCTGCAGAGCTTCCAGCGATGGAGTGGTGGCTTGTTCGAGCGGACGATTCAACTTCTGGACCGAGTTGAGCGACTCTCCCAGCTTGGCCCGCATGGCCGTAGCGGCAGTTCCCAATGCGTTCAACACGTGCTCTTTGTCGCCCGCTTGAATCTGTTCCCGAGCGAGCGTCGCGCCACCCTGGCAAGTCGTTGCCTGGAGAGTGATGACATAGTTTTGGCCCAGGCTCTCGATGGAGCCGTCGATCGTGGCCGCGGCTCCCTCCCGCACGCAGATGTCATGTGCGATCTGGTTTGTGATGTGGCTCGCGGGAGCCACGCTCATCAGCCGCAAGTCTTGTTGTACCTGCTCGTCGTCCATGATTTTCAGGAAGGGCGATTGTTCGAGTTGGATGGCGAGCCCCTGGCGCAGGGTGCCGTCAAATACCGGGTCGCCCGTGGTATTGGTGAAGTCCGCCAGCACAATCGTGTCTCGATCGGTAAGCTTGGGCATTCGGTGGAAATAGAAATAGATGACGGCCGACAACGCCAGTACAACCGCGGCAGCAGGAATAACGGCCTTCCAAAGTTTCTTAGTTTTGGGTTCGGCTCGGGCGCTTATTGTCGTCCGGCTCGGCTCTGTGTTCCTCTTCAACCGTTGCAGGTCGGTGCGGATCTCTGAAGCGTGCTGGTATCGCAGCTCGCGGTCCTTCTCCAGACACTTAGTCGCCACCTGTTCCAGTTCGACCGGCAGGTTAGGATTCAGTCGCAGTATCGGAACCGGATCACGGTTCAGGATGGAGTCGAAAATCACTCCTGTGCTTTCGCCGCGGAACGGCAATACGCCCGTGCCATCTCGTAGAGCACGATTCCGAAAGAGAAAAGATCAGAGCGGGCATCCAGTTCCTTTCCGCGCAATTGTTCCGGAGACATGTAGGAAACGGTTCCCAACGCTGTTCCGGGAGTGGTCAGGCGGTCTTCGAGTGTGACCGTTGGCTGTTCCGCCCGGGCATCCTCTCCGGCGTTGTTCAGGACTGGATTCACTTTCGCCAGCCCAAAATCGAGGATCTTGGCGTGGCCGCGCTTGGTGAGAAAAATGTTGGCGGGCTTGATGTCGCGGTGCACGATGCTCTCGGCATGAGCGGCCTCCAGAGCGTCCGCTATCTCGATAGCCAACGACAGTATCCGTTCCGTTTCCACCGGGCGCCCCGCGATCATTTGCTTGAGGGTCCGTCCATCCAAAAACTCCATCGCGATGAACGGCTTTTGGCCCTGCTGTCCGATTTCGTAGATCGTGCAGATATTGGGATGATTCAGTGCAGAGGCTGCCTCGGCTTCCCTGCGGAAGCGGGCCAAGGCTTGGGGATCTGTGGCGACTCCATCGGGCAGAAACTTCAGTGCGACAAAGCGGCGCAAGGTGAGGTCTTCGGCCTTGTAGACAACGCCCATACCACCGCCGCCAAGCTTCTCGATGATGCGGTAGTGCGAGATGGTCTGGCCGATCATGGAGACAGCCCCGCGCGATCATAATTGGCGGTACGGGCCGTGACAAGATGATGATTTGCGGGTAGAACTGAAGACAGGGGGCGGACGTACCTCGTTCTCCAACAGCTTTCCGTGGCAATCCAGGTTGTTCGGTGCGCCCGGTGGAATTAGTATGGTTCAGCAATAGAAGGTTCTTCGTTCATGCCGACGAAGAACCCACGGCTCCCCATATGCAGTCCTCCCCCGGTGCACCTCGGCCCTCAGTCCCTACGCAGAAGCGCCCCCCACAAAATTTGGAGCGCGAAGAATCGCAGCTTTGGCGATGGATTCTGTTGTTCATGGTGCTGTTGGCGGCAGGCTTCGCTGCGCTCGCATGGGAGCGACTGGAAACCCTGCCTTACCACCTGGGCCCGGTAGCCTTGGGCGTTCTGTTGTTGGCGGTACTCCTTGCGGTGTATGCCTACGGCCGCCGTAAGGAGGTTGGCGAACTTAAGGTGCTACTGCAGAATTTGCAGGAGCACGTGGGCGCAGCGCCGTCGGAAGCGCAACTCGACCAGCTCAACGAGATGATCGCGCGCTCGAACCGAAACTTCAGGGAGCTGATCGACTCCTTCGAAGATGCGGCTTGCGCGGTCTCGCTCGATGGCACGGTGCGCACGGTGAATAAGCGCGTGAGCGAACTGCTGGGAGTCCCCTACACGGCGATCGTGGGACACAAGTTTTTCGACTTCGTGGAAGAACCGGCGCGCGCCAACATTGAAGCTGGGCTAAGCCGTTTTTTAGAACGCAGGCATTGGGCGGGCCCGGTACGCGTGCGTTTGAAGAACGACAGCCGAGTGCTCTATTTCGATTGCGTGCTTAATGCCATCGTGAAGAGTGACGAAGTGGTAGGGGCGAGCGTGCTGGGGCGCGATGTGACCAGTCAGCATGAAAAGGAACTTCGCTTCACCGAGCTTTTCGAGACTTTGCAGGAGGGAGCATATTTCAGCACGCCAGAAGGTAGATTGCTTGATGCTAATCCGGCGTTGGTCAGCATTCTGGGATATTCCACAAAGGAAGAGTTGCTGGCGCTCGGCACAAACGAGCTCAATGTCGATCCGGCGGCGCCGCCGGTACTTGGCCGGGCTCACGATGATCGCGGCGGAGTGCGGGCGCGGGAGATCACGCTCCGAAAAAAGGACGGATCGGCGGCGGTATTTCTTGAGTCTTCCCGCGCGGTCTGGGATGCCGGCGGCAAGTTGATTCGTTATCAAGGCACGCTGGTCGATGTGACGGAGAGACGGAAGCTGGAGCGGCAACTGGCGCGGCAGGAGGAATTCCGGCGGCGATTGCTGGAAAGCTTCCCGGATTTGATTCTGGTGATCGATCTTACAGAGCGCTATACGTTTGTGAGTTCACGGGTGCACGATTTGCTGGGATATGAACCGCAGGAACTCGTGGGCAAGGATATCTCAGATATTCAGGATCACTCTTCCGAATTGACTATCCTTTATCAGGATATTGCCGCGAGCAAACGCGCCGTGGGCTCGGCGGAGTATGGCGCTCGCCATCGCGATGGAAGTTGGCGAACTATGCGGGCAACAGCCAGCCAGTTTTTTGATGCCGATGGCAAACTTGGTGGAGTGATCATCTCCGTGCATGACATTACCACCGAGAAAAAGCTGGAGCAGCAGATTGTGCAGAGCGAGCGCCTGGCCGCAATGGGCGCGATGATCGGAGGCGTGGCCCACGAGTTGAACAATCCCCTCACCAGCATCCTTGGAGTCAGCGAACTGCTGCAGGATAGCCAGACTACGGAATCGGCGCGCAAGCAAATTGCGATCCTGCAACAGCAAGCGCGCCGCGCGGCGGAGATCGTGCACAACCTGACTTATTTCTCGACGCCGCCAGCGCCCGGAAAGACGCGCGTGAACTTGGGGGAGATCGTCGAACGCACCCTCAACCTGCATGCTTACTCGCTGCGAAAAAACAATATTTCAGTCGACTACCTCCGCGAGCCCGGGTTGCCTTACGTGGAGTGCGATCCGCATCAAATGATGCAGGTGTTTTTGAATCTGATCTTGAATGCGGAACAGGCGATTCGCGAGACTCGCGACCGCGGCACTTTGCGTATTCGGTTGGGAGCCGGCGCAGATACGGTCTGGGCCGCCTTTCAGGACGATGGTCCCGGGATTCCCCCTGAATCGTTGGCTAGCATCTTCGATCCTTTTTATACGACGAAGCGCCCGGGGCGTGGAACCGGGTTGGGGCTTAGCATTTGCAAATCGGTTTTGAAGGAACACAACGGGAACATTGAAGCTGCCAACGCGCCGGGAGGGGGAGCGGTATTTACCGTTACTTTGCGGACGGCTCGTTAAGCGGCTTTCGGCTTCCGGAAGACTATTCGTCGACGTGGCGGCCGCCGGAAGCTCGACACCCGAAGGATCTAATCCCTTTCCACGGCCATCGCGACCGCGTTGCCTCCGCCGAGGCATAGACCGGCAATGCCGCGCTTCACATTTCGCCGAGTCATCTCATAAATCAAGGTCACGAGGACGCGTGCGCCACTGGCGCCGATGGGATGCCCGATCGCAACTGCGCCGCCGTTCACGTTTACTTTGTTGGGATCCAGTCCAAGCTCGCGCATGACCCCGAGCGCCTGCACGGAGAAAGCTTCGTTCAGTTCGTAGAGATCGACGTCGTTGCTTTTCCAGCCCGTCTTCTCCCAGATTTTTCGCACTGCATCCACCGGGGCCATCATGACCCATTTGGGTTCGACACCGCTGGTGGCCTGCGCCACAATTCGCACGATGGGTTGCGCACCGAGCTCTTTGGCTCGCTGCGCACTGGTCACTACAACCGCTGCTGCGCCGTCATTCACTCCCGGGGCGTTGCCGGCGGTTACCGTGCCATCTTTCTTGAAGGCTGGCTTCAGAGAACGCAGAACCTCGATGGTGGTGTCTTCGCGCGGGGATTCATCTTTCTCAAAGTACCTGGGGGCTTCGCCTTTCTTCTTCGAAGGAATCTCTACGGGAACGATTTGAGATTTGAAACGGCACTCTTTCATCGCGGCTACGGCTTTGCGATGCGAGTGCACGGCGAATTCATCTTGCTCTTCACGTGTGATGCCGTATTTCTCCGCGACGTTCTCGCCGGTAATGCCCATGTGGTAGTCGTTGTAAATATCCCAGAGGCCGTCGTGCACCATGGAATCGATCACTTGGCCGTTGCCGAGGCGATATCCTTTGCGCGCCTGGGGCAACAGGTATGGTGCATTGGTCATCGACTCCATGCCTCCCGCCACGACGATGGAACTGTTTCCGGTTTGCACGGCTTGTGCCGCGAGCGCGACCGCTTTCAATCCGGAGCCACAAACTTTGTTGATTGTCATGGCACCTGTCGCAGGGGAGAGTCCTGCAAAGATAGCAGCTTGTCGCGCGGGATTTTGTCCGAGACCGGCGGGAAGCACGTTGCCCATGATGCATTCGTCGATCTGATCGGAATTCAATCGGGCGCGCTTCACCGCTTCACGCACCACCACAGCACCGAGTTGCGGCGCGCTCAGATCGCTGAGACTGCCTTGAAATTTTCCCACCGCGGTACGACATCCAGAAATAATGACAACATCGTCGAAAGCCGCCATTGATCATGCTCCCGCGAAGATTTCGCGACTTCCATTATAGATGCGCGGCTGGTCGAAAACGATGGGCTTTAACGAACCGGTTCGCGGCTTATGCCGAGCTCATGCTTCTCGCTACTGGCTCTCGCTCGCACAACGCAAGCGCCTCTTCAAGCTCTACGATTCAGTGTTGGGGACATCATCCGATGGAGACTCGCGGGAAATTTTTCTTCGCTTCGTGCTTCACACTCGCATCACGGTGACTTTGGTACAGCGACGCAAGCTACACTCCATGCATTTTTTTCTTGACTTCATTTTTCATTAACTCTATACAATCAAATAGTTGCAACAAATCATCGTTGCAGATTTTTCCATGAACAATGGAAGGGAGAATAGAACCAATGGCAACCAAGAAAAAGGCAAAGAAGAAAAAGAAGCATTAAGAGAAGTCAGTACGAGTCAAAAAGGGGACGCGCAAAAGCGTCCCCTAAGTTTTTGGGGACGAGAGTTTGGCGGAAGATCATCGCATCGGCTACGAACCGCCCGCCTTGCCGATCTTTTTGGAAAGACTGGGCAGACGTTTTTCGCGGGCCGGGCACAATCCGCGGAAGGCGCAGAAATTGCAGTAAAAATCAGGCTTCGCATCGAATTTGCCGGCAGCGATGTTGCGCGCCACATCCAACACTCGGTCGCGCGTCTCGGCCAATTGAAACTCTGTGCGCCGTGAAACTACGGGCACGTTCCCCTCGAGATTGTGAAAAACTAACTGGCTCACGTTGTATCCCCACTTCTCTCGCGCAGCCATGGCATAGATGGAGAGTTGGAGACTGTCGTCGGCATCTTCCTGGGAGCGAGCCTTGCCCGTCTTGTAATCGACGACCGCGACACCGCCATCGGGTGCGCGGTCGATGCGGTCGATGCGTCCCGCTACCTTCGTGCCGGAGATCTGCACTTCAAACCACTCTTCCGTGTGCAGAACCTGCGGTGCAGGCGCCGACTTTGTTCCTGCGAGAAAATCCTGCAACTGCTGAAGTCCTTGCTTCAAATACAACTCACGCTGATATTCGTCCTGAATTCCGGAGGCAGCTAGGTCGTCGCGAAATAATTGCAACAGCTCTTCGTCGGTCTTCGTCCGCCCGACGCGCTGAGAGTCGTAGTAGGTGCGAAGCACGCGATGGACAGCTGCGCCGTACTGCATGGCCCCGTGAAGTTGTTTCGACAATCTCCACTCGCGCTCGAACTTGAACTGCAAAGGACAGTTTTCGTAAGTATCGATGGCCGAGGAGCTCAGGCGCGATTCCAGCCCGGTAATCGGGGGCAGAGCCAGCCATGCAGACAGCCTCGAACCTTCGGGATATGACACGTCCGCGGCTGCGGCGATCGTGATATCGATCAACTCAGGTTGCGAAGGAAGAGCTGCACGCGCCCTGAGCCAGGGCTGCAGCGACGGGTTGCAGATCAACTCGCGCATGAATCCTGCCGGAGTTTTGTCGCGGCCGAGTCCCTGCTTGCCATAGAGGCGGAGCGAATCTTTCGCTCGCGTCATCGCGACGTAAAATAGGCGGCGCTCTTCCTGACCGTAGAGCGTTTTGTCGTCGACATCGACGGCGGAATCGGGGTCGCGCAGTTCCTGGGGAAAGCCGACCAAAGTTTCCCGGTAGCTGGCGGGAAACGAACCGCTGGTGGCGCGCAGAATGAACACATGCGCGAACTCGAGACCCTTGGCGCCGTGCGCCGTCATCAGCCGGACCGCGTCTTCTTCATCCTTCGAGGCCAGAGGGATCACTCCACCGGCCTGGCGAAAATAATCGAGATATTCAATCCATTCGCCGAGTTCGCCGGTTTCGGTGGTCTGCTTCTCTTCCCAGGCGGCGGCGAAGGTCAGGGCTGCCTGCAGAATCGGAGAGGCGAGATCGAGATGAAATTGCTTTGCGATCAATTCGAGGGCAGCGCGGGTTTTGGCCTTCTTTCGGCTGACTTCGGCGCGCGTCTGATGAATGACTTCCAACACTGCCGGGCCGCCGGTGACGCCGTCCAGTACTGAAGCGAGGGGAACGACAACTCCTTCTTTCGATTCTTTCGCGATCGTGCGCAAGGCAGCGCGAAGATGTTCTGGATCGACGACGAATTGGGGTAGAGCGGCTACGCGAAAAAGACTGGCGTCGGAGGCCAGGTCAACCACAACCGTGGCGCAGGCGAAGAGATCGCGTACTTCAGGCGTATCGCTGACGTCCATATTCTCGATGGCGAACGGAATTTCCCGTTCGGCCAACTCGTTGACAACCTCATCGCGATGAATATGTGAGCGATAGAGAACGGCGAAGTCCTTCCATTTGCAGCGCAAACGCCGTTGCGTCTCTTCGATGAGGCGGGCGACGTCGGGTGCTTCCGCATCCTTGACGGCAAAGGAAATTGCCTCGACAGGAAATGTGGTCGTGGGCTTTCCTTCTAGCTTGGCGGCCTCATCTCGTGCGGATTGCAATGGAGCGCGATGATAGACGAATGAACCTGACTGGGTTGGGGCGAACTGGGTCGCAGTGAACTGGTTCGCGGCGAATACCGGAGGATTCTTATCGACTACGGCGAAGGCGCATTGCAAAATCGGAGTGGTAGAGCGGCGGTTGTTGCCCAGGACGACCAACTTTGTTTTGGGAAAATGACGGCGGAATAGTTGAAAGGCGGCGCTGGAAGCCCCGCGGAAGCGATAGATGGCCTGATCGGGATCACCGACCGCGAACATATTGGCTTGTTCTCCAGCCAGCGCGACGAGGATCTTGATCTGGGCGAAGTTGGCGTCTTGAAATTCATCGACCAGCACGAAGCGGGCGCGGGCACGCTCTTCAGCGAGCAGCTTCGGCTCGGTCGAGAGCAGATGGTGAGCACGCGTGATCATGTGGCCGAAGGTGCCAAGATTTTCATCGCTCAGCCAGCGCTCGGTGGTGGTGAAAACGTGGGCAATTTCCTGGCAGCGCGCGATCACTTCGGCGTCACTCAACTGATCTTTCGACTTTGCGACCCGGGGAACGGGTAATTCGCCACGCTCGAGGCGCTCGACATACTCGGCATATGTTTCTGGGGTTACTAGTTCGTCGTGGCAACGGCTGAGAAATCCCAGGAGATCGTTGAGAAATTGAGTCACGTTGGCGGCGCGCACGTAATGCTGCAAGTGAAGATCGCGGATTCTCTTGCGCAGAAAGATCCACAGATCTTTTTCGTCGAGCACGCCGAAGGCTTTGCCGGCGCGTTTCAGCAGGCCGAGACAGTAGTCGTGAAAGGTCGCAGAATGAATCTGCTTGCCTACATGCTGTCGGACGCGATCTCGCATTTCGTTTGCTGCCGCAACGGTATAAGTGAGAGCGAGCACATTCTCGGGTTGAGCATGATTCTGCTCGACCAAGCGCGCGATGCGGTGGATCAAGACCGAAGTTTTTCCCGTGCCAGCGCCTGCCACCACGAGCATGGGACCGTGAACGTGCTCAATCGCTTCGCGCTGGCGATCGTCAGGAGTGAATGGAGTTGGACGAGATTGCGATTTAACTGCGATGACTACTCCTCGACGATGGCGGTCTGGGCGCCTTCTTCGTCTCCGCGGATCAGTCCGAATTTTTTCAGCTTGTAGCGCAGGGCGTCGCGACTGATATCGAGCAGTTTGGCGGCGTGGGTCTGATTGCCGTTGGCCTGGCGCATGGCGAGTTCGACCATGGCGTGTTCTACCTCTTCGAGCGAAGTTCCGCCTTCCGGGATGTAGAGCCGCGGCAGCATGCGGCCGTTGGGTAAGGTTTGCCCGCCGTCGGTCGGGGAGGTTCGTTCGAAGACGGTGCGGCCGCCGGATTCGCCTACGGAGAATGGCAAGTATAGCGGGCGCAGGAACTGTTCATCTTCGAGGATCATGCCGCGCTCGATGGTGTTCTTCAGTTCGCGAACGTTGCCCGGCCAGTTGTGGCTGAGGATCAGGCGGCGCGTGTCTTCGGTGATGCCGCGAATCGACTTCTTGAAGCGGCGGTTGTAGCGGTCGATAAAGAACTCGACCAGTGGCATGATGTCTTCTTTGCGGTCGCGCAGTGGCGGGATGAAGATGGCGATAATCGCTAGGCGGTAATAAAGATCCTGGCGAAATTGGCCTTCGCGCACTGCTTTTTCGAGATCGCGATTCGAAGCGGCAATTACGCGCACGTCCACTTGCATGTCTTTAATGCCCCCGACGCGGCGGATGACTTGATCTTCGAGCACGCGCAGAAGCTTGGCCTGCAGTAACGGAGACAACTCTCCGATTTCGTCGAGGAAGAGTGTGCCTCCGTCGGCGGCTTCGAAGAGGCCCTTCTTCATTTGCTTGGCGTCGGTGAAGGCGCCTTTTTCGTGGCCGAAAAGCTCGGCTTCCATCAAGGTCTCAGGAATAGCGGAGCAGTTGATAGCGACGAAGGGTCTTTCCTGGCGCGAGCTTTCGTAGTGGATGGCTTTGGCGATGAGATCTTTGCCGGTACCGCTTTCCCCTTGAATCAGTATCGTGGTGGCTTCGCTGGCCGCAACTTTGCGGACGAAGTTCATCAGCTCGATCATCTTCGAGGAAACGCTGACCACGCTTTCGTAGCCGGCTCCCTTGCGGACTTCGCTGCGCAGCGTTTGGACTTCCGAGCGCAGGCTGGTGGCTTCGAGAGCGTTTTTGATGGTGACTTGGAGTTCGTCGAAATCGACGGGCTTGCCCACGAAGTCGTAGGCGCCGAGCTTAAGCGCGGCTTTGACGTCGTCGAGTTGAGGATCGGCCGTGATCATGATGACGGCGCGGGCGTCGCCGTTTTTTTTGAGCTGATCGAGCACTTCGATGCCGGTGAGGTCGGGCATGCGCACGTCGAGCAGGACGAGGTCGGGCGATTCGTGCTGGGCCAGCTTGAGCGCCGGGACGCCGGAGTCGGCCTCGATCACGTGGTAACCCCACTCCTCACACTTCTGGCGGAGGGACCAGCGGACCAGGCGTTCATCGTCTACGATCATGACTTTCTCGGCGGGCATCGGTGTTTAATTTACTACGAAAACGCGGGGAATGCTGGGATGGGCGGGCTTTTATAAGGGAGATGCGGCTGAGTTCTGGCGAGGCCGACGGCCGAAAATGATGATAGTCATGGCCGGCGGAGGAGTAAAATAGGGATCTATGAGGTCACTGCCATGAACACCGACAAACGGTTGGAGCGATTGAGAGAACGGCACGAAGCTCTGGCACAGAGTGCCGAACTGCTCCATGCCAGCCTGCAAGAGCTGCGCGAAATTGTTGTGGCGCACGACCGGTATATGTCGACCCTCATGTCCGCAGCTACAAAATTGCTAGAAACTGCGACTAACCACGAGCGGCTACTCACGCGCCTTGAAGGCCCGACCCAGGTGTGACAGTAGCTTTCCTTCCCAAGTCGCTTCTAAACTCCTCTTGTAATTCGAATGAAACGGCGCCGTTTCGAGGCAGCTTTCATTTTGCGCTTTAAAGCGGCGTCCAATCGTACCTGGAACTATGGATTGGCTGTTTGGCACCGGCGCGACGGGCGAGGATGCCCGCCGGACAGCCGGCGGGACGCCAGCGCTACTTTCTAGGAGATTGCGGCTTGGGCCGCCGGCATCTTGAACGGCAGCAGTACCGTGAACTTACTTCCGTCGCCTACTACGCTGCTGACTTCGATGCGGCCGTGATGTTCTTCCACAATGCGGCGGGCTAGGGAAAGTCCGAGGCCGGTGCCGTCGCCTTTGGTGGTGTAGAAGGGGCGGAAGATGTTGGGCAGATGTTGGGGAGAGATGCCGCGGCCGTTGTCGCTGACCAGCGACGCTGGCATAGTTCGCACTGGAACCGATCTCCACAATGACCGTGCCCGGGCCTTCCATGGCCTGGACCGCGTTCAGAAGCAGATTCAGAAGCACCTGATGAATCTGATCGCTGTCGTGCTCGACTTCCGGCAGGTCGGGGGCCTTGTGCAATTCGATCTTGATCGGCTTTGACAGCACCTGCTGGCGAGCCAGCATCACGGCGTGTTCGACCGTGGTGTTGAGATTGCTCTGGCGAACTGCGGGCGGATGCGGCCGCGCCGTCTCCAGAAGGTCGGTGACGATGTGGTTGATGCGGGCGATTTCCTGGCGAACATCTTTTACCACGGCGCGCGCGGGACTGGTCGCGGGCAGATCGCGGCCGACGATTTCGATGACGCCGGCGATTCCGGCCAGCGGATTGCGAATTTCGTGGGCCAGGCCCGTGGCCAGTTCGCCGAGCGTGGCCAGGTGCTCGGCGCGAGACATTTGCGTGCGATGCAGGCGCTCGATCTCTTCGCGGCTCTCGCGCAGTTGCTGCATCATCTGATTGAAGTTGCGGCCGAGGTCTCCGATTTCGTCGTTGCGTTGGGCAAAGCTGACGGCTACGTTCAGATTGCCCTCGCTCAGTTGCGCGATTTTCTCCTGCAGTTCGACCATGGGCCGCTGAATCAGGTAGGTGAGCACGAGCATGGAGCGCGGCGCAGATGGCGACGGCTCCCGCTCCGGCGACGATCAGCACGATGTGGCGTTCGGGGTCGCGCAACGAGACGGTCGCCAGAGTGAAGAGCAACATTCCGGCCAGCAGAACGAAAGCGATCGGCAGGATCGCCTTGATCTCCCAATTGACCCGCACGAGAGCTTGAGGCGGGAGTCGGTCTCTTGCTGAGGACGCTGAGCCATGATGTTTTCGTCGCCGCTCAATAATTCTGGCGGGAGGCGTGAGGCAAAGCCGGCGGTTGCGCTGTGTTCGCAATCGGCCGGAATGCCTTTGCCGCCGCTGAATGCGTCGATTAGGCATAAGCGTGCAGTCCGGGCAGCAGGTAAGTGACGCCGAAGAAGGTGAACATCACCACCGCGAATCCCAGGATGGCGAAGTAGGCGGCGCGCCGTCCGCGCCATCCGCGGGTGATGCGCATGTGCAGGTAGCCGGCATACACCAGCCAGGTAATCGCCGCCCAGGTTTCTTTCGGATCCCAGTTCCAGTAGGAGCCCCAGGTCCGATTGGCCCAGTAGGCGCCGGCGGCGATCATCAGGGTGAGTAAGGGAAATGCGATGGCGATGGTTTTGTAAGTGATGCGGTCGAGTGCGTCGGCGTTGGGCAACATGCGCTCGAGATCCTCGCGCCGCCACAGCAGCAGGAGGTAAAGCAGCGAGACGAAGATTCCGCCCACCAGGCCCGAGAGAATGAACGGGCTCGCCGCCAGGCTGGTGGCGAACAGGCCGTCGGCGTCGAGCGAAGCATAATGGCCGTCGCGCGCCCGCAGCAGAAAGAATCACCAGCGCCAGTCACCTGCAGCAGAATGCTGATGAATACGGCGCGATTGGCAATGTCGAGCAGGCTCTCGTTCTGAGTTTTACGCCAGACAAGATAGAGAACCAGCGGGGCAGCACCGCCGCGAAGACCAGAAGCATCAGCCAGCCGAGATCGGGGATCATGACGAAGAGCCGCACGCCCTTGCGAGAAGAATACTTCTGACTTTTGTTCTGGGTCCCAGGCGACCACGTTGAGCCCGCCCCATTTTTCGAAGCGGGTCAGGATGCCGACATAGGTTCCGACGGTGAACATGCTGGTCGCGGCCAGAAAAGTTTCGGTCTTCATTTTGTCCTGGATCAGGAACATCATGGCCAGCGCAAAACTCAGCGCGCAGGCGGCATAGGCCAGCATGGCCAGCGTGACGTGAACGTGCAGCCAGGTTGATTGCAGCGCCGGCACCAGCGGCCGAACTTCGCTGGGCAGAAACTGCATCAGGATGACGCCGACAATCGCCACCGGCATGGTCACCGTGCCGATGACTTTCACGCCGTATTTTTTTCCGCGATCAGGGTGAGCGCGGCCAGCGTCCACACGAAGCTGAGCAGCATTTCGTAGATGCTGGCGAAGGGCGGATGTCCCGGCTTCGTACCAGCGATGCGCCACCGCGCCGGTGTTGGCCAGCAGTCCCGCCCAGGTCACGAGCGAGGCGAACTTGATGTAGGCGGGCGGTGCCGGTGACGCCGAAGCCCAGATAAAGCGCTCCCGCGCCCGCGTAGAAAATCAGCGCGGCATAGAGCAGGTTGGATTCGTTCAGCAGATTGCCGCTCTTGACCACGTTCAGAAAAGCCATGAACAGCAGGAAGGCCACGCCCAATCCCACCATCACGACCAGCGTGGTGCCGGTCGCTGCTGGTTGCTGTTCGACTTTTGCCACGCGTGCCATAGACGTCATCCTCCGTTGCCGGAATTCATTTTCCGGCGAGTGCGGTGACCGGCGCTGCGGCGCGCGGCCTTCGACGGAAAGCTTCAATTCAGACTCAATCTGTTCGACCAGCTTGCGAAAACGCTGCTCGAAGGCATCTTTGTTTTTGTTCGCGGTGCCGCCGATCCAGAGCATGCAGTTGGCCGCTGTGCATCGCGCACCGGCACCACCCAGAAGCGCACGTGAACGACATAGAAGACAAACGCCAGGCCAAGACCCATGAGCACCACGCCCGCCCAAACCGCCCACTGGCCGGGTTCATGCGAAACTTCGAGGCCGGTGAAGAGGCCGTCTTCAGGTCTTTGCCATCGAAGTTCGTAGGGGGAAGACGCGTTCTGCTCGAATGCCTGGCAGATTCGCGCGGCAGCCAGACGTTCACTGACTGGCCCGACTTTCTTGGATTCACGACCATGTGGACGGCCGGATTCTCCAGGTCGTTGCTGCGCGCGTAAACGTGGCCATCCTGCACCACGAAGTCGGGAATGAACTCGGCCAGGTGCACGGTGGTGTCGGGATCGAGTGGAACAGTCTCGTTCAGGCCGATCGCGATTTCTTTGGCTGCGCATCTTTGGTGCGCAGTGCAGCCGTGCCATGTCGCGCGTCGCAGCAACAGCAGTGGTCGAGCTTTCCGGTGCTGCCATAGCTCGCCTGATAAAAGCGCATGCCGCGATAGACCAGCGGATCGTTGACCACAATCTCCTTGCGCAGAACTTCTTGTCCGTCCTCGACCACCGCCAGATCGGACCACCAGCGTCTTCGGCGTGCCGTCGGCGTAGTTCTCCTCGCCGGCGCCGTCGCAGCGGACGGCAAAGGGAAGATTGCGTTTGCTGCCGTTCTGCATCTTCGACCTGGCTGGATTGCTGGCCGCGGGTCAGCATCAGGAATCCGCGCCAGCCGTAGAGCGCATCGACGATGCCGCCGAGAAAAATCAGAAGCAGGCTGGCGTGCACGATGTAGACCGCCATTTCGGAAAAGCGATTGCGCTCGCCGAAGAGCGAGAAGCTGTTCTTGCGCACGATCCGCTCGGTCTCAGTCCCTGCCTTATGAAACACGCGTTCGGCGGCGCTCAATGCCGGCTTCTTCGTCTTTTATCGGAATCAGAGCATGCGTCGGGCAGCGCTTTGCGGAAGCTTTCGTCGGGACTCTTATAAGGACGCGAAAAAAATCTCCAGGCATTGGGGAAGCGCTGCACCGAAGCGGCGATAATGCTGAGGCTGACCAAGCTCAGCAGCAGCACGAACCACCAGGCATGGAAGACGTCAGTCAGTCCCATGCTGTCGAGCAAGCGCAGCATTTGCGGCGAATAGGCGCGCTGCATGTCGTCGGCGTCGGTCGCGGGACGCTGCAGGATCACCGTGCCCGCCGCCGAGAGACTACGACCAGAATGAGCAGAATGACGCCGGTCTTGATGGAGCTGAGGGTTTGCCAGATTTTCCGAGGTACGGATGCGGCCATGATTTCCCCTTCTCCAGATGGGAAAAGCACGTCGCCCGCCACTGTCGCGGTTGTCCGCTAAACGATTGAGCCGATTGATCAAATACAGGTCTGGCGTGAGTTGTGGCCGTGCGAATTGTGAGGCATATCACACACCGACTTGGGTGGATGCGGGAATTTCACCCAAAACCAGATTTGGTTGCGTGCGGTGATTTTGACCATTGCGCTGGGGGATAAGCCCCCAAATCGGGCCGCAATTCGCATTTTTGTGTTGCGTCTGCACTCGGTTAGACCGTTGTCTTCAAACCACTGATTTTGCAATCTATTGCGAAAACTGTTGAAAAAGTTAACGGGCCGCCGAACTAAGGTAAGATTCGTGCACATCAGGCCGTAAGGGGTGGCAGGCGTGGCGCTGCAATCATTCAAATCAAACGTCGAAATAACTTTCAGTAGTCCATCCCGACTCTTTCTTAAAGCGCTCGCCTGTTTCATCGTGGCGCTCGCCTTTGCGGGACCCGCATCGGCCGCGCAGCATCCAGTGCCGCTGGATCCGAAAGCCGATCCTTCCACTTGCCTGGCATGTCACGAAGATAAGACCAAGGGCAAGTCAGTGCACTCGGCCATCGCGATGGGCTGTACAGCTTGTCACGAAGTTCGGACCGTCAGAGACATAACGCACGTCAAGCTGATCACGACGACTCCTTATGCTCTGTGTCTCACTTGCCACGCCGACAAAAATCCTGCCGACATAAAAGGTAAAGTTCATCCTCCAGCGGTGCGAGATTGTCTCAAGTGCCACGACCCGCACGTCTCCGATAACAAGAATCAGTTGCTGAAACCGCTACGTCCGGCGATCAGAAGGAGAACCTCTGCCTGAGCTGCCACACGACCGGATTGAATGTCCCAGCAAAGGGCAGCCGCCACGCCGCTCTCGATATGGGTTGCGACACCTGCCACGTCACCCATAAGACCGGAGAGATTGGAAAGCCCGAGTTTGATTTCCATCTGACCAAGGCGGCGCCGGCGCTCTGTTTGGACTGTCACGATCCTAAGGACGCGGGCTTGCAGAAGGCGCACCAGAACCAGCCATTCGAAAAAGCGGATTGCCTGACTTGCCACGATCCGCACCAGTCGGCCGCACCCAAGCTGATGGCCAGGTTCATGCATCCGCCATTTGCGGAGAAGCAGTGCGACACCTGCCACGCGCCGGCCAAGGACGGGAAAGTCGTGCTTACGCAGTCCGATGTGAAGTCGCTGTGCGTGACTTGCCATTCGACGACAAGGCTGAACTTGATCGAAAAAGCAAAGGTGCAGCATCCGGGAGCGGCGGGCGACTGCACCGACTGCCATAGCCCGCATGCCAGCCGGCAGCCAGGACTTCCTAAAACGAACGCGGTGGATATCTGCCTGGGTTGCCATAGCGATCAGGCCGAACAGTCGAAGAAGCACGTGCTTCATCAGCCTGCCTTTGGCCAGGGTTGCGCAACCTGCCACGAGCCGCACGGCGGCGAGAATAACCATCTGCTACGCGCCAACGGAAATGCGCTTTGCCTGGAGTGCCACGGTCCCGACTCCGAGCCACAGAAGCTCGAAGCCGAGCATGTGCTGACTATCTTCAACGGAAAAGTGAAGTTGCCCGAAGACTATTACCAGAAGAATAAGGTAGCGATCCTGCCGCTGAGATATGGGTTGGGCCATCCCGTGCAAGGCCATCCGGTGGGAGACGTGATGGACCCATCGAATATAGGCAAGGTCAAAACGCACTTGACTTGCCTATCCTGCCATCAGCCTCACTCTTCGGCGCAGCCTGACTTGCTCGTCAAGGATCAGCCAAACAACATGGCCTTCTGCGATAGCTGCCACAAGAATCGGACGAATATGCGGGATACGACGGTACCGGGAAATTAGAGAAAACAGGAGAATAGAAAATGTTCGCACTTTCTCACAAATTAAATTGCAAAACCAAGGCGCTGGTCGCGCTCCTGCTCCTGCTGGCTCTGTGCCTGGCTTTGCCGGTTTCCATGTATGCTGGCGACAAGAAAAAGAAGAAGGCCGACGCGCCTCAGCCGACTGAAGCTCCCAAGCTCGATATTGATACGTCGAAGTTGGTTTGGCCGAATCCGCCCAACATCGCGCGCGTGCGCTGGCTGAGCTACTACGCGGGCATGAAGATTGACCGCACTCCGCCCGCGACAACAAAGAAAAAACAGAGTTGGATGGACCGCGTGGCTGGCGCTAAGCAAGAAGACAACATCGACAAGCTCAAGACTTTTCCCTGGCAACTCCTCGGACCCTACGGCATCGCCATTGACTCCAAGGGCCTGGTGTATGTTGCCGATCAAAAAGTGGGAGCCATTTTCATCTTCAACACTGAAACCCACGATGCCACTCTTATTAAGAACGGAACCGATGCCCACTTTGGCTGGATCAACGGCTTAGCCATCGACGATGGCGACCGCCTTTTCGTCTCCGATGGCAAGATGCACCGGATCCTGATCTTTAACCCTCAACATACGGTCGAAGGCCAGATCGTGGAGGGATTGGTGGATCCCGTAGGATTAGCGATCGACAAAGAAAACCGGCTGCTCTATGCCGTCGACGAGCAACTGGATCAGGTCTTCGTCTATGACGCAGACAGCCTCAAATTGCTGCGCAAAATAGGGACCCCGGTACCTGCAGCCAAGAAGCACTCCCTGACGACACCGGGCGACTTTGCCGCGCCCACCAATGTTGCGCTCGATAGTGACGGAAACGTCTACGTCACCGACACTCTCAACAGCCGCGTCGAGATATTCGATGCCGACGGCCATTTCATCAGCACCTTCGGCAAGGCCGGCGACGGTCCGGGATACTTGTTCCGTCCCAAGGGCATCGCGATCGATTCTGACGGTCACATCTGGGTGGCTGATCAATACCAGGACCGCGTCCAGGTCTTCAACCGCGAAGGGCAATTACTGACCTACATTGGCGACACCCACGCCAACGGTCCCGGACAGTTCAAAGCGCTGGTCGGCATTGCCATTGACAAACAAAATCGCGTTTTTACTACCGAACAATATCCCGGCCGCATGCAGATGTTCCGCTACATCACCGACGCTGAGGCGGATGCCGAGCGTGCGCGACGCCAGGCCGAATTGACAAAAACGGCAGACGCCCGCAAGCAGGCTGCGACAGATAGCACCCAACAGCCGGCTGCCGCGCCGGCGACGACACAGCAACCGGCGGCGCCCGCACCAAAACCAGCAGATGCAGCCGCGCCCAAAGCTCCCGCATCGACGCCGAACTAGATGCCTAACTAAGGATACCCAGTCCCACCCACGCCTCGGCTCCCATGCCGAGGCGTTTGCGCTTTAGCTCTCAGTTGCGATACCCATCTGACCGCCCAGAACGTGAGATCCGTCACCATTGGGCGTGAGGGACGTCCTAGTACGCGCAATCTCAACCATGTCTAATGCTCTCCGAGAGGAGATCCTCCGTGACGTGTTGCACTTCTTTGCTGTTGGAAAACGCTACAGCGATTGACCACGCCACGTGGGGCATTTCCCCAAGCCCACTGTGGAAGAAGACGCAACAGTACAAGGTCGACGGTGATACCAAAGTGGATCCGTTTCCCGAAATGGTTATTAAGCGTAATTTTTGCAACCACTTACGAGATCACGGTCGACAATCACCGCAGCCCAAATCTTCGGTGGTTCTCGTGCATTCACCGATGTTGGAGGGTTACATAACCTCCGCAACATATATGAACCTCGAGAGTTCCAAGAATACAGCAGTAGAAGTAAGCGGTAGATGTGATCGTGTTGCACACCTTTATAAAGGAGCTAATATGAAAAAGAGCTTTTTAGTCCTGTTAATGATTCTGGGATTGGCCGCTTTTGCTGCTGCTCAGATCGGCGCGCCGACGTCTGACGTCCTCGGCGCCCACCTCAATTACGGCCGTGGCTGCGCAGCTTGCCACGCACCACACAGCGGCGCATGGGGCAACGGCGCCAATAAGTCCGGCGACACCACCTCCGGTACCTCGATTTTGTGGGGACAGGATGTGGGCGCTCTGTACGGCAAGACCATCATTACCGGCAGCACCAACGGCACGACCGGCTACACCGAAGTTCTGCCGGCCAGCATGGCCGCTGGTACTCCCGATGTAAATGGCCTGATCACCTGCCTTAGCTGCCATGACGGCAACTATGCCACTGGTGCCATGATGAAGAACCAGGTTTATGAGACGCTGCCGACCACTTACGGAACCTTTAACAAGATTCCGACCTTGCTCGGAGCCAACGGCGACGGCGCCAACAGCTACCTGGCGACCCACCCGGTGGGCTTGAACGCCACCGTTTCTTGCGGCGGACAGTGGAATTGGGATTGCGTCGAGACCAACGGAACGATCAAAATGACCGGCCCGAACTCCTCCCAGTTCGTGAAAAACTACGGATTCTTCGTCAGCCTCAGCGCTTACAACAATACCGCTGTCGTTACCTGCACGACCTGCCACAATCAGCACATCATGAACGTCGTCAACGTGCAGGACGTAGTCTTCGGCACGACCGTCAGCGGCTTGCCGCAGGGCATCTACCAGACCATGTTCTTCGTGCGCGCGCCCTACAACCCGGCCAGCGGAACGGCTGGATCGAACCAGACCGCGCAGTTCTGCCGCCAGTGCCACGGCGGAGAAGCAAACGAGTCGAACGGAAGCTACGTTATTCCGACGACTTTCTAAGCTGTCTTATTCGTACACACGGGGGAGAGGAAAAACTCTCCCCTATTTTTTGGACCAATTTCTGTGCGAGGATCGATTTATGAAGCGCCAACCAGCAGTAGAAACCCTCATTCTCACGGCCGTCTCGCTAATCGCGATGACGCTGGCGATGGCGGTGATGACGGTAGCCCAGCAACTCGCCGTGTCCCACACGCCGACTACGGCGGCGACGCCATCCTCCAACGCTATGGGGCAGGTCACTGGCAAGCCGGTGGCGAGAGTCAACGGAACCGTATTGACCGATCGCGACCTGCAGCGCGAGATGTTTACGCTGTTTCCCTACGCGGCCCAGCACAATGGCCAGGTGCCACCGGAAATGGAGCCGCAGCTTCGCAAGGGCGCTCTGCAGATGATTGAGTTCGAGGAACTTGTATACCAGGAAGCCGTGCGCCGCCAGATGACAATACCGCCCGCCAAGCTGAAAACGGCGGAAAAAGACTTTCGCGGTCAATTCAGCACCCAGGCCGAGTATCAGCAATTTCTGGTTTCAGAGTTTAAAGGTTCAGAGAAAGCATTAGACGAGAAGATCAAACGGTCGCTGCTGATTGACGCGCTGCTCAAGGCCGAAGTCGATGCCAAATCAACGGTCTCGCTGGCCGAAGCCCGGGCCTACTACGACAAGAACCCGAGCAGTTTTGAATATCCCGAAGGCTTTGCCATTCAGACCATTTCCTTTCTGCCACCGTCGAAGCCCACGTCCGACAGCTTGAAAGAAGAGCGCAAGCGCGCCGAGGATGCGCTGAAGCAGGCCAAAGCGACCACCAACTACGAGCAATTCGGCATGCTGGCGGAAAAAATCTCCGAAGACGACTACCGGGTGATGATGGGAGACCACAAAAAAGTGGACCGGGCCAAACTGGCGCCGCAAGTGGTGCAAGCTCTGCTCGCCATTAAAGAAGGCGAAATCACCGGCATCATCCAGGTCGAGCAAGCGTTTACGATCATCCGGCTGAACCAGCACATTCCCGCCGGGAAAGCGAAGTTTGCCGATGTGAAGGATAAGCTGCAGAAAGAACTGCAACAGCAGAAACTGAATGCAGTGCGGGCGGCTCTGGGCAAAAGGCTGCGCAAGACGTCTAGGGTGGAAGAGCTGTAGGATCGGTTTATTCTCTCTCCCTCGGGCCTGCGGTGAACGCAGGCCCTTTCTATCGCCAGGGGAGATTTGTATCGGGGCATGGCTTCAGCCATGCCAATTGGCTTTACTACGACATGATGCGTTGTCATCCCGAGCGGAGCGAGGGACCCTGGGGTTGCCCGAAAGGCTCGAGATAGCGTCGGCAACACCAAGGTCCCTCGCTCCGCCCGGGATGACAAACCACCACGCTTTCAACACGAATCTCCAACGTGAAATCTCCAACGCGAAACCTCCAATAGAAAAACTGCCAATACGAGCCTTGTGCGTGCGCCAAATGCCTTGTCCTCTTGAGTTTAGCTGGGTTATATGCCCCAGAATAGTCTGTCGGCCCGCTCGTCAAATCCCGTAGTTCCTTGATGTCCAATGAGTTAGAGAAATCTCGCTTCTGGCCGGGAACGTGCTTTTGTTCCATTAGAGGAAAGCGATGCCGGTTGCCCTTCATTTGGGAATCGCCAAACCCACCTTGAAGCAGCCGGACATTGGAATGGGAACCGGAACGGGAACGGGACCGCAGTCGCGCCGCTGTGGGGAAGCCAGGACAATGCAGATGCAAAACCGGTCTGGAGACTGGAAGAAGCGGGTGAGTGTGAGGGCTGCTTTGCGACATACCGCTTTGACTTTGGCAGGAACTCTGCTGCTGATGCTAATGCCGGCTCGCGCTCAACTCCGGCTAGGGGAAAGCAGCAATAACCTGAACGGCACTCTCTCCACCGGATACAACGCCGATTACGGAAATCTGATCTCTTCCAGCCACAGCCTGGCTTTCGGAGGTACGGCAACGCTGGCTGGTTTTTACTACAATCCCAACTTCTTGTCGTACACAATTTCTCCTTACGCGAACCAGGCGCGAGACAATTCAGCCTTTCAATCCATCTCCGACGCGAGCGGGGTGAATGTCAGCACCTCGATTTTCTCGGGCAGCAAATTTCCCGGCTCCGTCAGCTATTCCAAGTCGGACAACAGCGAAGGAAACTACGCGATCCCGGGGGCAGCCAACTATACGACGCATGGCAATAGCGATGCCTTCGGAATCAGTTGGTCAGAGATCTTGCCGGACTGGCCCACCCTTTCGGCCAGCTTCCAGACGGCGAACAACCAGTATTCGATCTATGGTTCAAACGACAACGGCAGCTCCGACTCACGTTCTTTCAGTTTGCGCTCGTCCTACTTGTTAAGTGGCTTTAATCTGAGCGCCTACTTTACGGATGGCGACTCGCATTCGAAGATTCCGCAGGTTCTTGAAGGCTCGTCTCAGCCGGAAACTGCGACATCCCACGACCACGACTATGGATTTGCCGTGGGCCACCAACTCCCGCTTCACGGCGGATTTTCGGCAACCGTCAACCGTTCCTATGTCGACTCCGACTTTCAGGGTTACAGCTATAACGGCACCATCGATACTTACACTGGGACGGCAGCCTTTCAGCCGACACAAAAATTTCACTTTTCCGTCAGCACGGATTACTCCGACAATCTTTCGGGCAGCTTGTACCAGGCGATCACAAGCGCGGGAGGCGTGGTTACGCCGCCGACCCAGGGGCAGTCATCGAATTCTTTCGATGTGCAGACCTATGCCAGCTATTCGCTTATGCAAAACCTGCAAGCCCTGGCCTCGGCAGACCATCGCCAGCAGTCCTTCGAGGGAAAAAGCTACGGGGCCAACTCTTACGGCGGAGGCATCACCTATGGGCGGGTTTTGTGGGGCGGCAACCTCAACACCGCCTTGACCCTCACGGAGAATACGGTCAGCACTTCCAGCGCGAACGAACTCGGCTTCAATGGAACGATCAATTACAACAAGAGATTCGCCGGCTGGACGGCGAGCGCATTCGCCAACTATGCGCAGAATGTGCAGACGCTGCTGATTACTTATACGTCCTCCTTTTACGGATACGGCGGCAACATCCGGCGCCGCTGGGGAAAGCTTGGCTGGACGGCAGGCACCAGCATCACCAAGACAGGATTGACCGAGCAGGCAGGGACCTCGAGCAGCAGCGAGAGTTACAACAGCTCCTTGAGCTATACGAACTGGATTAACCTGAATGCGACCTACTCGAAGTCAAATGGAAACGGAATCGAGAGCGGAGCCGGGTTGGCTTCCACACCCACGCTGCAACCCGTTTTGAATCCGACTGATCTTATTCTTTTTAACGGCTCGAGCTATTCGTTTGGCCTGGCCAGCAATCCCAAGCGCCGGTTGACCATCGCATCGAGCTGGGCCAGGGCCTACGGAACCAGCAACGTGGTCGGAATCCTTTCTTCGAACAACACCGAGCAGCTCAACACGCTTATCCAGTATCAATTCCGTAAAATGTACTTCACCGGCGGGTACAGTAGACTGGAACAGAGCTTCAGCGTGTCCAATACAGCGCCGGAGAAGATATCGGCGTTCTATTTCGGGGTGTCCAGATGGTTCAACTTCTTCTAGCCCGCCCTGACCTTCAAAGCAGAAGCAGAGAGCGAATATAAGATGCGCGTCTGGCGCCGGCGGAAGCCGGTTTCTGATTTACGAATGGTGGTTGTTCTGACGCTGATCGCTCTGACGCTTCTTCTGCTGGCGCCCGGGATTCCAGCCTCCGCCTCGCGACAGCCGAAACCCAACGCCGATGAACTCTCGCCTCCTACGCTCGAATTGGAGGGAGGCCGGAAGCTGCTCTACGAACGCAGCTTCGGCTCGGAACGCGAGGTAAAGCCGAAGCGCGGCTTCTGGAACCGCCTGGTGGACGTCATAGCGGGCGAGCCTGAGTTCAAAAATCTGGTCCGTCCCTACAGCATTGCGGTGGATTCTCATGGCCGGATCATCGTCACGGATCCGGGCGCAGCCGGAGTTCACATCTTCGATTTCGCACAACAGAAGTACAAATTTATCGAGCGCCGCGACAAAGACAAGGACGCGATGCTAGGACCGCAGTGCGTCGCGGTCGATGCCCAGGACAACATCTACGTCACCGATTCGGAGACGGGCAAAATCTTTGTCTTCAACTCCAGCGGAAAGTATGAGCGCGCGATCGGCAGCCTGAAAGGCGGCGAAGGATATTTCAAGCGCCCCACCGGAATCGCTGTGGACTCGGCCACGCAGCGCATCTACGTGACCGACACCCTGCGCGATAAGATTTTTATGATGGATATGCAGGGAAATATTCTGCAAACCATCGGAAAGGCCGGCGATGGCGACCTCGAATTCAACCTACCGACCGAATTGCGATTGGATGGCGACAACCTGATCGTAGTCGACGCCATGAATTTCCGGGTGCAAGTGCTGGATCGCTCGGGAGCCTTTCGCTACTCGATTGGGCAGGCCGGCGACACCAGTGGAAGCGTGTACCGGCCGAAAGGGATCGGGGTCGACTCCGAAGGCGACTTGTATATCGTCGATGGTCTGTGGGGTGTGGTGCAGGTATTTAACCGCCAGGGAGATTTGCTCTATTACTTCGGAAAAAGAGGCACGCACGCGGGAGAGTTTCAATTGCCGGCGGGATTGTTTATCAACCAGGAAGACCGGATTTTTGTGGTGGACTCCTTTAATCGCCGCATTCAGGTATTTCGCTATTACGGCTTGAAGAAAACCAAGGACGGAATGTAGTGAGGTTCAAATTCTTATGCGTGTGCCTGACGGTGATTCTGGCGGCAGGGACTCTGCTCGCCCAGTTCACCGGGGACGTGATCGGATCGCATGATCTCGGCCCAGGCAGCAAGTCGCCCATAACCGGCGCGCGCACTGATTTCTGCATGTACTGCCACGAGCCTCACAATGGCGTCGGAGGCCGAACTCCGCTGTGGAATCAGAAGCTCACGGTCCAGAGCTATAGTTTGTACACCAGCGATACCGAAACCAATCGTGGAACTCAACCAATGATGGGGGCGGACAGCAATCTCTGCCTCTCCTGCCACGACGGGACGGTGGCGCCGGGAACTACGGCGGCCTTTGGTCAGGTGACCATGTTCGGATCGATGTACAACTATGACGTGTTTGGCACCAATCTGCAGCCATCGCATCCCGTCGCTTTTGCGTTGCCTTTGAAAGATAACGTCGATTTGATTGCATCGTTAGCAGCCAAGGGCGCGACGGGAGATCCAACCGGAGCCGTTCGCCTTATCAACGGCAATGTTGAATGTACGTCGTGTCATAACGCGCACGTGCAGGCCAAGGACCCGATTTCGCAGAATTTTCTGGTCCGCGATAGTTCGAGGGGCCAGATGTGTCTGGCGTGCCACGACCCCGCACGCCAAATGGCCGGTAAAGTGAACCCACTTGCGGATTGGGCCACGAGCGCTCACGCTCTGGTGCAGAATAAGATTTCTCCCCAGGCGAATGTCGGGAGCTACACCACGGTGGGGCAAGATGCGTGCATTGCCTGTCACGCCCCGCACAACGCCCAGGGACCGGCGCGACTCCTTCGCGGGCCCAACGAGCAGGATTGCATCGCATGCCATAACGGGGGCACGAACATTACGCCCGCGCCACCCAGCGTGTTCTCCGAGTACGCTGCTCCTAAAGTCGGCCACCCTTTCCCGACAACAACGAATCCTCACGACGCCGCCGAGAGCACACTGCTGAATAACAACCGGCACGCTACCTGCGTAGATTGTCACAACGGGCACGGGTCAGCCCAGGTGGGAGTATTTCCACCTCCTCCCCTGGTCCGCGTTTCTCAAAAGGACACCACCGGAATCAGCGCGACCGACGGAATGTCTGTCGTAGCTCCCGTGGTAAATCAATACGAGAATTGTTTCCGCTGTCACGGAAGCAGCTCCGGAAAAGCGGTTCGGCCCATCTATGGATACCTGCCGGTGCGGGCGGCTTCCGCCGGAGATCCGTTGAACATCATTCCTCAGTTCAGTACAGCCGCCTCGTCGAGTCATCCGGTTACCCACGTCAGCAATAGCTCTCTGCCGCAGCCCAGCCTGCTGACGACGATGTTGAACCTCGATGGAATAACGCCAGGGCGCTCGATCGGTACGCAGATATTCTGCACCGACTGCCATAACAGCGACGATAATCGCGAGTTCGGCGGGACCGGCCCGAACGGTCCGCATGGCTCGAAGTGGACCCACATTCTGGAGCGCCGCTACGAATTCAATCAGGCGGTGGCGCCGGGTCAGCTGATCACAAATTTATTTCAGAATCCCGACCTGAGCGTGAACGGGCCTTACGCGATGTGCGGGAAATGCCATAGCCTCGCCAGCATCATGACGAACACCAGCTTCAGCCAGCACCAGAACCATATCTCGGCCGGCTTCACCTGTTCGGTATGCCACACCGCGCACGGAATCGGAGGCGGGAACCCGAATATCAGCGGCCAGCGACTAGTCAACTTTGACGTAAACGTGGTGGCCCAGAACGGCGGCCTTCCCATCTCCTACAACCGCGTCACGAACACCTGCACGCTGACCTGTCACAACACTGCGCACAATGCGAATGGCAGCGTGTCTGCCGCCCGAAGTGGGGGCGCGGCGAAGAAGTGAGGCCTGAGGATGGCGACTGTTACGGCGGTGGCGACCAGCTTCGAAAAACCGGTCTCCATTCTCGACAAGCTGACCTATCCCGTGGCTTTGGTGGCGTCATTCTCCATCTGGTTTCTGGCAATAAGAGCGCCGCTGTGGTTGGATGAGACCCTCGCCTACTGGCAGGTCAGCGGCGGTCTTGCGAAGGTCTGGAGCCGCTCGGCGCTCATGCCTTCTTCGATCGGCTACCTTTACACCCTGTGGTTGGCAAAGTCGATTCTTGGCAGCAGTGAAATCGCGCTCAAAATTCCGTCTACGCTGGCGATGCTGGGTGCGGTTTATTTTTTATTTCGAGCTGCGCGCGAGCTGTTCGATCTGGAGTTCGCATTCCTGAGTTGCATCTTCTTTAGTCTGGAATACAACGTGGTCTTTGCGGCCACCGACGCGCGCCCTTACGCGTTTGCCTTGCTGGCAACGAACCTTGCGATTTTTGCGTTCATCCGGTGGATGAAGCGGCAACAGATGCGGGACGCGATTCTGTTCGGCGCGGCGTCGGCGGGCATTCTTTACTTTCATTATTTGTTTGGCGCGATCCTGCCGGCGTTTGCGATTTATTACCTGGTCGAGCGATATCGGTCGATCAAAACGGATATGCGGCAACTGGCGGCGATCGCGACTACTTTTATTCTGGTCGCCGCTCCGCTGGCTTTTCGCGTTTTGAGCTTGTACCAAACCAAGGCCACACATGTGGTTCAGGAGTTGCGCCACCCGGGTCTGGCGGCGCTGAACACGCTCGCACCTATGCAGAGTCTGATTGGGCTTGGAATCGCGGGTTTGGTTGCGGCCCTGCTGCGGAAAATAAAGTTTCCAGGACGCGAATCATTCCCGGCAATCCTGCTCTGCCCTCTGCTGGCTTTAGTCCCCGCCGGTGTGTTTTTCGCGGTCAGAGCTGTTACTCAGGTGCATCTCGTCATCCCACGTTATCTCACGGTCACGGCGCCAGGCAGCGCGCTGACATGGGCCTTATTGACGACTTTCATCGATTCCCGGGTGCTGCGGCAGATCTTCTGCGTGGGCCTGGTGGGAATTACCGTAGTTGAAGCCTACAGCTCACCACTCTCTCGGCGTCACGAACTAAACTTCAAACAGGCGCACGCGTTCGTAAACGCGAACGTGGCCAACGACCCGGCCCCCGTCGTCATTTCCAGCGCATTCATAGAGTCAAACTTCGAGCCCCTGCCGGCTGATCCAGGCAGCGAAAATGCTCTGATCTCGCAAGTGAGCTATTACCCTGTGAATGCTCAGATGGTTTTCCTCCCGATAGATCTAAACGATGAGACGATTAGGATCGGAAGCCAAACCGTTTTGACGGCGGCGCAGCGGCACCAGAGATTTCTTTTCGTTGTGCCACCCTCCTCCTACCCGACTTTGGAGTGGCTTGGCAACTACACACGCGGCGCATTTACGGCAAAGATTCTGGGGGAGTTCGACGAAGTTCTGGTGGTCGAATTCCGGCCCGTGGCAGAAAGTTAGGTAGTGGCTCAGTTTAAGAAAGATTCGCATCAGGGCATGCCTTCAGGCGTGCCGTCTCAGCGCGAAGCTCGAAACCGGCTTCAGCCGCTGCCGTGGGGAAGCCTCAGCGGCTAAAGCCGCCCGAGCAAAAGCCGTAGTCGGCATCGCTAAAGCCATGCCCTGATACGAATCTTTTTTAGACTGAGCCACTACGGAAAGTTAACGACGTACGAACACGACCGCGAGCGGGTCTTCGTAGATCGTTTGAAAGCGTTGATCCCCGCGCAAGATATTGGCAAGAGGTTTCGACCTGTCCAGCAAGACCACGCCTGCCTCATTCAGATAGGGATCATTGACGTAGGAGTCATCGCCTCTTTCTGAATTGAAAAAAATAAAGTCGAGTTCGTCGCCATAAAGATCGGTGCGCCCGTCGATGGCTACGGGATAATCCGGCATGTACCAGGTGAGGAAGCCTCCCCAATCGAAAGTGTTGTAGAGCGGCCCGGGCTGAGGGTTTTGGCGGAGAAAGTTGACCGCTTTAATAGGAAATTCGCCGCTCATGGCAGCATCCAGGCCGCGGGTATTGAAGGCGGTGTTGAGCGCGATCAGGTAGATGAACAGAGCCAGCGCCGCCGCCAAGCCTGCCTTCTGTGGAAAAGTCTCTCCGGGTTCGCGGTCAACTTCGTCCCCTAAGTCCTTGCCCCGGTCCTTGCCCCAGGAGTCTGCGATAAGAGCCGAGGCTGCGATGCAGAGGAACCACGAATCGCGCATGGTACGGAAGGCCACGATACTGACAACCGTCAGCAGCGACAATTTGAAAAGATCGACACGCTTCTGCCGACCCAGCGTGAAGAACGCTGCGCCGGCGAGCAATAGCTCGACGTAATGACTGAAGGCGCGAAAGGTGAGTGCCCGGAATTCGCGAATGAAGGCATACGGAAACTTGGAACCCGCATAGGAAAAAACAATGGGATACAGGTGATACATATAAGGCCCCAGGCATGTGGCCAGCCCGCAGGCAGCAGCAACGATCACCACTTTGCCAACGGGCAGCCTTGAGGGCAGGATGAAGTCCGGGGCGATGCCAGTTTTCGCGGCTAGATGCTCGAGCACGTGCACTCCGGCGAACAGCACAACGACGAACGCTCCGTAAATAAACTGAATGTGACAGTTCGCCCAAACCAGAAACACCAGAGGCAGCCAGTACAGTAGCTGCATGTGGCCGGTGCGATGAGACTCCAGCAGTAGTGTGAGCGTGATCGTAAACAAGATCATCGACAGAAAAACCGGCCGCGGCATCAGGCTGAACAGAAATGCTGAGCAACTGACGGTAGCCAGAATGCACGCGATCCAGAAGCTTCCCGAAAGTCTGCGCACCATCCAGTACACGGCATAGGCAACGGCGACCGTCAGCAGCGTGCCAAATATGCCGACGCCCACGAGGCCGAACCAGGCGTAGGCGCGCGACAGCAGCAGCTCGTATCCCCAACTGTAGGCAGCCCACGGACGATTGGCAGCCGTGCGCGAAAGTATTCCGGTGTGAGGAAAACCGTGGTGCTCGATGATCCAGTCGCCAACCTTCAGATGCCACCAGACATCGAGATCTAGAACGGAGAACTTCAACAACATGGCGCGGGCGGCCACGGCGGTCAGCAAGCCCGCCAGAACGATCATCTGGATGAGCCGTCGCTGAAATAGGCCCCACAATTCTCGCGCAAAACTCATGCTCTGGAGCTCATTGGTCTGGAGTTTCTCATGCGCGGATGGACCGGGAGATACGTCGAGTGAACGAACTGAGCGCGAAGCCGTGCTTTCCTCAGACCTGGTCGCGCTCATTGCACTGTCAAACCTACGGTGGTAATCGTCATTGGAGTCGACTGCCCTGCCGTTGCCCCTTGCACTTTGACGTTGTAGGTTCCGAGTACAGGATTGGTGCCTGTGCCAGAAGAAGACGAGCTTCCTGAGCCACCGCAAGCAGCCAGCATCAATAGAAAGACACAGGCTCCGGCGAGCTTCGGCCAGCGTCGTCGTTTATCTCGACGTTTATTTCGAGGTCCGGCGGTCGCGAGCAAGAGTCCGGCCATGGGGAAGAAGGCAAAATAGAAGCGCAGTCGCATACCGCTTGGCTTCTCCAGAGATGCCGAGCCGGCGGGAACACTGATGGTAAGTGAAAATGGTACCGCTTGCGCCCCCGGAGTAATCTTGGCTGGCGAAAAGCTGCAGCTACCGCCCGGTGGCAGTGAAGATTGCGCACAAGAAAGCGTGACTGGCTGCCCGGGAGCGCCCGTATTCGCATTCAATAAAAGTGAGTAGGTCGCCGTTCCTCCGGGAGAAATGGTTTGAGGCGCGGGCGAAGCGGCCGTCGGTGCGCTGGCAATCGTTACCGTGGCTGTGCCTGTGGTGGTACCATCCGCTTGGGAAACTGCCGTGACGGTGAACGTAGCTGGCGTCGGGATCGTCGCTGGCGCCTGGTACAGCCCACTCGTAGAGATTGTCCCTACCGTCGAATTACCGCCCAGTGTTCCATTCACCGACCATGTGACCGCCGAATTGCTGCTTCCAGTTACTGTGGCCGTAAATTGCTGCTGCGTGCTGACGACCACGCTGGCTGGATTTGGTGAAATCGTGACAAAGATGGCGGGCACGAGTTGGCGAATGCGATTGTTGTCAGTATCCGCCACATATAGATTGCCGCCAGCATTGCCAAATAAGCCGGAAGGAAAGTTTAATTCCGCGAGCGTGGATTGGCCGCCATCGCCGGAAAATCCCTGCGTGTTGTTGCCCACAACTGTTTGAATATTTCCAGTACTGGCAAGCACCTCGCGGATAACAAAATTTTCAGTATCCGCGATGAAAATGTCGCCGGTGGCGTCGACGAAGACCCCGTAAGGAGTATCCAGCACGGCGGCGGTAGCCGCTGAGCCGTCCCCGGAATAGCCACGCGCTCCTGTCCCCGCTACCGTACTTATGACGCCAGTCGAGGCCGTAACCTCACGGATGCGATTGTCGAAGGTGTCGGCGATGAAGATGTCGTCCGCGGCATCGAGGAACACGCCCGCTGGAGAACTGAATTGTGCGCTGATGGCAGCTCCTCCATCTCCGCAGGGCGAGGCAGCCGAAGTACAGTCCGTGCCATTGCCGGCGACTGTGTTGATGGTTCCGGTGGACGATACCTCGCGAATAACGTTGTTTCCAGTATCCGCAATGAAAATATTCTCCGCGCTATCGACGAAGACTCCGTAAGGACCGTTGAGTTCTGCACTGGTGGCTGCCCCGGCGTCACCGAGATAGCCGGCTGTTCCGTTGCCCGCCACAGTAGCAATAGTAAGCGACGGAATGGCGATGCCAGCAACCGTAATCGTCGCTGTGCCAGTATTTACAACACGGATGCGATTGTCTTCAGTGTCTGCGATGAAGATGCTTCCAGAAGCATCCAGGAAGATGCCTTGGGGGCTGTTGAGCTGGGCGCTGGTGGCGACGGCGCCATCTCCACAGGCTACTGTGGATGAAGCGCATATCGTAATGCTCCCCGCCACCGTCTGGATGTCGCCGGTCGCTGCCACCACTTCGCGAATTGCCGAGTTCTCTGAGTCGGCAATGAAGATGTCTCCTAAGCTGTCAACCGACACGGCCGCAGGCGAGCTTAATTCGGCATTCAGAGCCAGGCCGCTATCGCCGGAATACGCCAAGGTATTATTTCCGATGATGGTTTGAATCGTCCCGGCAGTCACCTCGCGAATCACGAAGTTATCTGTATCGGCGATAAAAATGTTGGCTGCAGCATCGACGACAACGCCGCTCGGCGAGTTGAGTGTTGCGCTGGTCGCCGCCGCGTTGTCTCCGCTGTAGCCAGCGGTTCCGAGCGTGCCTGCAACGGTAGTAATGGTGCCAGTGGTCGCCACCTCGCGGATTCCAAAGTTGTCGGTGTCTGCGATGAAAATATTTCCGGAGCCATCCACGAACACTCCCGCAGGCCTGCACAGATAGGCGCTTGTGGCTGGACCGCTGTCCCCAGTAAACATGCAGGAAGAATCGTAGAAAATACCGGCGACGGTTTGAATATCGCCTGCCGGGATCGCAATCTGGGCAATCGTTATCGGCTGCGTCCAGGATTGACAACGCGAATCACAGAGTTCGCGGTATCGGCAATGAAGATGTTTCCCGAGCCATCGACGAAAACACCGAAGGGCTCATCGAGTAGAGCAGTGGTGGCGGGTCCGCCGTCGCCGGCATAGCTGCAGGGCGTCGGCGAGCTAAGAGGGTTGCCCGCGACGGTCGAGATGTTGCCGCCGCTCACCTTGCGAATCAGACAATTGTCGGTATCGGCGATGAAGATGTTGTCTGCGCTATCCACGAAGATGCCATAAGGATCGTAGAGCTGCGCGGCGGTCGCAGGCCCGCCATCCCCGGAATAGCCGGCAGCGCCGGTGCCGGCGACCGTAATAATGTTGAGGTTCGAAGCTGTGACTTCGCGAATCACCGAATTCTGTGTATCCGCGATGAAGACGTTGCCGGAAGCATCCACGAACACGCCTTCAGGACCGTTGAGCGCGGCGCTGGTTGCGGGTCCGCCGTCGCCTGCGTAACCGTGAGTTCCATTGCCGGCTACGATGGTAAAGTTGTTTGCTGTATCGACCTTGAAGATGTGGCTCGACCGCGAATCGGCGATGTAGACGTTACCTGCCGCATCGAGCGCGATGCCGCCCGGATATCCGATACTGGCCTTGAGCGCGGTTAGATTATTCGGTCCGCCGCCGGCAACCGCACTGATGGCATACTGCGCCAGCACAGCGTGAGGGGCAAATAGGGCGAGCGCTAGAGAAACAAAAAACAGAGGGCGTGAGTTTCTGAAACGCATGGTCACTTCGCCTCCCTGTCAGAAACACGGTCCAGCCGAACCACCGCTCTGCTGTTAGCACGGCCTGGGCCTGCTATCTGCAGGACGAGTCGCGGCCGGAACCCTCTTTGCCACGACCGATAGTCTGAACGCTGGATGGTGAATTGCTGGGTCGTCTCCGCCGATGCGTGGGCGCGGAGTACAACGGCGCAGGCTCTGGTTCCACCTTTATCGGCGTGGGAAAAATCCCAGAGAGTCATCCGCTGAATAGCGAAGTCAGACGAGCCATGATTCACCAGATGGATGCGCATTTGAACCTGAGATTGGGAACCGATGTTCCTGCTTCGCACCACTTGGTAAGAACCCGAAACCAGAGGAGAATCGCTGGCCTGCGCGGATTGGAAGCTCAGTGCAACGAGCCCGACCATCATTAGCCGCCATTTGCTAAAACGAAGATGGTTGTAGTTCATGTGATCTAACCTTCCCCTGGATAACCTTCCCTTGGATAATCTGAGCCCAGCTTTCTCTTGCTAGTTACCTTAAAAGCGAAGGAACCGAGGGGCAGCATTCTACGTCACTCGCGAATGTGATGGTGATCACATGGGCGCACAGGAGCGCACATTGAGCTTAGTCAAACTTGCGCCAGTTGCACAGGACCGGGGCATTGTCATAAGGCAGGGCTGCCATGAGCTCTTTCTCTGCGGCGGCCGGTTCGTAGCGGTGCAAGAGGAAACCGTAATTGAGGTGCAGCAGGCGATCCTGTGGATTTCGCATAATGGCCCACTGATATTCGGCGACGATTTCGCTATAGTCCAGATTTGTTCCCTGCGTCTGGCTTTTAAGCCGTAAGACTTCTTCCGCATGGTTGAGTTGGTTTGTGAATGGAGGCCGCTCCAGCTTACTTAGAACCAGACCCGCGACCCGCGCGCGATCATAAGGCGTAAATGCGAGCAGACGCTCGCAATCTTCCTCGGAGACAACGCCCGTATCCTCTGCGCCGCGCTGGAGTTCAGGCGGGAGAATACTGACGATCTGTTGAAAGAAGGTACGCGCCAAAAGGTAAGTCCCGCGCGGATTCATATGCACATGTTCGTAAAAGAGTTCGCTGCCCGGGACTTCGTGCTCACTCTCTCCAGCAAGAACAGCGGCCCCGTCAACCAGACCGACGCCCGAATCCTGACCCGCTACGGTACGAATCACTTCATTCAACTTGCTGTCAGCGCGAAAGCGAAGCGTGTCGAGATCCTGAGCGCGCGCGAAGCGTTCTTTGGCTCCGGCAAAATCACCCATGGCCCACATACACCGGGCGATGCGAAACTGGAGTTCCGCATACTGAGGGTCGATGTCTGCGGCCGCAAGGTAAAGCTTGAGGGCTTCGGAGTGCGATCCAGCATTTTCGAGTGCCGCGCCACGTTGTACCAAGCCCTCCCAGGAACTCAATTCATCCGGTCGAATGCCTTCGCGATGCAGAGAAGCGAAAGGAGCACAGTCCTTTAAGTTCGTGGCTACCGTGCTGACTAGGACGTGAGCTCCCGCGCGGCGGGCGACCGCGCCGATGTCACGCAAGTTGGCTGCGAAATTCTCGTACACCGGTCTCATCTGCGGAGAATCGGCGCGTACCTGCCTGTCTAGAAACATCTCCATGCCGCGCCACTCGGCGTTGTTCCGTCCGCCACCAGAGGCCTTCCCGGCGAGTTGACCCAGCCTGGTGGAATTGAAGGCAATTCTGGCGCGGATTGCAGGCAAGGTAGAGTCCCAAGACGTTAACACTGTTCCTGGCCCAAACGGGCCGACAACTTCGGTGTTGCCCGTGTAGATCACAAAAAGGTCGGGCTGGTATTGCCCCAAGTCCTTCACCATCGGCAGCAGCACATGCGAGTTGATGGCAGTGATGCTGGCATTGACAACCTCGAACTTTACCTGGGGAAAACGTTGTCTCAGCATCACCTCGAGATAGCGGGCGAATCCGTAGGTAGGATCGGGATCACCCCAGGCCACAGACTCGCCCAATACAAAGATCCTGTAGGTTCCCGGCGCCTTGCTTGCGGGAATTACGTACGGGCGCGGCGAACGGTACATACCCGGCGGGAAAAAAGGCGCGGCGAAATATTGGTTGTCACAATACGCCGGGCGACCTTGGTCTGTGCAGGGGCGCATTACGCCGGTTGGGTTTCCCACTCCACCAACGCGCAGCCCTATCTCAACGACCGCGAGCAGCAACACCGGGACCAGAACGGCAACCGCCGAGATGCTCAACCAGCGGCGCCAGGAAGCGCTGCGCAGCGTCGGAACTGCTTCCGCGATTTGCGGGCCTGCGGGTTCAGTCATCATTGCTCTCGGTAATGCACTCAATCATTTGGCGCTCGACCGCGAGCCCCCAATTACCTAGTCTTGACGATAGCGAGGGTATCTAGCCGAGAACAGTGGCGTTTATCACGACATCTTGTGATAAAGATCACAACTGCCATGCGGTGCGCAGAGCGCTTCTCCAAAACTCACAGGTTCGCCTCAGCTAGAAATTCCGATACATAAATTGAGCTGTGCTGGCGTTTTGGGTCAGCGTGACGATTAACAAGAGAAGCGATACCAACACATAAAGAGGCGGGATCCAGTACCAGCGCCAGTGAGCCATGAGCGCGACGAATCCCGGTTGGGATATCTCGCCGGTAGACTGCGTTTCAACCGAATAACGGTCCAAGCTCTCGATCACCAAGAGCACAACAGCGTATGCGAGGGCCAGTGTCAGAATCAAGAGATAAAGGCTGCCACTCAGGAAGTGCGAAACGTAGCTTGCTGGCGAAAGGAGGGCGGACAGCATCTGCCGCGCCTGGAGCAAAGTATTGGCGCGGAAGAATATCCAGCCCAGACTCATGAGACTGATCGTTGCAGCCCACGAGATCGGAGTCCAGATGGCTGGAGGCGACCAGTCAAACTTGCGCTGCACTTGCTGTATCTGACGATGCAAGACCAGCAGCACTCCGTGATAAGCGCCCCAAAGCACGAAGAGCACGGTTGCTTTATGCCACACTCCGAACAGGATCATAGAAATCAGTAGCGCGAGATTCCGCCACCACACTTCCCGGCGCATCACCGCCAGAGGCAGAAAGACGTAGTCGCGAATCCAGAACGAGAGCGACATATGCCAGCGAGTCCAGAAGATCGATGGGCTTGTCGATTGAAACGGACGAGCGAAATTCTCGGGAACCGTGAATCCGAGCGCTTGCGCAGCACCGATGGCGATGTGCGAGTAGCCGGCGAAATCCAGGAAAAGCTGCAATCCATATCCCAACGCGAGGCACCACACATCCGTGCCACTCCAGTGAGCGGCATGGTCGAAGCCTGAGTTGATTCCGTCGCCACCCAGAATTCCCTGCCCCAGCAACCGCGCCACCTGCATCATCAAGAGGCCAGTAGCGATCCGACGCAACCCGCATCCGATGGACTGCCAGGATGTAGTTTGCTCAGCGCGAAATTGGGGAAGCATTTCAGGCATACGGCAGATCGGTCCAGAAATTACGACGGGGAAAAACGCCATGTACAGCGCAAACTCGACGAACGATGGATCAAGTTCCTCGCCGCGATAAAGGTCAAAGAGATAACTCATCGCCTGGAAGGTCCAAAATGAGATCCCTAGTGGCAGGGCCAGATGCGAGAGTTTTTGCAATGATGAAACCGAATTGTTGCTCGCGATCGCGGGAAGATATTTGAAAGTTGCGAGCAGCGCCAGATTCAGCAGAACACCGATAGAGAGAACGATTCCAGAAGGCTTTCGCTGAAGCCATTTTCCTAGCAAAAAGTTGATCACTGTGGAGGCAAACAGAACTGCTGCGAACCAAGCTCCCCATGTTAGATAGAGTGCGCAGCAGCCGACCAGAAGCACGGCTTGCTTTACTGCGCGCGAGCGGACCCTGGCAAAAATCAGGACGCAAAGCAGAAAGACCAGAACGTGCAGGATTCCTCGAAGCAGCATTCCTCACCCGCATGACAGACTACACGAGCGCTTGACGACGCATCGCATTATCCCGTATTCAAACTCGTCTCGGATGTGGGCGCTAGCTTACCGGCACGAATCTGACTTGACTGTGATCTACGTCGCGGATTCACGTCGCTCTTAACGGCTACAATGGCCGGGCAGCATGACCAGATTTCGCAACCTTATCGAGGCACTCGCCGCCGCTCCCGGCGATCGTCCATTCGTCACTGCCTGGATCGACGAGGACGAGCAAGAGACGGTAACTTTTGCAGAGTTTCGGCGCCGTGCGCGTTCTCAAGCCAAAGAACTCTCCGAACAGAACGTGAACGCCGGCGATCGCGTGATCATCCTCATGCCACAGGGCATCCCGGCGATGACGACTTTTGTCGGTGCGATGATCCTAGGCGCCGTGCCGGCATTTCTTGCCTATCCCAATTTCAAGGTTGAGGCTTCCAAATACCGTGCCGGGCTGGCTGGAGTTACGGCAAACCTAGCGGCTCGGGTGATCGTCATCGACGATGCATTCCCTGATGACATGCTGGAACACGTATACCTAGGCGAAAAAGCGAGGCTGCTTCGTGCGGGCGCCAGCAAGCTGAGCGCTGAAGTCGAATTGCCCGACTTGGAGATTGATCCCGAGAGCTTAGCGTTCATCCAACATTCGGCCGGCACCACTGGGCTTCAAAAGGGAGTCGCGCTGACTCATGCCGCTGTGCTAAGGCAGATCGGACATTTATCACATGCACTGAAGCTTGACGAAGAGAAAGACAGCATCTACAGCTGGCTGCCTCTTTATCACGATATGGGGCTTATCGCTTGCTTCATGTTGCCCATGATTTGCCACATGCGCGTCGTAGTGCAATCGCCGCTCGATTGGGTAATGCATCCGGAGACGATGCTGCAAATTGTTAGCGAGCATAAGTGCACGCTTGCATGGATGCCGAACTTTGCCTTTCAGTTTGTCGCGCGACGAACGCCACCGAACCGGCGGACACAATACGATCTCTCGTCGGCTCGCGCACTCATCAATTGTTCGGAGCCGGTGCGATCCAGCAGTATGCAGGAATTTGAAAATGCTTTCTCCACCATTGGACTTAAGCGCGGGACGCTGCATTCTTCTTACGCAATGGCCGAGAATGTTTTCGCTGTGACCCAATCAGATGTCAATCGGCCATTAGGCCCCAAGCGGTTTTGGGCCGACGGCCAACGATTCCGCAGCATGCATCTCGTGACCCCCGTCGCGGAAGGAACTCCAAGAGCGGTTACTTTCACATCGTCAGGCAAATTGCTTCCTAATCATGAAGTCCGAATCGTGTCCGATGCGGGCATGTCTCTTCCTCCGGGTTATGTTGGCGAAATTCTCATCAAGAGCGATAGTCTTTTTACGGGCTACTACAACCGTCCTGATTTAACGGCCAAGGCAATTATCGAAGGCTGGTACCACACCGGCGATCTTGGCTTTACTCTGGAAGACGAACTCTACGTAATCGGCCGGAAGAACGATCTCCTCATCATCGGCGGCGAGAACCTTTACCCGCAAGACATTGAGGAGATCGTCGCCGGCCACCCTGCCGTTCATGATGGCCGTGTAGTCGCGCTGGGCATTTACAATCCCGACCTCGGGACTGAGGATATCGTCGTGGTTGCTGAGGTCGAGCGCGAAGAACAGCTGACAAAGGTTGTGGAGATCGAGAGTGAGATTCGTAATCTGGTCGTCGCCGGAATTGGAGTCGCGGTTCGAACGATTTTTTTGAAACCTCCAAAATGGATCGTGAAGAGTACCGCCGGCAAAGCAGCGCGTTCGGCGACGCGCGAAAAGCTCTTGAAAGAGCATCCGGAGTTCAACGTCGAATCCTGGGAGAATAAGTCAGCATGACCGCAGAAGAACAACAGATGGTTGAGCACATTGTCCAGCTGATCCGAAAGCCGGGCGTGAATATCGACGAAAACACCCCGCTGGTTTCCTCTGGACTGATCGACTCGATGGCGCTAGTCGATTTGCTGCTGAAGCTCGAAGACCTCACCCACAAGCGCATCCCCGCGGGAAAAGTGCAGCCCAAGGATATGAACACGGTTACCTTGATGTTCGCGACCGCGCAGCGCGTCGGGAAAGCTCGTAAGTAGCCTCGTTCGTAACTATCTTCGGATTAGCTGGCTATTGCAGCGCCTTCGCCGGCGTACCCGGCTTTACGCCGGAGTGCTTTTTCGCCTGGGCCATCAGCTCGAGTACTTTATCCTTGCCTTCGTAGTTCGGATTTGTATCTAGCAATTTCTGCCAAGTAGCGACCGCCTTGTCGATATCCATCTTGCCTTGCCATTCGACCACGCCGAGATTGAATAACGTGTTGGCCTTGTTGGGCTCGTAGGAGAGCGATTTCTGGAATTCGGCGATGGCGCCATCCGGATTGCCGGTGTACCAGATAGCCGTCGCCATGTCCGTGCGAACACCGGTATTGGCCGGCTGCTCTTTTAGTGCGCGCTGGTAATAATCGATCGCAGTCGGGAATTGTTGCGCGTCGTAATAAATGTTGCCGATGTTTTCGATCAGTTCGACGTTGTTGGGATCGGCTGCGAGCTTCGCCAGCAGAGGAGCGGCTTGCGTGTCGGCCATTTTTTGCATTCGAGCCGGAGTGGGCGTTTGGGCGCCAGGATTATCTCCGAGCGCCGGGGCTGACGTTGTAGCGGCCGCAGCCGCCGCTGGTCCTTGCGATCCTCGGATAAACCAGCCGCTGGCTACCCCTACCAGCAGGCAGATCACGGCTAACACGTAGGCTTGCACGCTGGTCCATTGCTCGATCGACGTTGATTGCTTGCTATCGTTCATCGCCCCTTGCTCCTTATGATTACGGTTTGTTTTCACGGCGTTAGCCGCGATAGTTTGATCTAGCTCTTGCCCGTCTTCTGCACCTCAGCAATCATGTTCTGGACCGCGGCTTTCCGATCTGAACTCAGTTGCGGATTCGACTTCAGCAATTCTCGCCAGGCCACCAGCGCTCCCTTGGCGTCCTGTTTGCCCTGCCACTTGATCACGCCGAGGTTGAACAGCGAGTTGGCGTCCTTGGGGTCGTACTGCAGAGACTGCTGCAATTGGCTGATGGCCCCATCTACGTCACCGTCGTAGTAGAGGCAGGAAGCCAACTCGGTGCGAAGCGCAACATTTTTCGTATCGACCTGCGTAGCCTTGCCGTAGTAGCCGGCGGCCTCTTTGAACTGATGGGTCGCTTTGTAAATCTGTCCCGCCTGGATCAGCAGATCTTTATTGTTGGGATCGCTCTTCAGTTTTTCGAGCAGCGGCGCAGCCTGCTTATCTGCCATCGCTTTCATATCCATCAGGCTGGGCATGTGCCCGCCCATGTCTGCCGGAGCTGCGTTGGGCGGCGCGGCGCTGGCTTGCTGAACTGGCGGCGCGAGAGACTGCGATCCACGAAACAGATAACCGACTGCCAAACCCACGAGTAAGCAGAGAGCCGCCATGGCGTAAACTTGCTTTGCCGGCCACGTGGCTTTACTCGTTTCCTGCTGGACGATTTCGTTTGGCATTGACCGTTTCTCCTAGTATCTGCCCGGACGATAGATCTGCTGGGACGAACCCCAGATCGAATCGCTCTTCACCGTAGCTAATCTAACGGGACGACGGCTGGATGGCAGCAGGCGCGGTCACAGGCGAATGTGATGTAGGTCACAAGGTCGCGGCCCGGATTTTTGCCGAGCGAAAAACCGCACTGCCTCTCACCCCACAACATGTGGACGTCGATTGTGACGGATGGAAATCATTTGCTAACCTGAGACTTGTGGTTCCGCCTCGGGAGGCCTTCATGTTGTTTGACTTCGCCACGATTCCCGCCAAAGAGCGCTACAAGCTTCTGGTCTCGACGATCGTTCCGCGGCCTATCGCCTGGATTGTGAGCCAGAATCTGGAGGGTCAGCTCAATGCCGCTCCGTTTTCCTTTTTCAATGCCTTCGCGGGCAATCCGCCGGTGGTGGGTATCGGCATAGGGAGTCACGACCCAGGCCGGCCGAAAGATACGCGGCGCAATATTCGCGATACTGGGCAGTTCGTGGTCAATCTTGTTTCGGAAGATATGGCTGAAACGATGAACATTACCGCCATCGAGTTCGAGGCCGGGGCGAACGAACTCTCCGAGGCTGGACTCACTGCGATCCCGAGTGTCCACGTCAAGCCGCCGCGCATCGCCGAGAGCCCAGTGGCCATGGAATGCGAGCTGTTGCAGATCGTCGAACTGGGAGCGGAAAGCGGGTTGGTGCTGGGGAGTGTGCTGGCGATGCACGTCCGTGAAGATTGCGTGCTCGATGCGAAAAAGAATTACATCGACACTCCGAAGCTCAAGCTAATCGGCCGCATGCACGGCTCGGGATGGTACGCACGCACTTCGGATTTATTCTCGATGAACCGCATCTCGCGCGAAGAGTGGAGGCAGCGCAAAGATCCGGCAGTTCACCGGTAGCCCTACCCCGTGTTCCTTGTGTTGTGTTAAAGGTTCTGCTGGTCCTAAATCTCTAACACAGGGTAAAACTGGCCTTCCTCGGCGGTGGCGCTTTAGCGCTGGGCCTCGCGAACGTCTTCGGCCTTCAAGTGTTGATCGATGTGCCGCTGCACGCGATCCCACTCGGAGCGAACAATCATCTCCTTGATCGTAAATTTTGACTCCTTCCTCGCGTCGTCGACTCGCACCATCAGCTCATTCTTGTGGAAGCGGAAGTCGATGGTTTCAGCCAGCGGAATGAGCTGAGTGGAAGACCGTCCGACAATCACATATACCACGCTGTTCGAGATCAGAGTGTACTCGGGGCAAGCGTCCGGGGCCGTGGGGTTTGACGGGCCGCCAAAGTTCCCCATAAATCCGTGTTGGGCAGCCATGCAATCGCCCATGTGCATGCGCACGACCGAGCCATGCTGATAAATTCCCATCTGTGCGGCCGGCAAAAGAGGCATCCCGCAAAACAAAATGCCCAACCAGTAAAAGCGCTTCATGGCCTGTCCTCCGAGCCGAGGGTGGATGAATCGTGGTAGTAGCCGCGGCGGCTGTGGAACGTCAAGTTGAGATTGCGAGTGGGATAGATACGAACAGAATGGAAGTCGGAATTGGATTCCGGAAACAAGTAAGTGACCACGCGGGCCGAGTGTAAATCTTCGACGAGTTGGCTGAATACCTTGGAGTGATCTTCAGCGATGCGAACGTAGCGGCCGCCAGAGTCTTCGGCTAACTTCTGTAGAGTGGCGGCGCCATTTGAACCTCGAGAGGAACTGCTCACATCGACGGCGTAAACCTGCACTCCGCTCGCCAGTAAACCCTGCAACGCGTCGCGAAACGAGATTTTGCTGATCGTGTCTTCACCGTCGGAGAAGAGAATAATCACCGGCCAAACATCTGGCTGCCTGCGCCGGGCAAGGAGTCTCGTCGCTTCCTCCAGAGCGTCGTAGAGCGGCGTCGCGCCGCCTTGGGGCAAGTCCGCGACTTGCGCGGACAATGGCAGATCGCGACAATTTTCATTGCACAGCAGATGCGCCTCCAGGCCGCTGAAGGATAGAACAGATATTTTGTCCTCCGGTTTCCACGGCCATTGCGCAATCGTGTTTAGAGCGTCCCTGATTGCCGGCATTTGCGATGAGGGGGACGATGGGTAGCCGGGTGCGGCTCTCCCCACAGGCATTTTGTGCGGCAGAACTGATTCGCTGGTATCGATCAAAAAGACGACGTCGAGCTTGGTTAAATCCGCGCGCGCAAAGCCGCGGAAGTTGTATATCACTCTTTCATTGTCGACCACTGCGAAATCGTCTTTCTGAACTTCTTCTACACTGTGATTGTGTTCGTCGGTCGCGAAAAATACGAGGCGCACTTCCGAGACTGCGCTGCGATAACTCGGGTTCACGGTTTCTTCGGCGCCGCCCGCAGCCGGCGAGGCCAGAGCCTCGGGATGAGCAAAGCTGATCATCCCGATTAAGAATGCTGAAGCGAAACAACTGAAGCGTTTGCCCATAAGCGCCATTGCCGAAGTTTGGACGCAGAAAGGGAGACTAAAGTTGTGATCGGCACGAGCTCCGCAAAAGTTGAGGAACCATTGGATGCGATGGGCTTACCGAAGTTCCGAGGGTAACCGCTTTTATGAACCGAATATCAGGTTGGAACTATTGAGGCGAATGGGGTGCAAGATGCGCCTTGCGCCAGTCATCAATATCATGCTCAGCCTGGGCAACTTGCGCGGGATTCAGCGAATTGCGCAGTGCAAGGGCTGCGGGAGCGCTCTCCTTTACCGAATTCTCAGACAAAACTAACCACTTGTAGGCTGTTATCAAACTCGCCGCATTGTCGCGGTCGGAGGCCAGCAATCGCGCCAGGCGGTATTGTGCCTCGCCGATTCCAAAATCTGCCGCAGGTTCATAGTATTTTCGGGCGGAGGCTACATCGACTGGTCCGCCTTGCCCCTCTTCGAACATCTTGGCCAAGAGAAATTGCGCGTAGGGGTGCCCCTGGTCTGCGGCCGGAGTCAGCCAACGCCGGGCCTCCCCGAGATCTTGCAGAACTCCCTGCCCCAGCAGGTAGCGCGACCCCAATCCAAACTCACCGTCCCGATAGCCTTGTTCGGCGGCCTTGCGGTACCAGACAACAGCCTGAGCGTAATCCTGCCGGCCAAGCTTCTCGTCGGAGAAGATATCGCCCAGAACAGCTTGCGCCGTGGCATCGCCTTGAGCAGCTGCTTTCTTGCACCAGCCGATTGCGGCATCGATATTGTTGCCGTGCTCGGGCTGCAGATACCACTTTGCCAGCTCGATCATGGCTGGAAGCAAGCCCTGGTCGGCTGCCTTGGTGAGCCACGATACCGCTTGCGCATCGTCCTGCTGAACGCCCTCGCCACGGTGATAAATCGTGGCGAGGTTCAGTTGTGCCGTAGCATCGCCGGCGTCCGCGGCAGTGCGAAACCATGTCGCGGCCTTCACCGGATCTCTTTGGATTCCGTCGCCGATCGAGTACATGAGAGCTAAGTTGGTCGCGGCATCGCGCGATCCATCTCGCGCCGCTTTGGTGTACCAGGAAAACGCCTGGGCTTTATCGGCGGGCATGCCAAAGCCTGATTCGCAGAAAATTCCCATCGCCTCTTCAGCCGCTACGAAGCCTTTGTCCGCTGCTAGCTGCAGCAAACGGCGCGCTTCGGCGTCGTCCGGCTTCAGCAGTGTGCCGGCGTGATAGGCGAGTCCCAGAGTTGTTTCGGCTTCAGGGTCGCCGGCACGGGCTTTCGCTTCCAGCGGCTCGAGATCGGAAAGAGATAATGTCTTGGTCCTGGCGAGAAGACCATACGCCGTGAGTTGAGGGGTCGTCGTGCGGGAGGCCGACGACGACGGTCCAGTCGACTTCAGCAGCGCTGCGTCCGCGCTCTTTTGCGCGTGATTGAGTTTAGATTTAGGCGGCTGGGCATCTGGAGCAGGCACTCTTATTTCGCCTTCTCTCACCGAAATTGTACCCCCGGCCTTAGCTTTGAGCCTGATCACCAGCTTGTCTCCCTCGTATGTCTCCTCATGATCCGTAACCGACTTGAGATCGATGACCACCCTCGCGACTGGGGGTGCGACACTAAACGCTGCCGCTCTCACTGCTAAAACGGATCCGAGATTCACCGGCAGGCGCTGATTGGCATGTGCCAGCTCGCAGCCGGGAAAATCGAAGACCAGGCGATCGGGATTCTCAAGCGTGGTTATGCTGGCGTGCACTGCTTTGCTGAAGCTGATCTCCACCGCGACATAACCCGCGCCTGCAGACGCCGAAACGGACGTGATTTTAGAAGAGGAAACTCGAGATTGCGAACCGGGGGCATCTTGAGAAAGAGCCGATGCGGCGCAGATAAAGAAACAAAAAGCTGCCAGAAGGGGTTTGGGATTGAGTTTCAGAAATGGTCAACTCCATCACAGTTTTGACGCGTTTGCGCCAGCTACATATTACTTCGAAATGTCGAGGACTGATATGCCGAGGAATGGCACATGGAGTGATACGAAGTGGAAGGTACAGGCAAGCAAAGAAAACCCCGGGCATCGCAACCCGGGGTTCGCAATGGCAACTCTTACTTCTTACGCAGCTAGCGCGTTTACGAAGTGCTCGCAGAGTGAGGTCTCCAGTTTGTAGTGGTTCACATAGACGGGTGCGATTACATAGGGCCGCACGATTTCGAGAACCTTGGGATACACTTCCCTCTCATAGCGCTCGGCATCGGACTTGGTGTTCCACAGGCTGATCGTGACCGACTTCTCTTCTCTCATCTTCTCGGGGAAGAACGGCAGAATTTCCTGGAAGCCGGGCTGCTTCTTGAGGATGGGCAGAACTTCATTCTTCATCACTTTTACAAAGTCCTCTTTCTTCTCGGCTTTCACCTCGCAAGTGAGAATACGTGCAAACATGATTGTGCTCCTTTTCGTTTGAGGATTTACCCGGGATTTACTAAGCGGGAGCCCTCGGGGTCAGGGGAGCCCAGTAGCGATTCCCGGACGTGGGAGCTCTGGCTGACAGCAATTTAGCACGATTGGCTTCTTTAACGCGGTGATAGATGACTGCCATCAAAGTGCAAAATGTCACATCGAATTCCCGGGCTGAAGCTCAAGTTCCGAGGCCCGAAGTCGGCTCACGGCTTTACATAGGGCAAGTTTCGGAATAGGTTAGGTAGCAACCGCAGTGACAGCGGAATAGTATGTCGCGGCACTCTACAGATCCAACGCAGTCCCCGCTCTCCTCCACCAGCATGGGTGAAGTTTTTCTTTCCACGGACTTGCTTGAAGCGCTTCCCGATGCCACCGTCGCCGTCGACGGTGACGGAACCATTATTCAGGCCAACTCTCAGGCGCAAGAGCTGTTTGGCTACGAACGCGATGAGATGATCGGGCAGAAAGTAGAGGTGCTGATCCCGCAAAGCTACCGCGCTCATCACCAGCGCCATCGTGAGGGTTTTGCCGAAAGCCCGAAGACGCGCCGCATGGGTGCCGATCTCGATCTCTATGCGCGACGGCGCAATGGCTCGGAAATCCCGGTGGAAATCAGTCTTAGCCCGCTCCCCACGGCGAAGGGGCTGATGGTGCTGAGTGCGATCCGCGATATCAGCGATCGCAAGCGGATCGCCGAAGAGCTGCGCAAGGCCAACGAAGAAATCCATCGCCGCACCGCCGAGCAGATTGGAGAGTATCGCTCGCGGCTTGCGGCGATTGTTGATTCCTCTGAGGATGCGATCCTCACCAAGGGCTTGGACGGCACCATTACCAGCTGGAATCGAGGTGCCGAGCGGATCTACGGCTACGCAGCCGATGAAATCGTTGGGAAACACATCTCGATTCTGACTTCCCCGGATCGCCCCGGTGAGATTCGAGAAATTCTCCGCAAGATTGCGCTGGGGGAAGGAATTGAACATCACGAATCGGTGCGCATCACGAAAGATGGACGGCAACTTGACGTCTCGGTTTCTATCTCTCCCTTGCGTGACGCGATCGGCGACGTGGTTGGAGCCTCGGCGATTGCGCGCGATATCACGGCCCAGAAGAAAGCAGAAAGCCTGTTGCGCCAGTCGCAGAAGATGGAAGCCATCGGCCGGCTGGCGGGCGGAGTGGCGCACGATTTCAACAATATCCTCGGCATTATTAATGCGTGCACAGAATTTCTGCGCGATCGCATCGATAGCAACTCCGATTCGTCGGTCTACGTGGATAACATCCGGAAGGCGATCGAACGCGGTACCTCGCTAACCAAACAAATGCTGAGCTTCAGCCGAAGCTCGGCCATAAAGCCTACGATCCTCGATTTGAACGTCCGCTTGAGGGAAATCAGCAAACTGCTCCGCCCGCTGCTGGGCGATGATGTGGAGATTCTCATCTTTCCCAGGACAACTTCAGCCGTGGTCGAGGCCGATCCCGGCCAATTGGACCAGATCGTAGTGAACCTCGCTGTTAACGCGCGCGACGCCATGCCTCGCGGCGGAAAATTTATCCTCGAAACCGGTCTCGTGAGATTTGATGAGGCCCTCGCCGAGCAGCATCAGGCTGTGCCTGCGGCGAAGTATGTGGTGCTCGCGGTAAGCGACACCGGAAGCGGAATGGATCAGGCCACACTGTCGCGCGTCTTCGAGCCATTCTTCACTACCAAGGAGGCGGGAAAAGGCACCGGGTTGGGCCTAGCGACTGTGTATGGCATCGTCAAGCAGAGCAGTGGCCATATTCTGGTTTACAGCGAAGTAGGACAGGGTACGACCTTCAAAATCTATCTTCCCAGCGCGGAAGACAGAATCGAGACCGCATCGAAAGCTGAGGTAGAGACCGTGGCTCCGAAGCGGCAGCAAACCACCATCCTGCTGGTGGAAGATGACGAAATCATGCGCGGCCTGACTCGGCAACTCCTGCAGGAGCATGGCTACACCGTTGTCGAGGCCAACGATGGCAAGTCTGCGCTGGAGTGGTTGGAGACTCATCCGGCTCCCGTTGACCTTCTGCTGACCGATGTGGTGATGCGGAACATGGGCGGACCGGAACTGGCGGAGCGGCTGAACGCTTCCCACCCTACCCTGAAGGTGGTTTATATGTCTGGCTATACCGGGGAGTTGATGGCCAATCGCGATGTACTAAAGCTCGGTGTAACGCTCCTGGAAAAGCCTTTTACTCGAAACGCACTGTTAAACACGATCCACGCCAAGCTTGGATAAAACGGCAGTGTGGCGGCAAGGGCTCCCGCCCAACTAACCCTTCACATCCAAGCACTGCCATGCTGCCGAAGATGCCCGCGGGCACCCTCTAAAACCATCCGCCGTGCTCTGTAACCCGGTAGGTGGTGATGGACATCACACATCGCTGCGGGAAAGCACTCATCTTTCGGCCGGACTTGGGTCAGCCAGCAAGCTTGACTTTCCCACAAGAGGAAAGGTAAGCCTATTTTTTTGTGTGGTTTAGACCTACCCTCCTGAATTCTCCTCTATCCTTATAGATTGGCGCACAACTTGCCAATATAGCGGTGTAAAGCGGAGGCGATCATGGCCACACACATATTGAATAACGCGCAGAAAATGGCGGCAGCAGACAAAAGCACTTACGATTTCCCCGCCGCCGTAGCCAATGCCCTCGAACAAGAAGCCGTCACTACCACCTACCCAACCGGGGCGGTCTTATTCGCCGAAGGGCAAGCGCCGCGTGGCATATTTATCGTACGCCGTGGTCGAGTGAAGCTTTCCATTTGCGGCAGCGACGGCAGAACTTTGATTCTGCGCATTGTCGAGCCCGGATGCCCGCTGGGCGTCGCCTCTGTAGTTTCCAGTCGCGTTTACGAAGCCACCGCCGAGACTCAGGAGCCTTGTGAGATCAGTTTCCTCCGCCAGAGCGATCTGTTGCGCCTGATGCGGCTCAATGGCGAGATCGCCCTCTGGGTCACCCAGCACATCAGCGAGGATTACGCCGCCACCTGCCGCGAAATTCGCGACCTGATCCTTTCCGATTCCGCCAGTGAAAAGCTGGCGCGCCTTCTGGTGGGCTGGCTCGACCAGAATATCGGCGCCAGAAACCCCAGCCAGATGAAGCTGGCTTTGACTCATGAAGAGATCGGCCAGATGATCGGTACTTCGCGCGAGACCGTGAGCCGACTGTTCGCCGGATTCAAAAAGCAGCGGTTGATTCAGCAGAGCGGATCCACTCTGGTCATCCCGAACCGCGTAGCTTTGGAATCCCTTATCACTGCGTAGAGTAAGACTTCCGATTGGGGCGGCTTCCTCCTCCGGCCCCTTCGAATGCACTGATTGCCTAAATGCTTTAATCTGCCTCGTATTTGGAAAAAATAGAGCCCAGACAGATCAGGCCAGCACGATGTCCGGCAACTCGGCGAGCGTAGCGATCTGCGCGTCGGGTGTCTCTGGAATTCGCTCGGGTGCCTGCCCTTGCCGGTTGCACCACACCACGCATAAGCCAAAGGCTTTGGCGGAATAAGCGTCCCAGCCGTTCGACGATATAAAGCATATGCGGTCCGCAGCCGCGTTAAGCCGCCCGCAGGCCAACCGGTAGACCGAGGGATGCGGTTTGTATACCTTTACCTCCTCCACTGACAAAACAGCGTCAAACAGATCGGCTATGCCGGCGTGGCCCACAGCTGCTGCCAGCATGGCGGGAGTGCCGTTCGAGAGAATCGCCAGCTTCATGCCCGATTGCTTCAGTCGTTTCAATGTTGCCGGACCCTCCGGATAGGCATCTAGAGTCAGGTATAAATTCATCAGTCGGCCGCGCAGCGCGGCGTCTTCGATTTGCAGAGATGCCATCGCGAAGTCCAGGGCATCGCTGGTGACTTGCCAGAAATCTGCGTGGCGCACGCCCAAGCCGCGCAGCCAGGTGTATTGCAACTGCTTGGCGCGCCACAAATCGGCCAGCGGCTGCCATTTTTCGCCGAGCGCCTCTTGTGCGATGCGCGATGCGCTGTTCACGTCGAACAACGTGCCGTAAGCATCAAAGACGCAGGCTTTTATGTCACGGAGTTTCAGGGTCGTCATCGAGATAGCGCTTCCCGTCGTATCTCTATTTACAAACTCCGATTTATAACCTGCGATCGGCTTCAATCCTCCTGGTGAGGATGCATATTTCCGGTTCGCAGGTAACGATTATGCCAGCCCAGAGATTCTCCCAGCAGGTGCGGCGTGTGTTTACCGTAGGAGAGCCGCTCCGAACGGTTGAGATAGTTCAGCAGCAACGGCTTGTAGTCCGGGCTGGAGCACTTCTCGATAATGAGGTGGGCGCGTTGTCGCGGCGACAGCCCGCGTAGATCCGCGAGTCCGTGCTCGGTAACGATGACCTGCACGTCATGTTCGGTGTGGTCCACGTGCGAAACCATGGGTACGATGGTAGAGATCGTCCCGCGCTGCGCGATCGAAGGCGCCATGAAGATTGAGAGATAGCCATTGCGCGCGAAGTCTCCCGAGCCGCCAATGCCATTCTGGATGCGCGATCCCATCACGTGAGTGGAGTTGACGTTGCCGTAGATGTCGGCTTCGATCATGCCGTTCATGGCGATCACGCCCAGCCGCCGAATAATTTCCGGATGGTTGGAGATCTCCTGCTGGCGCAGAACAATGCGGTCGCGGTAGTTGGCCATCTCTGCATTCACTTCGCTCAATTTCTCGGGGCTGAGAGAGAATGCCGTGGCCGAAACGGAAGTCAGCTTGCCCGACTGCAGCAGACGAATCATGCCGTCTTGAATCACCTCGGTGTAGGAAGTCAGTCCTTCAAACGGGCCTTGCTCAAGACCAAAGAGAACTGCGTTGGCGATGTTGCCGACGCCGGATTGCAGCGGCAGCAGATTCGCCGGCATGCGGCCTTTCTGCACCTCCCAGCTCAAGAATTCCAGAATGTGAGCCGCGATGCGCCGCGACGCTTCATCCGGCGCTTTGAAGGCGCTGTTGCGGTCGGGAGAATCGGTGAGCACAACGGCAACGACCTTCTCTGGCGGAACCTTGAGATAGGGCGTTCCAATGCGCTGTGCCGGGTGCAGGATTGGAATCGGCCCGCGATTCGGCGGCGGCTCGAGGCCGTAGTAGATGTCGTGCATGCCCTCGAGCGCAGCCGGCTGTCGCGAGTTGACCTCGAGGATTACGCGCTCGGCCTGATCGATCCAGGTTTTGTTGTTGCCGATCGAAGAGCTCGGCACCAGCCGTCCATCTTCCAGTATGGCGGTAACTTCGATGAGCGCGACATCCAGCTTGCCCAGGAATCCATACTCGACGAACTGAGCGACATGGCTGAGGTGGATGTCCATGTAATCCATTTCGCCTGCGTTGATGCGCTTGCGCGTTTCCGGATCGGATTGATAGGGAAGGCGAAGGTGAATGCCTCCCGCCATTGCCAGCGCGCCATCCAGCTCGGGGCCCGTGGAAGCACCGGTAAAGACGCTGACCTGAAATTTCTGCCCGCGAAAATTGGCATCCGCAATGCGGCGCGCCAGTTCGATCGGAACTGCCTTGGGATAGCCTGACCCGGTGAAACCGCTCATGCCGACCTGGTCGCCGGATTTGATGAGAGCCGCCGCTTCGTCGGCGCTCATGATCTTCTGCGCCAGTTGGAAACTCAAAACCCGTGGGGTGGTTGGAGAAACAACAGTAGCCATGCGCTAAGCCCTTCGACGGAGAATGACTCGACTACGCATTGAATGTAACGGTGTAAGTTGCGTCCGTCTGTGCGCTGGATCACGCGAAAAAGCGTTAAGCCCTGCCCCTAAGGCTTGGCCGCCGGGTGATCGCTCGGGTTGGAGACGGCCTCCGGGTCTTCGGCGAAATCAGCGGGATCTTCAGGCAACTCGATCAGGTGAGCCCGCTCCAGCGCCCTGTAATAGGCCGGACGAGTATGCCGGTAGTGATCCGCGGGAACTTTGCCGTTGAGCCAAGCCGTATCCATCGGATAAACAAGCGGATCAAAGATCACCATGTAGAAATGCCACAACAGAATTGAGAAGGTGGCAAGCAGCGCTTCGTAATAGTGCACGGCCGTGGCCGCGTCCGACACCCACTTCGGAAAATAGCGCAGCGTGAAATTATTGAGCCACAACAGTAGGCCGGAGACCGTCATCACCACCGTGCCCCACATGAAAGCCCAGTACTCGACCTTCTCGGCGTAGTTGAACTTCGCGAAGTGCGGCTCGTTTTTCGTGAGCCTCAAGTTGTAGGCGAACACCTGGAACAAATCGGTGACATCCTTCAAATCCGGCAGCATGGCCTTGAGGAACAAGCGATCGCGCCGGACTACCGCCAGGTGAATCACGTGATAGAGAGTGGAAGCAATCAATATGACCGCGGCAGCGCGATGCACCGCACCGCGAAATGCGAAGTGGCCCTCCCACATTAAGAGCGGACGGGCCCACCACGCCTCGGGATACTTCAACGCGAAGCCGGTGAACACAAGCGTCGGGAAGCTGAGGATTACGCCGGCGTGCGCGATACGGAAGTTCCGATTCATGCGCGTAACTTGCTCACCGGTTTCGTGACGCGGCTGACGGCGGATCAGCTTCGCCAGAAAGTCCAACAGGTTATGCACAACCATGAAACCAAGAGTCAACGGGATTAAGACCAGGTAAGTCCAGCGAATCCACTTTACGACCGGATGCGCGGGCCCAGTCGTGGTGCGCACGTGCACCGGCCCGATGACAAAGCGCTCGCCCGCGCCGGCGTGGCAAGCGCCGCAAGTCTTTGCCAAATTCGCAGTATTTATTGTGGAGCGCGCGTCGGCCGAGGGGAAAATATTGTGCACGCCATGGCAAGAGGCGCAGTTGGCCACGCTTTGCGATCCGCCGCGCGCAGCCAGGCCGTGGTAACTGTCGGCGAATGAAGGGACCCGGTCGGCAGGCAGATTATAACGCAGCGCCAGACGCTCATCGCTGTGGCAGCGGCCGCAGGTTGTCATCGAAACCCGCGCCGCATTCACCAGCGAGGCCGGCTGCTTCGGCTCCAGAATCAGGTGCTCGCCGTGGCAGTCGATGCATACCGGAGCACCGGCTACGCCATTCTTCATGGCCTGCCCATGCACACTCTCGAGATAGGTTTTGGCGATATCGGTATGGCACTGCCCGCAAGTTGTGGGAATATTGAAGTGATTGACCTTGGAGCGCGCGTCTTGCGAGGGAAGAATTCCGTGGCTTCCGTGGCAGTCGGAGCAAGTCGCAGCGGCGCCATCTCCATCGCGCACTGCTCGACCGTGCACGCTCTGCTTATAGAGCTCGACCGGATGCGCAAAGGGAATTTTGTGGCGCGAGAGAAATTGCTGGCTACTGTGACAAGAGGCACAGGTGTCGGGAAGATTTTTCTTGGCCACCGTCGAAGCGGCGTCGCTCGAGGTCTGAATTTGATGCACAGATCCATGGCAGGAGACGCAGGTCGGCGCATCGGGATCGCCGGCTGCGGCCGCTTGTCCGTGAATGCTCTGCCGGAATTCCTTTACTTCATCGGCATGGCACTGCGCGCATTTAGCCGGCGCTATCTGCGCGCTGGCAGAAACTTCGTGCGGATCCCCATGACACGATAGGCACGCACCTTCACCAAGCGCGCTGTGCACGCTGATCGGCACGTGAGCAGCTTCATCTTCGTGGCAGGTCGCGCACTGGACCTGCTTCACCTTAGTCGGATGCGGATAATCTTTGATTGTCGTGTGGCAGTCGATGCACGCCAGAGTGCCGTGAACGCTGGCCGCGTGCTTTACGGGATCGATGGTGATGCTCTTGCCGTTGGGCGCAGTCATTCCGGCCTGGCCATGGCAGGCCAGGCAGCTTTCGTCTTGCTTGAGCGGCTGGGCCGCTTTCGTTTGCGCGGCCTGTACATCGGCTGGAGTAAATATGAGAGCGCAGAACAATAAAGAACTGAAGAACAATAAAAGATTAATGATCGAAGAAAACTCTACCAGACAATTGCGCTCGAATCCCCGGCCGATCTTTCTTAGCGTCCGCTCCGGCACGCTTACTCTCCTTCTCGACTACTTCATCCCCAAGTCCGTCAGAACTTTGGGATTTTCTTCTCCTGCGGCCAGAACTTCATGGCACGCCGAGCAATCATTGGTGATGGTCTGTCCATCAGCGCTGGTGTGGCTGCCGTCGTGGCAGCGGAAGCATCCCGGCGAATCATTGTGACCGAGGTTATTGGGGTGAACGCCCCAGCTCACGCGCATCTCGGGAAAGATGTTGCGCAGGTAAATATTCGCCACTTCATCTCCGGCCTGCTGCACCAGCGTGCGCCGCGTCTGGTAGATCTGCGGATAATTCGTGCGATAGAAATTGTTGAGTTCGTCGAGAATGCGCTGCTTGGCCTGGTCTCGCGCTGGATAGTCCACCTTGAGAACCTCGACCGCTTTTTTCTTAATGAAAGGCAGTTCAGGACTGATGCGCCCCATCGACATCTGCTTATCGACTGCGTTTTCCGGCAACTCGAAAGTGTGTGTAGGACGGTTGTGGCAATCCACGCAATCCATGGTGCGATGTTCGCCCTTATCTAATTGCTGTTGCGTAGGCTTCGAATCGGTGGAGAGATACTCAATCGTCTTACCGGTGTCGTCGGTGTAGTAGACGGCCGGAATCGTTTGCCGCTCAGGATCGGTGGAAATATAGCGGATGCGCGCGTTTTCCGCGAGATGGTGACCGTGAATGCCGACTGAGCCTTGCCAGGTGCGCCCGCCAACCTTCAGCAGTAATACGTCAGTCTGCTGCGTGTTTTTCTCGTCATCCTTGTAGCTCTTGTTCACCAGGAACTTATCACCAGTAAAGCGCTGCGGCCAGTGGCACTGCTCGCAGGTTTCGCGCGCCGGACGCAAATACTTGACCGGCGAAGGAATGGGACGCGAATACGTGTGGAAGGTCACCGCCGCAACCTGCCGCAAACCAGAAAGCTTCGAACGCACAAACCATCCCGCGCCGGGGCCGATATGGCACTCGACGCAGGCGACGCGAGAGTGCGGAGAATTTTGATACGCCGCATATTCAGGAGCCATCACGGTGTGACACGTGGTCCCGCAGAAACTGGTCGAGTCCATGTACTCGACGCCGCGGTACGAAGCCGTTGCGATAATGAGAAGGTTGAGCATCGTCGCGAGCCCCACCCATTCCAGAGTCCGACGCACCACCGGCAGGCCCAGATCGATGGCGGGGAATGTGCCGGGCAAGGTACCGCTCTGGCGCAGATTTCGTCGCCTCAGCCAAATACCGATGGGAATTAGCAGCAATCCCAGAATAAAAATTCCGGGAAGAATCAGGTAGACCAGGAGGCCGATATAAGGATGCGGCGGCCCTGGCAGGAAAATGTCATAGAACCAAAAAGCGATAGTAGTAAGCGCGGTGCTTGTCGTGATAACCGCGCCCGCAAGCGTGACTGTATTTTGCCCGAGAAAATAGATGGGCTGAGACCAGTCGCGAAATCGTTCCCGCAGATTCATCGGAATTGCTGCTCCCTCTTTGACCTTTCGCAGACACACTCCACACTTGGCCGCGAATCGTCCGCTGCCTTCACCAACCACTCAAACTTAAGGGCAAATCTTCGGGACTATTTCTTAAGCGTGCGAATGTACGCCACGAGTCCTTTGATCTCTTCCGGCTTCAGTGATGCATACTTCGGCATCTTGTTCTTGCCGTTCGTAATGATGTCGGTGAGCTCCGCATCCGACATTTTTTGCACGTCGGCGGACGTAAAATCATGCGCGCCCATCTTCTTTCCCATCGCCGATCCGGTTCCGTCTGCGCTATGGCAACCGGCACACTTCGACTTAAAGAGTGCCGAGGCGTCCTGTGCCCCCGCGGAAAGAGGAATGCTAAGAAATACAGCAACGGCTGTTGCAATTGTGAACAGCTTAAGGTCAACTCTCTTCATTTTAGAAGCTCCATTCAAGTCGTATTGCCTAGCCAAGGAGAATATATCTGCAACTGAGTATTATTGAAACTTTTGTGGGAGGCAGGCTGTGATCGGGGTCACATATGAATGTTAGGAACGGCTAAGATTGCTGTAGTTGGGCAATTCCGCAATCGGCATTTTCGTTACCGGGTGCCAATCTATGGGAGGCTCCGCTATATGCTAAATGCCAATCGCTAAGTGCTTATCGCTTCGTGATCACCCTCACGGCAAGCCGTGATGCTGATCACGGCGATACCTTGGTGTATCGAACAAACTGAGCCAGTACTGGCGGTGAATTATGCCGAGGGATAAACGCGATCTGTTGGAAGTGCTGAAGTTTGAGCTGGAATTCCTGGAGCAGGGCGGTTACGGACGGTTACCGCGCGAAGCCTGGAGGCCGCGCTTTGTTTTCGAGGACTCGCCCACCTGCATGAACTTCAACTCCAAAGACCGGGAGCCGTGCAGCGACTGCCTGCTGATGCAGTTTGTTCCGGAGGATGCGCGCAAGGAGCAGACTCCCTGCATCCATATTCCGCTTTCGATCAGCGGTGAAACTCTAGAGTCGCTTTACCGCACCGGCACGCAACAGGAAATTGAAGAGGCGCTGGGCGCCTGGCTGCGAACGACGATTCACCGGCTGGAAGTGGAACAAGCGAAGCAAGCAGCCCCCGCGCAGTCCAAGCACTAAAGAAATTCTCAATGTAAAGGCTTCATAGGCCGTCACACCGGCGAACTTTTTCTTACCTCGACGCGGGCTTCAACCTTTGGCGCGATCGCCAATGCGCGCGAAACCAAACAAAGTTTCTCGACTTTTTGCAGAAGACTGAGTGCCCGCTCTCGTTTGTCTTCGCCGGAAATCGTCAGGCTGGGCCGCAAAACAATCCCAGTGAAATTGTAACCGGTATCGGTCTTGGCGATGGTTCCCTCCGCGTCCACCTCCAGGTCTGTGAATTCGAACTTTGAATATCCGGCAAGCGTGTGGAAGGTGGTCGTAAAGCAACTCGCCAGCGCAGTCAGAAGAAAATCTTCGGGGGTCCATCGGCCATCGGCACCGCCAAACTCCGGCGGCGCCGCGAAATGAATGGCATGCGTGGCTGAATCGGATTTAGCGATGCCCGACTGTCCCGAACTCCACCAGGCGATCACGTGATTTTTGTGTTCGTTCTCCATTCGGTGCTCCAAGATAGTCTGTTTGTAGGAGGTTCAAGCCCAGACACCATCTGGGTGGGAACGTCGTGGTTCCTGATGTTTCCCCGTTACGGGCTCAGCATTTAGTCAGAAGCGACGGCAAATTCTCCAGGTATGTTGTCAGAGCAGACGGGTCAGTTCCGTATATAAGATCACCAAGGCGTGTGATAGGAATCACGGCCGGGCTGGGATAAATAACTTCGATAAATTAACCTTCGATAAATAAACTTGGATAGATAAACCTGGATGGATAAAAACGAGAACGAATCCCCCGGAATACGATTTACCGTTCCAGCGACACACGGTCCCAGTGGCCCAGGTTTGCTCCAGCTTCGTACGTACTTTGGCAAAAATCTAGTAAAGCAGCAGTCCGTGATGCAGCCTTTCGGACGTCTTCATACATCAGCAGGAATTCTCCGATTTTGTCGTAGCGAGCTGTATCGGGACGCACGTGGGCCTCTTTGAATCCTTGAGGCTCGGGCGACATGTAGGAATAAAATGCCGCATCTTTAATATCGCCGCTGCCCGGCCAAAAACCAACGCTGCTGACTTCGTGGGAATATGCTTCTCTGGTGATCGAATCGGCACCGATCCGCTCCGGAGCGCGGCAGCCTGAAAAGCGGCTTACCGCAAGGTCGAAGCTTCCCCAAAAGAAGTGCACCGGACTGCTCTTGCCGATGTAGCGCGCTCTGAAATCCGTAAAGACCGCATCCACCGACAATAAAATGCGCCAGAATTTTTCGACCGCCGCCGAATCGTACGACGCGTGAACTCGATCCTGATCGAACCGAATCGGGTTAGGAATCTCCACCGGCATTCGCCAGATTTTGACTTCGATCCCGGAGGAACTCAGCATCGCCATGACTTCCTGATAGAAGTCAGCCACGGAGCGAGGCGCTAGAGGCAACGACTTCGCGATTCCATCACTGGTTTCGAGCACCAGGCGGTGCCCGATGAAATCAAACCGCAATTCGAATGCTCTCTCGCCGTAAGGGATTCGAGAAGTAGTCAGGCCGCGAGCCGTTACGTACAGCGGAACATTCCACCAGTGATTCACCAGCGGCGTTAGACGCAGGCGAACTTTGCCCACGATCTGAGTCCACATGTGCAATGTGGCACAGGTGTCCTTCCATGAATCGAGTGGCAGCGCAGGCCAGCAATCGGGTTGATCGGCGGCGGAGTTCATTCGCGCATCTCAGATACGTATTCTATTTCTTGCGCGGCTGATTCAGAAACGTTCCTTCGCGCAGCTCCGCAAAAGCGCGCTGTAGCTGCTCTTGCGTATTCATGACGATGGGACCATACCACGCGACCGGCTCCTCTAGCGGCTTGCCGGAGACCAAAAGAAAGCGAATGCCATCATCGCCAGCCTGCACCGTCACCTCGTCGCCTTTATCAAAGAGAATTAGCGAGCGGTTATCGGCCTCAACGGGAGGCGTGGTATCGAGCCACTGCACGGCCTCGGTAGGCACAGCGAGGGGGCCAGAAGCGTTGCAGAACTTCCCTTCCCCGCCGAAGACGTAAGCAAAGGCGTGGCGCGTGGTCTCAACCGGCAGCGTCTTCCTTCTGCCGGGCGCAACCGATACATCGAGGTAGACCGGGTCGGCCGCGATGCCATCGACCGGACCTTTCTTTCCCCAGAAACTTCCGCAGACGACACGTACGTGCGTCCCGTCGTCGTCGGTGATCTCCGGAATCTCCCCGGTTTTCACCTCCTGATAGCGCGGCGCAGTCATTTTAAGCGACGACGGAAGATTCGCCCACAGCTGAAAGCCATGCATGCGCCCCGTGGGATCGCCCTTGGGCATCTCCTGATGGATGATGCCGCTGCCCGCCGTCATCCACTGCACGTCGCCTGCGGCGATGGCGCCGCGGTTGCCCATACTGTCACCGTGTTCCACGGTTCCCGCCAATACATAAGTAATGGTCTCGATGCCGCGGTGAGGATGCCACGGGAAGCCGGCCAGATAGTCCTCAGGCACATCGTTGCGGAAGTCATCGAGCAAAAGAAATGGGTCGAAATCACTGGTGTTGCCAAAGCCGAAAGCGCGGCGCAGATGCACTCCTGCGCCTTCCAGCGTGGGCTTTGATTGAACCAGCCGTTTCACGGGCCGAATCGACATAGCGGCTTTCCTCTCAATATCTTTCTCAAACGAAAATCTTTTGATGTCGATCAGGGCGCTAAAGACTCTCAGCCGTTTGCTACCCTTACACCCCTCTTTCGCCTTATTTTGGATCGCGGCGGCCGAAGCCAGGGAAGACATCTAGACATCCAATTCAATCACCCATAGAAAGAAAAAGAGGTAGAAAATCATGTCGCGGGTATTCATAACAGGTTCATCCGACGGGCTCGGCCGCATGGCTGCACAACTGCTGATCGAGCAAGGTCACAGGGTGGTTCTGCATGCGCGCAATGAGCAGCGCGCGCAGGAAGCAAAGGCCGCTGTGCCTGGGGCGGAAAGCGTCGTGATTGGCGATCTCATGACCATTGCGGAGACTCGCAAAGTCGCTGATCAGGTCAACCAATTGGGATCCATGGATGCGGTCATTCACAATGCAGCTGTGGGATACCAGGAACCGCGTCGTATCGAGACCACAGATAGCCTGCCGCACGTCTTCGCAGTCAACACTCTGGCTCCGTATATTTTGACCGCGCTGATTCCAAAACCTAAGCGTCTTGTCTATTTAAGTTCGGGTCTTCATCGGAACGGCGATGCGAGCCTGAAAGACCTCGTTTGGAAAGAGCGCCCGTGGAATGGCCAGCAGGCTTATTCCGATACCAAGCTGCACGATGTGCTGCTGGCCTTCGCCGTCGCGCGCCTATGGCCTGATGTCCTCTCCAATGCGCTTGAGCCGGGTTGGGTGCCGACTAAAATGGGAGGGCCTAACGCGCCCGATGACCTTGATGCCGGTCACCGCACGCAGGTGTGGCTTGCAGCCAGCGACGATCCGAAGGCAATGGTCGCAGGAGAGTATTTTTACCATATGAAGTTGCGGACTCCGAATCCTGTCGCCCATAATCCCAAATTGCAGGATAGACTTCTCGCCGAATGCAAACGGCTCTCGGGGGTCGAACTGCCCGGGGTCTGATAGCGGTCATCTTCGCTGAGTTAAATCCCCGCCCGCTGTGGTAACTTAGGTCCGCAAGTTCTTGGCTCGTTGACGAACAAATCCTGTCGAGGGAAATCGCTTGCGCTACAACCGAAACGCTTCACTCCTCTTTCTTAGCCTGCTTCTGGTGACCGTCGCACAAGCTCAGAATCAACCGGCCGTGGATCCCTCGCTCCCACCTCCGCCGCATGTCAAAGAGATCCATCTCAAGCACATTCTGGTGATCGGGCAAACCAAGGGTTATGAGCACGATTCCGTTTCCGATGGGATGGCGGCGATTTACAATATGGGCCACGAAAGCGGCCTTTGGGACGCCAAGCTGCGCACCGATACCGAGCTCATCACAAAAAAAGACCTGGGAAGAAACGGCAAGAATCTCAATTACTTCGATGCCATCGTCTTTGTAAGTACGACCGGCGAGCTTGACCTCGACGAGAATCAGAAAAAAGACATGATGTCGTTCATCAAAGACGACGGCAAGGGCTTCGTCGGCGTGCATGCCGCGCTCGACACCAATTACAAGTGGCCGGAATATGGTGACATGATCGGCGGCTGGTTCGATGAGCATCCCTGGTTCACGTTCAACGCGCCAATCATCAATGAAGATCCGACCTTCCCCGCGGTCCGTCACTTTCCCAAAGCCTTCATTAAATATGATGAGATTTATCAACCCAAGGACTGGTCGCGCGAGAAGGTTAACGTTCTGCTGAGTCTCGATCCGACAAAACTTAACTACGCCAACAATCCGCGTGTTCACAGAACCGATCGCGACTTCGCGATAGCGTGGGACAAGATGTATGGCAAAGGACGTGTTTTTTATTCAACCCTGGGACACACCGAAGAAGCATGGAGTGACCCCGACATTCGCAAGCTGTATTTTGAAGCCATCAAGTGGGTGCTGGGCATGACGGAAGGCAGCACCGCGTCTCACGCCCGGCCGTAAATGTCCGGCGACGCGCATTGATGACAAGCAGTGATAAGAGAAATTCCTGAGGAATATCTTACGGATGAATTTTCTTCGTTCGGCCCTGCACAAGAGTTTATTGTCGACTGCTCTCTTATTGGTAGGCCTCGCAGGGGCGAAGGCCCAAACGCCGGCTTCTAGCAAGCCATCTCAACCGGCAGCTAAGCCAAAGACCGCAACCGCACTCAAATCGTACCCCCCGGGTCTGGTCGCGAGCGGGAGTGCGGTCTTCAAGCAGAATTGCTCCTTTTGTCATGGCCGTGACGCTGGCGGCGGAGAGAGCGGTCCGGATTTGACCCGTTCGAAGCTGGTCGCAGCCGATGTCAGCGGGGAGAAAATTGGCCCGGTAGTCCGCAATGGGCGACCCGAGAAGGGCATGCCCCACTTCGACCTTACCGCTCAGCAAATCGCCGGCCTCGTGGCCTTCATCCATACCCGGCAAAACATTGCGCTCACGCAAAAAGGCGGGCGCAAAGGCGTCGACATTGCCGACCTGCAAACCGGAAACGCTGAAGCCGGCAAACAATATTTCAACGGCGCCGGCGGATGCGCCACTTGCCACTCACCGAGCGGCGATCTTGCCGGAATTGCAACGCGATATGAGGGCCTTGCGCTCGAAGAGCAGATGCTCTACCCCAAGCACGCGAAATCGAAGGTCACCGTAACTCTTGCTTCTGGTGAGACTGTAACCGGCACGATCGATTACATGGATGAGTTCACCATTGGAATCATCGATTCCACGGGTTGGTATCGATCATGGCCGACGAGCAGCGTTCAATACAAGGTTGATCCGGCGCTGAATGCCCACGTTGATCTGTTCAGCAAATACACCGACGACGACATTCACAACCTGATGGCATACATGCAGACTCTGCGCTAGCAGCTTTGTCTAGGAGCTTTACCCCGGAGATCGATCGCAGTGAATTTTATGAAGGCCAGATTTCTAGTTGCTGGGATCATGCTAGCGGCGCTGGCAGCGCCGAGTCCGGTGGTTGCACAAGGGGTAAGCGTGCAAATGCTCCTGCATCCGCCGGCCGACACTTGGCCCGGATATCACGGCGACTACTCCGGCCGGCGTCACAGCGCGCTCAGCCAGATTACGCCGGAGAATGTACGAAATCTCGCCCTGGCCTGGGCCTTCCAAACGGACCAGTCCGCGCAAATCAAGTCCTCTCCGCTGCTGGTCGACGGCATTTTGTATTTCACGGTTCCTGAAAACCTTTGGGCGGTCGACGCCCGCTCCGGCCACCTGGTTTGGCATTACACTTACATCACGAGCCAAGGCGATCACATTGGCAATCGCGGTGTCGCTATGTTCAGAGAATCTCTTTTCTTCATGTCGCCCGACGCCAATCTTTTATGCGTCAACGCCAAAGACGGGACTCTGCGCTGGAAAGTATCGGTTGCTGACGTCACGAAAGGCTATTGGACTACCATGGCTCCCCTGGTCGTCGGCAATCATGTGCTGGTTGGCGTTTCCGGAGATCTGGATAACCTAAGCGGATACATCCGATCGATTGATCCCGAGACTGGTGCAACTCAGTGGCAGTGGAATTCCACTCCTCCGGCCGGAACTCCGAAACAAACCACGGGTGGGATGACGTGGATGACGGGAACTTACGATCCCGATCTCAATCTGGTTTACTGGGGAACTGGGAATCCTACTCCTGTCCTCACAGGCTCGACGCGGCCGGGCGACGATCTTTACACCTGCAGCATCGTCGCGCTGAATCCGGATACGGGCAAGCTGGCGTGGTCCTTCCAGGTTTCACCGCACGATACTCACGACTGGGATGCTGTCGAAACTCCGGTGCTGGTCGATGGAGACTTCCACGGCGAACCGAAGAAGATGTTGATGCAAAGTTCACGCAACGGTTACTTCTTCGTTCTGGATCGCAGCAACGGCAAGAATCTTCTGACCACGACTTTCGGCCCGGTGAATTGGTCGCTCGGAGTTGATCCGCAGGGGCGCCCCATTCCGAATCCCGCCAAAGAACCGGCCCCCGATGGACGCCTCATCGCGCCGGACGAAGGCGGTATGACGAACTACCGTTCTCCCAGCTTCGACACCAGGAACAATTTATTTATCGTTAATGCCCACCCCAGCTATAGCATTTACTTCGCTAAACCAGCCGATGGAACTTACGGATGGGCGGGTGCCGATTATGACGTTTGGGGCAAGAGCGTGATTGAAGCCATCGACTACCAAACCGGAAAGATCCGCTGGACTCACGAGTTCGGGCCGGACGCCGAGAGCACGCGCGCGGGAGTGTTGACCACCGACTCCGGCCTCACTTTTACTGGCGACCCCATGGGCAATTTCCTGGCGCTCGACTCTAGCGACGGCAAAACTCTGTGGCACGCGGGATCGGGCGCGAAAATCGCAAGTTCTCCCATCACCTACGAACTCGATGGCCGCCAATATATGCTGACGAGCAGCGGCAGTGTGCTGTTCGCGTGGGCACTTCCCCGACCTTAGCACGGCGTTTTTTCAGCTTGCCCTAACGTACGGTCTTGCCCAATGCGGCCACGGCCTGAGCCGGACTCAGACGCACTTTAAACTTGTGATCGTCTCCGCAGCTGATCACCGTAATTTCACCGGGATACTCTCTCACCCAAATCACGTGCTCGGGGTTCACAAAGACCTCCATTCCGTCCACATCTTCAAACATGACAAATTCCACGTTCCCTCCTTTCGAGGAGAGCAAACCGTTGAAGCCTTTGGGCCAAAGAGAATCAAGGTGAAGGCGGTAAAGGCTACTGACCAACTTTCGCCGAGTTGTTCACAGTACCTCGTAACGTTGCCAGATGCTGTTGCGCGATAACATAGGAGGCACCGGGATAGTCTACCTTGGGCTTCTCCACGCGGGAGTACATTTTCCGGGCTGCATCGAGCACGCCGTATTGCTCCGCGATCAGGCCAAACCCGAACCATACTTCGGAGTTTGGTTCTTCCAGGTGTGACGCATCCATGGCTTTCAGCAGGAGATCGCGGGCCTGACTGGTCTTCCCCGCCTGGGCATCGACGCAGGCAAGAGTATGGAGAATAGCAAAACTGGCGTTCTTGCTCAGTTCGTTGGCGCGCTGCGCTAGATCAATCGCGCTTTGCTCAATCGGGCCAGGTAAAAGCAATGCATTCCAGGCATACAGATTGAGGTCTTGCTCTGTGGCCTGCCCCTTGTCGATGATTCCTTTCGTAATCTCCCTTGCCTTGGCGAATTGCCCGCGATAGGCGGCGAGCCTCGCGAACGAACGCACGTAGTCCAACTCATCGGGATATTCTTGGATCCGGGTTTGAACTAGCCTATCCCAATCATCAAACCGCCTCAGTCCGGCAAAAGCGGCCGTAGCCAGTTCGAAAGCGCGCAACGAAGTAGGTACGGCCTTTAGCAATTCCGCTGTCAGCGGCAGCATATCGGCCCATTTCTCCTGGGCTGCATAGCCGTTTGCCATCACCATCGTTAGCCGGTTCCGATCGAGATCTGTTTGTGCAGCTTTCCGCGCTTGATCCAGAGCCGCGAAATCCGGCCCGCTGAGCGCCTTGGATCGTAGCAACACGAGGCTTGCGGTGCGCATGGTTGCGACATCAGCGTCTTGTCCTTTGGTCCAGAAGTAGGGAAAAGGCTGACCGGCGAGAGGGTCATCGCCGCCACCCACGTGGATCTTTTCGCGCGCCCGATCCAGCCATTTTCTTGCCGCAGACAGGTTATTGTTCTCGATTGCCCGGAGCGCGAGGGGAGCCAGTTCTTCGATGCTCGATCCAGACCCCGAAAAAGCAACCACTTTGTAACGCCCGCCATCTTTCCCCACGTATACATCCTGGGCTGCTGCGCCGGGAGTTTCGACGATGATCTTGTACCCGAGCGAGTCGTCGCCGTCTAGGGTGTAGTGCATATTGGATACTGCCAGATCAGCGAGGTTTACGGGCGGAAGCCCGCCGGCGGTCATCAAGGCGAGTCTCGACATCATCGCGTGGAATTGTTTTTCGTCAGTCTCGGCTCCGTCGTTCGGGTCGATGTAAATCATCGACCGAAACTCCTCTAGTGTGAGGCGGCCACTCAATATCAGGCCGAATAAACGCTCCACAACGCCGCGCGGATCGGCCTCCTTGATCGCAAGCGTGTCGAACGGTTTGGTGGTGGCGAGGAGCGCAGCAGTCCGGGTGGTTTGACTCTCGTTGTTTTGTCCTCGGGCTCCCTCAGCGATCAGGGCAGCACCCTCGGGATACTTCCGAACTCGAATTAAGACCGCCCCGGCGTTAGCCAGCACTTTGCCGCGCCCTTGGTCATCGGTCGTGATCTCCAGCGCCTTTTTCAGGGCTGCATTCGACCCCTGCTGGACCGCCGCCGCCGCTACCACCAGGCCTTTTCGGACTTCGGTGGCAGGCAGAGTTGCGGCATAATCGAGGACTCCCTCGTAGTCGTGCGCGTACCAAAGATCGTAAAGAACATTGTCGTCGTAAGTGTGACTGTATTCTTCGTCGGTCTTCTTCAATTCACGCAAGACTTCCACCGCTTCCTTTAGCCGCGCTTTCTCGCCATACCGCGTCCCGTCTGCGTCGTACTCAAGCAGAAGGGCGAGATTTGCGCGTGTCTCTCTATCCTTCGGATCGAGCACGATGGCCTTTCGGTATGCGGCTATCGACCCCTCGTAGTCCATCCCCTTTTTCAGAGGACGCCCGATCAGATCATGTTTCAAAACCATGCCGAGAGTGCTTTGTGCCAAGGCCGAGTTCGGTTCGAGGGTAGTACTCTCCGAGGCCACGCGGCGGGCTTCCTCCCCCAATCCGGCCGTGATCAATGCCTGAGCAAGTTGGACCTTGTGCAATGCCTCCTTGGGGTGTTGCATTGCGATCTCACGGTAGGCGGCTAGCCCTTCTTTAATTTTCTCCGATGAAATGAGCGAGTGCCCAACATTGTCAAATGTAATGAATATGGGATCGGCAGCCCGTTCTCTCAGTACAGCCTCACGCAGCTCCTTGGCCTGCTGCACCGTCATTCTGGTGTTTGGACTTTCGACTCGGAGAACTGCTTCCACAATGGTGCCCGCGGAGTTGGTTGAGTATTTTTGACTGAAGCTCAGAGCGCCCACCTTCTCGTCCTTATCCGACGGAAGCGCCCGCAGCCTGAAGCCGAGCGGCGCAATCACCCTGTAGCGCCATTCCGTGGTGAATGGCGTTACCACCCAATCGGCGGTCCGCACCTTCGGCCTATCCGAGTCCTCCCCTTCCGGCGTTTCGTCGTTTTCTTTGGTCCGAAAGTACTCAGGGAGGGGATTGAAAAGAGCTTCAACACGTATAGCCACGAGGGCTGTGGTCAGATCGGTATTTCCGCGCTTTCCTTTAGTAACGAAACGGATTGAAGCTGGTTTCCCTAAGTCAGACAAATCCTCGTGTTCCAAGGAAGTGAGCGAATCCGCCAGATACATTTCCCTCACATAGCTCTCAGTGGCTTTCCTGACTTGCTTGCTATCGCCGCTGTAATATTCGCGATAGTCGGCCTCCCCGGGGCCAATCTCGTCGTCCGTTTCCACGAACGTTGCCATCCCGTACTCGGCGAGCGTAACTTCCCGTGTCTCTCGCCGCACGTTCCCGGCTGATGTGATGTCAGGAATCTTCAGCAGAGATCGGGTTTTCTCATCAACGATGAGCGCCCAACGCCCGTAGTCCATCCATGGCAGGATTCCCACTGGAGAAAATCGGGCAGTAGCGTCGATCCAGAGATCCGGATCGGCGCCAGAAGCGGGAACATACACGATGGCATGGTCAAACATACCCATACCAGGCAAATGTGTATTTAGCTCTCGTCCGGGCCCGGCATTAAGAAGTGCCAGGCTCGCCGGGATTCCTGCACTTCGAAGCATTGCGACTAAAAGCAGGGCTTTGTCTTTGCAATCTCCATACCCTCGCTTTAGAGTCTCGGACGGAAATTGCGGGATCAGGCTAGACTCTCCGAACTCTATCCCGGTGTAACGAACGCTTTTGTGCAACGTGCCAACAATGCTGCGAATCGAATCGTCGCGACTTCCGTTCTTCGCCTTGATCCTGGAAATCAGAGTGTGAACTTCCGCTGACTGTAGTTTGTCATTCGATACGCGTGCGTACTCGGAAGCAACCTGATGCCAAGAGTCTCCCGTCGAAAACTCGATTTCCGGATACAACACGAGATCAGCGGGGGCATTGTTGACCACTTCTGTGTACGCAGGCAAGGGCCCTTGCTCGATAGAAATTGTCTCCAGACCGCCTTCGATCGATTTCCTCTCAGTCGCCTGTGGCAGCATGTGGACTTCGTAGGAGAGTCGGAGCGACACGGGATGCATAAGAACAATGCGGGTCTTGTTAACAGGGACACTCCAACCGCATATCCACCTGTGCACTGTTCCCGCGGCAAAAAGGGCAGCCGTATCGCGAAGCGTTATTTCTTCCTCGACAATTGCGCCGGGAGCAACTGCCGGTAGCGGTCCGCCATACTTTCGCTCATCGCTGTAAAGATCCGGGGCATCGGAATGCACCGGAATGTCACTGAGAGTTTTTGGGTCAAGCCAGTGGGCCGCCCCTTCGGCCGTAGTCACGCGAGCCCTTATCTCCGGTCTCTCCTGATGCCATGCTTTCCATCGGCCACTGGTCTCAGCCCAGCCTCTGACACCATCCTGATTTTCGATCCGGTAGATCAAGTGGCGGGTCTCAAACAGCCTGCCGTTTTCGTCGAACTTGAAATGTAGTTCGTTCAACAGTACCGTGGCTTCACTATGCTTTCCTACCGGAACTGCCTCCGCTGCTTGCCGCAGAAGCGTCGGGTCCGTGGTGAAAGCAGGGTTGTCCCATATATCTGTAGCGCTAACTTGGGTGCCGATTGCAAGAAAACCAACGCTTAAGAATATCCGTAGACACGGCAGCGAGCACACGTTTAAAACCTCGATTGTGAGAGTAGAACCAGCTTTTTTACGCTAATATCGCGAGGAAGAAAAGAAAAAGAAAAAATGCCCAGGATTTGATTACTCACTAGCCCCTGCCGTGAAGCATCCTAACACGCAACCGTCAAAAGCGCCGCGCCAGAAATCCCGCTTCGATTAGCCCACTCCGTCCCGAACATTAACCTTCACTGGGCGGGTTCTAGTAGCAGGCTCGCAAGCAATATCTGACCTATGATTTATCGACGAAGCTTAATACGACCGTTCAGAGCCGCTTTTAAGAGGACGTGAAATGAAGAAAATTTCTGCAGATATTCCGGGATACCCATATGGCACCAACGAAGTCGCCCGGTCGCCGGTCTCGATGCGCGAATTGGACGAGTTGAAAATCAGCGCGGGATTTACCGAAGAAGACGAGCGCTACTTGCGCCTCGCCGGCGAAGTGCTGGCCGATCAGACAAAGCAGATCGTCGACCATTGGCGTAGCGGCATCATCGCAAGCATTCCGCACCTGGCGAGGCATTCGCGCACACTCGAGGGAGATCCGATCCCGGATTATGTGGCGAAGACCGGCCGTCGCTTTCAGCAATGGATTCTGGACACTTGCCTGCGGCCCTACGATCAGGATTGGCTCAACTACCAGCAGGAGATCGCGCTGCGGCATACGAGCACGAAGAAAAATCAAACCGACGGAGTTCAGTCGACGCCCTATGTTCCCTTCCGCGATGTGGTCGCGTTTGTTGCGGTGATGAATGAAACTATCAAACCCTATCTGGCAGCCAAAGGGCATTCCGCGGAAGAGATCGCCAAAATGCATTTAGCATGGACCAAGTCAATCCAGTTGCAGCTGGCACTCTGGGTCGGTCCATATATGGAGTCGGCTCAGAAGACAATGGAAGGCTCGACTGCTGCGGGCGAGTAAGCAATAGGTCGAAAGCTACTCGATTAGTACTTAGAATCTGCCCGCAGATTCTGGCGCATCATTTTTTCGTGACTCGCACGTCTTCCCATCACAGCTTCGTAGCCTTACCGCGCGGCCCCAACGCGTTATCCCTCTTCCGGGTTAGATAAAAAACACTGCATCGCGTGATGCGCCATTCGCTCCGATATTTCAGGATATTCACGACAAACGAAAGCCGAATTGTCGTTAAGAAGGCCCTTAGAAAGGAAGACGAATGATCAAATTAGCAGAGTGTTTCCGACCGATGTGGCGCGTGGCATACTCCTACCGCTTTGCACTACTACTATTGACCTGCCACGTACTATCAGCGCAAACCAACAACGACCCAGGACCACGTATTCGAAATATTGTTCTGGTTCACGGTGCGTGGGCCGATGGATCTGGGTGGAAAGGCGTATACAACATTCTCGTCAAGGATGGCTATAACGTAAGTATCGTGCAGGAGCCGGAGACATCGTTCCAGGACGACGTCGCAGCAACGAAGCGCGTCATCGCTCTGCAAGATGGCCCGTGCATTTTAGTAGCTCACAGCTACGGCGGAGCCGTGATCACCGAAGCCGGGACTGACCCTTCGGTTGCGGGTTTGGTATACATCGCGGCTCACATGCCGGACGCGGGAGAGAATGAAGCCGACGACGGAAAGCGCTTTCCCAGCGATCTCAGCAAATCCGGCGCGATCAAGAAGACGGCGGACGGTTTTACTTATCTCGACCCGGCGCAGTTTCACGAATACTTCGCGGCCGATCTTTCTGCCGAACAAGCCGCGTTCATGGCGCGTTCGCAAGTGCTGAACAAAGCTGACAATTTCAAAGCAGTCATCACCACGCCCGCGTGGAGAAGCAAACCCAGCTGGATGTTAGTGGCGGGAAGCGACCGCACCATCAATCCGGACCTTGAACGCTGGTATGCCGCACGTGCCCACAGCCACACGTCCGAAGCGCACGGCGCTAGCCACTGCGTTTATATTTCCCGGTCGAAGGAAGTGGCCGCTCTGATCGAAGAGGCTGCCGCGCACACTCGGTAGGGAATCCCCAGTCCGCACTTCCGTCCCGAACTCGATTCTCCTGAGAGCAACCAGAGAAACGAGAGGATTCAGCGCTTCACTCCCTCCTCGAACGAGGATCACTCGGGATGATAATCTCGCGTGGTCCGAACAGGCGGGCGTCGATGGAGAACGCTCCAGCGCCCAGGCAGGTAATCGCAACCGCGATCGCCGCTACCAGAGAAGACGCGAGTTTCGAGTCAAATAAATCCAGCGTCGGAGGCCGAAACAAAGAGAGCCCACTGCCTGCAGCGATCACCGCCGCCAGCACGCTGGCGAAAGCCGTGCCGTAGCCGACCAGTAGGAAGACTCCACTGCCCAAGGCCAAGACACCGACCGCCCAGGCTAAGCCTCCCAGATCCTGCCGGCTCATCAGGTAGATAGCTCCTTGAGCCCCCAGCACGGCACCGAGCGCCACCCGTAAGAGCAGCAGGCCGACTCCAGCCCGCCCGTCAGGAAAGGTGGAAAAATTGCGTTGCAGGCCGTGCCTCCTCGCATGCTTTGGCGAACGCTACAAAAAGCATACGAGTTGCACTCGTAGCGCGAATCCCTGCAATTCGGAATCTTTCTCTACCACTTACGGGTTATTACAGAACCGGCTGGGCGAGCATTCGGAGACGACCTTCAGAGTTGGATAATTCCGCGGCGCACACCGATCGCGACCGCCTGGGTGCGGTCGCTGGCACCGAGTTTTTCCATCACATGCTTGATGTGAACTTTCACCGTCTCTTCCGAGATGAAGAGTTTGTCCGCGATGTCGCGGTTGCGGTTCCCGCCGGCAATGTGCCGCAGAACTTCGATCTCGCGCGTGGTCAGAGCTTCGTCGTTGTAGTGCTCCGCTAGATGAGTCATGATCTCAGGCGCAATGCGCTTGTGGCCGGAATGAATCTGCCGGATAGTTTCCACCATCTCCTTGGGAGGCATGTTCTTGAGCATGTATGCACGCGCTCCGGCTTGCAGCGCCCGCTGAATCTCCACATCACCTTCGAAGGTTGTCAAAATGACGATGCGCGCCTGCGGAAATTCCGCAAGGATCGCGATCATGGTGTCGATGCCATTCAGGTCCGGAAGTCTGAGATCCATGAGCGTCACATCAGGCCTGTGTTTGCGAAACTGCTCGATAGCCTCGCGAGAATTGGACGCTTCGGCGGCCATCACCATATCCGGCTGATTATTGATGACCGTCGTGATCCCTTCGCGCAGCAGTGGATGATCGTCCACGCATAGAATGCGAATACGAGTCGGGTCGTTCATTTTAGTTTTCCTTCCTGATGGCGGCGTCGCGCTCAACTTTTCGACGGCGGGCGAACCATTGCGACATGCGATCGTGAGATTGGAAGCGGAAAGCCAGGTGACCGGGAACGGTAAGCTCAACTTCGGTTCCCCCGGCATCACGGCTCCAGACCCTTATTTTCGCGCCAATCCGCCCCGCTCGCTCCCGCATTCCGGATAAGCCCCAGTGCCCGTCGCGGCCTGATTTCAAAACCTCTGGGTCGATGCCGCGACCATTGTCGCGAACCAGCACGCGTAATTCCCGGTCGGAATAATCCAGTTCAATTTCAACTTTGTCTCCGCCCGAGTGGCGGAAGGCATTGGCCAGTGCCTCCCGGCCAATCCGGTAAACCTCATCACGAATAAAAGGATGCACCGGACGCACCTGGCCTCCGACGATCACACGAAAATCAACAGCCTGCACCGCAAGCTCTTGCGGGATTCGCGAGAAGGATTGCTCCAGATTATCGGATCCACCGTCGGAAGAGCGCAGGCCCCGCACCGTCTTACGGCCATCTTCAATAACCTGACCAACCAGTTGGATCACGCGAGTCACGATCGGCTTGGCCGGCGAATTTGATTCCAGGCGATCGTTGGCCACATCCAGTTGCATCGAAGCGCTTAGAAATCCTTGTAATAAAGTATCGTGCAAATCCTGGGCGATGCGAGTGCGCTCCGCCAATCGCTCTTCGAAGCGCACATTCAGTTGCGCCGTCAACTGCCTCAGCCGCAGCCGGTAAGCGGTTAAAGCTGCGAAGCCCACGGTGAGCAGCAGCGAGAGGCGAAACCACCAAGTCTGCCACCACATGGGCTCGACTCCAAAGGGAAACGAAGTTTCTGCCCCATTCCACAGGCCCTCGCTATTACTGGCGACCACGCGAAAGTGGTATGAGCCAGGATTCAGGTTGGTGTAAATCGCCGTTCGGGTCACCGTCGGCTCGCTCCAGTCGCGATCAAAGCCTTCCAGTCGATACCGGTATCGGATGCGCTCGGGGTTAGAAAGACTCAAGCCCGCATAGCTGAAGCTGATCCTCTCTCGCGCCGCTGCACGAACAACGCCTCTCGGATCGATCGCATTACCATCCGCCGAAGTGGCTTCGACATGCACAAGCGCAGGCGGGGAGACAATGCTGCTGCGGCTCGGATCCACTACTGAGAGACCGCGATTCATGGAAAACCAGATTCGCCCGAGCGGATCCGCCACCACCGATTGATAGCGTTTCACGCCTTCCAATCCCAGCAGGCCGTCATCCAATCCATACTCGCGTTCTTCGGCATTGTTCGCCGAGCCCTCAAGCAGTTCGGAGCGCTTCACTCGCAGCACGTGATTCGAAGTTGCGATCCAAAGCGAGCCCTTGCGATCCTCCGCGATGCCGAATATCTGCCCATGCAATGCCTCTGGCAATTGAACTGGGATCTGAATTTTATTGGAAGAAAAGTAAGCCAGGCCGGCGCCGCTGCCGATCCAGAGTATTCCAGCTGAGTCCATCAGCAGGCAGGAAACATATGCCGATGGCAAGCCTTCGCGAACCCCATAGCCCTGCATCACTCCTTTGGACAAAGCGTTCAAGCCATTGGGAGTAGCGAACCACAAGGTTCCGTCCGCGGCTTCCGCAATTGCATTGACTGTGTTCGACGCCATGCCATTGGCCGTTGTGTAAGTGGTGAAGCGTCCGTTGCGGTACTCACTCACGCCGCCGCTGAGAGTTCCCGCCCACACGCTTCCATCCCGGCTGCTATGCACAGCATAAACGCTGTTCTGAGCCAGGCCGTTCGACCGCGTGTAGGTATTTGTGGTGATCGAACCGCCGGAAAAGTGCAGGCGAATCAGGCCACCCCGTTGCCGGCCCACCCACAGATTACTGCCATCGCCCGCGATCGAATAGACCACGTCTTGCGCTAGGCCTGCCTCGGTTACGCGTCCGACTTGCCCGTGCTTTAGCCAATAGAGTCCGCCGTCGAGCGGAGCGAACCAGGTGCGCTGCGCGTTGTCGACGTATACCGGTCCATTGCTTTCCGGCAAACCATCGGCGACTGAGTAGCTAACAAACGTACTGTCCCGTAGACGCTCGATGCCTCGCGTGCCGCCCGCCCAGATGTTGCCCTCGCGATCTTCGAAGAGCGCGGTAATCGGCGTAACGAAGCGCGATCCGCTCTCGTCGCGTGCGATGGCGCCGTTGTTGATGCGTTCGAGTCCCTCGGCCGTACCCGCCCAGATGTTGGAATCGCGATCCCTTAACAAACTGAGAATCTGGGTGTGCTGCAGAGCGACTGGGAGTCCTGTGCGAGTTAGCGCGCTGCCATTCCCGTGTAAGACGCCGTTATCGGTACCAATCCACAAGTCGTTCTTCCCGGCCGCCAGCAGGCAATTAATTTTCTGGATGGGCACGCTGCCGGCTATGGAGGCGACCTTTCCCCCTTCCACATAGAACAAGCCTTTGTCTCGAGTGCCCAGCCAAACTTTGCCATCACCGGTTTCCGCCAGAGAAGTTACCGGCGAGTAGGGAGGAGCGAGACGGTGAATCACATATCCAGTGGACCAATCAGAACGGGTTGCGACACTACTGTTGGTCTCGAGCGGCGTGTTCGCCTGAGCGCTGGGCAATTCTTCCTGCGACAAAAGAGTCGCAAAGCGTCCGCCGGCGTAACGTAAAGGCCCATAGGTCAGGGAGGAAAGCAGAAAGTCACCATTCCAGTTGTTGTACATCGCCGTAATGCTGAACTCGACCTCATCGTGCCCGGGTTCGAACTTCCCGTCGCGATAGCGCAAAACCTTGGTGCTCTGCAAGCGGAGCCATAGATTCCCGTCCGAGTCTGCCGCCAAACCTAGAACCGGACCAATGGCCATAGAGCTTGGCGTCGCTTGCTGGAAAAGAAGAAAACTCAAGCCATCGAAGCGAACTAGGCCTTTCTCGGTTCCGATCCACAAATATCCATCCGGAGTTTGCGCGATGGCATGGACGGCGCCGCCGGGAAAACCCCTCTCACTGTCCCAGCGGTCGCGAATGTATTGCGAGAGCGTACGCTGCGGATCGATGGCATAGGCCGGGTTGGCGAGCAACAGATTGACCAGAAAAAGATTGGCCAGAAAGATCGCGGCCAGTGCGGCGCTCAACCAAGTCAAGCGCCTTCGCCTCAATGATCGACAATGATGCTCGACAATCATGCTCGACAATCACGGCAGATATTCAAACTTGTCCACGATAACCTCCGCCTGATTTTGCAGAGGAGTATTGCTCGGCACCAGGCACAGATCCATCACAATATTCGCGTCCCCCGCCGTGGGAACTCCGGAGGTGAAAACATGTTCGTATACCACCGGCGCCTTCGAGGTCACGGAAGAACCGCGCACGGTTTTGAACGAAGCACGTCCCGATTCCCAGCGCAGCGAGTGAATCAAAGTCCCTGCGGGCTGCGAGAATTCCGCCAAATTTCCTGGCACGTAAAAAGGCTGAATCCCGTACTGCGCATTATTTTTGTTAGCCGAGTCGCCCCAGCGGCCAATTTCGACATCCATCTCGCGATAATGCTCATCGCCGAAATCGTCCCAGGTGTGCATGCTGAAAATGGCTGCCGGTTCCAGCTTCGAAGTGTCGCGCATGGTCAACACATAAGTGCCGTAACCCAGGCTGCGGGTGAGATGCAACTCGCTGCAGTTCCAAACGCCGTTTTTCTTGGCAATGCGCAGGTGCAGCGCTCCGCCCGCATCGGTAAAGACATTGTCGGGATCGTATGGATTATTCATGCCGCCGCGATCGGCGCGAATCGTTCTCACGCCCCAATCGTAGCCGCTGAAGCGCAGCGGCTTACTGTAAGCGTACTGGGTCGGCCCCACCCCTCTCACAATCTTAACGGCCGTCACCAATCCACCTTGAGACGGGGGAACATCCATGGTCGGCGGAGGTTTATATCCGGGGTCAACCAGCAGCGCGGCGTACTCAAAGCCGAGATGCGTGGGTGTGGTCCATGTGGAGTCGGATTGAATCGGAATCAGATATTGGTCGGGCCAAAGTTGCACCCACCAGGGGCCGCTCCGCGCATAAATGACCATGGACTGACCGGGCCGCCAGCCGGTTACTCGCCCCGAAATCGTGTCGACTCGCTCGCGGCCGCCTTGCGCGTTGGGCGGAATTTTAGTGAATTCAATCTGCGGTCCAGCGTCGGCTGGGCGCGAATGACATCCTGCCAGCAGCGCCGAGAAAAAAAGCAGCAGCGCTCCCTGCCAACCCAGATTCGCGGAATGCCACAATTTCATGCAGCACCATCCTCCGGCTGCTCTTGCCTATCTGGCGATGCGATGGATTTGTACGAACTCCGGCCGCCCGAAGTTCTTCGATGCCAATCTTTGGATTTCGCTTCAAAGCGGTCTGCGGCGCAGAAGCGCTGGACAACGAACGGAAGCAGCGATCCGCCGCGACAGCCCACCCCATGCGCCGGCAGATCAAGTCAACAAGAGCAAATACGGACGTCTACGGGACGCATAAGCCGCGGCAGCATCCGTTAGTTCTTTTACTGAATGGTGGGCGCTATAGGATTCGAACCTATGACTTCCACCGTGTGAAGATGGCACTCTACCGCTGAGTTAAGCGCCCAACGAGTACGATTCAAACAGATGCAGCCCCGAACCGTCAACGGCATGGGAACGATTGCGAGCGGAACGGATTGCGCGACGCATCGTTGCGCTTCCCGCTTCGCCGGTACCACTGTGCTACTATGTCGAATTTTCCGCCCAAGGAGATGGCAAAAGTTATGGCGCCCGATTCTTCCTTCCACTGTGAACTCGAGAGATCGAAAGAAAAAGACGAGCGCGGCAATCAGGTCACCGCGGTCAAGTGCCATGGCAGGCTGGTCGGCGATACCGCCGCGCATTGAAAGAAGTGGTCAAACCCCTTATTCCTCTGGGCGGATGGATCATTATCGACCTCAAAGATTTAACCCATAATGGATAGCGCCGGGCTAGGGGCGGTCGTCGGCCTGAAGGTTTCCGCCATCAATCAGGGCTACTGCATCCTGGAACTACCCAATATGACGCCTCGCGTCCTGGAATTGCTGCGCATCACTCATCTGGCGCAGATGTTCCAGTAGCAGGAGACCAGTTCTCTGTAAGCAGATGGGACTTAGCAGCTCCAGCAACCAAAAGTCTTGGTTCTGGCCTTGGTTTTGAACTTAACTGAGAACCGGGAACTGAGAACTGGGTTCATGTTAGCCTATCTTCGGCAGGGCGGAGGGTTTTGCCCGCGCCTGTGCCTAAAGTAACCCTCCAATGCCGGACGAAACCAGGCCTCTTCAACCCACCGTATCCTCCTCACCAACGGGGAGTTCGAGGGCTTCTTCCGGGCAAGAAAAAGAACAACTTTCCAGTGTTAACCGGGTTTCCTCTAGTGTGAGCACTGCCGCCATCGACGGGAGCGTTCTGATGGCCGCAGCGGACCCGCGCCTGCCCGGTTCCTTGCAGCCCGCAATGGTCGGCATCGAGAACTATACCGACGCCGAAATTATGCTGCGGGTGAAGGCCGGAGATCAGTCCGCCTTCGATTACCTGGTGCAGAAATATCGCCGGCCGCTGGTGAGTTTTATGTACCGCATGGCACGTAATTCGGCGGCGGCAGAGGATCTGGCTCAGGAAGTCTTTCTGCGAGTGTACCGCTCGCGCCAGACTTACGAAGCCAGCGCCAAGTTCACAACGTGGTTGTACCGCATCGCGACCAACTTGGCGGTAAATCACGCGCGCGATACGCGGCATGAGCGCCCCGAAGTCACGGTGAGTCTGGATGAGCCCGATGAGGAATCGGGCACTACGCTCGATGTGCCCGACAGCCACATCAGCGCCGAGGAGGCTCTGGTGCGGCGCGAGCGCATGCTGGCGATCCGCTCCAAGGTAGAGGCGCTGCCCGAGCGGCAAAAGCTGGCGGTGTTGATGCACAAGTATCAGCAGATGGATTACAAGCAGATTGCCGATGTATTGAAGTTGAGCGAGTCGGCGACGAAATCGTTGTTGTTCCGGGCTTATCAGACCTTGCGCGAACAGTTAAAAGAATTCGTCTGAAAGCGGGCGGCTGAAACGAATGTCGAGAGATGAAGCAACGAGGCGAATAGAGCAAGTGAAATCGAGGGGAGTACGGTTATGAAGTGCAAAGAAATCCGAGAAATGATGCCGGATCTGGCCTCCGGTGGGACCGTGATGACGCCACAGATCAGTGAACATTTCGCGGGCTGCGCTGCGTGCGCCGGCGAACTGGATGAGTTCCGCAAGACCATGGCACTGCTCGATGAGTGGCAAGTTCCTGAGCCGTCGCCATATTTTGACGTGCGGCTGCAAGCTCGTCTGCGCGAAGAGATAGCCAGGCCGCAGCCCGGTTGGCTGGCGTGGTTCCGGCAACCGGTGCTGGCAGCGGCTCTCACGGTGTTGATGGCAATTGGGGTAGGTCTGTTCCTGAGCCAGCGCGGCGGAGTCTACAACTCTGGACGTGACGTGGTTGCGGTGATCGATGCGCCAACCACGGCGGCAGAGCCGGGCACGGCAGTTAGCGATCTGCAATCTTTGGAAAAGAATCACGATCTGTATTCTGACTTCGATTTGCTCGACGACCTCGAAGTGCAGCATGATGTGACCGCCAATCCGTAATTTGGAGTGACAGCAGGAAGACTGGGACGGGGAGAATGCGTTTTTACAATTTGAATGTGAGATGGATCGCGACGGCAGTGCTTGCGATTGCGACCCTGAAGGCATCCCCCTGCCTGGCTCAGTACACTAGCGCTCAAAACGGCAACCTGCACCGGGCGCAGGCGCGCCCCCAGGGTCGTCCCCCACAGGGACATGCTGGCGATTGGTTGCGCCGCTATCAGGGCCTTTCGCCGAACGAGCGCGAGCACGCTCTGCAGAACGATCCCGGCTTCCGCCGCTTGTCTCCCGAGCGCCAGCAATTGTTGCGGCAGCGTCTGGAACACTTCTACAGCCTTCCGCGAGATCAGCAGCAGCGCATGCTCAATCGAATGGAGACCTGGGAGCACCTGACTCCAGGCCAGAAGCAGCAGGTACGCGATTTATTCGGCCGGATGCAACAACTTCCTCCCGATCGCCGCCGCATGGTAACGACCGCCGTCCGCGATCTGCGCGCCATGCCCCCAGGCGAGCGCGAGCGCATCATCGATTCCGCCCGCTTCAAAACTGTGTTCTCACCCCAGGAGCGTGACATAATGCGCGGCGCAACTCGTCTTCCTCTCGCCCCGCCGGATGGCCGAGCAGAAGAACCCCCGGAATGAGAAGCAGCTTTGAAAGGGCGCGGCTTTAGCCGTGCCGCAAGGACAATAAAAAAAAGTGAAAGAGCGGCGCTTTAGCGCCGCGTAAAGCCCTTTGGAGTTCCGGGCTTTAGCCCTGCGATTTTTCTGCGCAATCCAACTCAATGAAAATCATGCGACACAGTCTCCGCCTTCGTCACAAACAACGGCTGCACGCGCTCCGCTTTCACTGAAATCACATTGTCCTGATTCTGCAAAATTCCCTCAATCGCCAGAAACCGCTCCGACGCCAACAGCAACCGGTTGCGATGAAACAAATCGGGTGTGATGATCGCATTCGCCACTCCCGTTTCATCTTCCAGACTCAAAAACACAAACCCTTTCGCGGTCCCCGGACGCTGCCGTACGATCACGCAACCTCCAATACGCAGACGCTTGCCGCTGGGAATGTCGCGCAATTCGCTCGCGCGCCGAATGCCCATGGCATTCAGCCACTCGCGGCGGTAAGCCATAGGATGAGGTCCCACAGTCATACCCGTGCCATGAAAATCCGCCACCAACCGCTCTTCATGACTCATCGGCTGAAGCGGCGAAGGCGAATCGGCCTCAGACAATTTCTCCAGCAACGGCCCAGTGCCGCGCACCGCGCGCTCCACCTGCCAAAGCGCATCGCGGCGATGAAATTTCGAGTACCCAGTACCCGGTCCCGAGTACCCAGTAAAACCTTCGTCATCCCGCTCCCCGAGCGAACGCGAGGGACGCAGGAATCTCGGTTCTATTTTCTCGGTACGAGCAATTGCATTCAGCTCGGAAGTTGGAAGGTCAAAGGGTTTACTAAGTACTGAGTACTGGGTACTGGCAACTGAATTCAGCGCCCCGATTTCAGCCAGCGTAGTGAGTTCATCCTTGCGCAACTCGGGCACGCGCCGGACAAGGTCTTGAATCGAAGTAAACGGAGCAAGTGAACGTTCGCGCACCAGCGCGAGACCAGCGTCCTCGCGCAACCCGCGCACATAACGCAATCCCAACCGTAGCGCTGGAGTGAGTTGCGCGTCGCGAGTACCGAGTTGCGAGTAAGACCGAGATTCTTCCGCCTCTCGCCTGCTCTCGGGGGTCGGAATGACACAAGTTTTACTGGGTACTAGGTACTTGGTACTGGCAACGCTCGGGACTCGGGACTCGGGACTCGAGGCTGCTTCCAACGTGCACCTCCACTCCGACCGCGTCACATCCACCGGCAGCATTTTCAATCCATGGCGCTGCGCATCTTTCGTAATCGTCGCCGGAGAATAAAATCCCATGGGCTGGTTATTAAGCAGCGCGGCGGTAAACGCGGCCAGATAATGGCACTTCAAATAAGCGCTGGCATACGCGATCAGCGCGAAGCTGGCGGCGTGCGATTCGGGAAACCCGTAGAGCGCGAAAGAAGTGATGGAAAGAATAATTTCTTCCTGCGCCCTCTGCGAAATTCCGTTGCGCGTCATGCCCGCGCGCAGCTTGGCTTCAATCTCCCGCATGCGCGCCTGCGAGCGTTTAAAGCCCATGGCGCGGCGCAAGTCTTCGGCTTCGCCGCCGGTAAAATTCGCTGCGATCATGGCAATGCGCAGCAGTTGTTCCTGAAACAGCGGCACGCCCAGAGTGCGGTTGAGCACCGGTTCAAGCGAAGGATGCGGATACCTAACCTCTTCCCTTCCCTGTCGGCGTTGCAAAAAAGGATTGACCATCTGCCCCACGATCGGCCCCGGCCGGATAATCGCAACCTGCACCACAATGTCATAGAAGCGCTTCGGCCGCAGGCGCGGCAGGCACGACATTTGCGCGCGGCTCTCCACCTGAAACATGCCCACCGTATCGGCTTGCTGCAAAGTCGAATACACCTCGGGATCATCCGCCGGAAGATGCGCCAGATCGACTTCTTCGCGATAGTGCTCGCGAATGAGTTCGATCGAATCTTTCAGCACCGCCATCATTCCCAGGCCGAGCAGATCGACTTTGATGATGCCCATGTCGGCGCAATCTTCTTTATCCCACTGCACCACCACGCGGCCCGGCATGGACGCGGGTTCGAGTGGCACCACCGAATCGAGTTGCCCCTGGCAGATCACCATGCCGCCGGAGTGCTGCCCGAGATGGCGAGGCATATCCTGCACCACAAGGCACAGCTCGTAATATTTGCGCAGGCGCGGATGATTCAGATCGAGTCCGGCATCGCGGAAGCGGCGGTCGAGCGCATCATTTTCGTCGCGAAACTCCCAGGTAGCCACGGCGGCTGAAATTTTGCCGAGCGTTTCCGCATCGAATCCCAAAACCTTGCCCATTTCACGCGCCGCCATGCGATTGCGATAAGTAATCACATTCGCAGTCATCGCCGCGCCGCGTTCGCCGTAACGCCGGTAAACATGCTGGATCACTTTTTCGCGCTCGTCGCCGCTGGGCAGGTCGAGATCGATATCGGGCCACTCCCCGCGCTCCTCCGACAGAAAACGCTCGAAGAGCAACTCCATGCTGATGGGATCGACTGCAGTGATGCCAAGCGAATAACAAACCGCACTGTTGGCGGCCGAGCCGCGACCCTGCACCAGAATATTTTGCTCGCAGCAGAAGCGGACCAAGTCCCACACGATCAGAAAATATCCGGCGAGTTTTAGTTTCTCGATCAGCGCCAGCTCGCGCTCAATTTGGCGCCGGGCGCGGGATTGCACGTCATGCGCGGCGCGGCCATAACGCCCGCGAAAACCCTCCCATGCCCGCTCGCGCAAAAACGAATTCATGGTTTCGCCTTCGGGCACAGGATAACGCGGAAATTCGTAACCAAGATCGTTGAGCGTGAATTCGAGGCGCGAAGAAAGTTCCAGCGTGTTAGCAATCGCTTCAGGCAGGTCGGCAAAGAGTTGCTGCATCTCCTGCGGCGATTTCAAATGGCGCTCGGAGTTGCGCGCCAACAACCGCCCGGCAGTGGACAACGTACGGTGATTGCGAATCGCGGTGAATGCATCGCAAAGTTCGCCATCTTTCGTGGTGGCATAGCAAACGCCGTTCGTCGCCAGCAAAGGAAGCTTCAGCGAGCGCGCAATCGCAATGGCGGCGCGATTACGATTTTCTTCTTCGCGGTGGAAATGGCGCTGCAACTCCACGTAAACATTGCCGCGGCCAAATAATCCGATTAGTAGATCGACTTGTTGCCGAGCCGCTTCAATGCCGCCCTGCTGCAACGCGGCGGCCAGCGGCCCGTCGGCCCCGCCGGTAAGACAAATCAAGCCGTGAGCGTGCTCTTCCAGTTCTTCCTTCTGAACGGCGCCTTCGCCTTTTTTCGCCCGCAACTTCATTTTTGTAATCAGGCGGCAGAGATTCTGATAGCCGGCACGGGAGGAGACGAGAAGAGGTAGGCGGAATAGTTTTTCATTTTGAGTTGCTCCGTCATTCCTCGCGAAGCGAGGAACCCCTATAGCTTGCACTAATTGCTGGGTATAGGGATCCCCTTCGACAGGCTCAGGGCAGGCTTTCGACTCCGCCAGTGCCTCACTTCGTGAAGCACTTGCTCCACTCAGGATGACAGGAGCAAAGGATGAGCAAGAAAGCTCCGCGCCGATGTGCGCCTTGATTTCAAGCTTCTTCGCAGCCAGGTGGAAGCGCGGGGCGCCGTAAACACCGTCCGTATCAAGCAGCGCCATGGCAGGCATCTTGAGCCGCGCACACATCCCCGCCAGATCCTCAGGCAAGGAAGAGCCTTCGAGGAAGCTGAAAGCAGAGCGGGCATGAAGCTCAACATACATCAGTGATCAGTGATCAGTTGCCAGTTCCCAGTAATTCCACAGAAAAGACTGGCCACTGACCACTGGCAACTGGTCACTGCTTCAGTCATACGTACCTTCCACAAACCAGCCTCCTCCCAGCAGATCGTGTACCAGCCGACAGAGAACTACACACTCTGCACTTTGTAAGGCGATATCCCACTCATCGCGCGCCCAGGCTTCGCGCTCCCACCAGTCGCCCGAACTGCGCCAAGGGCCGGCTTTCCAGAGCACAGCGCCCTGCACTTCTTTTTTCTTCGGACATAGCACGCGCACCAGTTCTCCATTTTCCAAAGTCACATTCGCGCGTAATGGAGGACGGAACAAACGCAGAGCAGCGACCGCGGATTTTTCTTCTTTCGTCTCAGGCTTTTTAGAAGGACGGTTTTCTTGCCGGGCTGCCGACACAAAGCGCTTCATGCGAAAGCCTTCCGCACGATGCGTATCCAGTAACTCCAGCGCGCCAACGCGGGCTTCACCGACTAGTCCGGCGATGCGGGCCAGCGTGAGTTCCAGCTTTTCCGGCTCCGGCGACGGAGGCAGAAACAGTCCGCCTTGCGCCGATCGCGGCCGCGCTGCTTCCGCCACAAGATGAATCTTCACAATCGGCGCGCCCGGCGGATGCGCATTCAAATCCAGTTGCAACAGTTTGAGAAAAAGTCTGGCGTCGAGCATGGGAAGTGGAAAACGAAGTGTGCGGCAGAATTTGTTTTGCCGCCCGGAAACAAAATGTGGAGAAGCGTCGTTGGCCGTTGGTCGTTCGTCGTTGGCAAAAGTTTCATCACTCTCGCTGGGAATGCCAACCAAGTCAAGCTGCGGATCAACTCCCGCCAAACTCTGCAGATCTAGCGTGAGCCGCAATTCCTGCGTGTTCAGCGCGCGCGATGACAACCGGGCACAAATCTGTTCCAGCAAACGATTCAGCAGAAAAGCCAGAGGCTCCAGCAGCACGATGGGATATTCCAACTCGACGGCCTCTTCAAACACTGCCGGCGCCTCCACCGTAACCAGCGTGCGCGAAGCCGCACCCCGCGCCAGTTTCTGTAAACGTAGGCCTTCCTGCCCCAGGCGCTCGCTCAAAGCAATTTCCGGCAATGCAGCCAGAGCCCGTAAATTACGCACTCCCCAGCGATCCAGAGTTTCAAGCAAACGCGCCGATTCTTTTTGCTGTTCGTCTTCTATCTTCTTTCCTTCACTCGATTGATTTTCACCGGCAAACAAAACATCTACCGGCAAAGATCCCAGAACATCGCTTTCTTTCCCGCAAGCAATCACAGTCACGCCAGAAAATCCGCGGGCAGCGAGCACAGCAGCATCCGGATTCGAGGCCACAGCAACGTTCGTATCCAGTCCAAGATCAGCAGCGCGACGAAAAAGGTTTTGAGCAATTTCAGGCAGCGTTCCGAAAAGAGATTCCATGCCAGCCAGATCAAGAATCGCAGTATCGGCTGCGGCGTCTTCTATGCAGGGCGAAAAAGACTGCGCGCAATCGAGCAAGGCGGCGTGAGTCATAGATTCCTGTAGCGGAGAACGCGGACATAGCGTCAACTCCGAGCAAAGCTCTGCTTGAGCTTTGGTCATACCAGGCATGATGCCAATGCGGCTTGCCATCTCATTCCCTGCAAAAATTTTTTCCAGCGGAGGCTTGCCTTCAAAGACGGCAACAGCCCGAGCCCGCAACTCCGGCTGCGCGCGCAACACGGCGGCCACGGAAAAATTCGGCACGAAGATGCAGGCGAACATAAAGCAGTACCCAGTTGTCAGTACCCAGTTATTTTTTCTGGCAACTGGACACTGGCAACTGACAACTGAGTTTTCACCCCGCCCATGCGGTTTTGCTGGCAAATGTGATCTCGGCGGAACGGGCCGGTTTGGGCTCCAGTCGCGAGCGCACCACCTCCGCGGTGATTTTCAGTTCGGTCAGCAATTGGGCATGAGAAGGCGTTAAGAATTCAGACTCCACGGACTGCATTCGATGTGCTTGCGGCTTCAGTTGTATTAATAAGGACGAACAACTTCCGGCGATAAATTGCCGCTCCACCGCCAGTAATACTGTAGAGGTATGTTCCACGGCGCGGCGAAAGCGGAACCAGGTGGTGAGCGGGATTCTGCGGGCCATTTGCGGCAGCAGATCGCCTATATCTAGGACGATCATTCCGAAGCCTCCGCTTTCCAGCAGCAAATCGGTAGCTAGCAGAAACTGCTCCAAAGGTTGATCGGCGCGTTGCCCATATTTCCGCGGCGCATTTTCACGCTGCGAATTTTCTCCGCAGCGAATCCACAGCAGTCGATCCAACTCGATTCCTGCAGACGTCGCCGATTGGGCATCGAGAGCATCATTGCAATCCACCACCGCGCAGAATTCCCCGCGCCGCGTAGTCGCGGCCAAGGCAGCCAATAGCAACGTTGTGCGCCCAGAAGAAGGTAATCCACAAATTTCAGTGAGGCAGCCGCGCGGCAGACCGCCTGTAAGCGCATCGATCGCCGCCACGCCGCTCGAAACCATCTCCGGCGCGGGCCGCACCGCCAGTCGCGAAGCAGGAGTGACCCCGGCCAGTTTCTTATCCGCAGAAAAATCTGTAGAAAAAGCTCCAGAGGGTAAAACTCGTTGTGGCGGGCGCGGTTCGGTGACCGGCACCGTCTCAAAAAGCTGTGGGCAAACTTCGGCTACATCGCCGCCATCAAAAACAAAAGGGCGGTCCGAAGCCGCCGAAGTGGAAAGTACTGCGGAAGACATAGATTCCTCAGGAAATAGCAGGAGTTATTTCAGAAAATTTCAGAGAACATTTAAGACCGGTTATCGCGCGCAATTGTTTTCGCTTTTTGTTCGCCTATAAACAATACTGCTCCCGGCCCCCGCGATTGTCAAGCCAGCCTAGAAAATTCTTTTTATTGTCCTGCAGATTTAGCCCTGCTCACCCCGGGGATACTCACGCGTCTAAGCCCAACAGCACACCGGTCCGGCGCAAGTTGCTGAATTCCAAACTTTTATTTCAGATCGGCAGCAGCGCTTAGCGGCTGAATCGGCTGTCATTCTCCACTCAGAAGAGGAGTCTCCCATGCAAAGTCGCCTTCGCCTTGGCCTTCGCGCGCTAGTCTTGTGCTCTGGACTTTTGTCGCTAGCCAGTTTTTGCTCCGCCCAGGGAATCATGCTCGACCTACCCCGCCAGAGCCAGCACGCCATGATCGAGCAACGCATTGGCATCACCGACATCACCATCAACTACCACCGGCCGCTGGCCAACGGCCGCCAAATCTGGGGTAAGGTCGTGCCTTACGGACAAGTCTGGCGCGCCGGAGCCAACGAAAACACCACCGTTACTTTCACCGATCCGGTCATAATCGAGGGCCAGCCGCTGGACAAAGGTACTTACGGTCTCCACATGATCCCCGGCGAAAATCAGTGGACGGTGATTTTTTCCAAAGCCTCCACAGCCTGGGGAAGCTTCACCTACAAGCAGGACGAAGACGCGTTACGCGTCACCGTGAAGCCGCAGCCCGCCGAACTTCATGACGCGCTGACCTACGACTTCGATGACGTAAAGCCAGATTCCGCCGTAGTTACTATGCGCTGGGAGAAAGTCGCCGTGCCCTTTAAAGTGCAGGTTAAGGTCGACGACATCGTCGAAGCCAGCATTCCCCGGCAAATACGCGGGCTCAATCAATATTACTGGGAGGGATGGGACGAGGCGGCGAATTACTTTCTTACTAGCAAGACGCATCTCGACGAGGCGTTGAAGGACGAAGACCAGTCGATCCGACTGGAAGCACGCTTTGATAACTTTATGACCAAGTCGCAGATTCTCGAGGCCATGGGCCGCAAAGACGAAGCCACAGTAGCCCGCAACCAGGCCTTGGATAAGGCTTCCGCGCTACAACTCTACTTCTACGGCCGCCAGCTCCAGGGACAGAAGAAGGCGGAAGAAGCTTTCGCTCTTTATCGCTCCAATGCCAAAAAGTATCCCGACTTTTGGACGTCGCATGTCGGTCTGGCCCGCGTCTACAGCAGCGAAGGCAATTTCGATCAAGCGGTGAAGGAGATGCAGGCCGCCCTCCCGGACGTTCCGGATGACGCCAACCGCTCCAACCTGCAAAACTACATCAAGCGTTTGCAATCGAAGGACGACATCAATCGGTGAGAACAGTACCCAGTTGCCAGTTTCTCCTGCGCGAGATATTGGTTTCTGGCAACTGGGTACTAGGTACTGGGTACTGACTGCTAACCTGTATTATGCAGTCCGGCGGCGATGCCATTAATAGTCGCGCCGAGAGGATATTCCAGTTCCGCCTGTTCCCGCCCTTGCTGCTTGCGGCGCAAGAGCTCAACCTGGATCAAGCTCATCGGATCCACATAGGGATTGCGAAGGTTAATCGAGCGCGCCAGCACGCGGTTGCGAGCCAGCAATTCGCGTTGACCGGTAACGCTCAGAATCATTTGGCGCGATCGCAGAAATTCTTCTTCCAGCATGGCGAAGACCCGCGTCCCCAAAGCCGTGTTCTTGACCAGTCCGGAATAAAGACGGGCGATGTGCAGGTCGGCTTTCGCCATAGCCAGCTCGACGTTACGCACCATCTCCGCGAACACGGCAAAGTGTTTGGCCATTTCGCGCAGCAACCGCTCATGACTCCTGCCCTTGGCTGCGAAACTCTTCAAGCCCAAGCCAACGCCGTACCACGCGGGCACGGCGAAGCGGCTCTGCATCCATCCAAACACCCACGGGATCGCGCGAAGATCCTCTAACCGACGCCCACGAGTGCGTCGCGAGGGCCGCGAACCGATGCGCGCAGCATCGAGCTCATGCACCGGCGTGGCCTGCTCGAAATATTCCAGAACGTCGGCATTATCGGCAATATCGCGGCGATAGGCACGGTATGCCTCGTGCGACATTTCTTCCATCGCCTCTTCCCAGAGCGTCTGATCTTTATTCGTAGAGACCGGACGAATCAGCGCCTCCAGGCTCGCAGCGATCATCAATTCCAGATTCCATTCCGCGAGCACAGCGTCGGCATACTTCCAGTTGAGTACTTCTCCTTGCTCGGTGATGCGGATGCGCCCGGAAAAACAACCCTCCGGCTGCGCCAGGATTGCCGCATGCGTCGGACCGCCCCCGCGCCCCACCGTGCCGCCGCGGCCGTGGAAGAGCCGCAGCTTCACGCCGCACTCTTGCGCAACTTGATGCAGATCACGGTGCGCTTTGTACAACTCCCAGGTGCTGGTCAACATGCCCCCGTCTTTATTAGAGTCGGAGTAGCCGAGCATCACCTCCTGCCAGCGTCCCCAGGAATCGAGCAGCAGCTGATATTCCGGATGCTGCCACAGCCGCCGCATCACGTTTCCGGCCACGCGTAAAGAATCGATCGACTCGAACAGCGGCACGGGCATCAACCCGGGATCCCGCTTCACAGAATCATTTGAGAAGTTAATGTCCTCGCGATCACCGCCGGAACCTCCTACATTCACGCCGCCAGCCTTCGCCAGGCGCACAACGTTCAATACGTCATCTTCGGATTCTGCGCCGCTGATGATGTATTGCCGAATCGATTCGGCGGGATAAGTTTGCTTGATTTGGCGGATCGCGCGGAAAGTCTCGATCAGCTCCTGGGCTTGCGGAGAAGCGTCGCCGCCTCCCGACATAGCTGCCGGTGCAGCCACGGCTGGTGCCGTGTTTCGCAATTCGGTCTTTCTTAACTTCGTCTTGCTCGCTTCCGAATTTCTCGCTTCGGCATGGTTCACGATTTTGCTCAGCGCGCTCTGATTCAGTTCAATGTTCTTTTTGGCGAGTTCTTCAAGAACTTCCGCGTGCACGCGCGCATGCTGGCGGATATCGAGCACCTGCAGATGAAAACCAAAAGTCCGAAGCTGCCGCAACAGAGGATCGACAAAGGCTTCCGCCAGCCGCTGCCCGCGATTTGCCATCAGGCTCGAGCGCAAAATCGCCAAATCGCTTTCAAATTCCGTCGCATCCTTGTAAGAATCCTGAACCCGCGGCCCCGCGCGGCTGCGTTGCAGGCGATAAACCACGTAAGAAAGAAAACGGCGGTAATGCTCCACGGTATTGCCCGGGCCCCACAGCATAGTGGCTGCGGCTATCGAGCCTTTATACTGCGCTAGCCGCGTGAGCATCTCCTGCGACGCGCCCACTTGTCGCGACGACGAACTCAGGCAATCGCTCAGGAACTCGACGTTGCGAATGTATTCCCGAAGAATCAAATTTCGAGCCTGCCCCAGCGCATCCTCCACGCATTCGGGTTTCACCAGCGGATTGCCGTCACGATCGCCGCCGATCCAGGAGCCGAAACTCATCACATTTGGAAACTCGCCGGTCGCCGGTAGCGCGCCATATACTTCGTGAAACGACTCCGCCACTTCGGCGTAGATGCGAGGCAAGGTTTCAAACAGTGAAAGCCGGAAGTAGCGCAGCCCCATGCGAATCTCGTCGCCCACCGTGGGCTTGCTCTGCCGCACTTCGTCGCTCTGCCACAGCGAAACAATTTCGGCGTGAATAATTTGTTCGCAGCGCAGAGCCTCGCCCACAGTAAGCGGAAGCCGGTCCAGGCGCTCCAGTTGTTCGGCGATGCGGCGCCGCTTCAGCAGCACCGTCTGCCGTGCCACTTCGGTGGGATGGGCCGTGAATACCGGAGTGACATTCACCTGCCGCAAAGCCGCCAGCGCCGCATCCGATGAGGTGCCGGCCCCTTTCATGCGTAACAAGGTCCCGTGGAATGATCCCGGAAGCGGCTCACGTTGCCGGTTCAACTGCCCCGCGCGGCGTCGGCGTTTGCGATGATTGGTCTCCGCCAGATTAGCCAACTCGAAATAAATTGCGAAAGCCTTGGTGACCTGATACGCGCGAGTCAGATCCATGTCTGCAATCATGGCCTGCGCTTTCGCCATAAGCTCGCCGCGAGCGGCTGCCGCCGGGCTATGTCCGACCCGCTCGCGGTGCCGGATCATCAGCCGCCGCAACTCTTCTACGGTATCGAACAACTCCTGTCCGGCCTGCTCGACCAATACGCGGCCGAGCAATGCTCCCAGCGAGCGCACGTCCCGCCGCAGCGCATGTTCCTTGGCGAAATCATCGGACTGCGCCGTCAATTCGTAGAGACGGGCCTTCTGATCATCGGCTTTCCACAGTGGTTTAGGGCGGGACATTTAGGAGATACGACAGGATAAATCAAGAGAGGAAGCTGCGTGCTGGGTACTGGTTACTGGGTACTGGTTACTGGTTACTGGTTACTGGCTGCTGCCTCCCTACTTTGGCAGTTCAAAGCGATAACCAATGCCACGCAAAGTCTTAAGATATCGCGGATGTCGCGGATCCGCTTCAATCTTTTCCCGCAGTCGCCGAACGTATACGTCGATCGATCGCGGAGTGACGAAAGGAGTTTCTTTCCAAACCGCATCCAGCAACTGATCGCGAGTCAGCACGCGTCCGCAGTGGCTCGCCAGATATTCCAGCAATCGAAACTCGCGCACAGTCGTCAACACGGGCCGGCCTGCGACTTGCACCGTCATCGACGAAGCATCGATTTCCAGTTCGCCCAGACGAAGCACCTCCGGCACCGCCGCAGGTTGCCGCAGGCCGCGCAGCACGCTGCGTACGCGCGCCACCAGTTCGCGCGGGCTGAACGGTTTGGTAATGTAGTCGTCGCCTCCAAGTTCAAGGCCTTTGACGCGATCAGCCTCGGCGGTTTTGGCCGTCAGAAAAATAATCGGAGTGGAGGAAAGAATCGGCGTCTGCCGAATCTGTCGGCACAGGTCAAAACCGTCGGCGCCGGGCAGCATCACATCGAGGATAAAAAGCGCGGGCATCTCCCGCAACGCCTCCGAAACCACCGACCCGCCGCTCACAAAGCTCTGCACGTCAAACCCCGCAGCCTGCAGGTTGTGCGAGATCAGTCGCGCAATGTCCTCCTCATCTTCGACAACGAAGACCAGGTTGCGGGACACTGCGGGCACTCCCGCATCGCCTCGCGGCTCGTAAGCTCCCATAGGAGAATGCATTGATTGAGAAGACGGCATGCCGTCGAGCTTTGACTGCCGGGATTCTGCCTTGAATGTATGTTGGGAATGTTGCGGCAATGTTTCCCGCGTGTTAAGGAATGATGAATTTGCTAAAACCAGTTGCCAGTACCCAGTTGCCAGCTGCCAGAAAGACTGCGCAGCCAGAAAAAACTGGCGACTGAGTACTGGGCACTGGCAACTGGTTTTCTACGCTTCCGTCCGCTTCTTAGGCAGGTGCCGCAGGCTGCGGCCTTCAATCAGGCTATAGAGATCTTCTGCGAGGTTCGTGGTGTGATCGCCGGCGCGCTCCAAAGCCTGCGCCATCAGCAACACTTCAAAGCTCGACGGATTACTCTGCGCGGCGTGTTCGGTGAGATGTTTCTGAAACATCGCATGACAAACGCGGTCAATGTCCTTATCCATCTGCAGAACCTTGCGGGCACACTCCAGATCGAGATCGACGAATCCGCGATACACCGTGTCGAGCATCTCGCGCAAGATCGACGACATCTCCACCAGTTGCCGCACATCCGAGGCCGGAATCTTCGCGCTGCGCGATTGCACCCGCATCGCCATGCTCATTACCAGATCCCCGATGCGCTCCAAATCCGTGGTGCACTTCAGGCTGGTCAACAGTTGTCGCGCGCGAGCTTCATTCACCCGCGTAATTGCCGCGGGCAGGCGCTCGTCGATATAGCGCTCGATGACGTCAAGTTCTTTCTCGCACTCCTTGATGGCAAGAAACGCCATGCGCGAGGAATGCGTAAGCAGGTCGGGCACGTTGGAAGCTGCGTCGCGCGCGATGAGAAATGCCTTGAGCGCCGTGCGTGCCAAGTCATCGAGCGATGCTGCGCCTTTGCCCGCGAGCTTCTTGCCGGCATCATGGTTCTGCCTAGGCGTGGCCACCACTTTTTCGAGGACGGCGGGCTCTTCAACTGCGGGCCGGGATGCGGCAACTTTACGCGGCATAAGGTGAGGCTATCAGGCGCAAGTTTATCTAAGCAACATGAACAGCGAGTTAAAACCGTTCAAATATAGGCGTGGAACGCTAGGTCTCAGGTCTTAGAAATTAGAAATTTGTCTAAAATAGAACCGAGACCGAAGAGCTGATAGCGATTGTCAAAACACTGTAGATTTAGCCAAGCAATGGAACTCCTCGGACACTTGCGCCGTCAATTCGCCTACGACGCCTGGGCCAATCGAGAAGTCCTCGCTGCGTTGAGGACGAGTCCCGGCAAACGTCCGCTTGAATTGTTGGCGCACATTCTCTCCGCCGAGCAGCTTTGGCTCGAGCGCATTCGGCAGCAACCCCAGAGTCTTCCGGTGTGGCCAGTCATCCGCATCGATCTCGCTCTCGATCAATATGCGGCGCAAATCAATGAACTCGCTGCATCCTGGCGCGAATTTCTTGGACAAATTTCCTCCGACGGCCTCTCGGACAAAGTCACTTACAAAAATAGCAAGGGAGAACCTTGGACCAGCACCGTGGAAGATATTCTGACCCACGTCTTACTCCACTCGGCGTATCATCGCGGCCAGATTGCCAGCCAGATGCGCGCCGCGGGCCAAACGCCCGCCTATACCGACTTCATTCACGCCGCCCGTCAGGGATTGATTGAATAGTTTGCTGATTCCCTCGAAGGTTCACTCTCCGGCTCGGATCCGCGAATCTGGAGTAATATTTCAGCGATGAAATCACTATGCTCCCATCTTTTTCTGATTGCACTGTTGCTCTGCGCGGCATCTGCTCTCGCTGCCGACGAACCCGAATTCCCCTCGATGCCCGCCGCGGTTTCGAGCAATGCCACCGCGAGCCTCAAAGGCGGCTTCGATCTCTTCTCCATGATGGGCGTCGGCCCCAAGAAAACCTGGGATGACGTCACCAATAAGGTCTACGTCATGCATCTCACGCACTCGGCCAAGTGGCATCCCGGCCAACCCGTTCCCGGAGTAGCCGGCCGCCTAGGCGCATCCGCCGCCGGCGCGAAAAACCAGGTTGTGCTTATGGGCGGATTCGTGGTCGATGCCCAAGGCACAGAAATCACTGTTCCCGACGTGAACGTTTATATCGAAGAGCGCCGCTGGTATCGCGGCAAAGACATTCCCGTCCCTGTCGACCGCGCAGTCGTGGGCGTGAATCACGATCGCTTCGTCTATCTCATCGGCGGCCGCGCCAAAGATGGTCCGGTGAATAGCGTGCAGGTCTACGACGTAGAAAAAGATTCCTGGACCCAGGCCACTCCTTTCCCCGGCACTCCGGTATTCGGAGCCGCAGGCGGATTAGCCGACAACAGTATCGTCATCGCAGACGGCGCAAAGCCAGGCCCGGAGGGCGGTCCGCGCTACGTCGTCTCTGATGAATGCTGGCTGGGAAAGATCGATCACAAAGACCCCAGCAAGATTGAATGGACCAAGTTACCCGCTCATCCCGGCACTGCGCGCTTCGGCATCGCCGGCGGCGGATCGAATAAAGAGCACAGAGTCTTCTTTTTCGGCGGTACCCCCACGCCTCACGATTACAAAGGCGTCTCCTACGACGGCCAGCCCGCCGAGGTTTCCACGATCACCTTCGATTATGATCTGCACCACGGCAAGTGGGAGACCATCGCCGACACCACATCCGAAGGCCGCCTCGATGGCAGCGGCATCGTCGAAACCCCGCTAGGGCCGGTGGTCCTGGGCGGCATGGCGGTGAATCGAGCCGTAACTTCGAAAGTAACCCTGCTGCCGAAAAAACCATGATCGAAAAAACATCGAAGAAACAACGACTCGGGGTATGCCTTCAGGCATACCGGTTCCCCGACAAAATGTTTTGAAAGGGCGCGGCTTCGGCCGCGCCGTTACGCCGTCGAAAATGCGCTGCGCTTCAGCGCCCGAGGGTACGCTTTGCGATCTGCGGCGAATGTTCGCTCAACCCTCAGGAATTTATTGACCACTGACCATCGGCACTGCTCTATATACTTCATCCGTGGAATTGCAGACCACAACCACATCCGCCCAATCCCACACCCTCTGGGCATCGCTCGTCGAGGCCGTCCGCGGCTCGCACCAGGACTTCACCACCGGCAGCCTCAATCGCGCCATCCTGCTGCTCGCCGTGCCCATGGTGCTGGAGATGTGCCTGGAATCGCTCTTCGGCGTAGTCGACGTCTTCTGGGTCTCGCGCCTGGGCGCGAACGCTGTAGCCACGGTCGGACTCACAGAGTCCTTGCTGGGCATGGTGTTTTCCATCGCCATGGGGCTGAGTTTGTCAACCACAGCCATGGTCGCTCGCCGCATCGGAGAAAAAGATCCCGAAGGCGCGGCAGTCGCGGGCGTGCAGGCGATCGCGCTCGGCTTGTTCGTTTCGCTAACCATCGGCGTTCCCTGCTTTCTGTTTGCTCCCAACCTTCTCCATCTCATGGGAGCGTCGCCCGAAATCATTGCCATCGGCAGCAACTACACCAGAATTTGTCTCGGCGGAAGTTTCGCCGTGCTTCTGCTCTTTCTCAACAACGCCATCTTTCGCGGAGCCGGCGATGCCGCCATCGCCATGCGCCTGCTCTGGGTTTCGAACATCATCAACCTCGTGCTCGACCCCTGCCTAATCTTCGGCCTGGGACCGTTCCCTCGCCTCGGCGTGACTGGCGCGGCTTTGGCCACGCTCATCGGACGCAGCATCGGAGTTCTTTACCAGTTCTATCGCCTCATGCGCGGCACCGAGCGCCTGCAAATTCTGAGCAGTCAAGTCCGCCTGAACTTCGATGTGCTGCTGCGCCTGATCCGAGTTTCGCTCACCGGCATTCTGCAATTCATCATCGGTCACACCAGTTGGATCGGCCTGGTCCGCATCGTAAGCTTCTTCGGCGCGGCCGCCCTGGCCGGATACACGATTGCGATTCGCATCGTCATCTTCGTAATCCTGCCGTCGTGGGGCATGAGCAACGCCGCCGCAACCCTGGTCGGCCAGAACCTGGGCGCCGGACATCCCGAGCGCGCCGAGAAAGCCGTCTGGCGCACCGGCCTCTACAACGTAATCTTCCTCGGCTCAGTAGGCCTGATCTTCATCTTCTTCGCCGAACCGATAGTCCGCCTCTTCACCCAAGACCCCACCGTCGTGCCGCTGGCAGCGGCCGGCCTGCGCATCATTAGCTACGGCAACCTCGGCTACGCCTACTTCATGGTAATGATCCAGGCCTTCAACGGCGCCGGCGACACCATCACTCCCACCATCGTAAATTTCTTCGGCTTCTGGATTCTGGAGATCCCCCTAGCCTACTGCCTAGCCCTACCGCTGCATATGCGCTCCAACGGAGTCTTCTTCGCCATAGCCATCTCCGAAAGCTCCATGGCCGCCGCGGGAGCGCTCCTCTTCAAGCAAGGCAAGTGGAAGAACCAGAAAATCTGAAACCTGACTTCGGACCTCAGCCGTCGGACCGAGGCCACGCAATGGGGTGCCCCACTTCTCGCAGCTTTTGCGAGGAGCCCTGCCCTGAGCCGTGCCGAAGGGTGGGCTTTGGAACCGCCGTCCCGCCTGTCATCTCTGTCATTCCGACCGGAGCCGGAGCGTTAGCAACGGCGGAGTGGAGAAGCCTGCTGTTCGCAGGCGGCGTTACCGTTAGAGGAATCTCCCACCTTCTGCCTCGTTTTTCCACAGACCGCACCGGTAACTCATCACAGACGCCCCGAGCTTCCTCGTGAGAGAACACCCAAGACGGTCAACGAGTCGCCCCATCGCCGCTGACTGCGGGCTAATGAAGAAGAAAAGAGGAGACGACAAATGACCAGATTCGAACGCTCCTACAAACGATTAGCGCTCACCGCTTCACTCCTCACACCGTTGCTGGTAGCGGGCGGAAGCGGAAGGCTCTTTGCCGCCGTTGCTCCCGGCGCTCGCGCAGCTACCGAACCAACGGTGATTTCGTCAATCCCAGGCAACCGGGAAACAAACGTTCCGACAAGCCTAAACGGCCGCGATAACGTTGTAACCGGCGCCGCGGTGACCGCCACCTTCAGCGAGCCCATGGACCCTGCCACGATCAACTCCTCCTCGCCGGGACGCCTGCTCACGTTTACGGTCAGGGAGACAAGTGGAAACGACGTACAAGGTACGGTCCACATGGATGCCGAAAACACCGTGGCAACTTTTGCCCCGGCCTCCGCCCTCAATCCGAATACCGGCTATACCGCGACGATTACAACGGCAGCCCGGAACGCCGGTGGCGTCGCTCTGGCCACGCCCATCGCATGGACATTCACGACCACCCCCATCACGTTTACCGGACAGACACCGGTGGCCCTTGGCGAAGCAAGGATCTTTGCGATCCTGACCAAATCAGGAGTAACCGACGTTTTTCCATCTGTGATTAATGGCGATGTTGGGGCGAGCCCAATCACCGGGGCGGCTATCCATGTGACCTGTACAGAGGTGAAAACCGGGACAATCTACTCCGTAAATGCGGCGGGGCCGCTTCCTTGCAGGGTGACGGACCCGACTTTACTCACAACGGCTGTAGGCAACATGCAAACCGCCTACACCGACGCTGCCGGACGAACTTCTCCCAATTTTGTAAACCTGGCCGGCGGACTGATTGGCGGGTTAACCCTGGCTCCTGGCCTCTACAAGTGGGATACCGGCGTTTCAATTTCAACCGATGTCACTCTCTCCGGAGGTCCAAACGATGTCTGGATTTTTCAGATCTCTGGAAATCTTATTCAGGCCAGCGCAACAAAAATGATTCTCGAAGGCGGCGCCCTGCCCAAGAACATCTTCTGGCAGACAACCCAAGCTGTCGCCATCGGAACCACGGCGCACGCCGAGGGAGTGATCCTGGCCAAAACCAAGATCGCCATGAAGACCGGAGCATCGGCCAACAGCAGACTGTTATCCCAAACCGCGGTCACCCTGGAACAAAACACCGTGACGCGGCCCTAGCGAGCAGGTCTTTCCGCGCGCGGTCGGCCACTCCTTGCACGTTAAGGCAGAAACTCACGTCGTAGAGGTGTAGCTTGCTACGTCTCTTGGCGGGGACGGCCCGCCCTAAGAGTTCTCGCGTTTGCCCCCGCTTCAAAGCGCGAGGGTGCCCCATCCTAGCGCGTTTTGTGCGCTAGGGTGGGGTTCTTGACTTCCTATACCATCCCTCACCTTCAACCAACGAGCCGGGTGCTCCACTTCTCGCAGCCTTTGCGAGAAGTGAGCTTCGGGGCGCCGTCCCTCATCTCAATGATTGTCATTCCGACCGGAGCCGGAACGACAGCGACGGCGGAGGGAGGAACCTGCGGTTCGCGGGTGGCCTGGAGCGGAGCCAGGACTAGTGCGGGGAACTTATGGTTCAGTCGATGCACAATACCTTTGCGCCGTGCTCCCTCGCGGCGTCAGCGAGACGACCGTCCGAAGTCACGAGGGTGAACTTGCGGACGATTGCGACTTCGGCGATGAGGGCATCTTGTGTATTGTTTGCTTTCTTCTTACTGGCGTCGAGGCGCGCCTTGAGGCTACCGAACAACCGCCCGTCGCCAATTTTGTCTATGTCCAAATGCGAAATGTCGAAGCAGAACGTTTCGGTTGGGACCAGTTCGGGTCCGACCTCTTTGAATGCAGCAACCAACTGCTCTCTCTTTTGCTGCATAGAAGTCGCTTGCAACTCGTCAAGCTGAACGTGGGTTGCAACGAATACGCCGTCCACACAAATGTCGGATAGGACAATCTTGCCGTCTGAGAGACGATTGAAAACACATGTATCGAGAATGTAAGTCTCGGGCATCTGAGGGCCGATTGTATATCCATCTCGGGACCAAGCCGAGATGCTACCATCTCTGACCGATGGCAAAACATCTGAAATGATATGGACGACCAAACCTACATCGTCAAGCCTAAGGACCCGTCCGCAATCGTTCGACTGCAAGACCCCACTGTCATTGAGCAGCTACTTGAGAACCCGCCAGCGGTGTTGGCAGAGCTTCTAGCGGGTTGGTTCTCCGTCGGAAATGGATTCATCGTTGCTGCCGGATGTCGCATCGCTCAAGCGGCTTTCAAAGCCAGAGTCTTCCAACAATTTGCGACGGAGTTCAAGGACCTCCGGAAGAAGGGAAAAATCCCTGATGATTTTATGGAGAAGAAAAACGGGGAAAAATCCTGGGTTGAGCTACTCATGGTTCTTGACGAAGAGGTTCCCGACGAAGATAGGCTAGAAGCACTGAATGCAATGTTCTATTCAGTCAATAAGATTGGCGTCACGGACGGCGAGAAAATTGCCAACTATCAACTCTTCCAAATTGCGAAAAAACTGACGTCCGGTCAGCTCCTCTTGCTCAAAGTCGCGCACGAGCGCGCTACGGAGGCAGGGTTCTTGCCGAATGCCACTCTTGCAGCCAACAACTGGCTGGAATTACTTGCACATAGGCTGGGTCACGGGATTACGGGCCTTGTCGAACAAGATGAGCGCGTTCTGATGCAAAATGGACTGCTTACAGGTCGGTCGTGGAGCGACGAGAGCGGAATCAATGACGGAAACGGGCGATTGACCCCACTCGCCTTCAAGTTTTGTGAGAACCTCAAGACTTACCGAACTGACATTGAAGCGGCGGAGTAGTTCTGAGCGCAGTCCACCTACTTGCCGTCCGCGTCAGGAAGCGCCTTCCGCGGCTAGGCCGTCCCTGTGCCCTTTTTCCATCGCGCGGATCCTACCGGCCATAAACCGCGCGCGATATCTGGCGCCTGGACTGTGCCCTCGCCGGATACATCCACCCAGCGACACCCCTCGAATAATCTCCACAGCCCACCTGTGACATCTGACCTTGCCCGCCGCCGACTACCTGCGCGACCATGGTTGATGGCCCAGAGTTGGCCAACGCGAACTCCTGCGCCCGAAGTCTTCGGCCTTAGGGTTGAAAGCTCTTTGAAATCCCAACAGTAACGAGATAACCTGCAAATGCAATATTTTGCGGTGACAACGCTGATTACAAAGCACTTAGTCGAGGCAATTCTAGGCAATTCGCTCTAAGTCGTTTAAACTTAGTATTTTGCGAGCAAGTGGTTTACTTGTAATATTTTAGCCGGAATAAGCCACACTATGAAACCCGTAACAGACTGATTCCAGAGATTTTACGAGATCGATGCGTCAATTTTTTTTCACACTAGCTCGGAGGCTATCCGATCGGCTTGTCGTTCTCGGGTCGCGGCGCTTGGCCCTCAAGTAGACGGTTTAGCTCATCAACGAGGGCCGTAAATATTTGTGGGTCTCGTTCAAACTGGATTTGTGCGATTAGTTGTTTTATGCGGTCTTGCGCAGTTGGATCAACTGGCATGAAGCTCCTTCCTTCATTCCAGTGGCGCTCTTTCCTAAAACTCCCCAGCGCTGAAAAAGTTGCTATCAGCACGCAACCTTTGCGCAAGATCGAACTGAGAACTGAGAACTGTCTACCGCGCCCGCGCCAGCACCAGCGTGATGTCGTCCGGCTGCTCCTGGTCGCCGATCCAGTCGTCGACCGCCAACGTTACCGACTGGCTAATCTGCACCAGAGGCATGCGGCGGTTTTCACGGACCAGGTCAATCAGCCGTTCTTCACCGAATTCGCCGAATTCGTTTTCCGGCTCGGTCACTCCGTCGCTGTAGGCGAGAAAGATCTCTCCGGGATGCATTTCGACCGCACCTTCTTCGTACATCATGTTGTCGAAAAGACCGACGACCGTGCCTCCGGCTTCCAGCTTTCGTACCGCGCCATCTGTGCTAATCAAGATCGGCGGCAGGTGGCCGCCGTTGCTGTAGGTGAGGCGATGCAAGCGCCCGTCGTAAATGCCGAGAAAGAGCGTGGCATACTTTTCCGGAGGAGTGCTTTCATAAAGTTGATGATTGAGCAGCCCCAGCAGCGCGCCGGGAGAGATCTCAATGCCCTCAGGCCACGCGGCCATCACGCGGCCCGAACCGGCCACAGCGCCCACTGCCACCGGCTCGCGCATCTGCGGCAAACTTTCTACGCTGTAGGCGCGCACTGCCGAGTGAATCGTCGCCATCAGCAGCGCCGCCGAGATTCCCTTCCCGCTGATATCACCTACGGCGAGAATCAGCTTGTGCGAGCTGGCGCTCAGAAAGTCGTAATAGTCGCCGCTCACTGTGCGCGCTGGACGGCAGAAGCCATGCACCTCGAGCGACTCAAGTTCCGTAACCTGCCGCGGAAAAAGTTGCGCCTGAACTTCCTGCGCGATCGCGAGTTCGCCTTCAAGGCGCTGCTTCTCTTTCTGCTCGAGAATCAATTTCTCGATGGACTCCGTCATCGAGTTGAACGAGAGTGACAATTGAGCCAACTGATCGTCCGATCGCACCGGAATGCGATGGCTGAAGTCGCCGCGATCCACGTGCTTGGTAGCGTCATCGAGCTGCGCGACAGCCTGCGTCACAGTTCGAGTCATGCGAGTACCGATGATCAGGGCAACCAGTTCGATGATCGCGAAGAAGATAAGAATCCCGAGGAGAATGTATTCAACGCCGCGAGCAATATCTCCCAGCGCAGCAAACAAATGAGCGTAGAGCACCGAAGGCCGCGTTCGCACCATTACAAAGGCGCCCGCCCGTGCCCGCTCCCCGGTTGTCCAATCGACCACGGGGAGAGGCGTGCCGAAGGTAATCTCACGATCCGCCGTGCTCGCAGGAGGAGCGAGCGAACCCACAGTGAAGATTGGATGGAAAACACTTTTCTTTCCGTCTGTACTGAGAGTCGTCTCTCCTTGGCCCACAGGTTTTCCGCCGTTCTTATTGGGCTCATCGAAAAGACGAGTTTGAAAACTCTGGCCTTTTTTTGCGGGCTTGCCGCCGCTCTGATTCTGCCTATCCGGTTGCGAGGCATCTTGCGAATCGTTCTGTTGCAAATCTGGGAGTGCATTGCCGGCCGGCGACAGCGTGATTTCTCCGAGATTCTCCGCGATGTTCGCGACTAGGTCTTTATCCAGCGGCTCGCTGGTTACGACGATCAGGTTTTCCTTGCCCACTGGAAACACCGCCACCACGCGCAGGTACAACTCATCTTTGTCTCGCACGATCTCTTTGAAGGGAAGGCCCTGGCGAACCGCCTTGGCGTACTCGTTGTCGTCCTTATCGAAAAAATCAGGAAAGGCGAGCGGTTCGGCTTCTACCGTTCCGCTGGCAAGCGGCAAAGTTTTCGTACCGTGCCAGGCGTGAACGCGTCGCCGCACCCAGGCGCGGTCGCGCTTTTTCAATCCGGCCAGCGATTCCGCGGTGGGGACTTCTCCCTTCTCGATGCGCGCGGCCAGTTCGTTGCTCACCGCGGCATTCACCGCCTGCAGGCTTCGCAGTTGGCCGTTGATCTCAGAGGTGACCACGAAGCTGGCAAATTGTCCGGCAAACAAGTAGATAGTGATCGATGCCATCGCAATCAGTAGAACGGCCGGGATGACTCCGATGAATACATAAGTAACGATGAGCCGGTTGCGCAGACGCCACAGAATTCTTCGCTTGAGCCAGCGAAAGGCGACGACGCAGAAAAGCAGCGCAGCATCGAAGAGGAGAAACTCAACCCAACCCTCGAGGCTTTTGCTCGCCACCGGAGCAATCATCTGCAGCACCAGTTTGAGGACGAAGAGTCCCAACGCTAGGGCCAGAGAGTAGCAGGCGCCGCGCGCAACCCAGCCTTGCGGCCAAAGGTCCGCCGCTACAAGCCTTGCACGGAAATGCGCGTAAAACTCTCCCATGATCTCGAAAGCAGTGGTCGGTGGTCAGTGATCGGTGGCCGGTGTTCCGCTAAGCATCCTGATCTCTCTCTACTGGCCACTGACCACTGGCCACTGCCTTTCAAATCTCTGGATACAGATCGAAGAACGCTTCCAGGCTGGTGCGCAGCTGTTTTTCGATCTCTTCTTTACTGCCTTCGAGCACGTGCATGGTGACATGAGCTTCGCGTCCATTGGCCAACTTGACCGGAGCCTGGCCCACTTCCACCACGTCCTCAGAGGGCAGCAAACGCATGCCATACACTAACGTAAGATTTGCCATTTATGGATTCTAATCGCCTTGTTCGCCGGGACGAAATCCTGGCTCGGTTCGAGGCATTAAAGTTTCCGTCGGCAATCATTTAGAATTCCGCAGTAATGTCAAAACTCACAGTCACCCTGGCTTTCATTCTGAGCGGCATTTTTGCCATAGCCCAGCAAGCGCCCGAGCCTCCCTCAAACCAGCCTCAGGTCAAAGTAAATCTCCTGAACGTGTGCACACCGTCTGCGCAGGAGCAGAAAGAAATTGCGTCGGCTCTGGCGCGCATTCCCAAGCAGCCGTTGTTCAGTCAGGATTTTGAGGTCTCCCACGGCCGTGCCACCTTGAGCGATTCTCCGAACTTTCTTAAGCCCGGCCAGAGCGCCCAGATTTCGGACGAAGATTCGATTTCCCGCTACGTGCGCATCCGCCACGAGTTTTCGGTGCAGGCTTTATTCGCGACCGTGCAATATTCCTTTAGCGACGATGGACACAGCATGGTCGAGACCTTGGTACTACATGTGCGCGACCCCAAGGATTTGATTCAGGTCTCACTGGAAGACAGCGCGTCTTCGATCGGCAGCGCGGAGAGCATGCTGGCCGCTAACACGCCGGTCAGCCGAATTCGCCTCGAACGTTTCGGCAAGGCGTCAGTGGCACTGGCCCGCTGCATGGGAACCGACAATAGTCCGGCGCCCGATCAAACAGCCTACGAGCCGTTATTCCACAGCGCATCGGAAGTGCTGGCAAATTATCGCGGACTATTGAGCGTTCGCCACATCGTCCCTGCAGAGTTGGCGCAGATCCCGCGAGCATCGCAAAAGACAGCGGCGAAGCCGAAATAAAACAAGCCACTGGAAGAAAAGAAGTGATCTACTCGGTGCTCCCCTTTTCCCCTGTGTTTAAGGTTTTAAGGTTTTAAACTGAAAGCAAGCGCTGCATCGAAATTCGAATTCGGCAATCTAACGGTTACAAATCATGAGCGAAACTCGCAACGTAGTCATCATCGGCTCCGGCTGCTCCGGACACACTGCGGCCCTCTACACGGCGCGCGCCAATTTGAAGCCGCTTGTGGTTGAAGGCCACGAGCCCGGCGGACAGCTGGCGCTCACCACGCTGGTGGAGAATTTTCCCGGATTCCCTGAAGGCATCATGGGACCGCAACTGGTCGAGAATATGCGCAAGCAGGCGGAGCGCTTCGGTGCCGAATATCGCATGGCGCACCTCACCAGCGTCGACCTGAGCCAGCGCCCATTCCTGCTGCATCTGGGCCGGCATCAAGTGCACACCCAAACCTTAATTATTGCCAGCGGCGCGTCGGCACGCTGGCTGGGGCTACCAAACGAGCAGAAGCTCATTGGCCACGGCGTGTCGTCCTGCGCCACGTGTGATGGCTTCTTCTTCTCGGGTAAAGAAATCGTAGTGGTCGGCGGCGGCGATTCCGCCATGGAAGAAGCAATCTTCCTCACGCGCTTTGCGACCAAAGTCACGCTCATTCACCGCCGCGACAGCTTCCGAGCATCCAAAATCATGCTTGACCGCGCTCAGCATAACGACAAAATCCGTTTTCTTACCAACACCGTTGTGGAGGATGTTTATGATCCCGTGAAGCAGGAAGTCACGGGCCTGAAGCTGCGAAACTTGAAGACCGGCGAAGTCTCGGACTTCCCTACCAGTGCCCTGTTTCTCGGCATCGGCCACGACCCCAACGCGAAGATGTTCGACGGGCAACTCGATACCGATGCCGATGGCTATCTCAAAACCCACAACTATGTACACACTCGCGTGCACGGCGTCTACGCCTGCGGCGATGTGCAGGATCGCCGTTACCGCCAGGCCATCACCGCTGCCGGAAGCGGTTGCATGGCGGCGATCGAAGTCGAGAAATTTATGGAAGAGCACGGCCACTGAGGAATCGATAAATCGCTGCTCCCACCAGGCAAAGCGCCGACTCCCATCTCAGCAGAAAATTACCCGCATTATTACCAAGGTAATCTACGAGAAAGATGAGATTTTTCTTATCCTGAAGAAGGTCAATTAACCTCATATGAGAAGCCGCGCCACGGTCATCGTGCTCGCTCTCGCGCTATCCCAAATGCTTGCCGTCTGCCATTCTTTTTCCCAGGAAGCCCCTGAAAACGCCCGCAAAATCGTGGCCCGGGTTGCTCCACAATACCCGAGCATCGCGCGGTCCATGGGAATCCAGGGCAACGTGAGGGCGGTGGCATTGGTTGCGCCGAACGGAACCGTAAAGTCCGTCGAAGTGAAGGGAGGCCACCCACTGCTCGCTGAGGCTGCCCAGAAGGCGCTACGCCAGTGGAAGTTTGAAAACACGCCTCACGAGAGTTACGAGATTATCGAAATAAGATTTGCACCTTAGTCTTTGCCCGAACCAGCTAATCTTGCTTTTCCTCGGCTCGCGCGCATCCCTGGCTACGGAACGGCGCGGTTGTGATACAACGTTCTGTGCTCCTCATAGGACTGTCAGTTCGCTCCGCTGACGAATTCGCAGGTGCTGCATGCTAAGGGCGTCCTTCGTCGCTCTCTCCGAAGACCCGTCTTTAAGAAGATTCGCCGACTCGCCGGGCAACGCAAGAATCACTCCCACCCGCGTTCCATTATCGATAGAGTTTGACTAACCGCGCCGCTAACTGGCGCTCGATCTTCGGTGTCTAATTCGAAAGACGCTTCGGCCTAGCCTGCTCGCGGAGGTGTGGGTTTATGATCGCTCGCTTCGTCTGCCTTTTCGTTCTCTGCAGCAGTCTCCTCGCGCAGCAGTCTTCTCAGACTTCACTCACCATCTATAACCAGGCTTTCGCTGTCGTGCGGCAGGAACTTCCGCTGGATCTAAAGCCTGGGGAGAACGAGATCAACGTGAATGACATCACCATGCACCTGGAGCCGGATTCCGTCGTGCTGCGCGATCCCACGGGTAAGCATGCGCTGACCGTGCTGGAGCAGAACTATCGTGCCGATCCCGTGTCGCAGTTTTCGTTGCTATCCATCTACGAAGGTCGTACCATCGATTTCGAACAGTCCGACCATTCCAGAATCAAGGGCAAGGTGGTCCGCAGCGGGTACGTTCCCCAAAGCTACTTCAATGTGAATGGCTACGGCCAAACCTTACGCGCGCAGGAAGAACCTATCATTGAGGTAGGGGGCCAGTTGCAGTTCGGCCTTCCCGGCACGCCCATCTTTCCTGACCTTACGGCTGAGACCATTCTCAAGCCCCGCCTCGAGTGGCTGCTCGCGACTGACAAAGCCGGCAAATTTCCCGCCGAATTTTCCTATGTCACCGGCGGCATGAACTGGCAGGCCGACTACAACATTGTTGCGCCGGGAAAAGGGGATCTCGTCGACATCGTGGGCTGGGTCACCATGGACAACCAGACCGGCAAGACCTTCGAGAAGGCGCGCATTAAGCTCATGGCCGGGGACGTGAATAAGATTCAGCAGCAAGGAATGAATGGCCGGAACGTCTTCCAGATGGCGCAGGCGGAGGCGGTCAGGGTGGGACCGCCGGTCACCGAAAAAGCCTTTGACGAATACCACCTCTACACGCTCGAGCGCACCACCACTCTGCGTGACCACGAAACCAAGCAGGTGGAATTCATCCACGCAGCCAGTGTAGCCACCAAGCAGCTGTACATTTACGACGGCCTAAAAATCGACCCCAATCGATATAACGGATGGGGTTGGGAGAACATTCGCAACGATCACTCCTACGGCACCGAATCAAACCCAAAAATCTGGGTGATGCGCGAGTTTCGCAACTCGGAAGCCAACCACCTCGGCATGCCGTTACCCAAAGGCCGAGTGCGCTTCTACCGCCGCAACGACGATGGTCAGATCGAGTTCACCGGAGAAAACGTCATCGATCACACGCCCCGCGACGAAACCGTGCGCATCTACACCGGCAACGCCTTCGATTTAACCGGGGAGAGGCGGCGCACCAATTACATCGTGGAGATGGGCAAGAGCACGGCCACCGAATCTTTTGAGATTAAAGTTCGTAACCACAAGAAAGAGCCGGTAGAGGTTCGCGTGGTCGAACATCTCTACCGTGCCCTGACGTGGGACATTGCCTCAAACTCGGCGGATTATAAGAAAACTGACAGCCACACGATTGAATTTCCCGTGACCATCGCACCCGACGAGGAGAAAACAATCACCTACACCGCGCACTACACTTGGTAAAGGAAAATCGCGAACGGCAATCCAACGTAGCGGCTCAGTTTAGAAAGGTTCGTATCAGGGCATGCCTTCAGGCATGCCGCTAGTTCGAAGTTCGAAACCGGCTTCAGCCGCTGCGGTGAGCCTCGATGTGATACAACTTTCTGTGATCTTTCCGTACCAATCTGTTATGGCTCGAGACCTGCCGGGTGTTGCATGTTGAGGGCGTTCTTCGTCGGGCTTTCTGAAAACGCAGCCTTGAGAAGATTCGCCGAGCACTCGTCGCTGGGGCAGCGCGTTTCGTACCGCTTCGTTGCCGGCACCGAGATCGCCGACGCCGTCCGCGCCACACAAGCTGTCAATCGCGCGGGAATGAGCGTCACCATCGACAACCTCGGGGAGAATGTCACCAATCTCGACGAAGCCCGCCACAGCGCGCAGCTTTACCATCAAATTCTCGACGCCATTGTTGCCAACCAACTCAACGCCAACATCAGCCTCAAGCTCACGCACATGGGACTCGATGTGGATGAAAAGCTTGCGCGCGATATCGTGAGTGGATTAGTCGCCAAAGCCGCCGCGATGAATCCTCCGGGCTTTGTGCGCGTCGACATGGAGGGTTCGCCCTACACGCAGCGGACGCTCGATTTTGTTCACGAACTTCACCGCATGCCCGGCAATGCAAACTGCGTGGGGACCGTGATTCAGGCCTACCTGAAGCGCTCCGAAAGCGATGTGGAAAAGCTTCTCGCCGAGCGCATTCGCATTCGCCTGTGCAAAGGCGCGTACAAAGAGTCGCCGGACATCGCCTTCGCCGCCAAATCCGATGTCGATGCCAATTACGTCAAGCTGATGAAGATCCTGATGAAGAGCGGCATCTATCACGGCCTGGCGACACACGACGAAAACATCATTCAGCAAGCCCAGGCCTTCGCGACCAGCGAGAACATTTCGTGCGACGCGTTCGAATTTCAAATGCTCCACGGCATTCGCCGTGACCTGCAGCGCAAGCTGGCGCGCAAGGGCTGGCGCGTTCGCGTCTACATTCCTTTCGGAAGCGAGTGGTATCCCTATTTCATGCGGCGACTAGGCGAACGCCCTGCGAATGTCTTATTCATTGCGCGCAATCTTCTGCGCTCGTAAAACTATGCAACAGTTTGCAGCCTGCGCCTTTCCTCTCTACCGGGCTAAGAAGTTGCGCAGGGATACAGTTTTCGGCTAAATCGGGTAAGATGCTTACGCCCTCCCCGGCAGATCGGTTCGCGCCATGGAGAATCCCGCTTCACCCAGAAAATTAGCCGGCCGCTACGAAGTCCGCCAGGTGCTTGGCCAGGGCGGCATGGGCCTGGTGTACCGCGCCTACGACACGGTGGTGCGCCGCGAAGTCGCGGTTAAAACCATCCTCGATATTCCCGATCCCGCGTCGCTCCAGCTTTTCTACAAAGAATGCGACGTGCTGGCCTCGATGAGCCACCCCAACATCGTCGAGATTTTCGACATTGGAGAATTCGAAGAAGACGGCAAGAAGAAGCCTTACTTCGTGATGCCGCTGCTGCCGGGCACTACGCTGGATTACTTCATCCGTAAGGCCAGCCATCGCATGACGCTAGAGCGCACGATCGATATTATTTCGCAGACCTGCCGCGGCCTGCAGGCGGCTCACGAGCGTGGACTGGTGCATCGCGATTTGAAGCCGAGCAACATTTTCGTGATGGAAGACGACTCGGTGAAGATCATCGATTTCGGCGTCGCCCACATGGCCGACGCTCACACCACGCGGGCGCAAAAAGGCACGCTGCTCTATATGTCTCCCGAGCAAATTGAGTTGAAGCCGCTATCGCCGGCCTCCGATATTTTTTCTCTGGGCGTGGTCTGCTATGAAGCGATGACCGGGCGAAACCCGTTCCAGCGCGCCCGCGCCGATGAAGTGGTCGATGCAATTCTGCGGCAAATTCCTCCGCTAGCGTCCGAGCTGAATTCCACCGTGACCCAGCCGGTGAGCCGCGTTCTGCATAAAGCCATGGCGAAGCAGTCGTGGCATCGTTTCGCCAGCGCCCGCGATTTCGGCGACACGCTCAACAAAGCGCTACGCAACGAGCCCATTGAATTCTTCGATCCTGAGCGCACGAGGCCGCGTCTGCAGCGCGCCACCAAAGCGCTCGAAGAAGGCGATTTCCAATTTGCCGGAGAGATTCTCGGCGAGCTCGAAGCCGAAGGCCATATGGACGACGCCATAGGCTCGTTGAGACGCCGGCTCGATGGCGCGGTCCGACGCAAGACGCTTTCGCAATTGCTCGACGCTGCCAGGGCGCGTTTTGAGGAAGAAGAAGATCCTCTCGCGCTGCAGAAACTACAAGAGGCATTGCAGATCGAACCGGACAATGCCGTTGCGCTCGCGCTCAAGAGCAAAATCGAAAACCGGCGCAGCGAGAAACAAATCGATAACTGGTACCGCCTGGCGAGCCAGCACATCGACAATCACGCCTACGGCCACGCCCGCGAGGCTTTGCAGAATGTTCTGCAACTCCGGCCGAAAGAAGAGCGAGCCCTGCAGTTGCTGGCTGAGGTCGATCGCGAGGAGCAGGAATACAAAAAGCTTCGTCAGGAGAAAGAACAACTTCACCGCGCCGCCATGGATGCGTGGCAAAAAGGCGACGTGAGCAGTGCCCTGGCGAAACTCGGCGTTGTGCTCGACCTCGACCGCCGCGCTCCCGATTCCGTCAATCGCGACAGCGGCGCCACGTATCAGAGTTTCTACAACGAGGTACGCTCCGAGCACGATGCCATGAACACGGCCTATGCCGAGGCGCGAAGAAGTCTCGCCGAGCATAATTTCGCCAAAGCCATGGATGCATGCCAGTCTTATCTGGCGAAGTATCCGAACAACGCCATTTTCCAGGCTCTGCGCTACGACATCGAAGAGCAGCAGCGGCAGGAACTCTCGGCTTTCATCGCGTCGATCGATCGCCAGGTCGAGGGCGAGCCAGATCTCGATAAGCGCGTCAACATCCTGCGCGAGGCGCTCCACCTTCATCCCGGCGAATCGCATTTCGAACGCTCGCTGCGGCTGGTGCAGGACAAGCGCGACCTGGTGAACTCCATCGTCGCGCGCGCTCACCTTCACGAAGAGCAAGGTTCGTACAGCGACGCTTTGAATGATTGGGAAATTCTGCGCACGATTTACAGCCAGTATCCAGGCTTAACCTTCGAAGTCGAGCGCTTGCAGAAGCGGCGCGACCAGCAAGTGCGAGTCGAATCTCGTACTCGTCTCGTGGAGCAGATCGACACCTGTCTGCATTCCAGTGACTACGCTCGCGCTCTCGATCTGCTGCAAGGGGCTGCCGCAGAATTTCCGAACGATGCGGAACTCACGGAACTGGAGAAGCTTGCTCAAGAAGGCGTCAAGCGCAAGACCGAAGCTCACCGTTTAATGACCGAGGGTCAAGATCTGTGCGGGCAACAGAAATCTGCGGACGGAATCAAGTTGCTGCGCCAAGCTTACGAGCTTGACGAAAATAATTCCCTGGCCCGAGCGGTTCTGGCGAACGCCTTGGTGGAGCAAGCGCACTCGACTGTCGAGAGCGATTGGCGCGAGGCCGAGAAACTGGCGCGAGAAGCGCTGGATTTGAACCCTGCGCATCCCATGGCCAAGACGATTCGTACTCTGATCCTCGACCAGAAGCGCGAGACTTTCGTCGAAGACTGCGTTTCGCAAGCGCGCAAAATGCAGACTGGCGCGGATTTCAGCGGGGCTTTGGCTCGCATTGAAGAGGGCCTGTCGATTTATCCGCGCGAGCCTCGATTGCTGCAGATTCAGGAGACGCTACAACGCGACCTGCAGACTCAGCGCCGCCAAGATCGTCGCCGCGACCTGGAAAGATTACGCAGCCTGGAAACCGAAATCGACGCTGCTGCCGATTCAGCAGCCAAGCAAGCTTTGGCGCAACGAGTGCGCGCGATTTCTGACAAATACTCCACCGACGGAGAGCTGCTGTCCGTCGCAAACGGGCTTCTGCATCGCCTCGGCATGCTGGAAGTGACCCGGAGTTCTAGCGTGCCCGCGGTGAATGAGGGCATGACTCTGACCGTCAACCCGCCTCCCACCGGCGCCGGGGAAGTTCCGGCAGCATTAACCGGCAAGACCGTGTCGCCTCCCGCGCCGATGGTTGAGCCTGTGGCATCTTCCGCAGTTACAGCTGTTGTGCCGCCGGAACCGCCGAAGCCGACATCTTCAGCACCAGCGGCGAGAAGCGCGTCCGCCGCGCCTCAGCCGGCGGCGCGCAATGCTGCAACTGCCAAGCCGGTCGGTTCCAAGCCGTCTTCGTCTTACGTTAAACAAATTCTGGTTGCGGTCGTGGCGATTGTTCTAGTCGCAGCAATCGTCGGCCTGTTGCGCAGAAAGCCCACGGCGGCCGTCTCTCAGGCTCCCACTCAGGAAGCACCCGCCGCCGTCGCTGCGCCAGTATCTCCGCCGCCAGAGCTTGTGCTGCCGATGTTGAAACTGTCTTCCGAAGCTGGCTCGGGAAAAGTCACGCTCGACGATCAACCTCCCGCAGAATTTCAGGATGGACAGTGGTCTCTCGATAAGATCGCTGCTGGGGAACACAAATTTAGTGTCGAGGCTGCGCGAGGCCAAACCTCGTTTACCTTCTCGAGCGCGGCTGGCGCAGCTCCGCTCATTAGCGGGCCGATTGTCGCAAAGGGAGTCGTGGCTGTAGTTGTGACCGGAATCTCCGGGCACCTTCATATTTATGCTAGCGACGCGACCACAAAAGTGAGTCTCGACGGCCAGGCTCCGCTCGATGTATCGAAAGAAGGCGTTGAGCTGGCGGCAGTCCCGCCAGGGGCGCACGAACTTGCAGTGACCCGCGGTCATGAACAGTTCAAAGTTGATATCGATGTTGGCGCAGCGCCGACGCTAAGTGCCTTTCTGGAATCGGGACAAAGCGAATCCCTTGGCACGCTATTGGTCGTCGCTGGCCAAGATAAGGCCAAAGTTTTTCTCAACGGAAAACTTCAGCCGCAACTAACGTCGAATGGCCAATTGCGCATTCCGAACCTCGAATTCAAAGATTACACGGTGCGAGTTTCCGAGAACGGTTTTCAGGATCTTCCCGAACAAAAAGTCAGAATTCGCAAAGGCGAGCAAGGCAAGGTGATCTTCAACCTGCAGCCGATTCCACACCTGGCCTCGCTGACCATCCAGGGTGGACTTCCGGGCTCGGCCGTTCTTATCGATCAAACTTCATCCGGAATTATTCAGCCCGATGGAACGCTCACCGTTTCGACCATCAGTCCGGGTGATCACGTCGTCGAATTGCGCAAAGACCGCTTCAAGCCCAAACAGATCAAAAAACACTTCGTCGTCGGAACCGCGGTTTCGCTGACAGGCGCTGACGTCGCACTGGAGGCTGCTCCCGGCGAGCTCAAGGTTTCATTTACGCCGGCTGACGCCCAGGTGACGCTCGCTAAAGCTGGCGAGCCGGCGATCAAGGTAAGCAATGGTACGACGCTGAGCCTGCCAAGCGGCTCTTACACTCTCACGGCAAAGACAGCCGACAGTTTCACGCGCACTTCTACGATCGAAATGGCCGCGGGTCAATCCAAGACTTTGGATCTGTCACTGGCTCCCAGCGGCATGTCTAAGTGGGAGGACGCAGCCGGCTGGAAGCAGGAAAAAGGTTCATTTGTTCGCAAGGGCGGCGATTTCGTGATGTACAGTCTGTCTCCTACGTCCGGCACATTTGTTTTCTCGGCCATGCTCGCCAAGGGACATCGCCTGCAATGGATGCTCAACTGCACCGACGCCAACAACTACATCCTTTTTCAAATGGACGACAATAATTTTTACCGTACAGTGGTGAAGAACGGACAAAAGGGCGACGAGACCAAAATCCCGCACAAGAACGAAAAGAAAAGTTTCCGCACGATTCAAATCCGCGTGGGACCGAATGAGATTGTCCATTCGATCCGGCAGGGCGAAAGTTGGGTGGTGCTTGACCGTTGGACGCAGCCGGGAACGAATTTAAGCCAGGGAAGGTTCGGGTTTTACATTCCCGGCGGAGACCAGGTCGCGCTCTCGAATTTCGGTCACTATGTTGACTTGAGTCCGCGGTAAGCCAAGACTCAACCGAGCACATTCAAACTGCCCGAGCCTCCATAGACACTCTGCAGGAGCGAGTTGTTCAGATCGGACGCGCTAGAGGAAGTCGCGGTAGCATCCACTGTGCTTAGGAGTTCTTCGACCAGCGCCACCGATTGCGAAGCGGCGCCCGCTTCGTTGGCCAGCGCCGGCGATGACGTCTTCAGATAACTCTGTAGAGCCGCAAACGCCGACTGAGCCGTGGATAGATTGCCGGCGCTCAATGCGCTGCCAATCGCATTCAAATTATCTGTAAGTTGGCTAGAGAGCGAGCCTCCGCTCGCCGTCGCCGCGCTCTGGAAGAGAGTCTGCAGGCTCTGAAAGGCCGACTGCGCGCCAGTCAGATCGCCGTTCGCTAAACTGCTCTGCAGATTCTGCAAAGCTTGATTCTGCTGCTCGGAGTCGTTGGACGACAGAACATATGAACTGAGGCTCGCAGCCGAAATTGGACCGACACTCATAATTCCACCTCGAATGGGCGGCAATACAATTCCGCCTATCTAACCCTATCGGCACTCCCCGAGGAAAGGTTTAGCATATCTTTCGGACCCAGATCTGCTCTGAATAATTAAATGACTCGTGGTCACATTCAGGCGCAATATACTTCTTCAGGGAGAATGATCAAGCCCATGAAGCCGCAACACTGCTATTTTTCGATATCGAAATAGATCTTGGTGGTAGCGCGATACTTCGCTACTTTTTTTCCGTCCAGTTCCATCTCGAATTCCGCGACGCGCGCCCAGCGCAGGCCGCGGATGGTTTTCGCTGCTTCGGCTACCGCATTTTCCGCAGCTTTGGCAAAGCTTTCTTTCGAGGTCCCAACAATCTCAATTACTTTTTGCGCCATTCTTCTCTCCTTTATATTGCTCCGCCCGATTGTACTGCCCCGCCGGCCTTCAATGTTTCCCGGCGGGCGAAACGCCCAATCCGGCAATTGCATCTTAAGCCTGCGGGACACTTTGCCGAATTTCACGCATGGAAACGCAATGAGCCTGCCCCTCAAGAAAAGCTACGCTGCCATGGAAGCCCTGCCTGCTGCAGAACTTCCTTCCGGGCCGCAATGGCAATACGAGCCGAAGTGGGATGGCTTTCGCTGCCTCGCCTTTCGCGACGGCAACCGCGTCGATCTAATGTCAAAATCGGCCAAGCCGCTGACCCGCTATTTTCCCGAGCTGGTTCGTGCTCTCGCAGGGCTCACAGCTCAGAGCTTCGTTCTCGATGGCGAAATTGTGATCCCGACCGATGGAGGTTTGTCGTTCGATCAGCTTCTCATGCGGATTCACCCAGCTGCCAGCCGCATCGAAAAACTCAGCCAGCTCACTCCCAGCGTGTTCATCGTCTTTGACCTCCTAGTGGATGATAAAGGCGAATCCGTTTTCGATCTTCCGCTCACCGATCGCCGACGGCAACTGGAGAGATTTTTCCAAAACTATGTGAAGTCGAACGGAAATACCCCAAGCCAAAAGTTGCGCCTTTCTCCTGTCACCGATAATTTTGCCGAGGCCCGCAAGTGGTTCCACATGGGAGTGGCACTCGATGGCGTGATCGCCAAGCGCCGCGACTTGCCCTACCAGAGCGGCACACGCACGGGCATGCAGAAAATCAAGCGCCAGCGAACCGCCGATTGCGTTATAGGCGGCTTTCGCTATCTTGAGAAACAGCCGGTGGTAGGATCTCTACTGCTCGGGCTGTACAACGCCGAAGGCCTGCTTGATCACGTGGGATTCACATCGTCGATCGCAGCCAAAGAAAGGCCCGCGCTGACCCGCAAACTGAAAGCGCTGATTCAAACACCAGGCTTTACCGGGAAGTCCCCCGGAGGCCCGAGCCGCTGGAGCACCAAACGCTCCACCGAGTGGCAGCCGCTGCAGCCTAAACTGGTTGTCGAAGTCCAATTCGACCACTTCACCGGAGGCCGCTTCCGCCACGGCACAAAGCTGTTGCGCTGGCGTCCGGAAAAATCTCCGAAAGACTGCACTATGCGGCAAGTCGAGCGCGAAAATAAGTCTGCGCTGGATTTGTTGTAATTCGCACTCGCTGCCCGAGCATGAAGCCCCTGCCCACAAGTCGCTGCACTCTCCCTATACTTTGGTGATCTGGATAGCTCATACCACTCTGACTAGAGTTCGTTAAGGACTCTCCCGCTCGAGTGTCCTCTTGAGCCCCCTAAGAGAGGTCGCATCCATGGCTAACCGCGTGACGGCGGCGCAGCGGAAGTATGCCCATCAAAATGTTGTCTTTCACTCCATTTTCTTTAACTTCACCGCTCTAATTACGATCTTCTCCTGTCTCTTTTTATTGAACGCATGTTCGGGAGTGTCAGTCCCCGCGAGTGCTAATTCATCCCCTGTCGCCACACCAACAACCTCAAGCCTAAGTTTTTCGGGAGCACTTCCCTCAGGGGTCGTCGGTTCCAGTTACAGCGCCACTTTGAATGTAAGTGGCGGAACTCCGCCCTACGCCTTCTCGCTAACGTCGGGCCAACTGCCCGCGAGCGTGCTTCTCAATACGACATCCGGACGCATCTCTGGAACGCCCTCCGCTGCGGGTGATTTTAGCTTTTCGATTTCGGTCTCAGACGCCAAGAACCTGACGAAACAGCAACCGTTCCAGATTGCGATCTCAGCCGCGCCGGTGCCAGTACCCCCCGCGCCAGTACCCCCGGCCCCAGCACCTACGCCAGGAAATTCATTTTCCAACCTGCAGAGCAGCGTCGGCTGGTCCGGCTACGGGCAAGGGCCGCCGAATTTCGTCGACTGCTCTCCTTCGCCTTGCGACGGAATCAGCTACTCCATGACACAGGGAATCAAATCCCCTTCCATGAGCGGATCGGCCACCCAATACAATCTCGGCGGCACGGCCTTGTACTCGGACGCGCTCTTTAATAATCACTTGATCGGCGCGTTTTCTTCGCAGGGCATGCCCGATAACAACCAAACGCTCGTCCCCACGTACCACAACTTCACCTACGACGTATATTTCTACGGGACTAACCTCGAACTTTCGCAGGCGCTTGAGTTCGATATCAATCAGTTCTTCGACAACCTTGGTTTCATCTGGGGTCACGAATGCCGCATTGCGGGCGGCAATGAGTGGGATATCTGGGACAATGTCAACCAGCACTGGGTTCCAACCAGTATCGCATGCTATCCCAACAGCAATGCGTGGAACCACGTGACCATTCAGGTGCAGCGCACCTCCGACAACCAATTGCTCTATCAGTCCATCACGTTGAACGGCGTGACCAACCCCGTGAATCAGTACTACAATCCTGGCTCAGCCGTGAATTGGTATGGCATCACCGTCAACTACCAAATGGACGGAAACTACCAGCAGGCACCCTATACCATTTATCTCGACAATCTCACCTTCACTTACGAATGAGAGTCTTCCTTCCCTAAATAGGCGCAAATGTTTGGGCGGCCTCTAGTTAAGTAAGAAAGTCGCCTCCCGGCGCCCATAATCTCGATTCCCAGTGTCGGCAGGCGACAGCAACTAATCTGCTCCGAATCGCCATCTATAACTCGACATTTTGCGCGCTGCGAGAGTCAAACTATGTCTGCCAGAAAGTCTATAGTATTAACCACCAGTTTAACCCTGGCCTTTGGCCTTACGCTGGCCGCTTGTCAGGGGACAAAAACTTCTTCCCCTTCCCCTACGCCAACGGCAGCAGTTACCGTAACCTTGAATCAGTCTTCTGTGAACGTTCCAGTGGGCGGAAGCACACAATTTACGGCGACGGTGCAGAACACCTCGAATACAGCGGTCGCGTGGTCCGTTGACGGCATCAGCAACGGAAACTCCACGGTGGGGACCGTGAGCGCAACCGGACTCTACAATGCGCCCTCCCAGCCGGGCACCCACAAAGTCACGGCGACCAGCGAAGCGGACACTACGAAGAGCGCCAATGCCAGCGTCGCCGTCGGCGCGCTGGCGTCTATCACGCCAGCTTCGGTAATTCTCCCTCCAAGCGGCCATCAGCAATTCAGCACTTCGGTAGAGGGCTTTTCCAACAGCGCCGTGAATTGGTCGGTCAATCAAATCGCCGGCGGGAATTCGACCGTCGGAACCATTACAACCGGAGGCATGTACACGGCTCCGTCACAGGCCGGAACCTTCACGATAACGGCCATCAGCGCCGCCGATTCGTCTGTAACGGCTAACGCCTCGGTTACCGTCTCGACAGTCTCGATTTCCCCAGCTTCCGCCACAGTCATGGGCGGGGCAACGCAGCAATTCACCGCGACCCTGCAAGGTGCGTCCACTTCCGCCGTCACCTGGTCGACCACGGGCGGAAGCATCTCAGCAACCGGTCTCTACACAGCTCCGTCTGCGGCCGGAAGCTTCACAGTCACAGCCGCCAGCACCGCGAGTCCAGCGATCAGCGAGAGCATTCCAGTCAGCGTCTTCACCTTTGCGATTTCTCCCACAGCGCTAACCGTCGCTCCGTCGGGCACGCAGCAATTTACCGCCACGATTCAAGGCCTCGCCAACTCAGGCGTCACCTGGTCAGTGGATGGAGTGGCTGGAGGCAACTCGACGACAGGGACGATCACGTCTGCGGGTCTGTACACCGCTCCAAATGCGCTCGGCACGCACACCGTGACCGCGACGAGTTCGGCGGAACCCTCCTCCAGCGTCTCCACCGGATTGACCGTGATCAACTTCAGCGCTGGAGCAGTTCTCACTTATCACAACGACGACGCGCGCGATGGCGCCTACACGCAGGAGAGCACGCTGACGCCTGCGAACGTGAACTCCACCAAGTTTGGAAAGCTGGCTTCTTTTCCCGTTGATGGACAGATCTATGCGCAGCCGCTGTATCTGCCAAATGCGACGATTTCCGGTGCAGCGCACGAAGTTGTCTACGTCGAGACCCAGAACAACAGCGTCTATGCCTTCGACGCCACCGGCAAGCAAAGCACACCGTTCTGGCAAGTGAATCTCGGACCATCGGTCACCAAGAACGATTATTCGGGCGTCTCTCCCGTAGTTGGCATTCTCTCGACGCCTGTGATCGATGCCACCACCAACATCATGTATTTGGTCGTGGAGACACCCCCCAATGACCCCACTCCATTTTATTTGCACGCGCTGGATGTGACCACTGGCCGGGATGTCTCCGGCAGCCCGGTCAATATCCACGGCTCTGTCCCCGGCACCGGTCCAGACAGTTCGGGCGGAGAGGTATCTCTCGGAACCGATTGCTACCAACGCATGGGCCTCGCTCTCAATCCGGTGACCAATGCGATCTACATCGCATTCGGAAGTTGCGAGCACGGATGGGTGGCGGCTTACGACAAAACTTCCTTGGAGCAAATCGCGATCTTCAGTGACACCCCGAACGGCGCGGGCGGCGGATTCTGGGCCAGCGGCGGGGCTCCCGCGATCGACGATGCCACCGGCGATGTGTATTTAATGAGCGGCGTGGACTCCGGCGACCAGAACTACACACCGCTGCTATACAACGATTCGTTCTTGCGGCTGGATCCGAACAAACTCACGGTGCTGGATTATTTTTCGCCGGATAATAACTATGCCCTCGCCGTGGCGGACGCCGACTTGGGCAGCGGTTCCAATATCCTGGTGCCGAGTTCTTCTTCGCTGCCTCCCATCACGGTCGGTGGCGGCAAAGACGGCAATATCTTCGTGGTGAATCGCGAAGATATGGGAGGTTATCTCCCGCTGCCGGGAGGCAGCAACAACGTGATCCAGACTGTGCAGACTGGCGTGCCCATCCAGGACGACAATATCTTCTCGAGTCCCGTCTTTTGGAACAATACCCTGTACTACCACTGCAATCAGGACGTCCTGCGCGCCTACACCTGGAACCCGGCCAGCTCTACCGCGCCGATTGCGACGCCACCCACACTCGGCACCATAAGCTACAGCATGCACGGCGCCACGGCATCGCTCTCCGCCAATGGCACAACCAACGGCATTATTTGGGATATCGACAACTCAGCCTATGTCGGTCAGGGAAATGGCACCAGCCCATTGGTGCTGCACGCCTACGATGCCAGCAATGTCGCTACGGAGCTTTACAACAGCACGCAGGCAGGCACTCGCGATACGGCGGGGTACGCTTTAAAGTTCACCGTGCCGACCATCGCGAATGGCAAAGTCTTCGTTCCTACGGCGAACGAGCTCGATGTGTACGGGCTGCTACCGTAGCCGGCCCCTTTTGGCAATCGCGGCGAAGTAACCTTCGATGTCCAAATTTTGCTACAGGTGCGGGACTTCTCTCGTGAACGCGGAGAGGATATGCCCGGCTTGCGGAACCTCCATTGATTTGGACATTGCTCCCACCGAACTTGGCGAGCATAGTGGCGACGTGTCCGCTGCGCTTGAGACTGACAAGCGACGGCGAGTTCGTTTAATTCTTACTGGGACTACCTTTACCCTGGTCCTCCTACTCGTAGCAATGTTCACAAACAGGAGGTCGCCATCCAAGAATGACCAACCAACGGATGTTCGGCAGGACGCGAAGCCAATGATCGCATATGGCGAGAAGCCATCCCCCGCTATACCTCGGAGGTCCGAAGTTGTGCCACCCATCGTCAATCCTCGTCAAAACTCTCAGGATCGGCTCGCCCGCCAGGCTTCGCCTCCAAACGAGGAGGCAAACAAAGGCGCGGTAAGAGCGGACCCCTTACAATCCAACAGCACAACGCAATCTGCAGAGCACATCCTGCGTCTCCAGTTTGCGGCTGGCGACCGCCTGTGGATTCGAGTGAACTCCATCAGTCGGCAGCCCAACGGGAATTTTGATTTTCGGGGAACTCTGTTGCATCCCATCAGCTTTGCGAATTCTGTTTCACTTGATCAGAGCACGGAGCTGGTCGGATCGGGAACCATCGACGGCGGGCACGTTGCGGTTTCGGTGACAGAATTTAATGTCAGGGGAGAGAATTACGGATTGAAGCTTGCGGACCGTACAAACAGGAAATCCGGAAGCGGACCTGCGGTGGAACTGAATCTCGGCAAAATACTAGAGATGTGGTTCGCCTCCGCATCGCTGTATGAGAAGTCCCGGTGACTTCCGTACGCCGACAGCCAGTGGATGCGGACTGTCTGTCATTAAAGATTTGCTGGGATAGGAAGCCCGCCCACTACTCGCGGCGGGCTCCCACAAATCTCCCGCTTTATTATCGACAGGCTAAGCTGCCTTTTTCGCCGCCTTCAGCTTCGCCCACCGGGCCCGTTGAAACGCTGCTATCCTTTTGCGCGCCGCCGCAGACAAGGTGCGTTTTGCGGGAGAGGAAGCAGCAGTTTTCGTTTCCACGTTTCCCGGCCCGGTTCCGTTCCGAGCCTTCGCCCATCTCGCCTTTTGTGCCTTCGCCATTTTCCGCCGTGACGCCGCCGAAACAACTCTGACCGGTTGCGTCACGTTGTGGGACGTTCCATTCGGCGTTCCACCTCCGTTCAACGACTCCACCACTGAAATTGCTCGATCTAGTTTTTCAACTTGTAACTGCGCTCTAGAACGTTCCGCACGAAGTTCTTGAAGCGCACTGGTTAGACCTGACATTTGTTCCCCCCTTGGTTATGTAAAAAACGATGCCAGTATTGTAGCGCGCTGACAACGAAACGCCGTGAGTGCGAAGGCATTTAGCGGCGGCGGATCAGTACTATTTCCCATTTCTGTTCTTTACGGTTGGGTTCGCCATACCTGCGATACTCAGTTTCCCGTCACAACAACGGATTCTGTGAGAGAAAAATCGGACGGAGCACTTGGCAGGCTTGAAACACTCGGCGGCGTGAAAAGTCTGGTAGCGCTACCGGGAATCGAACCCGGGTTTGAAGATTGAGAATCTTCCGTCCTAACCCCTAGACGATAGCGCCCTCGGAGGTACCGATTATAGCAAGCCTTCTCCTGCAATTTCTCGGGGAGGGGTGGTTTCCACAGCCTGCGCAAGCCTATAATAACTCAACTCCGCCAATACAATTTGCTTCTGCTTCAAAGCGCGGGGTGAAGTGTATGCGGTTTATTCATCAACAACTCAATTCATTCCTGAATCTAGGTATATGTAAGGAGTATCCGACCATGGCAAGACCAAAAAATCCCCCAGGCGGCAGCGCTGAACGCCCTGGCAAAGCCCGCTCCAAAAAAGTCAACCCCGATCCCATTCCTGCCGAATCAGTCGCCGCAAACACAACGGCGAGTATGCCCGAAGTGAACCCGGCAGCCCAGGAACCGGTTCCCTCTGCATTGCAGAAGGAGAGCAGACCCTTCGAGGTCCGCAAGACCGACCCGGTTAAGTACGACACAATCAAGTCCGAAAACGGCAAGAGCGAAATTCGCAAGTCGGAAGTTCGCAAGAACGTCTTCCCTATTAATCTTGAGGATGAAATTCGCCGCCGCGCCTATGAACTCTACCAACAGCGTGGCTACTCTGCGGGAAACGAAGCCGAGGACTGGTTGACTGCGGAACGTGAAGTGCTGCAGCGCTACCATCAACACAGTGCCTAGCGGTTCCGTCCTATCGAACCCACGGCCCGAAGGCGGCCATACTCATGCCGCCTTCGGGGCCGCATCGTAAAGAGGCGCGATCGCGAAATAAACGGGCGGCGAGTCGCGAGCCCGTTCGAATCTTGATGCGAAATCCAAATCCTTCCAGGGAAAGCGGACGCTCGCGGCGTTTCTATCCTTGGCGTTATACTTACGAATAATCCCACTGAGCACTGCGCTTCGGCACTATCGTGGTTGCCTCGCAGGGGTAAATCTGAAAAAATGGGCCGGGGTTCCGCCACATGGCGCAAATTGGTAGCTTCGCACTTCTGCTCGCGCTGGCTCTGAGCCTTTACTCGTTCCTCGCCGGCATTCTCGCTCTGGTTTTCCAGAATCGTCCGGCGCTGCAAACCGCGACTGCTGGCGGTAGATCCTCTGGAGCAAACCTTTCCACCAGTGACGCTTCGCTGTCTTCCCTTCTGCGCCAAGGTTCCGAGCGCATCGGCGAAACCGCTCGCCGCGCCGGCATTGCTACTTTTATTGCAGTTCTTCTTGCGTCGGTAATCCTGGTCATCAGCGCCTTCCACGACGATTTCTCCATCGCCTACATCTTCCACCACAGCAATCGCGCCTTGCCCGCTCCTTATAAGTTCGCCGTGCTGTGGTCTGGACAGGAAGGCTCGCTGCTGTTCTGGTCGCTGCTGCTCGCAGCCTACGGATTCGTTCTCCGCCTGCGCTACAAAACCGACCCGCGCTTGTTCGCTTATGCTTCGGTGGTCATTGCAGGCGTGCAGATTTTCTTTCTATTGCTGTTGAACTTTGCGGCGCATCCCTTCGCGATCATGCAAGGCAATCTCCCCGCCGACGGCAACGGCCTGAATCCGCTTCTGCAATATCCCGAGATGGTGATCCACCCCCCCATGCTTTATCTCGGCTACGTCGGCTTTACCGTGCCGTTTGCGTTCGCCCTCGGCGCGCTGATCATGAAGTATCCCGGCGAGAAGTGGATCAACATCACCCGCCGCTGGACCATGGTCACCTGGGCCTTCCTCACCTGCGGAGTTTTTCTCGGCGCGCACTGGGCCTACTCGGTGCTCGGCTGGGGCGGCTACTGGGGATGGGATCCCGTCGAGAACGCCTCGCTCATGCCCTGGCTCACCGGTACAGCATTTTTGCATTCGGTGATGATGCAGGAAAAACGCGGTATGTTGAAGATGTGGAACATGTGGCTGGTCTTCGCCACATTCTGGCTCGCGATTCTGGGAACGTTCCTCACTCGCAGCGGCATCATCAGCTCCGTCCACGCCTTCGCGCAGTCCTCCATCGGCGACTGGTTCGCGTGGTTTCTCGTCATTACGCTCGCAGTTTTCGTGTTTTTCTTCTTCAAGAACAAATCGCACCTGCGCACCGAGCACAAACTCGAATCGTTGGTCTCGCGCGAATCGAGTTTTCTGTTTAACAATTTACTTTTCGTTTTGCTTTGCTTCACGGTTCTATGGGGAACGTGGTTCCCGAAGATTTCCGAACTTGTACAAGGCAACAAAGTCACCGTAGGCGCGCCGTTCTATAACCGCGTAGCCATCCCCGTAGCCTTGCTCCTTCTTATATTGACAGCCGTGGGCCCGCTGCTCGCCTGGCGCAAGACCTCTCTCGAAAGTCTGAAGCGCAATTTCATGTGGCCGACGATCGGCGCGATTGTGGTCGCGATCTTCTTGATGATCACGCCGCAAAGTTGGGGCTCGGCCTTCGGCATGAAGCCCTGGAAAGACATCTCATATTTCTATTCGCTGATGGCGATTGCGCTCTCCGTGTTGGTCACACTTACGGTCGCCAGTGAGTTCTACCGCGGCGGCCGTGTCATCGCGAAGCACACCGGCCAGGGCATGTTCGCCTCCATGGTGCAGCTCACGCATCGCAACACGCGTCGCTACGGCGGATACATCGTTCACTTCGGCGTGGTGGTGGTGATCATCGGCTTCGCCGGCGCGGCATTTAATCAGGATAAAGAGCAGGAGATGGGCTATGGCGACAAAATGACCATCGGCCCCTACACGCTGATCTGCCGCTCTTACACCGATGACGATGCGCCGAACTACGCCAGCGAGTGGGCCGTGCTCGACGTCTACAAAGGCGGCAAGCAGATCGATACGATGACTCCTGTGCGCCGCTTCTACAAGGCCAGCCAGCAGACCTCGACCATGCCCGACATCCGCTCCACGCTGAACGAGGATCTGTACATAGTCTTCGAGGGATTGAATCAAGATAACGGCCATCCCATCCTGAAAGCGCACTTGAACGCGCTGGTCATGTGGATCTGGCTGGGAGTCTGGATCATGCTGATCGGAACGGTGCTGGCCTTAGTTCCAAACGCGCCCGCCCCAGTAAGAGTTCCTACGCCGGCGCGCCTCGGCACAACCCAAGCCGAACCGGTAACCACAGGAGATTAATGGCGATTTTCGCTAGTTCATCCGAGAAGCCGGGTGCCCCACCCTTCGACAGGCTCAGGGCAAGTTGTCTCGCGTCTTTGGCGAGACATGGGATATCGCTCCGTAAATCCCTGCACATTTCGCTTCTCTGCGCCGCTGTCTTCGCTCTTCTGGGCACTTCCGATCCCGCCACTCGCTTCTCCGAGATCGGCCACCAGATGATGTGTATCTGCGGATGCAACCAGATTCTTCTGGAATGCAATCACGTAGGCTGCCCCGCCTCCGACGGCATGCGCAACGAATTAATGGCCGCCGTCAGTCGCGGAGACAGTGACAGCCTGGTCGAGCAAAGCTTCGTGCAAAAATATGGCCCGACGGTCCTAGCCGCTCCTACGGCGCGGGGCTTCGACCGCGCCGCTTACATCATCCCTTTTGTAGCCCTGTTCTTCGGTTTCGGCCTGATCGCACTAGTAATCCGCACCTGGAAGAATCGCCCGGCGCCCGCTATCGCCGACGGCCTGAGCCCAGTGCGCGGCCCCGAACTGGAACACTTCCGCGACCAGGCCGGCAAGGAGACCGACTTATGATCTGGCTGATATGCTGCATCACACTAGCGGCCGCCTGCTTCTTCTACGTCTTCTACCTGCCCGGAAAACTCTTTTTAGGCCCAGAGAAAACCCGTGCCGGCTATCTACGCGAGCGCAAAGACGCCGTCTACGAAAACCTGCGCGACCTGAACTTCGAATACAAAGCGGGCAAGGTCCCAGACATCGACTACCAATCGCTCAAATCCTCGCTGCAGGATGAAGCCGCCACAATCCTCGCCGAAATCGCGCGCCTGGAAAAAAATCCCGTGGCACTGATACAAAAAGGACCCAAATCTTGACCTTACAAATTGTCATCCTGAGCGAAGTGGAAGCGTCGCGAAGCGACTCTTCCACGCAGTCGAAAGCCTGCCCTGAGCTTGCCGAAGGGGATCCCTTGTCCTTAAACGGTTGCATGAGTCCCGGCAAGGCGTTCTCTCCTCGCTCAGGTCTGGCCTTCGCCGTAGCACTATTCGCCGTCGCCCTGCTACTAACCACCCTCGCCGCAGCCCAGACCCTAACTGGCACAGTAACCAACGCGACAACCAACCAACCCGCCGCCGGAGACGAAGTAGTCCTGCTAAAACTAGGCCAGGGCATGGAAGAAGCCGGCCGCACCAAGACCGACGCCAAAGGCAAATTCAGCTTCAAACTGGACGACGCGCAATCTCCGCACTTAGTCCGCGCCATCCATCAGGATGTCACCTACCATCGCATGGCCCCTCCGGGCACCACGTCGGTCGAGCTCCAGGTTTACGACGTCGGCAAGAAAATCGAAGGCATCTCCGTCGTTGCCGACATCATGCGCGTCCAGACCGAACCGGGCAAGCTCGACATAATGCGCGCCTTCGCCGTGCAAAACGCCTCCGACCCGAAGCGCACGCAGATGAACGAGCGCAGTCTCGAGTTCTACGTGCCCGAAGGCGCCAAAGTAATCGACGGCTCGGCCATGACCGCGGGCGGCCAGCCCATTAGCTCCATGCCCATAGCCGAAGGCGAGAAAAATCGTTATTCCTTTATCTTTCCGCTGCGCCCCGGCATCAGCCAGTTCCAGGTCGCTTACCAGATCCCGTACTCAGGTAGCGCCAATCTCGATCCCAAATCTCCGTACCCTCTCGAGCACTTCGTCGCCATTCTGCCCAAGACGATGCAGTTCGCCGCAGCCGCCACCACTGCCGGATTCAAGCCCATGAACGATCCTAACCAGCCCGACTCCATCGTGCAGGTGGCCTCGAACACCAAGATCGGGCAGAATCTAGCCTTCAAAGTTTCAGGCCAAGGCACGCTCGAGGAGCGTCAGGACGGCGAGAAGGGACAAGGCGGCCAGCAATCATCGGGCGCCGAACAGAGTTCCGCGCAGGCAAACAACCGTCCCGGCGGCGGGCTAGGTCCACCCATTGACGCTCCCGACCCGCTGCAAAAATATCAGTGGTGGATCCTAGGCGGCCTAGCCGCCGCCTTGGTTGTGGGAGGAGTCTACGTAGCTTCAAGACAGCAGTCGGCAGCCCGCGCCCTGCGCCAGAAGGCCGCATCGGCGCCAGCTTCCGCCAAGTCACCAACGATGCAACTGGAAATAGAAGATGATTACCCCCCGTCCGATCTGTTGGCGACACCGGCGCCCAGCACAATCCGTTCGACCTCCGCAGCACGACCAACATCGATGCTGCTGGAAGGCTTAAAAGAAGAGCTCTTCCAGCTGGAAATCGAACGCCGTCAAGGCCAAATCTCGCAATCAGAATATGAAAAAGCCAAATCAGCGCTAGATCAAACGCTAGAGCGCGCCCTGAAGCGAGAAGCCCAGAAGGCCTAAGTCAGCGACCGGCTGTCACCATTATTAGCATCGTCATCATCTAGAGCATTGTCATTTCGACTCGGACGAAAGCCCGATGAGAAACCTGCTGTCTGCCGGCTCCACCACAATTCCCGCCTTGAGCACGATGGGAGGCATGTCTTCAATCGTGCCGTTCGCCGCTAAACATGAGCCGTGCTTTAGTGCCCGACGCAAGGCCTCGCCCCGCTTTCCCCAAACCACTTTTTGCGCTACCCTTAACCAGTCCAATAGGAGGTCTCCCATGGCTCAGAACACTCCGGCCGAGATCGTCCGCCACGCTTCAGGATGGTCCATTCTCTGGGGAGCACTACTCATCCTCTGCGGCATGCTGGCAATCGGCTCGCCGTTGCTAGCCGCCGTCGCGGTCAACGCCGTCATCGCCTGGCTGATTGTCTTCGCGGGCGTCGTCCACATCGTTATTGCCTTCCATGCGCACAGCGCCAGCAGCTTAATCTGGAAGTTGCTGGTGGGCATTGCCTATCTCTGCTTCGGTGCATATCTGATCATGCATCCGGTGCTCGGTGTGGCGTCGCTAACGCTGGTGCTGGGCACACTATTTTTGATTGAAGGCGTCCTCAACATAGTTTTATTTTTCCGCATGCGCCACCTGCAAGGCTCATCTTGGACGCTGATCGACGGCATCATCACGCTCCTGCTGGGCGGGATGATCTACCTGCAATGGCCCTCGAGTTCCGCCTGGGCCATCGGCACGCTGGTAGGCGTGAGCATGGTCTTCAGCGGCATCACCCGCGTAGCGATCTCGTTTGCGGTCCGTAAGGCGACGACTGAGACGCCCACAAGGCTGGCAGCGTAGATCAAGCCAAGTCCCGTAGGGACGACCGAGTTCTCACACGGGGCTGGTCGGTGCACATGCCGGGGGAGAACTGTGCCGGGCAGGTTCGCGCAGCCAAGAGCCTTGGTCATTTCGAAATCGGGCGAAAGCCCGATGAGAAACCTGCTGTTTGCCGGCGCGACCATGACCCTCGCTGCAGAGCAAGAAAGGAGAACGAACCAATGGGAGGCCTGATCCCACTGGGCGACGCATCTCGCCGCCCCGCCCGCATCCCGCTAGTCACCGGATTTCTAATCCTCATAAACGTCGCAGTATTCATCCAAGAGCTGCTACGCGGCGACGACTTCGTGATGCGCTGGTCGGCGATCCCTGCGCAAATCGTCTCCGGCCATGGCTGGATCACGCTTCTAACCGCCATGTTCCTGCACGCCAGCTGGTCGCACATCATCGGCAACATGATTTTCCTGTGGGCCTTCAGTCCCGAGATTGAAGACGCCATGGGCCGCGGCCGCTACCTCATCTTCTACCTGGTCGGCGGACTGGTAGCCATGCTGGCCCAGGTACTCGCCAGCCCGCATTCCACCGTTCCCAACCTAGGCGCCAGCGGCGCCATCGCAGCGGTGATGGGAGCCTTTCTGGTCACCTATCCCCGAGACCGCATCCGCTCGGTTCTGTTTATCTTCATCTTTTTCCACGTGACCTTCATCCCCGCCGCCCTGCTGATCGGCTTCTGGTTTCTAACCCAACTCTTCAACGCGGGCCAAGTAGCTCACGCCCAAACCGGAGGCGTAGCCTACCTCGCCCACATAGGAGGCTTCCTCTTCGGCGCCGCCACAGCCCGCCTCTTCGAAAGCTCAGCAAGAAACTCGCCCCTCCCCACGCCGTAAGATGAAGCCAGCCCTTCGCAGTTGTCGTCCTGAGCGGAGCGGGGCAAGCGAAGCGCAGCCCCGCGCAGTCGAAGGATCCCTAGGACGCCGTAACACTCAACTGCATAAAGGGCATTTCTGCCGCAGCGCCCAGCCCATCTGGATTGAAAAAAATTTAACTGTCAATCTAGCTAAAATATCTGGAATCAGTTAGTTGCTGATCTCGTGGTCCTGCTTGGTCCGGCTAAAGTATTGCAAGTAAAACACTTGCCCGCAAAATGTTACATTTAAACGACTTACGCGAAGAGGCTTTGGCTAAGTGCTTTGTAATCAGCGAATACTCCGCAAAATATTGTATTAACAGGGGTTATCTCCTTTCCGTTCGAATTTCAAGGAACTTACAAGCTGCCGAAGTCAATGGGAAACTAGAGACTTGGGCGCTGGCCAGTTCTGGGCCTCGACCATGATGGCGCAGGTGTTGGAGCGTGCACAAGGTCAGATGTCACAGGCCTTGTGTGGAAATTCTTCGAGTGTGTGGCGTGCACGGACGTCGTTTGTGACAACGAGCAGTCTAAGTCAAAATCCTGGGCGGTTTAAATCGGTGAGACCCGCCTTTTGCGAAAAAGGCAAAACCTGGGCCTCATTAACCGCAGCGCCTGTCAAATCTCTTCAAATTTCCGAACAGAGTAAGAGATACGCCAAATGGCTGTGCCGCCCTTGCTGAGGGCAAGCCGGAACCTCTCCGGCGCTTCGGGGACTCGTTGCCCGACCGCCAACTCCGTAATCGAAATTCCAGCGGGCATCTTTGCCTGCAAGCAGTGCGCCGTAACCTCTTCGACAAAACAACAAAGGCGGTCGAGCATGTAGTCGACGAATTCCCCTACGGGCTGGTCCGATGCCAGCGGTTGCGTTGCTTGCACCCCGCCTGCCGCAGTACGGGTATAGACGAATTTTGGCAGCATCCAGCCATCATGCTCAATAACATTTCGTTGCTCAATCAAGCGTTCAGACCACTTGCGGGTGCTCGAAAGGTAATCGGCAAGCAAGGCGTCCTTGGCACGTAGCGCCAATAATCCTTTCTCGAAAGCCTGTTGTTTCTTAAACAAGAAGCCGATATCAATCTGCAAGGTATCAGTAACCTTTTGCATTCCGTGTTTCATAACACGGCCCGAAAGATTTACAAAGTTTTCAAATTCCTTGCGCAGCTCCTTGTCGATAGGCTCGTCAACTTGAATATTCGGCCCCTGTATACGGGCGATCTGATCCGCGCTGACAGAACTGATATGCTTCTGAACCATTGCTTCGATTTCCTTCGCTGTCGCCCGTGCATTCAGTAGTGCCATCATTACGAACTCATACGCTTTATCGAATGGGTCGCGCGACTTGGAGTCGGGAAAAATGACGTCTCGCAGGCGTAAAACCCCCATGAAAATGCGCGCCATAAAAGGTGAACGGGATCCTTCTTCGGCAAACTTCTGCACAACGAATTCGGTTGGATCGCTGATAACCAACATGTTGGACTGATTCCGAATTCGTGCAAGCAACTGCCAAAAATGCGCATACGTGATTGGCAGCACGTATGATATTTGCGTGTCAGGTGGCTGATTGATTTTGGCGGCCCGAGACATAACTTCCTTCCCAAGAAAGACCAAGAGACCTTCCAACGGCAGTTTCCCGCGTAAAATTATTACCCCGCCGTCCTGCCAAGGCACGAATGCCAGGCTTGACAATGTTTTTCCCTTTGAGTCCTGAATCAAGTAAGGACGCTGAGGCAAAAGGCGGTCGTTATAGAATTCGCGCGGTACCGGCACCAGCCGACTACTTAAGTTGTACTGATACCCACAGATGGTGAGAACATCTTTGGGGGCTCCCTCCAATAAGTGGACAAAATTAGGGAGCTTCGCGCCCGGCGAAAAAATTGCAAGGTGTGCGACTATGAACGCACTCATCTTGTTAAAGGTGAAATCACCCGTGGGCTTCACCAGCAAAACCACGTACATTGGGGGCACTCTATCGGAAGACGTATCAGCAGCCGGCGGCAAATAGTCGCCAAGGACCTTGCCGCCCGGAAATTGCACTGCGTAGTTGATGATTCCCTTGGAAAGCACGACGACCATATCGGCCCACGAGCGGTCGTCGTAATGCTGGCGATTCAGCCGATCGAGTTCCTCTGCCAGGGCTTCAAGCGGTAGCGCTGTATCTCGCGAAAAGATGATTCCGAGGGTGACAGTAGTCGTTGGGACGCCCGGTATGCGAGATGGTGGAGATTTTTTGAGTTTTTTTGCACGTGCAATCCGTTCGTATGCAAGACGAAAGTCCTGCACGCCCATACTGTCGGATACATCAATCACACAGGCAAGGCCGTCGGCTTGGACTTCCACACACCCATCGGAACTGGTCGATTGGCTACCGGAGTAAACAAGCGTGCCAAATTCGTCTGTCTTGTTCCCCTCCGAATCACTCGCGAGCCCTGATTCCACCCTGTAAGGCCAACCGATGAATTCTCGAAGCGCATTATTCAAGGCATGGGGAATTTCTACTGCAGTTTGCGGCGCATATAGGGCTTGGCCTGCCTTACGAACATTTTCCGCGATAGAAATATGGACAGGCATTCTGAAGGCTCAGCGTACGGGCCAACGCCGCTCGATCTCCTTGCGGGATTTCTTCAACCCACCGCACAGGGTACGTTATTTTCCTTGAGATCGTACAACTTTCGCCGTATATTCGCTAGCTTTATGTATAGGCTCTCCTGCGTTTTCAACTCGGCGCGGGCAGCAGCTTCTCTTCTTTCTTTCTCGACCTGCGGGCTACAATGGTTGGTCTGCAGCAATGGAGGTGTTGGCATGGCCGCTCTCGATGGAGGTCATCCCCCAGATGCCCTGAGGACCATTCCGCAACAGAATCTGGAGAGAATAAATATTCTTCTAAAAGAGTACGACACCCTGCGCTCTGAGATTTTGCAACGCACGGCTGCCGGATTTGCTCTTCCCGCTGTCTTTTCAGGGATAGCAGGTTGGCTGCTGTCGAGAATTATCGAGCATCACGACTGCACGTCCGCCATAGTCGCGCTGTCAGGTGCTGTCCTGTTGGTCGGTGCCGCCATTTGGGTATGGAAGTTTGTTAATACTCAAATCCGGTGGTGCGCGGCGCGTGTAAGGCGGATCGAAAACCGGATAAATTTCCTAACCCAAGACCATTTGCTCGAGTGGGAATCCAGATGGGGGATTGGGGCAACAGGACACCATTGGTTTGCAGAGGACTTTCCTCCCGACCTCCACGAAAGCCAAAGATTTCCTTTCGACTCCGAAAGGTAGTCCACGTTCGCGTCCCGTGCGCACTCCTTGCGGAGGCCTAAGGCTGCTCTCGCGAAAGGAATCGTTAGCAAACGTGACATCCAACCTTGCCATCCACAGCCCTCACAGCCCACGATAGCCAAGGGGGATCATCGGCCAATCCACAGACGGAGCGATTAACTACACTGATTTCTATATTTTGCCCGCAAGCGACTGCAGCCTATGGATCAACTCGCCTTTCCCCGCCAACCCCATGATTCCAATACCGCGACGGGAGGATAGGGTGTCCCTCTGTCTTCTCCGAGACACGCCGGAACTGCATCGCCCCGCGACGCGTATCATCCAATAGTAAGGAAGCGAGCCAAGCGCGCGATTGACGCGTCGCAAAAAGCGCGACGCACCGCGCGGCTCGCATAGGTTCCCTCGGCAAGCTCGGGACAGGCTCTTCGGCGACGAAAAGCCTTTCGCCTCAGGATGACAAAATTATGGGAAACACATTCAAGACCGCGTTTCTGCTGACGGCGCTGACCCTGCTGCTCATGTTCTTTGGCCGCTACTTTGGCGGCGAGAATGGCATGCTGCTGGCTCTGGCGTTTGCCGCCGTGATGAACTTCGTCTCCTACTTCTTCTCCGATAAGATCGCGCTGGCCATGTACCGCGCGCAGCCGGTTACGCGCGAGCAGCTGCCACGGGCCTACGAAATCGTCGAGCGGCTCACGCAGAAGATTGGCCTGCCCATGCCGAAGATTTACGTGATTCCGACCGAATCGCCGAATGCCTTTGCCACGGGACGCAATCCCAAGCACGCGTCGGTAGCTGTAACCCATGGAATTCTGGGGTTATTGAATGACGAAGAACTCGAAGGCGTGCTGGCCCACGAACTCGGACACGTAGGCAACCGCGACATCCTGATCAGTTCGGTAGCGGCAACTATCGCCGGCGCTATCACCATGCTGGCCAGCATGGGACGCTTTGCCATGATCTTTGGTGGAGGCGGCATGGGCGGAGGTCGCGACCGCCGCGGCGGAGGCCTCTCGGCGCTCTTCATGCTGATCGTAGCTCCGATCGCGGCCAGCCTGATTCAGCTGGCAGTTTCGCGCTCGCGCGAATATCAAGCCGATGCCACAGGCGCGGGCTACACCGGCAACCCGTATGCCCTGGCCAGCGCTTTGCAAAAGCTCGACGCATATTCGCGGCGAGTACCCATGGCGGCCACGCCGTCGACGGCGCATCTCTTCATTATTCAGCCGCTGCTGGGCATGAATTTCGGCAATCTGTTCTCAACCCATCCTCCGATCGCGAAAAGAATCGAACGGCTGACGGGCCGGCCGGCACAGTTTATGCAGTAAAACCGCTGCTAGCTTCTGGCTGCCAGCTTGAACCTCTGCAAGAAGCGCGAGTATAGGCGTTCTCATTTCGCGGGGATTTGGAGCGCCGAATTGGCGGATTCTGAATTGAGGCTAGTAGCTAGAAGCCAGGAGCTAGAAGCCAAAAGCCGAGGTCCCATGACATCCGTAACTCCGCCGCTTCGGAATCGAATAGTAAAATCCTTTCAATGTCGCCTGAGAGCGCAATTGCCGTATCCCACAAAGCTGCCGAACTGGAAAAAGCTCTGCGCCGCGTGATTCGCGGCAAAGACGAAGTCGTTCGCCTCGCGCTGGTCAGCATCTTCGCCCGCGGTCACTTGCTGATCGAAGGCGTTCCCGGAGTCGGCAAAACCACGCTGGGACAAGCGCTCGCCCGCGCCATCGATTGCACCTTTCAGCGCGTGCAGTTCACCAGCGACATGCTGCCCTCCGATGTGCTCGGGATTTCGGTGTACTCCGCGCTCGAGCAGGAGTTCGAGTTCAAGCGCGGTCCGGTCTTCACTAACGTTCTGCTGGCGGACGAGATCAATCGCACCACTCCCAAGACGCAGTCAGCTCTGCTTGAGGCCATGAACGAAGGCCAGGTCACGGTAGACGCGCATTCCTACGACCTGCCGCAACCGTTTCTGGTGATCGCGACCCAGAATCCGGTCGAGCATCATGGGACTTATCCTCTGCCCGAATCGCAACTGGACCGGTTTCTGATGCGGGTGCGCATGGGATATCCCGACGCCGCAGCCGAGCGCGAGATCCTGCGCTCCGAAGCCGGAGCAGGACACTTGCAGCATCTTCAGCCCGTGCTGACCGGCGCAGATGTGCTCGAAATGCAGGAAGCGGTGAAGCTCGTTCGCGTGGACGAATCTCTAGTGACGTACGCGCTGGAAATAGTTCGCCGCACCCGCGAATCAGAACATCTATCGCTCGGGGTTTCCCCGCGCGGAGCACAAGCGCTCTACCGCGCCGCGCAAGCGATGGCGTTCCTCGACGGCCGCAGCTTCTGCACTCCAGAAGATTTCAAACCGCTGGTCGTGCCGGTCTTCGCCCACCGCGTCGCGGTGAATGGCGGCTACGCCTCCACGTTGAAAAAATCCGAGCAAGCTGATCAGGTGCTGCGCGAGATCGTGGAGAATGTAGCTGTGCCGGTATAGAAATCCATCGTCTCTCAGTCTCCCAGACCGTCGTCCGGCCAAGGCAACAATGCTGGGCCCAGCACAACGTCTTTCAATTGCGACCCTTTATTGACCAGTCGATTCACACCGTCGAACTCGGCGCTCCGGCGTGCAACTACCACCAGATTGTCGTGAGCCACATTACACTCCAGCTCATGGCGAACGTAAGCCATGGCCGCGTTCCAAATGGGTTCGGACGAGAGACGTCGCTCAGCAGAAACCGTCCCATCCGCTTGCCTTCTGAGATAACGATCCGAAAACTCTACACCAGAGCCCGCCAGTGTCAGCCGAGCACAAACCATCGGCAAGAATTCGACGAGCCGAGCGGCAACTTTGTTCTCTACACCGTCGGCAACCAAAGCACGGTAGATTTCGGAGTCCTCACTAGCGGGTGCGTTGCGGATTGCGGCGAATGCCTTCGCGATGAGGTCGTTCATTTTGCGTTGGTGATTCTCAATCGCACCCATGATAATGGATTCCACTATGTCCTTCTTACGGTTCCTTATGCTGCTCTCTCTTGTCGTCTGGATTGGCGGTCTAATCTTCTTCGCATTCGTTCTTGCTCCGACAGCGTTCTCAGTTCTACCGAATACTCACCTTGCCGGAAATGTCGTGGGCCGCGCTCTGGGCAAGCTGCATTGGATCGCCATTATTTCCGGAATTATTTTTTTAGGAAGTTCGATGCTGCACAGCCGCTTCACCGATGGGACTGCGCATGTGTTCGCAGCACGCCATATTCTCCTGTGCCTGATGCTGGCGCTCGCGCTGATCTCGCAGTTCGGCATCATTCCCCGCATGGACGTTTTGCGCGCCTCTCTGGGAGATGTACGCTCCGCGCCCATCGACAATCCCGAGCGCATTCAGTTTGATGCGCTACATGTGTGGTCTACGCGTGTGGAGGGTACGGTACTGCTGCTGGGGTTGGTGGTGGTTTATCTCACTGCACGCAGTTTTAGTTTCTAAAGTAAGTCTCGCGGAACACCGCGCCGGGCTTCGCCCAAGGCTTGGACGGCCGAGGCGGCTGTCTCCACATGAGTTGTTTCTCGCTCCCAGATTTGGGTGATCTTCATTCCATCATTTATCCTGAAATGTTGTACGGACTTCGCTGAAGCCACAGTGCGCATCCCCAAAATAAACAATCGGGAGCAGTGGTGAAAACTCTCGTGAAGCCGCCGGTAGCGCTGGCGTGCAAGGGATTCCCTTCGGCTTCGCTGGGGGCGGGCTTTCGCTTCGCTCAGAATGACAGATAGGAAGAAATGAAAACTGGAATCATCGGCCTGCCTCAGGTGGGCAAGACATCGTTGTTTCGGATTCTTACTAAGGCGCATCTTTCGGATCAGGCGCGCGCCAACCCGCGCGAGGCACACATCGGCGTGGCCAAAGTCCCCGACGACCGGCTCGACCGCCTGGCTGCGCTTTACAACCCGAAGAAGCTCACGCACACGTCAGTTGAATATGTCGACGTTGGCGCTATTGGACAAGAAGCGCTGAAAGACAGCGCCTACGCCGCTCATCTTGCGCAACGTGGATGCGCTGGCGCATGTCGTGCGTGTGTTTGACGATCCCTCGGTTCCGCTCGCGGGAGAAATCGATCCCCTGCGCGATATTAAGAATGTGGAATTCGACCTTCTCGTGAACGATCTTGGCCAGATCGAGAAGCGGCTGGAGCGGCTGGAAAAAGATCTCAAGAAGATGAAGACGCCGGAGCTCGAAAAAGAATTCGAGCTGCTGAAGCGCGCCAAGGCACAGGTGGAATCTGACAAGCCACTTCGTGAAATGGAGATGACTGCCGAGGATAAGAAGCGCATCAAGGGCTTCATGTTCCTCAGCGAGAAGCCGATTTTTTATGTGCTCAACATTGGCGAGTCGACCGAACTCGGCAAGGAACTCGACGAGGCGGTGAACAAATACAAGCTCACGGAAATTGCCGCGCGGCCAAATGCCGCGGCCACGGCGATCTGCGGCAAGGTGGAAGCGGAACTCGCCGAAATGAGCGACGCCGATGCCGCGGAATTTCTTTCGAGCTATGGACTCACCGAAAGCGGCCTCATGCGGCTGATCCGCACGACTTATAAACTTCTGGGTCTGATTTCATTTTTCACCGCCGGAGAAGATGAGTGCCGCGCCTGGCAGGTTCCAGCGCATTCGCGCGCGCAGGAAGCGGCGGGAGCGATCCATTCCGATCTGGAGAAACATTTCATTCGCGCTGAGACGATCCGCTGGGATCAGTTGCTGGAAGCCGGTTCAGAAGCCAATGCCCGCGCTAAGGGCACGCTGCGACTCGAAGGCAAGGACTACATCGTGCAGGATGGGGATGTGATGCATATCCGGCATAGCGGCTAGTAAGTACCTAGTGCCCAGTCGAACCTGTCCCGAGTTGGAACTGAAAAAAAGCGAGATCAGAACTTTAGCGACGAGTGGTTGACTCTGCAGCCGTAAGCTGAAGGCGATGGCGCAGCATTTCAAAGATTTGATCGCTTGGCAGAAGGCAATGGATCTGGTCACCCTGCTCTACGATGCAACCGCGACCTTTCCAAAGCGAGAAACGTACAGTTTGGTCGATCAGATGCGACGTGCAGCTGTGTCAATCCCCAGCAACATTGCGGAAGGGCAGGCGCACTTTAGTAAACGCGAGTTTCGTCACTTTCTGCGGCATTCGTGCGGGTCTCTTGCCGAGCTCGAAACTCAGATCCTAATTGCGCAACGAAGAAATTATCTGACTGAATCGCAAACCGAGAAACTTCTAAGGCGCACTCACGAAGTAGGCCGAATCCTGAGCGGGCTGCTTAACTCTCTAAAGGAGCGCATCACGGCGGCATGATGGAGATTTGACTGGGTACTGGGTACTGGGTACTGTCTTACTTCATGCATCCCATTGCCACCAGCATCCTGCTCGGCCTCACGGCCGCTGCCGCCAACGTCTTTGGCGGGGCAATTATCGTACAGCGCAATTGGGAGCGGCGCTATCTGCGCTATTTTGTCGCGCTGGGCGCAGGTTTCATGCTGGCCACGGCTCTGGTCGAGATGGTGCCGGAGAGTCTGGAGTTGCGCGGCTCCAGCGCGGCATTCTTAATTCTGCTGGGCTACCTCATTACCCATTTCTTCGAGCATACCCTTACCCCGCACTTCCACTTTGGCGAGGAGACGCACAAAGATGAGTTCATGCATTCGCACAAGGGATACTCGGTGCTGCTCGGCTTAATCATCCACACGTTTTTTGACGGCATCGCCATCGCGTCTGGATTTCTGGTCTCGAATGCGCTGGGCTGGATTATTTTTTTGCTATTTTTCTTCACAAAATCCCCGAGGGCTTCACGGTGAGTTCGGTGATGCTGGCCAGCGGGCGCAGCCGCGCCACGGCCTGGGGAGCTTCAGTAATCATGGGTGGCGCTACGCTGGCCGGAGTTTTAACGATGGCGGTCTTTCGTCAGCATGTCGACGCGGGCCTGCCGCTGGCGGCGGGAGTTACGATCTACGTCGCCGCTTCGGATTTGGTTCCGGAGGTGAATAAAGAGCCGGGCCCGCGGATGGCTTTACTGGTTTTCGTGGGGGCCGGAGTGGTGTTGTTGCTGGCTGCTCTGTTTCACGGGGGATGAAGCAGTGCAGTTCTCAGTTCTCAGTTCTCAGTTCTCAGTTCTCAGTTCTCAGTTCTCAGTTCTCAGTTCTCAGTTCTCAGTTCTCAGTTCTCAGTTCTCAGTTAAATCTTGCCCGAGTCGATCTCGACGTCAATTCAATTCTTTGTTCGGTGCGCCGGGAGCGGCAGTATGTTCAGACCAGGGATCTTCTTGAAGTCCTTCACGTCCGACGTGACCACAATGTGATCTTTCGCGGCAGTGGCTGCGGCGAAAGCAGTCAGCGTAAGGCAAACCATAGCCTGCCTTGAACTGCGCGGCTCGCGCTGTAATAGCCTGGTCCACGTCGAGAACATCAAGCGGCAACAGCTTGACCCGATCCATCACCCTTGCAGCCTCTGCGAAGCCCTCGCTCTTGGCGATGGTGTAGTAAACTTCGCCCCAGTTGACCACCGACATGCGGAGTGGCTGCTCCGCATCTCGCGCTTCCTTAAAAAGCCGAATCACGATTTCGGCTCCGCCTCCGCGCACAAGAAAACGATACAAAGCGTTGGCATCGAGCACGTGCACCTTCATCGCAGATCGCGATCCTTGCTGCGCTCGACCCGATCCGGAAGCCCGCGCCCTGCCAGCACGCCGCACATACCGTCGATAAACTTATCTGTAACCGGCTGGATGAAAAGACGGCCATCCTCTTCTAGAAATGCTACGCGCGTACCCTCGTCGATCTGGAACTTGCGCCGGATGCCAACGGGGATTACAACCTGCCCTTTGGCTTTCACGGTTGCATACTCATTTGCCATAGTAAGACATTATAAGCCCGAGTTAGACTTTAGTACAAGAAGTTGGACTTTAGTTCAGGAAGTTGTACTCCGAAATACGAGTCGAATCGATACCGGGGGCGTCAGGGCGTTGAAAACGGGCGCTAAAGCGCAGGTCGTCTTGTGGTGGCCCTAACGGCACGACTAAAGTCGTGCCCTTCCCGACCGATTTCATCGCTCTCCGGCGCTGCCCGAAGCCGCGCCCTTTCAAAACTCGACCGCCGCTCAATCAACCGTATGCTTGGCCGTATAGCCGTCGCGGGCCACGACATCGATTTTCTGTTCTTTGCCTTTCTGGTCTTTCACTTTCAGCGGACCGCCATCGGGCGCCACGACTTGGACCTTCAGCTTGCGGTAGGTGCCATCCAGCTTTGTGTTGGTGGGATGATACGAGAGCGAATATTGGTTGCGGATGTCGTTGGAAATATCCGAAAGTCCTCGCCAACTCGCCTTCAAACCGGGGGAAGTAGGCGCGGCCTCCGGTCATGGCGGCGAAGGTTCGCATTTCATTATCGGCCTGCAGATAATCCATGTCGCTCACCGGAATGCCCATGCCGTGGGCGTTGCGGCAGCACACCCGTGAGTCTCGCAATACTCGCGCACGATGACACCACGCTGATCGGGAAGATGGTTACGTCTTTCGTGTCTTTAACTTTCTTTATGATCTGATCGAGCGTGAGCTTGCTGAAGGTATCGATGCCGGTGGTGACAGAATGATGTATTTCTTCCCTTCCACCCGATCGAGTCGGTCCAGCGTGTCATATAAGGCGTCGAACAGATTGGTCTCGGCGAAGCCGGGCATGCGCAACTCGTTCAGCGCTCCATAGACGGCCTTCTTATCCTGCGTGAAATCGACCAGAATGTGTGGTTGCATGTCGTAGTAAGCGACCGCGACCCAGTCATCTTTCTTGAGCGTGTTGGCAAATGCGTAGGAGGCCTGCAGAGCCTGGATCATGAACACGTAGTTCGTGGATGCATACTCCATGAGCAGCACCGCAGTGATCGGCGCTTGGGAGACGTTGAAGTTAGTGATCTGCTGAGCGGTCCGTCTTCAAACAGGCGAAAATTATCTTTCTTCAGCCCGGGGACGAACTGGCCGCTCTTGGTCGTGACCAGTACGTCGACATTCACGAGTGGCACGTTCACCTTGATGGAATAGTCGGGCATGCCTTCGACTTTTTTGGGGTTAAGGGGCGGAGGCGGCGGGGGCGGAGCATCTCGGGATTTTTTTTCGGGATGGCGTAGGGGCCGACATTTCGCCGTGGGTCCGCCAGCCTCGGCAGGCGCTTCCTGCTTGGGCTTGCCGCTGTGTTTTGTCGTGTAGCGGTGGCGTGGTTTGTTGGGCTGGCTGACGATTGGTCTTGCGGGCTGCACTGGCGGGAATGACGGCAATTTGGCAGAGCAGAAGCAGCGAGAGCAGCATTGCCAGCATCGAGCTGCTCTTAGAATAAGGATTTCGTGGCGTGCAGGACGGTTCGTCATTATTCTTTTGAATCGCGGCTGGCAAGCATTGAGCACTCGCATTGGAAATAAAGAACTCTATGGAGCAAAAGTCCCTGTGCTAGTATAGACGCAGGGATTCGCGATTGGGATGTTTTGCCCGGCTCCCGGTGTTCCCCCTCCTGGCAACGACTTACAATTTGGCGAGTCGAATCTGTGATACAGGGCTGGCACTGGTCCTTCAGGGCGTTGTTCATGAAAAAATTGGCTTTAGCGTTCCTCGTTGCTTGCCTCTCCTTTCTCTTCTTCGGCTGCGAAAAACTCTGCTTATGCAGCCAACCGGCGGTCCAAGCCGCGACTGCGGCAGCGAACCCGCAAACCATCCCCGTTAGCCAGATTCATGCCGGGATGCGCGGCGTGGCCTACACCGTGTTCCAGGGGGTGAAGCCCGAAGCCATGGAAGTGGAAGTCCTCGGCGTGCTGCACAACGTGAATGGGCCCAAGGGCAATATTATTCTGGTGCGGCTGCATGGACAGAAAGTGGAGTACACGGGCGTTGTAGCGGGCATGAGCGGCAGCCCGGTTTATCTCGATGGCAAACTTGCTGGTGCGCTCGCCTTTCGTATCGGTGAATTTTCTAAAGAACCGATCGCCGGAGTGACGCCCATCGCCGACATGCTGGAGATCAGCGCGCTCGACCACTCGCCGGCGGAAGAGAGCGCTGCGGTTAAGCCGGCAGTAAATACAGTTGCGGGCAAGACGGCCTCGCCGGGCGGGATTTCAGCACCGCCTGGCTCGCAAGACTCCGTGGCCAATTTTGCGAATTACCTGAAGCCGATTGAGACCCCGCTCGTATTCAACGGCTTCTCCGAACAGGCGATCCAACTCTTTGCTGGAAAGCTCGGCGCCGCCGGAATTGTTCCGGTGATGGGAGCGGGCTCGGTCAGCGATCAAAAGCAGCCGGAGCCGCTTGAAGCCGGCTCTGCCGTCAGCGCGATTTTAGTGCGCGGCGATATGGATATTGAAGCCACCTGCACCGTGACTTATGTGGATCCGCAACGGCTTCTCGCCTGCGGGCATCCGCTGCTGCAGTTTGGCTCAGTCGACTTACCGATGAACAAGGCCGAAGTTCTGGCGACGCTGGCCTCTCCGCTGAATGCTTTCAAGATCGTTAATACTACGGAATCCGTTGGCACGTTTGTGCAAGATCGTCACACCGGCATCATGGGCGTCTTCGACCGGCAGCCGGAGATGATTCCGGTCACGCTGAGCATCCACGGCAGCACCGGCGTGAAGCAATTTCACTACGAAGTGCTGAATAATCCGCGGCTCACGCCGGTTGCGTTGATGGTGACTGTGTTCAACGCGCTGCACGGCGTGAACGAATTCGGCGAAGAGATTACCTACCGCCTCTCCGGCAGCATCGGGGTGAAGGGATTCCCCGACGTCACTATGCGCAACATGTTCGCGCCGTCAGAGAACGCGCAGCCGGCCGCAATGCAGGCCGCGCTCTCGCTCGGCGAACGCTTTGGACGCATATACGACAATCCTTATAACGCTCCGGCAATCGCGGGCGTGAATCTGGATTTCGATCTGGTGCGCGAGCGCCGCTGGGCACGCCTGGAGAGCGCGCGAACCGATGTTACTGAAGCTCGTCCCGGCGAAGAAATCATGCTGGAGACGGTGCTGGCTCCCTATCGTGGCGACCGCATCGTGCAGCAGATTCCGGTGAAGATTCCGACCTCGGCGAGCAAAGGAACGCTGCGCATCCTGGTCAGCGATGGCGATACGCTCGACCACGTTGGACACTCGAATCCGGCCTTCGGACGCAAGCTCGATCTGGCCTCAACCATCGCGCTGCTGAATAAAGAGCACTCGAACAATCGCGTCTACGTCTCGCTCCTCGAGGCCGACCCCGAGGCCCGCGTCGCCGATAAAGTGATGCCCACGCTGCCCATCTCGATTATGAATGTGATGGACGGCATGCGCGGAAACCAAGAGATGGTGGTCAGCGGCGAATCGAGCGTCGATGAAACCGCCACTGCCCCGCTGGATTACGTGGTGTCAGGGGCGCAGTTGCTGACGGTTACGGTGAAGTAAGTAGCCTGTACCTGGCCCCAAAATCTAGGCCCGGTGGTCTTATTCTTCTTCGTTCTCGCCCATCTGCTGAGTGAGATAGCGCTCGTAGCCTAATTCCTTAATCTGATGCATCTGGGCTTCGAGAAAGTCGACGTGCTCTTCCTCGTCCTTGAGCAGTACGACAAATAAGTCGCGCGAACCGTTATCGCCTTCTTTAGTCGCGATGGCGATGGCATCGTTATACTGCTTGACCGCGCCCACCTCGAGTGCCAAGTCGCTTTCAAGCATTCCCTTCACCGTCCCGCCAACTTTTAATTCCAGCGGCATCATGGACGGGCTGCCATCGAGAAACAATATGCGCTCGATCAGCACTTCGGCGTGCTTCATTTCGCCGATGGATTGTTTCTTGATGAAATCGGACAGCCGGTGATAACCCCAGTTTTCGCACATCTCAGCGTGCAGAAAATACTGGTTGATCGCAGTCAGCTCTTCACGGAGCGCCTTATTTAGTTCAGCAATGACTCTAGGGTTACCTTTCATGGCGGACTGAGTATGCCAGAAGAGAGGCACTTGGACAAGGTTGGTGGTCACATGCCGAGGTGAATTCAAAACAAGAACACTGCGGCTTTCTCCATGTGCCGGAAGCCATCGGTCTGCAGAGCTGCCAACAGCATTAAGGTTGTGTTGTAGCCCACGTGTGCCAGAAAACTTGAAGCCACCGACTTAGTCTTCGCCCGCACCGCTGTGAGCACGACCCCGACCAGAAAAATGATCAGCACCGCGCCCCAGGCATAGCCATACTGCACCATGTGAATCAAACCGAAGGGCAGCGCGGTAAGAAGAATTCCCCATATTGCTCCCAAGCGCCGCGCCAGGACCGGATAAAGAAATCCGCGAAAGAAAAGTTCTTCCATCAGCGGGCCGAGCGTGATGGCAAACGCCACGGTTAGATAAGCGTCGGTGGGCCGGGCGAAGAACTGATCGAACGGAGTGTTCTTCGGCATGGGGAAGAAGCGTCCGAGAAGATCGAGCCCGACCATGAGGACGCCCAGGCCGAGAAGATTCAGTCCGCCGAAACCCGGCCAATTCCAGCGAATGGCCGACCAGAAACGCGCGTGGTATTTGCCCTCAACCAGCAGAATCATATACAGCGCCACGGCGACGTAGGTGAGCAACTCGGCCAGCAATGCCAGCACAGGCTTCTGCGCCACTTCGACCCAACTGGCATGAGGATAGGCAAAGCGGCGCGCTCCCAGCACAATCGCGAACTGCAGAACGAACAGCGTGAACAACGTCAGGCCCGCGATCTGCAGGACGTCCCATCCGCTCCAGACAGGGTTCTCGCCGGCTTTAGGCAGCGGTAACGGCGGTGGAAAGACAGGCGTTGGAAATTGTTCGACGACAAATGGTGTGGCCCCTTGCGGTTCGCTAGTCAGAGACGGCTCGAACTGCGGGTTGTCGGGTGATGACAAGACGTTTCCCTTCGCTTGATCGCAGAACACAAGATTAGCATTGTTACTCTTCAATTAGTTGCGATCTCCCAACCCGTGTTTGTGGCCGCAAACTTTGCACTTCGTGGGTGGCTCGGTGTTGTCCACCAGATGATGGACGGGTTTGAGAGTGCGGAGGTAAGCAAACATCGCCTTGAGGTCGTCGTCAGTCATGTTGCGAAACATCCACCAGAGCATGATCGGCTTCAGTTTGCGGGCGCGAACCGAGCCGGTGCGGATGGTTTGGACAAATAACGCCTCGTCGTAATAACCGATGCCGGAAGCATCCGGCGTAATGTTAGGGGAGTTTACTCCCTCCTCCATCGGATTCCCGCCAGCCATCGCCAGTCCCGGGATTAGCTGAAACTTGGGGTCTCGGGGTGAGTGGCAGTCGCTGCAGGTTGCCATCTTGACCAAGTACGCGCCGTACTTGGCGGGGACGGCCCTGTCCGGCTCCGGCACCGGCGCGGTCACCGGTCGCGGCGCCGATTGTACGAGGCGGGCAAACACAAAGGGAATTTTCGCAGGAGGCAGATTGCTGTGCGCCGCCGGCACGCTGCGGAGAAAGACCACAACGGAAGCCAGGTCCTCGTCGGACAAGTCACGGAAGTGTTCGTAAGGCATGAGGGGAAACAGCGTGCTTCCGTCGGCCGCAATGCCTTCGCGGATGGCGCGGGCGATGGCATCGTCGCTCCATTTGCCGATGCCAGTTTCCGGGTCAGAGGTGATATTGGGCGCGACGATTCGAAAATTTCCCTCCTCAAACAAGACTTGGCCGGAGCCTTCCTTGGAAGCGAGCACTGGCGGATCCGCTTTATCGTCAAATTTAGAGTGGCATCCCATGCAATGCATGACCGCGTGCACTAGGTAATCCCCGCGACGCCTGCGCTCGGGCGTGACTTCGAAGCTTTGCGAAGTGAGTGCGCGCTTCTTCGCGCCAATCACCGGCCGCCAGCCCACGGTAAAGGTTATGGCGAGAGCCGCGAAGACCAACACCACAAGAAATCCATAGCCGGCAATTTTTGCCAGCAGGCTTCCCCAGCTTCTGGCCATTCTTTGGCCTCCGTTGACCGTTACAGCAAGACGGCTTTGCAGCCGCGGAGGCGAATTATCTGCTCCTTTGCCTGGGGAAGCAAGCTCTTCTTGGTAATTGCGACTGCTTTTGAAAGAAAAAGAGTTTAGACTGAACGTTCGCGCTCACCACAGCCCCGCTAGGCGCTGCGCTTCCCGTTCCCCGCGAAATATCCCGCCAGCGCCTGCCCGGTGTAGGACTTCTTCACCCGCGCCACCTGCTCCGGCGTGCCCTGCGCCACGATGCGGCCACCTTCTTCGCCGCCTTCGGGGCCGAGGTCGATGATCCAGTCGGCGTTGCGGATCACGTCCAGATTGTGTTCGATGATGATGATCGAATTGCCCAGGTCGGTCAGCCGATGCAGCACGTCGAGCAACTTCTTCACGTCGTCGAAGTGCAGGCCGGTGGTGGGCTCGTCGAGCAGATAAAGAGTCTTGCCGGTCTGCCGCTTGCTCAACTCGCGCGCCAGCTTGATGCGCTGGGCTTCGCCGCCGGAGAGCGTGACCGCAGATTGACCGAGATGAATATAGCCGAGGCCGACATCGACCAGCGTTTGCAGCTTCTGCTTGACCTGCGGAATGTTTTCGAGAATCGGCAGCGCATCGGAGACCGGCATCTCCAGCAGGTCGGCGATGGAGTATGCCGTTGTACTTCACCGCCAGCGTTTCGTGGTTGTAGCGGCGTCCGCCGCAGACTTCGCAGAGCACGTAGACATCGGGCAGAAAATTCATCTCGATGCGGCGCTGGCCTTCGCCCTGGCAGGCCTCGCAGCGTCCGCCGGAAACGTTGAAGGAAAAACGTCCGGCCTTGTAGCCGCGCTCGCGCGACTTCGGGCAGCATGGCGTAGATATCGCGAATCGCAGTGAACACTCCGGTGTAGGTTGCGGGATTCGAGCGCGGCGTGCGCCCGATCGGCGACTGATCGATGCGAATGACTTTATCGATATTCTCCGCGCCCACGATCGACTTGTGCTCGCCCGATTTTTCGCGCGAGCGGTAAAGCTGGCGCGCCAGTGCGCGGTAAAGAATGTCGTTTACCAGCGTGGACTTGCCCGAGCCAGAGACTCCCGGTCACGACCGTCATCACGCCGAGCGGGAAAGTTACGTCGAGATTCTTGAGATTATTTTCCTTCGCTCCAAGAATCGTGAGCGCCGCGCCGTTCTTCTGCCGGCGCTCGATGCGCATCTCGATTTGCGCTCTGCCGGAGATGTAGGCTCCGGTCAGCGAATTGGGCTCGCGCATGATTTCTTCGGGCGTTCCATGCGCGACCAGGCCTGCCGCCATGGCGTCCCGCGCCGGGGCCGAGATCGATCACGTAATCGGCGCGGCGAATCGTCTCTTCGTCGTGCTCGACCACGAGCACGGTATTGCCAAGATCGCGCAGATTTTCGAGAGCCGTCAGCAGGCGGCCGTTGTCGCGATGATGCAGGCCGATCGAAGGCTCGTCCAGCACATAAAGAACGCCGCGCAGCTTCGAGCCAATCTGCGTCGCCAGGCGAATGCGCTGGCCTTCGCCGCCAGATAAAGTTGCCGCCGAGCGATCTGAGCGAAATGTAGTTCAGTCCTACGGCATTCAGAAATTGCAGACGCTCTACCACTTCATGCATGACGCGGCCGGCAATTTTCTCCTCACGACCCGCTAACTTGATGCTTCGCGCGACTTCGAGCGCTTTCGAAATTGGCAGCGCTGTGAAGTCGGCGATCGACATGCCGTTCACTTTCACCGCCAGGCTCTCCGGCCGCAGCCGCTTGCCGTGGCATGCCGGACACTCCGTCGCCGACATGTGATCCATCAGCCAGTCGCGATAGCCTTCCGAAGTCGACTCCTCCAGATTCTGTTTCAGGTATCCGAAAATTCCTCGGAAGCCGGTCTTGCCGCGGCCTGACTCGCCGTTCAACAGCAGATCCTGAATCTTCTCGGGAAACTTTTCAAATGGCGTTGTTCAGATCAATGCCATGCGCCGTCGCCACGATCTGCAAGCTGTGGATCAGGCCCTGCGACGCCGAACCCGGCCCCAGTCCGCCATCGAGCAGCGGCTTCGACCAGTCGGTAATCACTTTCGCCGGGATCAAAATCGTAACGGCTGCCGAGGCCGTGGCACTCAGGACAGGCTCCATACATGCTGTTGAAAGAAAACGAACGCGGCTCGAGCTGCGGCACGCTGATGCCGCAATCCGGGCAAGCCAGCTTCTCGGAATAGAGCTGCTCGTCGCCTCCGACTACCGCACCTGCACCAGGCCGCCCGCCAACTTCATCGCCAATCCGACTGACATTTCCAGGCGATGCTCGATGCCGGGCTTCACCAGCAGGCGATCGATCACCACTTCGATGGTGTGGTTCTTGCGCTTGTCGAGGTTGAGATCGTCATCCAGGTTCACGAGTTCGCCATCGACGCGGGCGCGAGTGTAGCCGTGCTTGAGCAGCGTCTCCATCTCTTTCTTGAATTCGCCTTTGCGCCCGCGCACGATCGGCGCGAGCACCATCACGCGATCCTCGGGGGTGAGAGCCATCACCCGCTGCACGATCTGCTCAGCCGACTGGCGGCTGATGGCGCGGCCGCATTTGGGGCAATGCGGCACTCCGATCGAAGCAAATAGAAGGCGAAGATAATCGTAAATTTCGGTGATCGTGCCCACGGTCGAGCGCGGGCTGCGACTGGTGGTCTTCTGCTCGATCGAAATCGACGGGCTGAGGCCGTCGATCGAATCCACATCAGGGCGCTCCATTTGATCCAAGAAACTGCCGCGCGTAAGTCGACAGAGTCTCCACATAGCGGCGCTGCCCCTCCGCATAAATCGTGTCGAAGGCGAGCGAAGACTTGCCCGAACCGCTCAGTCCGGTGACCACGGTCAGAGTATTGCGCGGAATCTCAACATCGATGTTCTTGAGATTATGCTGGCGCGCCCCGCGCACCGAGATCTTGGTAATAGCCATTAAGTTATTGGACTGAAAAGCCAGGCTGGATAGGCCTTCCGTAACGTCGACAGGTCCGCAGAGATGTCCGACATTAGGACTGCACAGCTCTACTCCGTATTTTACTACGGGGCAGCGACTCTGAAGGCGCATCCGGGTTAGCACTAGCGGCAGGCTTCCGCGCAGGTAAATTGAAGAAGCCGCATAGACGAAAGCTGGGGATGCGGCATCTGATGCCTGGACCTTATATTTCTTTAATTTAGACAGGGTGGTCGATTGTGATTTCGCTCTTCATGCCTGTGATTCTTTGCCTCACCGTCGCGGTCTCGGTGGGGATCGGCGTTCTCGCGGCTTACCTTTTAGTGATCGGAATTCTGCACGCTTGCAACCACGTTTCGCAGCTTCGCCCCGCCGAAGCCCGTCCCCGGCTGATTCTCGTGCCTACGCAGAACCACGCCAGCGGCGACTAAGCACATCGGTAGCGCTGGCATCCTGAGGGCGTCCTCGCCCGCAGTGCGTACAGTGAGGATTATTTCTTAGGTTCCTGCGGCCAGTTCACCACCAACGTCAGGCTAGGCGAATTCTGCACCGGCGCCTGCATCATAAGAATGCGCTTCCCGTCGGCGCTGGCTTCGAAGTTGCCGGGCTGCGCAGGAAACAGAGGTTGCGGCTTACCCAACTCCACGCTATCGCCATGAGCCGTCACTTCCACCGCTGCGATGCGCGAGTGGTCGTCGAGGTAGAGAATCTCTTTGCCGTTGTTGCTCCACACTGATACCGAACCATCTCCTACCAGGAATTTGCCGCCGGGCTTGGGGAAGGCCACCACGTAGACTTGCGGGTGACCGGCCTCGAACGACGTAAAACAAACCCACTTCCCGTCCGGCGAAAATGCAGGGTACCGGGCGTTGAACTTCTCTTGCACGAAGGGAGAGGGCTTGCGGTCGCCGAACATCGGCATCCCCCAGATATCGAAGTGGCCGTTGCCGATGGTTTCATACAAAATATATTTTCCATCCGACGACCAGCTGCTGGGGTATTTATCCAGATCGTCGTGGTAGAGCAACTCCTCCTGACGGGCGCCGTTAGCGGGCCGAGTATACAGGTCGATCTTGCCGTTGCGGGCCGAGTCGAAAACAATCGTGTTGCCATCGGGAGACCACACCGGATCATCATCGCGCGATTGCGAGAAGCTGAATTGCGATTTCGTGCCGCGGGCAAGATCGTAGATGTAGATCTCCAGGTGCCCACCGGCATCGGTGCGCGCCGCCGATACTTTCTTGCCGTCGGGTGAGATGTGCGCGTCCTGAAAAGTTCCAGTGTCGATCACATCACCCTTCTTGCCTGTGCGGTCATACCATGCGAGGTCGAGGCTGGTCGCCTGCCCGCCGGCGAAAATCAGCTTGCCCTCGTTCGAGAGCGAGAACGCCGCCGCTCCCCGCCCCTCGCCGCGGATTTGCTCCGCGATGGGAACAGGATTGCCGGACAACTTTAGTTTCTTGTCGTCGAAGGCTTGGCTCATCAGATTTCCGCCGTGCACAAAAACCAGGTGACCGGATGCATACTGCGCACGATAGTCCGATCGCACCAGAGTGGTATCCTGCTGCGAATCGAGAGATCCCAGATGAATATTTCCACCGCCCTCGCTGTCGGGCGCAAATTGAAAAAAGATGAAGTGCTTGCCATCGGGCAAAAACACAGGCCAGCGTGGAGATCCCGCAGTGATAGCTGCCTTTTCCCTACCGATCGCCGGTGACGGCGTGCCTCCGGCTGCCGGAATGCGGAACATCGCAGAGACGGCGTCGGGCGTGTACAAGATCGTACCGTCCGCCCCCCAGGTGCCGCCGCGCGGATTCGCAGCATCTGCCAGGGTTTGCACGGCTCCGCCGCTGGCGTCGATGATTCTCAATTTGCCGTCCGCGAAGAATCCCAGGCTGCGGCTGTCAGGGGACCAGAAGGGAAAACTGGCTTCTTCCGTTCCGGCCAGCGGCTGGGCCGCAGTCGAATCCAGCGGGCGCACCCAGAGCTGAGGCGAGCCTCCGGGGGCCGACGCCACAAAGGCTAGCTTGGTGCCGTCCGGCGACAGCGCTACGCTCATAGGATCGAAGTTGTGCTGCTCCGGCGGCAGGATGCTCACACGCAACGGATGAACGGGCGCCGGCGCTCGCAGCACAAAACCGATGGCAAACGCGATGGCGATCAAACCGGCAACAGCGGCCACTATCCAAGCCAGTCGCTGCGAAGTTTTCCGGCGTGCCACGACGGGCGCGGGAACTCCGGCCTGCGAGCCGGCCTCGGCGATCCATTGAAGTTGCAGTTTGACGTCATGCGCGCTCTGGATGCGATCGTCGCGATCCTTCGCCATGCATGAAGTCACCAGCCGCTCAAGCGCCGGCGGAGTCATCGGCATCATGCGTGAGAGCGGCGCGGGATCGGTCGCCAAAATCGACGCGATTACACTCGCCTGGGTCTTCCCGGCAAAGGCACGCTTGCCGGTAGCCATCTCATAGAGCACGCAGCCCAGCGCGAAAATATCGGAGCGCGCATCGGCCTCAGCGCCTTCAATCTGCTCCGGCGCCATGTATTGATACGTTCCGACGATTGTGCCTTCGACCGTAAGCGGCTTGCCCGCCGTCATCGCCGTCAGCACGCTGGCGCTGGCACTCCCGACTTGCGCCTGTTTCGCCAGACCGAAATCTAAAACCTTCGCGCCGGATTTCGTCAGCATGATGTTACCCGGTTTCAGGTCGCGATGAATCACTCCCTGCTGATGCGCTTTATCAATAGCATCGGCGATCTCGGCACCATAGCGCAGCACCTCCGGCAAAGGCAGTGCCCCGCGTGCAAGGCGATCGGCGAGCGTCTCGCCTTCCAGACACTCCATTACCAGATAATCGGAGCCATCCTGCGAGCCAACGTCATAAAGGCGGCAGATGTTGGGATGCGAAAGCTGAGACACCGTGCGCGCCTCGCGTTCGAAGCGCTCCTTCAGGCTAGGCGTGGAAACAAAATGCCCGGAGAGAACTTTAACCGCGACTTCGCGGTCGAGGCGCGTATCGCGCGCGCGGTAGACCTCGCCCATGCCGCCTGCGCCCAGTTGGGAAACAATTTCGTACGGTCCGAGTTTCGTGCCGGAGGTGAGAGCCATCGGTGGGCAATTATAGCGCGAGGGACAATCATAGCGCCGCCGTCCCGGCGGCTGTGAGACCGCCCTGAGCAACGCCGAAGAGGCGGGTGTTACGCTCGCCTGCCGAACCGAGGGCGAAGACGCCCCCGGGACAGCCGGGCAAGGCCTGCCCTGAGCTTTCCGAAGGGATGGCGGCGCTACGCAGCTACATCTTTACTGGCGTGCCCTGGCTGGCGACGCATTGCCATTTTCCATCAGGCATCTTTACCCAGGTATCGGTCCAGCGCTCGTTAATATCCATGGACTTGCCCTTGTCGTCGGTTTCTTTGGCCTTGAAGCCGCCGGTGGCGATGGCGACATCACCAAAAACGGTGACCTTTACATCGCTGTAATCCGCGCTGCTATACTTCGTGGCCTTCGCCATGGCAATCGCCTCAGCCTTATTGGCCACCTTGCCATCGCCGAAGGTTTCGATGAATTTGTCGGCCAGCAGTTTCGTAAGCACCTCAGGATTATTCGTCTTTTGCGACTGCAACCATTCTTGCTCGAGGCCGGCCACCGCCTTTTCGGTCCCGCCGGACATTTTGTCCTGCCCCCACGCCGCACAGGCCAGCAAAGCCACTCCCAGCAAACACCCTATCGACGTCTTGTTCATCGCGTCTCCTTGATTGTCTTGAGGTAGTTTGGAAAGCGAGCTTATTGAATGCTCAATGGCTGAGGATGTCAACTGACGGCGCTTCTCGGCCCCGAGCGAACCTCATCCCATGCTCTTCACGGCGCATGGTGCAGCGTGATGGAAGTAAGGTTGCGGACCCAGCGGGCGGGCCGCTTATCACCTGGGACGATGAGTTGGAACGGGCCGGAACTTCCTAGCGGCTGGCCCTCGCGCGTGTCGGCCACTAACACCTGCACTTCGCGAAAGTTGGGATCGACCTCCGCCAGCGATAGCACGACAGAGTATCCATCGGATCCGCTGGCCACCACATAACTCGTCATCGCTTTCCCGCGAAGTTCTTTGCCGAGGGGCGCCTTCACCTTCTCCAGTAACGCAGCCAGCGGCACACCGGAATAAGTCTCGACCGTATTGGTATGGCCGTTGTTTACCGTCACAGTGATGTGCGGCAGGGCACGAAAATCAGCCGGCGAGAGCGCCACGGGCGCGTGATCGGGGTCGGCAGTGAGCACGAGCGAATCGCGCGGATAGATGGGAGTTGGCGAACTGACGTCGCCAATTTGCAGAACCACGGGGACGATTTGGTCACGGCCAACTTGTCCTTCCGCTTTCCCCACGTAGATACGCTCGGCCCAATTCTTGAATCCCTGCACGGAGACAGATAAGGCATAACCGCCTGCTTTGAGCTCGACTACGAACTGGCCATGCTCGTCAGTCTCCAGCTTCGCCGGAGCCTTGTCCGGGCCCGGCACCAACCTAACCTGCGCGTGAGGGACACCCGCTCCAGTAGGATCGCTCACATGGATAGTAACGGGCACAGTCGTCTCCTGCTGAGAACGCAATATGATCGGAGCTAGCAGCGCCATACCGATCACAGCGATGCCGACCGCAGCGACACCGAAGTCTAGCTTGCGCATGTTGGAAGAAGTTTAGCCCGGGAGTCGGATTGATTCCAACGGTAAATAGCGGACAATCAGCCCGATTGTGCTTTCCATCTATCGAGATTGAAGTTCAATCGACTCCGCGACCTTGATCGGCGCGGTTTGATTGCCAACTTGAATCGTCCGCCCGTGCTTGGCATAGGCGGCAATCACGTTGGGCTGTGACCAATCCAGATCCCATCCATTTTCGATCGCTAGAATCGTATACGAGCCGGCAGTCACGCCACGCAAACGAAACGTCCCGTCCAGATCGCTTTGATCGCGGCGGAAAAGGTCGTGGTTCACCTCAGGATCCTTCGGCACCAGCACCACCATCGCACCGGCAAAACCTTTCCCGGAGCGCGTCACTGTTCCTTCCACGTCGGCGTTGCCAGAGACCAGAGTCAGCGTCACGGAGGACGACGATCCGGCGGTCACATTCAGCGCGTGGCCAGAAACTTCAGCGCCGTCCGCGGAGATGTGCGCGATGAAATAGGGCTTCCCTCCGCCCCATATCGCAAACTCACAGCGGCCGGGGGGAACTGACTCCAGTTCCGCTTCTCCTTTTTTATCGATGGATCGGGCAAAAGCGCTCATTCTGCTTCCCGACCGCAGGCCGATGGTGAGTTGTGGAGGAAGAGCAGCCTCGCCTTGAATCTGCACCGTCACCTTGACCGTGCTCAGAGCTTCGCTTTTCGAGGTATCGATCTCTTCGCCGTCTTTTGTGAGGTCGACCCCGTTCATCTGAAGATCTGGTCCCGGGCCGCTAAGTCGTATGTTGTAGCGCCCCGCCGGAATGCCTGCAATTTCCACGATCCCCGAAGGAAACGGGCGCACGCTGCTGCCTTGAACAAACGTAGAGCCGTCAAATGTGGATTGTTCAAGGCGCGGATATTTGTAGCCATTCTTGTCGTCCCCGGGCACGCGGAAAACCAGGCGCAGCGATGGAACTGGATTCAAATGAATATCGAACTGCAAGTGTTCGCCGCCTCGGATCAGTATCGGCGCTGCGTCGTCCGAGTCCGTAGCGTCCGCGTAGTACGTGACTGGATAGGAGACATCCAGAGATCGATCGATCGGCGGCGGAGCCTCAATTATGGGTGGAGTTTCGGCGGCAGGCTGGCTGGAATCCAATTGCGCCGGCTCCGACAGCCTCTGCTCTGAATGAGGATGCACCGCATACCAGGGCTGGGCGGTCGCCGACAGGAAATAAGTTCCGGGCCGTAGCGGGGTCATCTCGTATTCTCCCAGATCGTTGGTCTGACTCGAGCGCGACTGCCGAATCCGATCCACGCCTTCGCTGTGGTCCTGGTAATAGAGCATCACCTGCGCATGCCGGACCGGATCGCCAAATTCGTCCAGAACTCGGCCGGCGATTACCGCATTCGGCGCGAGGCGCAGCACCAGGTTTTCGGTGTCGAGGCCGGAACCGGTTACGATCGCCGTGGAAAATTGTTCATGCTGGTCGTAGCGGGCCAAAATAAATCCCCGCTTCATTCCTTCCAGTGAATATTTCCCAGCGGGCAATGCGGCGAACTCAAATTTGCCGTCTTCTGCGGTGATCACCGACTGAAATTTCTGCGAATCTTGGGTGTCTCTGATTGTGACTCGAGCGCGGCCCAGAAGATGACCGTCGGCTTTGCTCACGACTGTGCCGGCGATTCGGTAGCCGCCGGAAATTGTGCGTGGAGCATTTGCACTTTGCCCTGCGGCTTTGAGTCCAAATAATCCCAAACACAAATAAAGGACCGCCCGCAAAGCAAAGTCCGGACCAGCCAGTCGTCCTCTTCCTTTTTGCTGCGCTTTACTCGACACTCGAAAGAACCTCCAACTCCAGGCTGGTTTTTTGCCCAGGAGCAAAGCGCACGACTTGCCCTTTGGTCTCGTAAGGCTTCATCGCTTGCGCATCGCGAAAAGGAAGATTTCGTTGCTGACTCTTGAAGGCCAACACGCGGTAGTTTCCCGGCGCCACCATTTGATAATTAAACTTTCCTTCTGGCGACGCCGGGAGCTCCAGAAATTGACCCGCGCTGTCCGGCAGGGGAATGCAGTAAACATAGCCAGGAGGCGTCGATACGCCAGCTCCCAACGTCTCGGCGGCAGAAACTGCGGCCGAGCTCACACCACGCAAAGTGCCTTCGATTTCCGCATTATCGTCGCGCATCACGATGTCAATCGGTGTGGTCGCGCCCGGCACTACGATCAAAGGCTCGTGCAGCAAATCCACTCCGCCCATGGATGCCGACGCCACATAGCCACGCTGGGCGGTGATTCGCAGCCAATACCGTCCCGGCGTAAGGTTTTCCAGAACCATGGAGTTATCGTCCGGCCCGGTCGGATTACGAAGATTTCCGCCGAATTTACCCCGCAGAAAATCGTCCGCGGGCTCAGCCCAAACGTTCAGCAACAGCCGCAGTCGCGGCGTGGCAAATGTTCGTCCATTGCTGCTGGTTGTCCCGGAGGCGTTCCATTCCGTTGAAGTAAATTCTTCCTTAATATTTATGGGGATCGAATTACCGCGAGCCAAGACCATGGCCGGCCCTTCGACCGGCGCTCCCGCGACGGTGATGCTCACCGAACCGCTGGCCGAGTTCGGCCCGTACGAGTTCGCCTCAACCAGATATTTCCCGTTGGGCAGCGTTCCCTCAATAGCATCTCTGCCCCGGTTGTAACCGAGTGAAAAGCCCGGCCCGTGCTGACCTTGCGGCGACACGGTGATATTCAGCCCGCCGTTCTGCTCGACATTCACAACCGGAATCTTGACGGAATAGTAGGGATGCCGAACCAGCGAAAAATCAGCTTGCAGGGTCTGCCCAGCCGTGAGCCGAATGGTGGCCGCGGTCGAGAAATCCGCCGCATTCAAGTAATACGCCGGCGGATAGCCGTAGCGTTGGCCGCCTGGAATGAAGGTTTCAGGATCGTTGTCCATCCATTCGCTGGTCAGCACCTTGTAGGCGCCGGGCAAGAGTTCGGCGAAGCGAAACTCGCCATTTGAGTTCGTACGCTCGCTGCCCTGCGGCATCCAGCGAGGCATTCCGTCCTGCACCTGCTGGCGCATGAGTTGCACATTAACGCCGGCGGCCACTTCGGTTCCAGCCGTCACTCGGCCGATGATTAACCCCTCAGGCACTAACGGAATTGTTATCTCTTTGCCGGGCGTTACTTCAACCTGCCTGTTCTCGGCAGGATCATCCACAAATCCGGGCTTGCGCGCCATCAGCCAAGAGAGGCCGCCCGGGATTCCGGCCACAACAAAGCCTCCGCTCTCGGCGACGGCCTTGGGCAGTTCAAATTCGAAGTGCCCCTCACTGTCAGTCAAAGTTGCGTAACGATCATCGGGCGAATAGACGAGAGCACGGCCAACGGGATCACGAGTCACAGCATTAATGACCGTCCCGTGCACAGTGCTAGTTGTATTGTCCTGTATTTGGGTAAGCGCCAGATCGGAGCTCATTAACATAAAAACCACCAGAGCAAACGCAAGAGACTGAAGCCGCTGATAGACGTAAGGCCGCCAAAGCTTCAGCCGGACCGAAGGAGTTTCGGTACGTCGCAAGAAAAATACTCCTACTTCGTCGTTCCCGGAGTCGGCCCACCTGGCAATCGATGGAGAATCGATCGCCCATTCATTTAACGTCTTACTGTTCGCGCCGTCAATTCAATAGCCCGCAAGCACGGCTCTCTCGGACAACGGCGTGATAGCATTTTAGTAGTTGTTCTTCGCGGCTGGCCATCTTTCGGACTATGCCTCGGAATATGTCTCGGACTCGCCTCATCCCGGCTCTCCTGCAGCTCGCCCTATTTCTGATTCTTTTCCAATCCGCACGAGTGCAAGCCGCCGAACCTTCTCCTTGGCTTGAGATCCACTCCACGCACTTCACCGTGGTCACCGACGCTGGCGAGAAAAGAGGTAAAGAAGTTGCGCTGCGCTTCGAGCAGATGCGTGCGGTCTTCGCCACGCTGCTGATGAAAGACCGCCTCAACGAGCCGCAACCGCTTACTATTCTCGCCTTCAAGAACGACAAAAATTACTACCAGACCGCGCCTCTGCGCCAGGGCCAGCCCATCGCCGTCCCCGGCTTCTTCGTTCCCGGGGACGACCAGAACTTCATCGTGCTGAATTTACTTGAACCGGAATCCTGGCGAGCCGTTGCCCACGACTTCGCTCATTTAATGCTGAACTACAACTATCCTCCGGTCGAAGGATGGTTCGACGAAGGCCTGGCCGAATACTTCAGCTCGATCCGCGTAGATGACAAGCATGTCGAAATCGGCAGCGACCCCGAACTGAATTCCGCCTTCACTCAGGATCTTCTGGGAAATCAGCAAGAGGCCCGCAATCTGCCGAAGTCGCTCACTGAATTTCTAAGTGGACAAGTCTGGCTCGCGTTGCCTGACCTACTTACCATGAAGCACGATACGTCCTCCTACAATGAGGGCACGCACCACACGCTCTTCTACGCGCAGTCGTGGATGATGGTGCATTATCTGCTTCACGAGAAAAAGTTGCCGGAGACGGGGACCTATTTTGAGCTGGTTGAGAACCAGCATTTCCCGGTAGAAGAATCGCTTCACAAAGCTTACGGAATGTCCTCCGCTCAACTGGACCAGGCGGTGAAAGACTACTTTCACTCGCTCACTCCATTATTCGTTGCGCAGGACGCAGCCAAGCAGCCGAACCCACTAACGAATCCCGCGCAGGTCTACCATTTCCCCGCATCGGTCGACCCCGACGACAGCAACATTACCGCCAAGCCCATTCGCGAAGCCGATGCGAACGCTCTAGCCGCAGAAATAAAAGTCAGAATCCCCGAGCGCCGCGAGGCTGGACTTCACGAGCTCCAAGCACTCGCCACGGCGCCCACTCTGAAAGCTCCCGACAAGAACGATAAAAATAACACGAAAGATAAAGATAAAGATAAAGACAAAGACGACAAAAACACCGGACCGCTCATCGCGGCCCAGGGCAACGAGATCGCGCATCGCGCCCTTGCCTGGGATCACATCCAGCACGCAGAATTTGACGAGGCCACCGAAGAACTCAGCGACGCCGCCTCGCTCGACCAGCGCGACATGTGGATTCGCTACTACCTATCTGTGTTGAAGTACCGCATCGCGCAGACGAAGCATAGCGATATTCAGGGCCTGCCCAACATGATGCAGGATTTGCGCGGCGTGCTCGAGTGGTACCCCGAGTTCGCTTCCGCATACGATCTGCTGGCGATGGCGCGCATGGCCGGCGGAGGCCAAGTCGCTGCCATGCAGGCCGAGCATGCGGCCATGCAACTCAGTCCGCGCAATCAGGAGTATGTTTACCACCTCGCTGAAATTTACGAGGCGGGCAAGAAGTGGGAGGCCGCGAAGGCCCTCTTCGATCGCCTGAAAACCAGCAGCAATCCGCAGATCGCGGCGCTCGCGCGCACCGAGTTGGAGCGGCTCACCACCGAGCAGAAATATGGCATCTCCCCCGCGTCGGCTGCCGCCGCGCAAACGCTGAAGCCTCAGCCTTCGCCCTTCGACGTCCTCGAGCAAGACGCCGCCAAGCGCGCCGCCGAAGCCCAGGCCGCGCACAACGGCGGCCCCGCCGATACCCGTCCCGCGAAGTTCACGCAGGGACGCCTGCTCAGCGTAGATTGCTCGCAATCCCCGGCCGCCACGCTAACAGTAAGCGCCGGCAAAGATGTTCTAAAACTCCGCACCGGCGACTATAAGTCCCTGCCGCTGATCGGCGCCGACACATTTTCCTGCAGCTGGAACGACCGCTCGGTCTCAGTAAACTACCGCCCCAGCGGCATGTCTAGCGGAGATTTGTTGTCGCTGGAACTGCGCTGAGTAGTACCTGGTACCCAGTTGGCTAAGAATATGAAGAACATGGAAGTGCACCTGGTCCACCAGGCGTTGGACGGAAGTCTGTTAGTCATTGGAGTATTGATCGATCAGGGGTCGGCGGCAAACGAAGGCTTCGCGAAGATTCTCGCCAAGGCTGGGAGTCACGAGGAAATCAGTCTGAATCCGATTGAGATGATACCGCGCGCAGACGATATGTCTGCGCTGAAGTTTTATACCTATCGAGGGTCACTGACAACTCCACCTTGTACGCCGCGCAACGAGGACATCCCGCGAGTCACCTGGGTGGTGTTGCGGGACCACATCACGATTTCGCGGGATCAGTTTAAGAAATATGAAGGGTTGGACGGCGGCAAGTATAAGGGCACGTCGCGCTATCCCCAGCCGACTATTACTACGCTGACGGTAGAGCGGAATTTCAAGCCGTAAAGAGGCGGCTCGGAGGATAGAAAAGCAGGTTCCTCCCTGCGCGCCCCTTCGGCTTTGCTTAGGGTCCGGCACCGGTCGGAATGACAGTCTGGGGCGTATGAAGTCGAAATCCCGAGCCGTCGGCGTTCGTGGAATCCCACCTTTGCGCAGAGAGCGCGCAAAAGTGGGGCAACCCATTTCCCGAAGATGGCCGGACGGTGAACGATGGTTGCGACGGCGAGCAGGAAAAACCCTCCCGCTGCGAGACGGGAGGGTTAGTAAACGTGTAAAGCGGGCTAGGCGCGGACTACGTTGCCGGCCTGGAAGCCTTTGGGGCCTTTGAGCAGATCGAACTCCACGGTCTCACCCTCGTTGAGCGAGCGATAGCCGTTCTCCTGGATGGCGGAGAAATGTACGAAGACATCTTCACCCGTGGAGCGCTGGATGAAACCATATCCTTTCGCCCCGTTGAACCACTTCACTGTTCCCTTCTCTCTCACGGTAAAAACTCCTTTCGCCTGGTCGCTAAGAATTAGTTCCCCGGGTTTCCCCAATGTAGCCCCGGCGAACCGGGGTACCCCCTCAAGAAAAACCGGTAATGGAACTTGGCTGCGTTTCTTTGCGTCGAAAGAAAGTTACCCCAAAGCAAAAGACTCCAGGCTCATCGCCGAGCAAACAGAATGCGGCGTGAACTTATGGAGTCTCGACCAGCGGCGCTTTTTTCTACCGACCTACTCAAAACGTCAACCTGCTTTACAACTCGTCATTCGGGGTTCCGAAGTAACGAGCAACGAATAATAAGCAGTAGTGAAACGTTTCGCAAGTAAAATTAGAGGGTCCGGCCGAAATCTAACCCTGGGTCATATTAGGGTCAGGTTGCTGGTTCCGGACTTTGCCTGCCTCGGTTATCACTTTCGTTCCTTTCGCAATCGTTATCGAGGGACTAGGCTTGTAGGATTGAAGACTTGTGCACTATCAAAACCCAGCGCTGACCATAAAGCCGCCGGAAAAAGAGAGGGTCCGGCCAAAACCGCCGCGGCCAGCCCGCGGTGGGGTGGTGATTTCGACGGTGAAATACCTGTTGCGCACCGATGTGCATACGTTCGCCTTTTCGGTCGCGGCCAACGCGATCCTGTCTTTTTTCCCTTTTGTCGTGCTGTTGATGACGCTGGTACGGCGAGTCTTTCATTCTCGGGGAATGTCGGACGTTGTGGTGGAGCTGCTGCGCGATTACCTTCCGGCGGGACAGGACTTTGTCATCCGCAACCTCAACGCCATGGTGAGCGCGCGCCAGCGGGTGCAGGTATTTTCGCTTGTCATCTTATTGGTGACTTCGACGGGAGTGTTCGTACCCCTGGAAGTGGCGCTGAATCGCATCTGGCGCTTTCCCAATAATCGCTCTTACTTCGGAAATCAGGTGATCTCGCTCGGACTGGCTTTTGCCTGCGGCATGCTGGCGCTGCTCTCGATTGCAATGACTGCGGGCCTCATACGGCCCTTCGAATTTCTGCTGCATGGTCACGCCGTGGGCGTCGTACGGCTGGCGGAATTCCTGGCGATGAAGGTGTTTGCCATCGCTACCAGCATTGCCATTTTCTTCCTGATTTACTGGCTTTTGCCCAACGGGAAGGTTTCGGCGCGAGCCGTGTTACCCACCGCCATCATTATGGGGTTGCTCTCGGAGGCGCTGAAGTACGGCTACATTCTGGCCCTGCCCTGGCTGAATTTTGCAGAGGTCTATGGGCCGTTCGCGCTTTCGGTGAGCATGATGTTCTGGGCGTTCCTTACGGGACTGCTGCTGCTCGCCGGCGCGCACCTGAACGCCGAGGCTTATCAGCGGCGAGGGATTTAGTTTTATTTCCTTTTTTTATTTCTCTAGCGGAATGCTGCTAAAGGCGATTCCGCGTCTGCGATTCACGCGACAGATCACGTTCTCTAATATTTTCGGTAGAAGGTTGACGCCTGGGACCGGCGCCAACGAGTTCTTTTCCACGTATTCCTCGGCTCCGGCTTCGATGAGTTTGTCGCGGTTCTTTTCCGTAAGACTGCTCAGTACTATCACCGGGATATCCGCGGTTTCGGCACCCTCTTTCAGGTGTTGCAGGACTTCCGGGCCGCTCATCTTGGGCAAAATCATATCCAGCAGAATCACATCGGGCTTCTGTTCCCGGGCCAACTGCAGAGCGGACAAGCCGTCCTCGGCGCACACCACCTCATAACCTGCATGAGTGAGCACGCGCTGGTTCTCGTGCAGCATGGGTTTGCTGTCGTCGACTAAGAGAATTTTCACGTTGGAGTACCCGCCTCTGGGTTCTATCGGCAGATGGGCGTGATGCATTAGAAGTTGAGGAACTCTCTCCACTTCATATTCAGGGGAGCGAGCGGGACGCGCGTCTACAGCCGGCGGACGCAGCGCTACGGCGCTGGTGCCGATGCTTACTGCGCTACGGTTTTGCTGTCAGGGCGGCTAGCTCGCGGCGGGCTTCTTGGGCGGGAATGAAATCTGGATCGGCATTCTTCCAGATGTCGAGTAGCTGCTGGTAACTACGCGTCGCCGCCGAGCGGTCGAATTGAGCTTGGGCTCGCGCGGTGCCTAGCAGGCAGAGACCATAGTCGGGGGCTTGACCAGAATTGACCGACTCCTCGAGACCCAGCCCGCGGTAGCGGATGCCCGGCTCGAAATCGGTTACAGCCTGCTGCGGGTGATTCATTTCCAGCGAGGCGCGGCCGAGCAGATGTGGAGCTTTGGTTACCAATATGTAGCCCATGGCAGAATTCAGGAGGCCTGCGACTTGCTCTGGATGGTGGGCGGCAAGGGCTGCGCCTGCTTTCACCTCGGGCAGGTAGATTTCGTTGACCAGAGTATTGGTAGGCGCGTCCGCGGCGAGACGCTCGGCTTCCTTCACCGCCGCGCCTTCCTCGCCGCATAAGACAAGAGCCAGCGCGGCGTCAGGGACAGTAGCCATGGAGTGATCGAGCGTAAGGCCATGGTGGGCGGCTTCGCGAGCAGCGGAACAATTCGACGCCAGTGCATTATGCACGGCCATCGTGGCATAAAATCCTGCCGCAACATCCGGCAAGCGCTGCTGCTCAGCCTTCAACGAGGCCTGTTCCCACTGCTGGTTGGCAGCGTGCATTTTGCCCATAAACAGATAGATCATGGCCGCGCTGCCCTGAACGAGGAAGCCATCCGGACGGCTGGCCGCCCATTGCAGGTGTTTTTCCCAGTCCGGATGGCCGGAAACGAACTCCTCCACGATTGCGGTGGAGTGATATCCGGTACTGTCGGCACCACCTTGATCGAGCGACTCTTTCAAGTAATGCTCCGCCTCTGGTATTCGGTCGATCGTCACCAGCATTTCCCCGGCATTACTGGCGGCGGTGTTATCCCAGCGCGCAATTTGCCAGGTCTTCTCGAAACTCTGAGCAGCGTGTTCGAAGTCGCCCAGAAACCCCTGGGATGTGCCGAGATTATTCCAGGCGGCGGCATCCCACTGGTACGTGGCTACGAAAAGCTTGTACGAGTCCAGGGCCTTGGGCATGTCGAACTGTTGCTGTGCGTATTGCGCTTCAATGTACATGCGCTCGCGTTCCGTGACCCGCTCCCGTAAATCGTAGGCCCTCTTCAAATAGTCCAGAGCTTTTCCCAACGCCCCTTCGTTTGAGTAGGCGACACCCAGGCGGGCATAGGCCATGGCGAAGTTCGGGTCTAACCGGATCGCCTCCTGATAGAAGGAAGAGGCCTGCGGAAAATCGCGGCCCATGCGGTGTTCGTCTTCTCCCAACGAAAAGGCGTGGAAGGCTTGCAGCGAGGCCGTGGTCACGTTGGTGTAGGGAGTTGTGAGCTTTTGAATCGACGCCATGGACTCGCCCAGGCGTGCGCGCATGGCAGTGGCCGCATTCGAGACCGACTGCAAGACTCCGGTTTTGTCGGGCGCTGTAACCTGCTCGCGCGCAATCACCTCTCCCGTGCCGCAGTTCACCGCGTTGATTTGGATGACGTATGACGACCCCAGATTGGCGATGCTTCCGGCCAGGTAAGCTTTCACGCCAAGGCGCTGGCCGAGTTGCTGCGCCAGATCCGGAGTGATTTTCTGGTCGCGCGCCTGCCCAAGATACTGCAGGTTGTTGTGCAGTTCGGCGTCGCTTACCAGGCGCAGCATGGGGGACTGCTCGAGTTGGATCGCCAGCGCCTCTTTCAACGTGGAATCGAAGACCTGATCGCCGGTCTGGTTGGTGAAGTCTGCGAGGATCAACAGATCTTTGTCGGTGATTTTCGGAGTTTGATGCTTACTCCAGTAAATGCCTCCTGCAATTGCGGCCAGAACAATTACCACGGCTGCAGGAATTACGAACTTCAGCCATGGCTTCGACGATGCTGGCTTTTGCACAGCCTGCACGCTGGCAGAAGACGCTGAACTCGATGAGGCTTCAGGCGAAGAAGCCGCAGACGTAGGAGGGACAGATACGGCGGCGGCGCGGCCGCTGGTCTTGTTGGCAGTCACTGCTACGGCGGGGGCTACCGATTCCACCTGCGGAGCCAGGCTTTGCACAGGAACCGAAGAAGAAGAACCGGCTGGCGAAGTGCTGGCTGACGAAGTCCTTCCTGAATCCAAATCACGCTTCAGGCGAAGCAACTCCGACTTGATATCGACAGCGTGCTGATAGCGCAGGTCACGGTCTTTTTCGAGGGCGCGGCTGATCACGTCTTCGAGCTTCGGCGGCAGATCGGGATTCAGGCGCACAGCCGCGACTGGCGCACGATTCATGATGGCATCGAAAATCACGCCTGAGGTTTCGCCGTGAAAAGGCAGGCCTCCGGTCGCCATTTCGTACATTACGATTCCGAAGGAAAAAAGATCAGTACGCGCATCGAGCGGCTTGCCCCGCACCTGCTCCGGTGACATGTAAGCGACTGTTCCCAGAGCAGAGCCCGGGCTAGTCAAGTGCTGCGCACTATCGCCGTCGGTCTTGGTCGCTTCTCCGGGATCAAGCACGCGGTTGCTTTCCTGCGTAACCTTGGCAAGACCGAAATCGAGAATCTTCGCCGAGCCGCGCGCGGTTACAAAAATATTGGCCGGCTTGATGTCCCGGTGAACAATGCCTTTGGAATGGGCGGCGTCAAGGGCGTCGGCGATATCGATGGAGATACCAAGAAGCTTGTCGATCTCTAGCGGGGTGTCACCGATGAGATGCTTCAGCGTCTCCCCCTCGAGATATTCCATGACGATGAAGGCGAGGCCGCCCTCTTCGCCAATGTCGTAGATGGTGCAGATGTTGGGGTGATTAAGCGCAGAGGCGGCCTGCGCCTCGCGGCGAAAACGGCTCAGCGCAGCGGTGTCGCGGATCACGTTATCGGGAAGAAATTTCAGTGCGACGAAGCGGTGCAGGCGCGTGTCTTCGGCTTTGTAAACGACGCCCATGCCTCCGCCGCCGAGTTTCTCGATCACTTTGTAGTGAGAGATGTTTTGCCCGATCATGATTTCGGAGACGTCCGCAACGCCTGGAGAAAACTCAGTGAGCCATCTTAGGTGCGGCGTGGAAGCAAAGTCAACGCGCTGAGGAGGGGTGCAGTTTAAGGGCTGCAGTTTACCGATGTCGCCGGCGATTATGCCAAACTACGACAGCGTCCCCGAAATCCACAGGCCCGTTGTGACATCCGTCACTGTTTGTTTTCGCCATAAGACCTAGGATGACTGCGGTTTCCCAAACCTTTCGAGCAGACTACTTTGCGGTGATGTATGAACAGGCGTCTGCTCGCCGATTTTTTGCCGATTCATTGCGCGCTCACATTTTTCGGCTTCGGCCTGCTGGCCGTTAGTCTCGCCATGCCCGCGGTCTTACGCGGACAGGATGCGCCGGCTGATCTGGCGCTCCCCTTGGACCGAGGCATATTCGCGCCAACTCCGGCGAATTTCCCTTATCCTCGGCCCATTGCGCCTCTGCCAACTCCGCTGCCTCCGCACCCGCCCTGGCGCAATCCAATTTCTCCTGGCCCGAGTCATTTGACACAAATGGTTCAGGCTGCAGGCATGATCTTCTCCGGCCATGTCACTTATGTCGGGCGGGCTGGCCCGGTTTCGGGAAGACTACCTGCCGCCACTACCATCACTTTCGAAGTCGACCACGCCATGCGAGGCACTCTGAGCGGGCAGAGTGTGACCATTCGGGAGTGGGCCGGTCTTTGGTCGAGAGGAGAACGTTATCGCGTGGGCGAGCAGCTTCTGTTGTTTCTATATCCACCAAGCAAGCTGGGTCTCACCAGCCCGGTGTCGGGAGCCATGGGAAGATTCGCGGTCGGCCGGCAAGGCCAGATTCTATTGAGCGCACAACATGTCGATGGCTTTGCGGGTCACCCTGTGCTCGGGGGTAAGAAATCAGTCGCATATCCCGAGTTCGCTGCGGCTGTGAGAAAAGCGAACGAGGGGGCATGGTCCAAGTGATGGGAAAGAAAAAAATAGCAGGTCGCTCGTTATTTCATTTGGCCACGATCTGCACTTTCATGGTGTCCCTTGCTCCTATTTGCCAAGCTGGTGGACCTGGATATGTCGCAGGGTCGAGCTACTTCAACCCTTCGAACATGGGCCAGCCTCTGACCTGGGCACAGGGCCAGGTGAACTACTACACCGATCAGGGCGATCTCAGTCCCATTTTGCCGAACGGTGCAGCCAACGTACTAGTCGCCAATGCCTTCAGTCAATGGACCTCTGTGGGCGCGGCCGCAATTACAGCCACTAACCCCGGAGAGCTGGCTGAAGATGTGAACGGCAGCAACATCGCTGTGGACTCCAGCGGAACTGTCACCGCGCCTGCCGACATTACTCCTTCGGCCACGCAGACTCCAGTAGGCATCGTGTATGACTACGACGGCACCGTCACCGACGCGCTACTGGGGGTTGGAGCCGGCAGCCCATCAGAGTGCTTCTGGAACGCTGTGTATGGAGGAGCCGACAACTTTGGCACGGGGGCGAATTTTCTGCACGCTCTCGTCGTGATTAACGGCCAGTGCGCGCTGCAATCCTCGCAACTTACGGATGTGGAATACCGGCTGGTGCGGGTGCTCGGGAGCGTGCTCGGCATGGGCTGGTCGCAGATGAACCTGAATGTGATCACCGGCGATCCCACGCCGACACAGGATGATTTTGCCGGCTTTCCGGTCATGCATTTCATGGATCTGGTCAGTTGCGTCCCCATTTCGATCTGCTATCCCAATCCTTATCAGCTCGCGCCCGATGACGTGGCTGCAATTTCGCGCCTTTACCCCGCCAGTCCCTCTGGAGCTTCGAACTCTCCCGTGCGCATTTACGGTTCGGTCTACTTCGCCGATCACTTTGGCAACGCAGGTCAGCCTATGCAGGGAGTAAACGTAGTCGCCCAATGGATCGATCCTTCCACGAATCTACCGTCGCATCGTTATGCGGCTGCGGCAGTGTCTGGATTTCTCTTTGCCGGCAACGCCGGCAATCCTGTCACTGGTTTCAGCGATCCTCTGGGCAATCTGTATAGCGAGTTTGGATCATCTGATCAAAGCGTAGAAGGATTTTTCGATCTCGCAGGTTTGCCAAATCCCGACGGTTTCAGCACGGTGCAATATCAAGTGACCGTGGAAGCGATTGATCCGTCGCTATCCACTGGCGTGTGTCCCTACGACCCAACGCAGGTTGCCCCTTCGGGAGCGATTCAGTCCGTATCGTTTGTGGTTACGGTCGATGCCGCCGGAGAAACACAGCAGGATATCGTTATTCCGGAAAGCGCGCAGTCCGTGCCATCGTGGGCGGTTTCCGAGAGCTGGAGCGCGCCTGCGGTTGTTCCAAGCCCCGGCGATTGGATTGGTTCACTCAGTGGCTATGGGAACGTGGCTTACTTCTCGATGCCTGCGCAGGCCAACCGAACTCTATCTGTAGCGGTGACGGCGCTCGATGAGACCGGAATTTCTACAGAGTCAAAGGTCGCTCCCGTGGTTGGGATCTGGTCCCTGGGCGACGTACAAAACTCAACTCCGCCCACTCTGACGCCCGTTCCCTTCAACTCCCCAACCTTCGGCATGAGCCGTCTCGACGCGCAAGTCTTGACGTCGAACAGTTTTATCATCGGGATCGCAGACATGCGCGGGGATGGTCGCCCCGATTACCACTACCACGCTCATGTGCTGTACGGAGACTCAGCGACTCCAGCACGACTGCCAGTCGGCGGAGGAGCGATCACGGTGCAGGGCATCGGGCTTTCTCCCGGTCTCAATATAACCGTAGGTAGCAGCGGCGTGCCGTTGGTTGCGACCAATGCCAGCCAGATTCTGGTAGCGGCTCCCGGCCAGATTGATGGGCCGCAGACGATCACTATCACCGACCCAATCAGCGGAGCTTTCTCCATCATGACCGACGCTGTTACCTTTGGCGCCGCGGCCAGCGACAGTATCGTTTTGCTGCAGGGAGGAAATCCTCCCACGCCGGTCGGAGCGCAGGCCGCTAATCCCGTCAGCGTTCGCGCCGTGGCCGTCGATGGCGTCACTGCAGTGGGCGGCGCGACAGTTGGATGGAACGCCACGAACCGCGCCGGCTTCTCCGCCTGTGGCGGGTTGTCGAGTTGCTCCGCAATCACCGATGAAAGCGGAGTCGCCTCCACATGGATCACTCCCGGTGCTGCAGGGGTTTCGAACATCACTGCCACGCTCGCTCCTGGCGTCTACAACCCGGCTAAGTCCGTATTGGCTACGCTCTTTGCAACTGAGACATCGTTGGACATCGGGATGACGACACCATTTCTATGGATCGCGCAGGGAGCGACCGTTAACGTGCCGATTACAGCGCGTGTCCTTAGCAATGGGGCGCCGCAAAGCGGGTACGTGGTGAACTTCGCGGTGAGGCAGGGCACGGGCTCGCTCAGCGCCTCGAGCACCACGACTAGCAGCGCGGGATACGCCACAGTCACACTGTCTCTCACCGGCTTCACAGGCAGCGTCTTACTCAGCGCTTGCGTGGGTCAGGCCAACAATCCTTGCGGTACCGTGTCCGGGAACGCGGTGGCAGCGTCTCTGATGAATCTACAGGCCGTGTCTGGAGCAGGCCAGGTGGTCGCGGGCCAGGCTTTTCAACCCTTGATCGTTCGCGTTACCGACAGCTCCACGCCGCCGAATCCGGTGCTGGGCGCGAGTGTGCTATTTCAATCTGCGGTAGTGCGTTCAACCGGGGACAACCTTGGGCTAACTGGCGGCAATTCGCAATCTGGAATGCCCGTCATCCTTAGCGAAAGCCAGGCCGTCGTTGCCAGCGACGCCAACGGTTTGGCCAGCATTCTTCCGTCGGTGGGACCTTTTACCGGGTCGCTGCAGGTAGAGATCCAGGTTTCGGCGGGTGCTACGGCTACATTGCAGGATGAACTTGCAGTTTTTCCAGTCATTGGCGGAGGCTGACCTTGAAAGGCGGTCGTTACAGGCCTGCGATTAATTTCCGTTCGTTAAGACTATTTGTTTCGAGTGGGGACGCGCCGCGGCCTCTGCTTCGCAGAAACTGATCTGATGATGAGCTTGCGACGTGCCACTGCAGGCATGGGCACTTTAGCTCGGTTCAGGGCGATATTGATCAGACCTAGGACTTCAGGATCGTCCAGGACTTTATCATCGGGCTCGCCCAGGCTATACAAACGGATATTCCGAACCACGTTGCCCTTACCCACAAGGCGATTGGCAGGATCGGGCAGGCCTGCGCCTTGCAGAAAGCACAGGCTGACGCGACCGGGCGGGAGCACGAGGGAAAAGATCGCTTCCGAAGGGCGCTCGCTGGGGCCGAAGCCAATCACAAGCCAGTTGTAGTTGTCGTAGACCATCTCGATCGCGCCGGGGACGAGCTTGCGTATCTTCGCGAGAGCGCGGCGGGCAAAGGCTTCGACTTCGTGATCATACTTCGCTAGAAACGAATCGAGTTGTTTCTTGGCGTCTGCAGCGGGGACGGAGGTGGCGAGTTGTCTTTGTTTACGCATTTTCGATCCTACGGTGCGGTCTCGGAGAAGTGCCGCGGCCGAAGCGTCAGTCAACGCAAACGTTTCAGATCTTGGGCAACTTGACGAGACCCAAGAGTCTACGCCTCGAAACCCGACTTACTTCTTCGTCCATCGATCGACCCACGCATTCACTGTTTCATACCACAGGCGGCTATTTTGCGGCTTCAGCACCCAATGGCCTTCGTCGGAAAAGTACAGCATCTTTGACGGGACGCCTTCCATCTGCAGCGTGGTGAATAACTGCAGGCCTTCGCTTACGTCGAGCCGGTAGTCTTTCTGGCTGTGGACCACGAGAGTTGGCGTCTTGAAATTTTTCGCGTACTGATGCGGCGACCACTTCTCGTAGCCGGCGCGGTTGTCGTAGGGAGTGCCTTTGAACTCCCAGTCGTTGAACCAGAGTTCTTCGGTGGTGCCCCAAGCGGATTCTGCGTTGAACATGCCGTCATGCGACACCAGGCACTTAAAGCGGTCGGTGTGGCCGAGAATCCAGTTGATGGCGTATCCGCCGTAGCTCGCGCCGAGCGCGCACTCGCGGTCTTTATCAATAAAACCGTAATGCTCCTCGGCATAGTCGAGGCCCTTCATGAGGTCTTCGTAGGGAGCGCCGCCCCAGTCGCCGTTGATGGCGTCCATAAACTTCTGCCCGTAGCCGGTCGAGCCGTGGAAGTTGATCATGATGACCACGTATCCGCTGCTCGTCGCAGAAGTTGGTGCGGCGAAGAGTTCGGGATTCCAGCGGTAGCTCCAATCGTCTCCCCAAGCGCCCTGCGGCCCGCCGTGGATGAGGAACTTCACCGGATATTTCTTGCTGGCATCGAAGTTCGGCGGCTTAACCAGGAAGCCTTCGACTTTGTCACCGTTGGCGCCGGTGAACCAAAAGGATTCGAGCGGGGACATGGCGACCTGGGAAAGCAGTGCGTCGTTGAGGTGAGTCAGCTTTCCGGGCGGCGGAGGCGGAGGATCGCCGCACCCTGTCGGGCAGAGCATGAAGCTGTATATCGCATTCGGTTCTTCGAGAGAGTTGTTTGTGAAGTAAATGTCCTCGCCGTTCGGCGCGACGACCATGTCATCTTCTGTCGCCATGATCAAAGTCGGAACCTCGACACGCTTCCCGGTCGCAATGAGGAGAGAAAAGATCGGAGCTTTGCCTTCGTTCTCGGTGTTGAAATAGATGCGGGATGAATTCGGCGACCACGTAAAGGTACTGACCCAGCGATCAAAGTCCTCGGTCAGATTCTTCTTCTCGCCCGTCTTGCGGTCGTAGAGCATGAGGCGGAAGCGGTCGGCTTCGTATCCCGGGCGCTGCTGGGCGCGGTAGGCGATGTAGCGGCCATCGGGCGAATAGAGCGGCGTCGAGTCGCTGGCGGGATTGTCGACGGTTAGGTTCTTGGTCTGGGCTAAAACCTTGGCCACGTAGTTATTTGGCTGGGCGGCGCTCGCTTCGCTCGCGGGACGGACGAATGCGTCCGTCCCCACATGGTCTGTGCTCACATGGCCTGTGCTCACATGGTCTGTGCCCACACTGACTGGGACTGTCCACAGATCGTTGTTGGTGGAGGCGGCCGGGTTCTTGTCGTGATTCGAGGTGTAGCAAATCTCCTGCCCGTCGGGCGAGAAGGCGTAGTTGTCCTGCCCGCCCACCGAGAACACGGGCGCGTCGTAATCGCCCGGAGTCAGGTCGCGAGGGGTCGTGTGGGGACAGCCGCCCTCGGCTGTCCGGAGGAGCGCAGCTCGATTGCTTTTTTGGTGATCAGGAAGGTCGCGCTCGGCTTCGCCTCGCTGGACAGCCGAGGCGGCTGTCCCCACACAATCACTTACGGCTACTGTGAAGAGGTGGGTGCGCTTGCCTTCTCGGTACGAATCCCAATGACGGTAGAGGAGGTGGTCGAAGATTTGGGCTTTGACCTTGGACTCTTTGGCATCTTTCAGTTTTTTCGCGTTGCAGGCAGTTTCGGCTTTCGGGGCGCCGTCGCATACGGGATACACATCGGACTTGAAGAGAATATTCTTGCCATCGGGAGACCACAGTTCTCCGCTCGCTTCTGTGGCGATGGAAGTCAGCTTGTGCGTGCTCGTGACCTTTCCCGCTGTGCCGTCGAAGTCGGCGATCCAGACTTGCGATCCATCTTCTTTCGTCGAGATGAAGGCGAAGTGCTTGCCATCAGGTGACCAGCGCGGGCGGTCGGCATCTTGATCCGAGATGAGTTCGTGTTCCTTGCCTCCTACGTCTCGCAAATTCGGCGAGACCCTTCGACTGGGCTCAGGGCGGGCATGGGGCACCCCACTCTTCTGTTCTCCACTTTTTTCTTCGTTGCCAACTAGAGGCACGATCCAGATGTGCGGGGTCCTGGTGTTGGCTTCGAGATCGACGTCGACCACGCTGAAGATTACCCATTTGCCGTCGGGCGAGACTTCGGGCGCGCCCACGCGTTTCAGCTTCATCATGTCTTCGAAGGTGAAGGGGTGCTTGGCCTGGGAGAAGGCGGGTAACGCGAATGCAATTAGAGTAAGAGCGAGAATGAAACGGCGCATGAAGACTCCTCGACAAACGGGCAAGTGTAGCAGAATCGCTTAGTCGCGTGGTTGGAAGTCCGGAGCTTCGTGGCCGCGAGGACAGCAGGTTGCTCCCTTCGCTGCGCTCGGTCGGAATGACAAAGTGGAATTTTCTGACGGCAACCCCTTGAATGAAATGGCATCCAAGGTAGCGGCAGAACTGCAGCGCCCTACCCCCGGCCTCGCTGAGCGGAGAGGGGTCGGGGGAGGGTCGCCGCGGTTTGCCAGTGCGGCCCTCCCCCGAAATCTCGCAGCGTTCGCTTCGTTCTCCCCTCGGACAAACTTCGGCTGGATTCGGTAAACTACGGGTATATGAAACCGGGGTACTGTCGCGCTTTAGTTTTCCTGATTGTTTTGGTTGCCATGCCGGCCGTATTCCCGGCCTTCGCACAAGAAGGGCCCTTAGAGAACAAGCCCCCCGAAGGGGTGACGCCTGAAGAAATCATTAAACACTTCGCTGCTAAGGAAAAGGAATTCAAAGAGGCGCGCGATCAGTACACCTACAGACAGGACATTACGGTAAAGACCTTGGATGGGAGCACGACTACTGGGGAGTACCACGAAGTTTTCGATGTGCTCTTTGACGACAAAGGCCACCGCATTGAGAACGTGGTCTTCGCGCCACAGTCAAGTTTGGAACAAGGTGGGCTTTCGCTGGACCAGGGCGATGTGCAGGATTTTCGCAACCGGCTGCCGTTTGTGCTCACCACCGATGAGATTCCGGAATACAACATTCTTTATGTGGGGCAGCAGACAGAAGACGAATTGCGGTGCTATGTGTTCGACATCGCTCCTAAGCAAATTGTTGGAAAGAAGCGGTATTTCCAGGGGCGAATCTGGGTGGACGATCACGACTTTCAAATCGTAAAAACCTACGGGCAGGCTGTGCCGGAGATTCGCGATACCAAGAAGAAGGGCAAGGAAGAACATCTTTACCCGAAGTTCACTACTTGGCGGCAGCAGATCGACGGCAAATATTGGTTTCCTACCTACACGCGAGCCGATGACACGCTGCACTTCAACCTGAACGATATTCACATCCGCGAGATTGTGAAGTATGAAGACTACAAGCGTTTCGGATCGAATGTGAAGATTCTGTATCAGGGCCAGGAGATTCCGAAGGCAGATCAGAAAGATCAGAAGACTGCCCCGGAGCAGAAGCCGGATGGGGTGCCGAGTCCGCAGCCGCCGAAGTAGCCGTCAGCCAAAACCAAGATCCCTCGCTTTGCTCGGGATGACACTTCAAGTCAGACAATACTAATCGGCGAATTTAATAAAAGAGATACTTTCGCCACTTATCGTCGCTGCGGCCCATCAGGCGCATGATGTGGCGGCTGGTGTGGAGGTTGAAGGCGCGGGGTTCACGCATCAGCTTCATGCCGGCTTCCAAGGGAAACTGATTGCCTTTGCGGCGATTGCAGGAGTGGCAGCAGGCGACGAGATTTTCCCAGGTGGACGAGCCTCCGCGGGAGCGCGGGACTACGTGGTCAAGCGTCAACTCGCTCGAAGACAGAACCGTAGCGCAATACTGGCAGGTGTTGCGATCGCGTAGCAGGATGTTTTTTCGCGATAACGCGCGGCTTTGGTGGGGGATGCGACGGTACTCGAGCAGACGAATCACAGAGGGCACGCGCATGGCGATGCGAGCTGCGTGCAGGAAGTGTCCATTCTCTTCTTCAGTCATCGCCACTCCCTTAAGCACGAGGACGAGAGCGCGGCGCGCGGCGCAAACATTAATCGGCTCGTACGATGCGTTCAGCACAAGCACAGGAGCGTGAAGCGCGTTGCCGTTGCTGTGGCCGTCGCGGTGCACAGCCGCCGACGCGAACAGGCCGGCGGCGTAGTGGCCCGGTGGTCCGGCGTCGCTTTCGAGTCTGGCTGACATAAGCTAGATTCCTACCGCCTTGGCTAATGATACTTTGGCCGTCGCGCTTTCCCGATTTTCATACTGATCATCGTCGTACTGAACATCGTCGCGAATTTCGGCGTGCTGGGCTGAAATTTTGAGAGTCCGGGCGACGGTTGCCACCCAAACCTTCGATGCCCCTGCGCGGCGGAGAACTCGCGCACACTCCGAAGCTGTGGCGCCGGTTGTATAAACGTCGTCGACTACCAGCACTTCGCGTCCCCTTACGTCTTCGAGCTGCGAAACTGCAAACGCTCCGCGGAGGTTCGCGCGGCGCTGGTGAGCGGTGAGTCCGGTTTGCGAGCTGGTGTCGCGTTTTCTTATCAGGCCAGGTACACACAGGCGAAAACGGTCTTTATCTTTATCTCTCGCTGAATTGATTTTCATCGCAGCGCGAGCGATCAGTTCCGCCTGGTTGTAGCCGCGCTGGCGAAATTTGGTGCGATGCAAAGGGACCGGCACGACAGTTACGGCACCGGAACCCGTCTCTGGCTCGAGTGCGGCGATCGCTTCCCAGAGCATGCGACCGAGAACATTGGCTGCGGGAAGTACGCGACCATACTTGAGAAGATGAATCAGTTCGCGCAGTCCGCCTTCGTAGCTTCCATAGGCCAGGGCGCGTGCGAAGGGCGGTTCGATGCGGCGGCATAATCCGCAATGGGGCTCGGGCTCGGTCCCAGCAAAAACGTAGGGGGAAAACAGGCGCTCGCCGCAAATCGCGCAGGTTCCACCCTCGATGGGCTGCATGGCCTCAAGGCATGGCTGGCAAACCGGAAGACGGGAGATCTTGATTAGAGGTACGCCGCAAATGCGGCAATCGGAGGGAAACAAAACTGCGAAGAGACTTTCGGCTATCTGACTAGAGGCTCTTACGAACTGCGAAGATTCAAACCACGTTGGGCTAGTTCGCAAAGCAATAGAAGGCCCTGCCACTGCAGCCTTGGCTTGGGCAGCCCGAATTCGGTCTCCACTACTGCTGAAGACGGCCTCCCTGATGCCCGCAAGAAATCCGTGCCGAGCGGGCGACTTTCCTTGCCTTAGCAATGAGTATAGCGGCCTTTGGGCCGACTAGGCAACGTTCCGATAGTTATCCGGCGGCTTCGCCGAAGTTACTGCTTTGCTTCTCGATTGTGGCAGACGATCCCTGCCTGGGCGATCCTTCCCCGGACGATCTTTCCCAGGACGATCTTTGACGGGCACAAACAGAAGGCGATAATCCCGGCGGAAACATTCGCTGCAGCGCACGGGCTGCAGAAGAAAGATCGGCAGGAGATAGCGCTCGGAGAAGCTGCGCCGCCGCGAACGATAGGCGGTCTCACTGCCGCAATCGCGGCAGCGAAATTCGAAATAACGTTGGAACCAGGGTTCGTCGGGAGAATAATTCTTCACACTCCACCTCCGGATAAACATCTGCGAAGGGCGGCACAGACCGAGTGTTGATATTTTACTCTGAGGCTGAGGCATACCACAACGCGAAGATGGTCGCCATGATCGCTGAGTGCGCTGTGCACTCGCTTGAAACCCAGTTCCCACTTGTAATACGGCGGCTTCGCGTGCTAACGTGCGCCGTTTAGTATTGTGAATGAGTTATAGAAGAAAGTTGCTTTCATTCCATCTTTGCCAGGAGTTCGCCCATGAGCACCGTCGCCCCACCGGTCGTTAAGAAACACGCTCCCTATGTTCCCGAGACCATGGAGATGAAGGAGTTCACCTTCCGCGCCGTGCTTATCGGGCTGGTGATGACGGCGGTTCTGGGATCGGCCAATGCTTATCTCGGGCTGAAGGCGGGCATGACGATTGCCGCAACGTATCCTGCCGCCGTGATCGGGATGGCGCTGCTGCGGCTGATGAAGGGCTCTCTGCTGGAAGAGAATATCGCGCGAACTGTCGGTTCGATTGGCGAGTCGGTGGCGGCGGGTGCCGTGTTTACGATTCCGGCGTTTGTGATGGCGGGATTGTGGCCTGGCCTAACCCGCGAGAAATATTGGAACTCAGTGGCGTTGATGGTAATTGGCGGGACGCTGGGAATTCTGTTCGTGACGTTGTTGCGGCGCGTGATGGTGGAGGACACGGAGCTTCCCTTCCCGGAGTCAGTCGCCGCCTCAGAGATTCACAAAGCCGGCCAGCAGGGCGCCAAGGCGGCGAAGATTCTCTTCGCCAACATGGGCTTCGGCGGATTCATGTACTTGCTGGGCGCTGTAAATATTTTCTCGGCGAACAATACATTTCCAGTGAACATCAGTGCGCTCGGCAAGAAGCTTCTGCTGCGCACCAGCACGAATCCGAATGTGGCAACGACCGTGACCGGGGGTGCGACCCTGCTAACGCTGCCCGACATTAGTCCGGCGTATCTCGGTGTGGGTTACATTATTGGCCCACGGCTGGCTGCGCTGAACTTTGCCGGGGGCGTGCTGGCCTGGGGACTGCTGGTTCCGCTCCTAACCTTCACCATCGGCCCTTACATCCAGGCGGCACAGCCTTCCGGACAAACGCTCGCGTGGCCGTTGCTGGCGGGCGCTATTTACTATTCGATCGTGCGCCCCATTGCGGTGGGCGGAATGCTGGTGGGCGCTACGTACACGTTATTCAAGATGCGGAAGCAACTGGGCATCGGCATGGCGCGCGCAGTCTCGGACCTGAAAAAGTCTGCCGCGGTACATCAGGCTACTAACCGCACGGAGCGCGATCTTCCATCGAAAGCGATTTTTGCGGGAGTGGCTGTGGTGTTCGTCGCCATGATTGTCCTCTACTACTATTTCATCGGCGGCGCAGGCAATCTTTCGAGCTCGCAAGTAATTACTGCTTCCGTGGTCGCGGCGCTGGTGATGATCGTTCTGGGTTTCTTCTTCGCTGCGGTGTCGGGAAATCTGGTCGGGATGATCGGCTCATCCAATAACCCAGTATCCGGGCTCACGCTTTGCACTTTGGTGATCGCTGCGTTGCTGATGGTCGCCTTGGGAGTTTCTGGCACAGGAGGCGTGGCCGCTGTACTGGGAGTGGCTGCGGTGGTGTGCGTGTCATCGGCTGTCGCAGGCGAGATGCTGCAGGATTTGAAGGTCGGCTACATCCTGGGCGGAACGCCGTCGAAGATGGAGATTGGCGACCTGTTCGGCGTTGTGGTGGCATCGCTGGTGCTGTTCTTCCCGCTGGCCGTGCTCGACAAGGCGTATCACTTCGGCAGTTCGGCCTTGCCCGCTCCACAGGCAGGGTTGATGGCGATGCTTTCCAAAGGAATCGTCGGAGGCGACATGGCTTGGCCGCTGGTGGTGGTGGGGATTCTGCTGGGAATTTCCATGATCATGATCGAAGTGAAAAGCGTGATGCTGTTCGCGGTGGGAATGTACTTGCCGCTGGGAACCACCTTTGCGATTTTTCTGGGAGGCGTGATCCGCTGGATCACCGACAAGCTACGCGACCGCCGCGGTTACAACGATGCGCAGAAGGCGCGGGTGGAGAATGCTGGCGTACTGACCGCTTCTGGATTGATTGCCGGCGAGGCATTGTGCGGACTGGTGATCGCCGGGCTGGTGGGGTCGGGCAAAGACGTGACTCTGATCCATTGGACGCCTTCGTTATGGATCGCCCTAGCTGCGCTGGCAGTGCTGATCCTGGTGATGGTGCGGGTCCCGTTGGCCAATGCGGGACGTCCGGAGGAGCCCGCGCCGCCCACAGCTATCATGTAGACGCCGAGATTAGAATGCAGGAGTGAGCAGACAGAGTTTAACCGCAGCCCGACCTACCCCTGCATTCGGTCTTCTTGTTTCCGAACTCTTCTTTGCGCCTGCCTATGTCAATCTCTGAGAACGTCGTCGCAGTGCGCGAGCGTATGGCGAGTGCGTCTCGGCGCACTGGACGCAACGTCGACGACATTACTTTGATGGCCGTCACCAAGACGCAAGCGCCTGAGAAAATCCGCGAGGCATATGAAGCGGGACTTAGAGTATTTGGGGAAAATCGCGTTCAGGAATTTGCCGGCAAGGTCGAGATTCTTCGCGATTTGCCTGACGCTGAATGGCATTTGATCGGACACTTGCAGAGCAATAAGGCCGCGAAGGCGGTGGAGTTATTTCGACACATCGATTCGATTGATTCTTTGAGAGTCACAGAGAAACTGGACTCGGCAGCGCAGAAGCTCGGTCAGAAGCTCGACGCACTCATTGAAATCAATGTTGGCGGCGAGGCGGCAAAAAGTGGCGTGGCTCCGGGCTCTCCCGCGCTCGAAGATTTGCTGATCTCCGCGCCGCGCTTCGAAGGGCTCGCCTTCCGCGGACTCATGACAGTGCCTCCGTTTAGCGACGATCCTGAAGATGCGCGGCCCTATTTCCGCAGGCTGCGCGAGTTGCGGGATGCGATAGGGGCTCGCAGATTGCCGGCGATCTCGATGGACGAGCTTTCCATGGGTATGTCGCACGATTTCGAAGTCGCCATTGAGGAGGGATCGACTTGCGTGCGCGTCGGCACGGCTATCTTCGGCGAAAGATCAAAACCTTAAACACAGAGGACGCAGAGGAACACAGGGTAAGAGGGTAAGGATGATGCTTTTCGATTGGCTTTGCGCTGGGACTCTCTTTGTTGTGGCGATTGTGGATTGCCTCCTCGTGCCCAAAACGTATACCGGCAGAATCTGGATTCTCGGTACCGCCTTGGCATTGCTGTTCACCGCGATGCTAAATATGCTGCGGATTCGCAATCGTGGAAGCGGAGTCCGGGGTCTTAGAATGTCTTGCATCACTGCCAATGTGTCGATGTTAGCCTTCGCCATCGCGCTGATAGCGAGCATTGGAAAGTTGCGTACGTTGCAGAATCCGCAAGTCCCGCTGTTAGGAGGACTGTTGCTGATTGAAACTGCTTTTTCGATGGGACAGAAATCTTGATCCCTATTCAGGAGACGGCGAGCGGCGTAACCTTTGCGGTTAAAGTTCATCCCCGCGCCAGGAAAAATTCCATCACCGGCGAAGTTGGGGACGCGCTGAAAGTTTCTCTTACGGCGCCGCCGATCGATGGCAAGGCCAACGAAGCATGCGTTGAATTCTTTGCAAAGCTTTTGAAGGTCCCTAGCTCTTCCGTTACCATTGCCTTCGGCCAGAGCAGTCGAAACAAAACGATTCGCGTGGCTGGACTCTCGGCGAAAGAATTACAAGACCGCATTCTACTGCACAGAAAAACCGTATCAAGGAGCCATGCTTGAGTTTTTCTGAACGCTTGCAGGAAATTCGAATCGGGTTCGAGAGGCCTTTCTGGGTCGCGAATATCAGCGAGATCTTCGAGCGCCTGTCTTACTACGGGGCGTTTGCCTCTCTTGCGCTGTATTTGCAGGAGCGGCTGAATTTTTCCGCCGAGCAGACTGGAACGTTAACCGGGATCTTCGGCGGCATGGTTTGGTTTCTCGCAATCTTCGGCGGGGCTGCAGCCGATCGACTGGGCTTCCGGCGCGCGCTTTCGATGGCTTATCTCATCCTGGCCGCCGCTTATTTTTTGATTGGGTCGATCGGAGCGTCGTGGCTGGCTCCCGTGCGCGATGCCGTTCCACTCAGTTTGTTTGTAGGGTTCATTCTCATCCTTCCCGCGCTCGGCGTATCGCTGGTGAAGCCTTGCGTGGTGGGCACCACAGCGCGCGCCTCCAAAGAAAATGTTCGCTCCATCGGTTATTCGATTTACTACACCATGGTCAACATCGGCGGAGCGGCAGGTCCTTTGTTCGCCTCCTGGGCTCATCGCCATCTGGGTGTGGAAAGCGTTTATCGCGTCTCGGCGCTCTTTGTCCTGGCGATGTTCTTTGTCGTTCTTTTGTTTTTTCGCGAACCACGCAAGGCGGGAGACGCGCCTCCGCCTTCGATTGCAACCGTAGCGAGAAATTTCTGCGTCGTCGTTGGCAACTACCGTCTGGTTCTGCCTGTACTGGCGATTGCCTTGCTGCTTCGCATCAGTCTGTGGATTCATCCCGGGATCGGCGTGCCATGGTGGTTATGGGCGAGCCTCCTCGTTCTGGTGCTCGCGGGAATCAGCCGCTTCATGTGGTTCCTCGTGCTCTTCACGGGGTACTGGATCGTATTCTGGCAACAGTACATTAGCCTGCCCGGTTATATTCACGCTTACATCAATCCACGCGCCGACGTAGAGATCATTCTCGTGACCGACGGGCTCACGGTTATCTGTCTCACTCTTGCAATTAATTTGCTGACGCGCAGGATACCTGCATTCCAGGCGGTAATTCTGGGAACGCTCATCACTTCGGTTTCGTGGCTGATCCTGGTTTTGCGGCCAACGATTTGGGGAGCGATCTTTTCGCTGTTTGTGCTGGCGCTGGGTGAGATCATCCAGCAGCCGCGTTACTACGAATACATTGCGCTGCTCGCGCCTCCCGGACAGCAGGGCACTTACATGGGCTTCGCGTTCTTACCGATCGGAATTGGGTCATTGATCGGCGGGTGGTTCGGTGGAACTCTGATGCATCACTTCGGAGAAGTCGCGCACCGACCGGAGCGCATTTGGTGGACCGTCACAGGAGTCGGCGTGGTTACTACTGCACTGCTTTGGGGGTACGACCGATATTTTAGAGTAGCTACCCGGCGAGATGAAATCTAAGCTCACAAAGAAATCAACACCGCAATCGAAGGCGAAGTCAAAGATCACGTCCGCAGGAGTTGCATCTGAGATTCGCCGTGTGCTGAAAGAAGGCGGCTCCGCCGAGCATTCAGCGGGAGTGCAATGGTTTTTCAAAGATGAAATCAAATCGCACGGATGGTATACGGCTGATTTGCGGCGGGCCGCAAGAAGCTTTCGCCAGGAAATCCGCAAGGAATTCGGCCTCGATTTTCTGGTGCGGATTGCGGACGAACTTTTTTCCGGGGCGGTGTTGGAAGAGAAAGTGGTCGCCGTATTTTTGCTGGAGAAACTCGATGGCGAGTTTGGCGACCGCGAGTTCGACTTGTTTGAATCGTGGCTCGACCGCATCAGCAGTTGGGCCGACCACGATGGGCTGGTGCACTATTTGATCGCTCCGATGGTCGCGTCGAAGCCTGTGCGCGTGAGAAATGTATTCCGTTGGGCAAAGTCATCGAATCGTTGGCTACGCCGGGCCGCTTGCGTGGCGCTGATTCGCGGGGCACGGGCGCGAATGTTCTTCCCTGAGATCACGAAGCTTTCCGATTCCCTTCTGGCAGACGAAGATGACATGGTGCAAAAAGGATTAGGTTGGCTGCTGCGCGAAACCGCGAAGTTTGACGCGAAGCGAACGGTTCCATATTTGATGAAAATTCGGGGAAACGCTCCACGTTTAGTGCTGCGGACAGCTTGCGAGACGCTGCCTCCCGCCACGAGGGAGCGGATCTTGGTTTCTTAAACTGGGGAACGACAGAAACCGCTTCCAGAAATGAAGTTCGCGCCGGCCTGACAGGAAAGCCACACAGCCACACTTCCCGTAAAAGACGCGAGAGGGCACTCCAGATTCTGATTTGCCAGGTCTTCACTCCTCAGTCGTCGGGAATAGCTGGTCGAACAATCGTTTGAGTAAGAGATAGTATGTCGCTGAGCTGTGCTCCTGCGCGTAGCGGCGCTCCGCGGGACGGATTGGATTCGTATCAGCTTGTGCAACTAGCTGTGCCTTGCTGTGAGCGGGAGGATCTTGCGCTCCCGTGCTTTTCTTGATTTGTTCGGAAGCAACAATTCCCTTCTGCAGGCGGTCGCGGGCGATTCGCAGGTTTTGGAAAAGGCCCTCTAGATCGTGAATCACGCGCAGGGCTTCGAGTGGTCGGCAGCCATCCGCTACTTTGCCGTCGGGACCTAGCGCGAATACGTTTGGCATCGTCCAAATGGTTTGGAATCCTCGCGCCCACATCAACTGGGCGGAGGTGTAGCTGGCATCGCGCATGTTGTGAATTTCGGCGGCGGAGACGATGGCTTCGTCGGACCCTCCGATCTCTTTCACGTATTGGTTCCAGACATCGGCCACGCGCTGCTCGGGAATCAGCTTTCCGGGATCGCTCACCGCCTGATACTCGGCGTGTGCTATGCGGTCGTGAACGCCCGCGCTGGCCCAGGCTGGCTGCAGTTCTTTGGCAAACATGGTCGCGAGCTCGGAGACGATGGCTTTGGCGTCGGCCTCGGAATGGATTTGTCGGGCTAGGTCATTGATGCGAATGGCGGCTTGCTTGTGTTGTTCGTAGGCAGTTGGTGCGTCGGCAGCGGCAGGTTGTTGGCCTGAGCAGAAGTGCGAGAAGAACAGTAGGAGAGCCGGAAGTAAGCTCTTGGCCTTCATGACAGGAAACCTCCGCAAGTATAACTGACACCGGAGGCGATCGGAATGTGGCGGGTTGGAGCGTTGAGTTTTGGCTCGGAATGATTATCAGGCTTACCTTTGGCGCTCCGGTTTCGACTGTCCCTTTGCCCGACAGTGAACTGGCGGGCTATTTTCGGTAGCTCCCTCCGGGACCTCGGGCTTAATCCGCAGCTACGCTTTTGGTATCGGCGTCTGCGGGCTTAGGGCGGGGGGCGCGGTTGCTGGGCAGGCCGGCGTCGCGGATTTTGTAGAGCAGGGCGCGGTAGCTGATGTTCAGGGCGCGGGCGGTTTGTTTGCGATTCCAGTGGTGGTGTTGCAGGACCTTCAGGATGATCTTGCGTTCCAGTTCCCGCACAGCCTGGCGGGTGATTTTTTTCAGCGAGACCGGTCCGTCGACATTAATATCGGCGCTGAAGAAATCCGGCTCGTGCGGGCGGAGGTCGCCGGAGATGGCTTCTTCGTTGCCGAGGATCACGTAGCGCTTGATCAGGTTTTCCAGCTCGCGGATGTTGCCGGGCCAGTGATATTTCTGCAGAGCGCTCATCAACTCGACGGAGAGCGCTTTAGCGCGGGCGTTGAACTTGCGATTGTAGGATTCCAGAAAATAGTTGACCAGGTTGGGAACGTCGGCGGCGCGCTCGCGCAGCGGTGGCATGTGCAGGTTGACGACGTTGATGCGATAAAAAAGATCGGCGCGGAAAGTGCCGTTGGCGATTTCTTCTTCCAGCTTGCGATTGGTGGCGCAGACCACGCGCACTTCGACTTTCTTATCTTCCTGGGCGCCAATGCGGCAGAATTGTCCGTCCTGCAGTAGCTGCAGCAGCTTCGACTGCAGGCTCATGTCAAGTTCGGAGATTTCGTCCAGGAACAGCGTGCCGCGGTGCGCCATTTCTACGCGGCCAGGCTTCATGCCGAAGGCGCCGGTGAAGGCTCCTTTTTCGTAGCCGAAGAGTTCGCTCTCCAAGAGCGTACCGGGAATCGCCGGGCAGTTTACTTTGACCCAAGGGCCGGTCTTCCAGGGAGACGCGGCGTGGATCATGCGGGCGATGATGTCTTTGCCGGTGCCGCTTTCTCCTTGAATCAGAACCGGGACGTTCGCGGCCGCGATCTTAGCCATGCGTTCGCGAAGAGCGCGCATCGACTCCGTGCCGCCGAAGATCACGCTTTCGGGAGGCATCTCGCCGATAGGCTGAATAAGCGAACTGACTGGATTCGACGTGCTCATAGAATCTTTTGGCGAGCTTGAGTGGGAGGGTTAACGATTGCCGTGCACCCGGAGCGCCAAACCCGCCGGACACAGGCTTTTATGTTGTCAGGCTAGCCTATCTCATTGACGAAGGGCAACTTACTAAAGAGTACACCAGCGGCGGAGGGTAATCGCTTGATCGAGCGAGGCGACGGCAGCCGAGTAACGCGGTCGGGGAAGGGAAAAACTTTTCACACAGCAGAAACGAGCTTCCGTCGCGAAACCCTGGCAGGGCCATGAGAATTGGATGGAGCATGAGACACGACCAAAGGCTTCGAGAACTTAAGGCCGAGCAGATGGAAACCCTCTGCATGCTCGGTGCGCAGGACCTTGGCGCGAACGTTGCGAGCCACCTTGGGGAACATCGCCATGGCGGCAAGGGGGGCGCTGGGAATCTCCAGCGAGACCTGCGAGGAGAATGGCAGAGCGCGGCGAACCGCGACTAGCATGCCCCCCGCCGACACATTGAGGGCGGTCGCGAATTCCAGGAATTCTTTGTCGAGGTCGACTCGGCTTCTGACGAACACGGGAATCGCCAAAGGCAGACGTTGCCACTGCCGCCGCTCAGCCACTGGAATTTTAGCGCGCACCCACACCTCTTCCATTTCGACTGCCTTTTGGACGCCTTAACCCAGGATTTCAAGCATCTTAGGGGCCAAATCCGAAGCTACGGGTAGGAGCGACCAGGAACTCCGGGCAAGAACAGGAAGAACTCGGCTGAGAACCGCTGTCGCCGTTGAAGGACCGGCGATACCCGCGAGACTCCACAAAGTTGCCTGAGCTCGTTCCGATTCCTGAAGGTTGGACGCGAGCGCGAATAAAGCAATCAGGAGTGCAAGGTTTTGCTACACTTGGGTAATCAGGTTTCATTTTTCGTTGACTTTGAAAAGTAACCTAGCATAGCATTTTAGTACGCATTCTTGCCGGAACCGTAGGAATGCCTCCTCCCTCTCTGTGTAAGACCTAACCATCCCTTATGGCTATAGTACAGAAGAATATGTGTGTTTCCGCGCGGGGTGAGGCGAAGGATGTGGCAAAAAAGGAAACGCCCGTAGCCTTGGTTCCGGGGGAGGAACTCACCAATCCGGCTGATCTTCTACAGGCCTACTCCGAACTTCGCGAGAGGTTTCAGCGGACCACGAATGCACTGGCCTCGGCGGCGCACGATTTGAAGACTCCACTGGCAATTCTGAATGGATACGTGGAGTTGCTGCAAAGCGAGAAACTGGGCTCGCTGAATGCGCGGCAGCGGGAAATACTTCAGGACATGCAATCGAGTGGCAAGCGGCTGCAGACTTTCATTCAGGATTTTCTGACTTACAGCGCGCTCGAGACCGGCGGCTTGAAAATGCAGTTCGCCGTGGGGAATATTAACGAGTGCCTGTCGGATGTGTGCCGCTTGTGGTCGATGCGCTTTCAGGAAAAGGGATTGGCGCTTTACTTTCTGGCCAACGACAAGTTGCCGATGTTTCCCTTCGATACTCCGAAGCTGGAGCGGGTGATTTCGAATCTGCTGGAGAATTCTTTTAAGTTCATTCCGCAGGGAGGGACGGTCTGGCTGCATGCCGAACCTTATATGTGGGAGCGGCGTGCGGCAGCGCAACCAGCGGCGGGGGGCGAAAGGCGGCGGCAGGATACGTCGCAGCCGAATTCAGTAAAAGTGAGCGTGTCGGATACCGGCCCGGGAATTCCGCCAGAGTTTCATCTGGAAGTTTTCGACGATTTCTTCCGGCTGCCGGGCAACGAGAGCCAGGAAGGCATGGGGCTTGGCCTCGCGATCGTGCGCCGGCTGGTGAATGGCATGGGCGGTAAAATCTGGGTGGAGAGCGATCCTGGGGCAGGCTGCAAATTTTCGTTTCTCATTCCCTTCAAACCGGTTCCAACTTCCCCCGGAAAAGGAAAGAGTCGATGAGCGATAGCGCTAAGATCCTACTGGTCGATGACGAACCGGCGATGCTGCGCTACATTCGCACCCTGCTCGAGGTGGATGACTATTCAGTTGCCACGGCGTCAACCGGCGAAGAGGCTCTGCAGATTGTCGACAAGGGCCTGGAGCCGGATCTGGTGCTGCTCGACGTGCTGATGCCGGGAATCGATGGTCTGGAGACGCTGGAGCAGCTTCGGCAGAAGCGGCCCGGAGTTAAGGTCGTGATGCTCTCCTGCGTCAACGACACGAAAAAGGTTGTGCAGGCGATGAAGTTGGGCGCGCACGACTATCTCACCAAGCCATTTCAAAAAGCAGAACTGGATGCGGTGATCGATCAATGCCTGGGCCAGGGCAAAGGTCCGGTGGGCGGAGAAGTGGAAGAGGTGGGCGAGGATACGTTCTTCATCGCGGCCAGCGCGGCGATGCGGAAGATACGCTCGCAGGCAGCGCTGGTGGCGAATGTTGATATTCCGGTACTCCTGCTGGGGGAAAGCGGAACCGGCAAGGAAGTTTTGGCGCGACTGATTCATAAGCTGTCGCCGCGTGCGCATCGTACATTCTTGAAGGTGAATTGCGCGGCGGTTCCTGCCGACTTGCTCGAGAGTGAATTATTCGGATATGAACCCGGCGCATTCACAGGAGCTACGCACGCCAAGCCGGGCAAGTTTGAATTGTGCAACCGGGGCACGATTCTGCTCGATGAAATCGGTGAGATGCCTCCGGTGCTGCAGGCCAAACTGCTGCACGTGTTGCAGGATCAGAGTTTTTCGCGGCTGGGCAGCCGTTCGGTAATCAAAGTGGATGTGAGAATTCTGGCGGCGACGAATATTGATATTCCACAAGCGTTGGCCGCAAAGCGATTGCGCGAGGATCTTTACTACCGGCTGAATGCTTTTACTTTGCAACTGCCCCCGCTGCGCGATCGCAAGGAAGAAATTCCCGTGCTGCTGAAGCACTTCATGACGCGCATGGCCGAGCGTTATGCGCGGCCGCAACTTCCGCTTTCGCCGCAGATGCTGGAGGCTTGCCAGGCGCATCCGTGGCCGGGGAATTTGCGCGAGCTGAATAACTTTCTGAAGCGCTATTTAATTCTCGGAGACGCGAATCTTGCCGTCGCGGAGTTGCAGCCGCGTAACGATGGCACCGGCGGGGCTCATCTCGGTTCCGCTGCGAAGAGTGGAGATGCCGGCGGGTTGAAGTCGTTAGCTCGCAGCGCCAAGGATGAGGCCGAGGGTGAGGCCATCCGTCAAGCGCTGGAGCAGACAAACTGGAATCGCAAGCAGGCAGCGGCGCTGTTGCAGATCAGCTACAAAGCTCTGCTCTATAAGATTCGGCAGTATGGCATTGCCGAGGCTGGGAGCCACCACAGGCTTTCAGCCGGGGCGTAGCGGTTCGGGAAGGGCACGACTTTTTCGTTGGCCGTTAGCCCAGGATTCGGAATGCGTGGCAAGCGGACGCATTCGTCCGCCCGCATTCGATTGCTAATGCCGGGCACCGGACGAATGCGTCCGGCGCTACGTAATTTGTTATGCCCGGGCGGCTCTCCGGCGGAACCTCTCAGAAGTAGCTGCGCTTCAGCGCCTGCGGTAGGGCCTTCTCCGCCAACGCGAATTTTTTCGCAGCGTGCTTATCGCTTGAGGGACTCACTGCACGGTCAGCCCAAAAGACGCGCTCTGGCTGTAGGTTCCCGAGGTGGCGGTCACCGTCAGCGTGTAGTTTCCCGAGGGCGTCCCGCTTACCGTGGGCGGAGTTCTGCTGGTGCTGCAAGCGGGCAGCATCACGAACGCCGCCAACGACAACGTCAGAAGCGTGAGCCAACTGATTAGCCGCCGACGCCGGCGCTGGCCGCGCGCGCCTATCCCAACCAGAGCTATTCCCGGAAGCGCGAGCCAGAAAGCATAAATCGGAATCCGCCGGGATGAGCTAGCCGTATTGATGGGGCGCGCCGTCGTGGTCAGGTTGAGCGCTGTGGAAGCTGAAAAGTTGTTGGGGGTGATGGAGCTCGAGGAGAAGTTGCAGGTCGCCCCGACCGGAGCGGAGCCGCAGGTGAGCGAAATTGCGGCGCCGAAAACCCCTTGCCCTGGAGTTACGGAAACAGTGTAAACGGCCGTGTTCCCTGCCGTCACGGTTTGGCTGCTGGGGTTCACGCTGACGGAAAAATTGTGGGCCACGAACGAAACCGTGGTTGTGTCGTTACCCGGATTCGGATCGGTGTTGTTGAACGAAGACACGCTCACCTGCGCAGCGTACGAAGTGGCTTGAGTCGGAGTCACGGTGAAAACAACCTGCACGGTGGCGCCGGATTGCAGGGACGGTATGGTGCAAGCGATCGAATTGTTGCTGGGCGCACTGCAAGTTCCCGATCCCGCTGTAGCACTGGTGAAGGGCGCGTTGATTCCTGAGACGACGACATTGGTGGCCAAGTCTGGTCCGTTATTACTCACCTGGAAAGTCATTGTGACCGCGTTACCGACCCATGCAACGCTGTTTGCCGGAGAAATAACCGGCGTAACGCACGCAATGCATAAGTCCGCTGCGGTGCCGAGCTTTACCACGAAGGCGTCGCTGGGTCCATTAAGAGCAGCCTGCACCGGATTGCGAGTCTGCAAGTTCGTCGAAGTAGTATCGCCAGCGAAGTAAGTATTGCCGTTGGCATCGATGGCGATGCCAGTGCCGCGATCCGCGCCGGAGCCACCGAAGTAGGTCGCAAAAGATGCTTGCGCATTCGTGCCGCTCACGGTCGCGGTGTAGATGTGGGCGAAGAAGGCATCCCCGCCGCCCCCGTACGTGCCCTGGATAGTGTTCGACGACGTGACGGGGAAGTCCGTCGAACTAGTCGACCCCGTGATCAGCGCGCCGCTGGCGGTGTCTACCGCGATTGCCTGTCCGCTGTCATTGCCGCTTCCGCCCAGGTACGAGAAATAGGTTAGGCCAACGGCGGTAGCAGTCGTGGTTGTGCTCCCACTCCCGCTCGTGGTCTCCGTGGGATTGCTGAAGCGCGCCACGTAGGCATCCGTGAAGGCCGTAGCTGCGGGGCAGGTCGCCGGGTTGGGCGGTGGAGTATTGAGGCACTCTTGAAAGGCTCCGCTTCCTGTTGGAAGGACGAAGTCACTCGAGTCGGTTGTGCCGGTTATGTAAATGTTGGAGGAGTCGATTGTAATTCCGGTGCTGGAATCGGCATTCGAGCCGCCGAGGTAGCTGGAGAAAAGCAGCTGCGTAGCTCCGGTCTGGGCGTTGGCGGGATTCAGCTTGGCGATAAAGGCGTCGGTGGGATACGGAGTGGTAGCCGGCGCAGTGCACTGCAGCGGGTAAGTAAGAGTAACGGGCGGAGGCGTATCCAGGCAGGGCTGGTAGGCGTTGACAATGGGGAAATCGGTTTCCTGGCCGCCGCCGCTGCCCAGCGCACTCTCACCGCTGTTAAAGAAGTTCGTGGTGCCGCTGAAATAAATGTTGCCGGTGGAGTCGACCGCAATACCACCGCCGACGGCAACCGGGCTGGAAGGTGTGGCTCCTCCGAAGTAGGTGGAATACGCGATGCTCGCCACTCCCGGCACTTTGGTATTCACCTCGGTGACGAAAAACTGGACGCCGGCGCGAGGTGAGGCTTGAAATGGAACTGGCAAGTTCGTCGCCGGAAACACATCGGAGAATGAGGCCACGTCGCTGGAAGTGGTGGTGCCGGTAAGGAAGACATCCTGGTTGGAATCGATGGTCATGCCGCTGGCAATGTCGGTGCCGTTGCCGGAGAGGTACGTCGAGTAGGCGAGCGTGGCTCCGTTAGGATCAAGGCCGCTGAGTTCGCTTACGAAAATGTGAGAAGTTCCGGTGCTGCCGGCTTCGGGGCCACCCTGATAACGATTGGCGGCCACGGTGGGGAAATTCGTGGAAGTGGTGTTGCCCACGACGAAAACGTTGTCCCCGGGATCGACGCCGATGCCGACGCTGGTATCAGAGCCGTTCCCGCCCAGAAAAGTTTCGTATACCACCAAGGGCGTGCTGGTGGGGTTGATCTTGGTGATGAAGATGTGGTCGGGACTCGTGGTAGTCAGGGAGAGAGTCGAGGGAATCAAGGTCTGGACAGGATTCCCCACAGTAGCGCCCGACGGAAACGAGTTTTCCGGCGAACCCGTCGTGGAGCCGACGAGATAGATATTGCCTGAGGTATCGACGGCAACCGAAGGCGAAGTCTCCGTGCCGCTGCCTCCGAAGTACGTCGAGAACTCGAGCAGCGGGTCGATGACCAGTTCGCGGCTGTGATCGTAGGCGCCGATTTCGAAGCCAACGCGGTTGGCGGCGCGGAGAACAAATCTACCTTCGACTGCCTGCTGATGGTCTCCGGCAGGCTGATAGATGCGAGGAGCTTTCAAACTCACATCGCCATCGTTGCCTGCGAGAATTAGATTGCCGTTGCGAAGCTCCAGCTTCGTCGCGCCGTCGAATTGCAGTTCGGCCTGCGCCGGATCGGCACCGGGAGCAACTTTGAAGTCATACTCCAGATGCCCCTGGTTGCCGTAGAAAACCAGATCGATGCCGGGATAGATATTGGCATACTGCACCGCCGCGAACTGCGAAACATTGGTATGCCACTTTTGAGGGTCGTTGCCGATGAAGTAATTGCTCTTGCCGGGCAGCGGCTTGGTTCCGAGGATCGCTGCCGGCTGGCTGGCACCAACCAAGGTCATGCGCAGAGCTTCGCTAGCTGGCTTGGAGTGCGCGGAGTGCGCAGTCTGCAGCGTGAGCGTGGCGCCGGCGCCGTCGAGAAAAAGGCCATAGCCTGCGCCGCGCGCGAGAAATTTCACGCCAAAATCGGCTTGGCCTTGGTTCGGTTCGAAGATCAACGGCAGTTGGCCGAGGATGGAACGCGCATCGGGCTTCGTCGCTGAGGAGGATCGGGGAGCGAAATTCCCAGCCGGGAAACTGGTTAGCGGCGAGGCGGGAAGTTGAGCTAGGTTGTTCGCATGGCCATGTCGGGCTTCGCGGCCGAGATCGGATCGAAGCAAGAAGCATCCGGCGAAAATCAGAACAAATAGCGCGCCGGGCAGTAAAAACTGTCGAGCTCCGGAATTTCTCTGGTCATTTGGCGCCGCGCTTGTTGCCGCGCTTTTTGCCGCACTTTTTCCCGACCAACGGCCATTTCCCATTACGCATATCCTCCGAGTGAACCGGACTTTTTGGAGAGAGTAATAACCGCAACAAGTCAGTACTTGCCCGGCGCCGGCGAAACCGCCCGCTGCTGATCTGTCATTTAGAACTGGCGGAAAATAAACTCCTACTTAAACATCTGAGCGCCAGCCAAGTCAAGGGACGCATCGCCGCGGCGCAGGCGCTGCGATTCATCAGATGCGTCGGGGCGTTGGGAAAGATGCCGGAGCGTAGCACGAAAGTGGAATGAAGCAAATTGCGCGGCTAGGTGGTTTAGGCGAATTCTGCAAACCGTTGCATGAATCGGTTGCGATGACGCGGTTCGCGCTTAGGAAAGATGTGCCGATTCGTTGGGATTTCGCCGATCACAGGCTCCAACTCCATTAGAAGCTCTGGCCGCCTGATTGCTATTCCATCCCGGGAAACTGCACGACCGAACTTGTAATCACGCCTTGCGCAAGCGGGTTGGAGCATTTACCGAATAAGTTCCACAGTCTTTTTGCTCTTGCAACCATCGGCAAATGCAGACAAGATGGCAGGAGTCCCTCCCCAGCGGCGCTGGCGGAAAGTTCTTCGCGGTGGCCGTTGATCTGATCCGACTGACTTTTGGATGAACTGGATTTGGTGGAGAGAATTTCTTTAGAATTATAGAATCTCTGGGGAAGAATGCTTTCAGCAAACAGGCAGCCGATGCCAACGGAACCACAGGAACGGCGAATGATGAGGCGCTTCGATATGCGCTTGCCGGCTGTGGTCCGCCTTAAGCTCGAAAGCGGGCAGGAGAGTGGCCTGGGGAACGAATTCCAGACCGAGACCCAGAACGTGAGCGCCCGCGGGGTCTTCTTTTATCTTGACCGGCCGGTGGCTGCGGGCACGCGCTGCGAAGTCACACTGACCTTCCCCCCTCACATCACTCTCACCGACGCGGTGCGCGTGCGCTTCACCGCGCGCGTGATTCGCGTGGAATCGCCGCTGCCCTCGATGCGCATAGGAACCGCTGCTACCATCGAAGAATATGAATTCCTGCGCTCCAACGGCAGTCCGGATTTCTTCAGCGCGCTGCAGCAAGAGTGGAAAGCGGCGAACTGAAAAGCGGGCTTCAGCCAACCCACTTTTCGCAAGAGTTCTGCTGGCATTTCAAGGCGCGCCACGTTTGTTTGATTGGCTTTGCCGAAACCTGACAGCCGAAGCCCGAAACTCCTACTTTCTGTTCAAATCTTTCATCTGCTTCTGCAGGCGTCCGTAGCGGCGGACGATACTTCCCAGATATAGGCCATGAATCAACCAGGTGGCGATATAAGCGGCCCAGAGAAACTTTACCGAGTTCATCGTGGACCTCCCGCGGCCACTTTCGGTGTGGCGGAACGCGGTTGCGTATTTGGGTCCAATAACGACTCCAGAGCCTCAGCTTCATCCACCTCGCGCTGCAACCACTCCAGGCGATAGCGCCACCAGCACAGCATCGCTCCGAAACATGAGAAGGTAAATAAGTTCAGCAGGAACACGTGCAACATGCGTGGATCGAGAGAGCCGCCGCCGCCAATCACCGGTTGCGGATGCTGGGTGCGGAAGAACCAGATCGAGAAATAAACCAGCGGCACATCGAGCGCGCCGAAGAACGGCCAGCGCGGCGGCCAGCACTGGGGTTTGCCCGCTGGCGGAAAAGCGGCGCAGGACCAGATAGCTCACATAGATCAGCCAAAGTACGAGGGTGCTGAGTGAGGCGCACGTCCCAGGTCCACCAGATGCCCCACACCGGCCGCGCCCAGATCGGCCCTGTGACCAGCACGATGGTGCAGAACACCACGCCGACTTCAGCGGACGATACGGCCAAGGCATCCGCCTTCGGATTTTTGCTGATCAGATAAACGATGGAAGCGATCAGGTTGATAAAGAATAAGCAGAACCCGGTCCAGGCCGAAGGCACGTGATAGTAGAAGATGCGCTGCACGTTGCCCATGGTCTGCTCGGTAGGAGCGACCACCAAAGCCTGGTACGTGCCGTAGCCCAGCAGTAGCGCCGTGAGCACCGCGAGGATGGGGAAGGCTTTTTTCATTTCGCCTGCAATCATTCCGCGTGCAGGATGGTTTCGAACAAAGCAGACAAGCAGTAGTAAACACCACATCGTAGGTAGAAGCAACACGATCCAGAAGCGCGCCGAGCCGTCACCGGTCAGCATGGCGGTGGTGGCCTCCACCATCGCCTAGCATGGCGGGGATCGAGATGGGGAACAGTAGCAGCGGCAGCATGATTTCGCGGCTGCGGGTGCGCATCGACATGGCCGCGAAAAACGTCCCGTTCACCACCAGAGCCCAGGTCCCGAGTAGCGCGACCGGAATCAGCTGCCAAGCCGGTCCAAGCGCGCGCAGGTTATAGAAAACCATGAACAGCGGCGTCATCAGAGCTTCGAGCAACACTCACAAAAACAAAATTTCCCAGAGCTTTGGCCAGAAACAGATGCAGCGGCGGGAGCGGGAGAGACGCGGTAGGCATCGAGCACCTGGTTGCGTAACTCGCGCGCCCAGGTCTGATTCAGCGCCACCACTGCCGCGAACAGAAAGGCTACCCAGACCAGTCCTCCGGCAATCTGCCGCGATTCTTCTGCGTTGGGATCGAAGGAAAAGCTGAAGATCACCACGACTAACAGCGAAAAAAACAGCATGGAGTTGACCGCATCGTGCGAGCGCCACTCCAGGCGGAGGTCTTTGGTGAGCGTGGCGAAGGTAATCGAGCGCAGAGAAACGGAGCGCAGAGAACTCATCGCGCCTCCGCCGGCTAGAGGGTGGAAGTCCGGTCGACGATCTTGCCGGCTTCCATCCAGACGAATTCGTCGGCTGACGCCATCCAGCAATGCAGCCTGATGCGTGACCACGAAAATAGTTTTGCCGGCGTCGCGCATGGCTCTGAGAAGCCAACCATCTCTCGCGCGGAGTGCACGTCCACATTGGAGAAGGGTTCATCGAGCAGGAGAATTTCCGGATCGTGCAAAATTGCCCGCGCCAGCGACATGCGTTGCCGCATGCCCTGCGAATACTTGCCCACGGGACGCGAGCAATCCGGATCGAGCGCGACCGACCGAATGCGCCTGCCCGCAGCGAGCTTCTTCGGCGATGTCCGTAAAGGCGGGCAAAGTAGCGGAGATTCTCCATGCCGCTCAATCTCGTCGTACAGCAGCGACGGATGAGCCATGTAGCCGATCTCGCGGCAGACCGCGCGCGGCTCCGCGCCGCAGATCGAAATCTTTCCCCGCGTAGGTTGCGCCAAGCCGGCCAGCATGCGCAAGCAGCGTGGTCTTCCCTGCCCCATTATCGCCGAGAATGGCGTAGAAGCGGCTCAGCGGCGAACTCGGCGGTCACGCCGCGCAGACGCGGCAAAGCGGCCGAACTGCTTGACCACATCGTCGATGCCGATGATGCGAGCGCCTGCAGGCGCAGTGGGCGAATTCGTCACAAGCAGCTGCGCGCCACGAGAATTTGCCGGGTTCTGCGCACTGCAAGAATCTATGGATTTTCACACGTTTTTGCAATGGCAGGACGGACCACCGGGGAACGCAGGATAAAGTGCGCGCCAAGGAAAGGCGCCGAGGCGCGGTGCATGAAGCCCGCACCTCGGCGCGTAGGATTGACGCTACCAATTCACCTCTTCACTTTGTACGGCAAAGGCCGGAGTAGCTGATGTTTCCCGCTCGAGCCCTCACGCGCATTCTCGCGAGGACCGGCCAGCGGCGTGCAGGTATCGCCCGCGAGCGTCGTATTGGTGACGTTGAGGAAAGTATTCGGAGCGGTCGTATTGCCCGAACCCGTGCCCAGCAGAATCCCGGCGCAGGCTTCGTTTATGGTGTTACTCGTTACCGTGTTGCCGCTTCCAGTGGATGGCGGACATTCATCGTCCACGTGGATGCCGGATTGGGCGCTGCCATAGATGACATTCGATTCCGCTGTGTTGTTGTCGCTGCAGAGATCGATGGCATCGTAGTTCTGGGTACCCCCCACATGATTCAACCGAACGGTCGTGTTATTAGCGGTTCCGTAGGTCGGGTCGGTTGCGGGAACGATTCCAAGCTGGGTGCTCTCCACCGTATTGCTGGAAGCGGTTATGCCGGACGAAGCATAAATCAAAATCCCCGAAGAGCCATAGCATACTGGCTCGTTTTGTCCTCCGCACGGGGGATTTGTGTAGATGTCGTCGATGACATAGTTGTACGTGACCGAACCGGTTGCGCCGAAACCGATCTGAATGCCATTCTGAGCGGTGACGGTGGTCGCTCCCACGCCGATAACGGTATTCTGGGTAACGATCACGTTTGGCCCTCCGCCGGTACCGGGTCCGGAGGCGGTAATTCCATTCTTGTCGTAGTTGCGGACGGAATTATTTGAAATGGTAATTGCCGGCGCGCCAGTGTCGCTTTCCACATTGATCGCCAAGCCGACCTGGCAACCCTGATCAGCCGGATCCATAAGCACGTTTCGGACAGCATTGTCGGTAATCGTCCCCGAGGAATTCTGGTAGTAGATTCCTATCGGGTCAGTCCCGCAGCCCGACAGCCCATTGCCATTGCTGCCAGTGCCGTCCACGGTGAGGTGGGAAACCGTGGCCGCCGCGCCTTGGACAAAAATTTGTGCGGCCACGGGATTGCCAAAAATATCCGAACCGTTCGACGAGAGACCGGCTAATGGTGGAACTATCACAGCCGCGTCAGACGTACCATTGGCAACGCCTTCGAGCGTCAGCGCGGCAGTAATCGTCACCTGCTCGGTGTAGGTGCCGGGGCAAACTCGGACTGTCCTCGGAGCGGGGAGCAATTCTGCTGCGTTTACCGCAGCCTGGATCGTAAGGTAGTGAGTGCCGGCTGCCGAGCAAAGACCGACGGCGGTACTACTGGTTGCAGAGGCCCGTCCACTGAATGAGGCGAGGGCGAGCAAAACAAGGCAACCGGAAGTGAAACTGCAGCTGATGCGATTTGATGTCTTTACCGCGAAGGCGGGACGAAGAAAAGCGAAAGGGAGCACTGGACCTCCTCAAGATCGGGAAATTTTTGTTCTGATTGGAGTTACGCCAAGGGTCGGGCCCAGAAAGAAAGAGAATAGACCCGCCGTGACCCTATAGGTACGCTGGGACAATGTCAACGGATTATTGGCCTGTGGAAAACAATTAACAAAGCAAGCGCCGGTATTTGAGCTGAAGACTAAAGGCTCAGTTCCGCCAAAGGGAGGGGCTTTGCACTTGTGTGATGCTCTTTTCAGGACCAGTTGCGGACGTTCCGTTGGCGGGAGTTCCCGGTTGCTGCGGCGCATACTTCGAAGCACATTTGGCTTGCAAGGCTTTGGCATGAAACACGCCATCGCGGCCGAAGCTGCCGTCGGCCAGCGCCTGCGAGTCGTCTTTGAAAGTGTCGGGAGGCGCTTCAGTTCCGGTGTAATCCACCGAGAGCAATTGATCCTGCTCCACGAGCACAAACTGCACGTGAGTTCCGGTGCGCTTGATCGAGCCCGGCTGCACATTCCCCGCCACGCGCAGGCGCTTGGTGTAAGCGCCGTTGCCCATCTTGTGCAGTTCGCTGATAGTGACGTAGTAGCTCTTGCTATCCTGCACGCCGGTGTAGGCAAGGTAGCCGAGCAGCAGGAGAATTACGACCGTGGCACCGCCGAACTTCAGATAAGTCTTGGCTTGACTGGACATAAATTACCCACAGAGATCGTGCTCTCAAGACTCTAGTCTTCCCGCAGCCCGGAATCAAGATTCTAAAGGCTATCTTCTGAGTCGGCTTGGGAACGGCACGGCTTCAGCTGTGCCGCCCAGAGCCAGGGCCCGCTCCTGTGGGCCAAAGTGAAACGGGTCGCCGCGATCGCGTGACTTTGGAAGCGCGTGTACTAAATGTGCCGGGTGCCCCGCTTCTCGCGTCCTTTGCGAAAAGTGGGTCACGCCACTTCGATGACTTCATAGTCAAATTTCTCGGTGCCGTTTTGCGCCGCTAACACGCTCACCGCAGCCATTGCGTCAGGGTACGAAGGATACCGGCACGCTTCCTCAATGGCGCGCGTTCGCAGATCAGGTGGATTTCTAGCCAGATACTTCTCCTGTCCATTCTTCGTGTTCGCCTCCTTAACAACGTAGACCATAGTTTGTGTCTCCTTGGGGAATATGTCCCACACTCTATTAGAACTGCGGAAAATCAGAGGAAAATTAGAAAAAGTTTGTCGAGTTGTATTATTTGACGGTTGAAGGCATGTGCGATTGGAGGAGTTATGAAACGGATGAGGATTCTTCTGGCACTTCTGTTATTTGTGATTCCTGTTGCCGCTGCAGACGATGTACCACTGCCGGAACCAACCCAAAACCCGGACGCAACCTACCGCCTTTTCAGGACCGAAAATATTTATACGCAGCTTAGGCTGGACACCCGAACGGGCCAGATATGGCAGGTGCAGTGGGGGCCAGACGACGACCACAGGTTCGTCTTGCCAATCAACCGCACATTGTTACTGCCTACCGGAACGACCGAGCACCCGACTGTCATAAAACCGGGTCGCTTCACATTGTCTCCAACAGCGAACATACATACCTTCGTGCTGCTTGATCAGGAGAACGGGAGAACATGGACAGTTCAGTGGGGAAACGACAAAGAGCGCTTTATTGTCGCGATCCCAGAATGACCGCGAGGCTGGCCCGGCCTGAAACCAACTGGGTGCGACGTCCGCGCTTTCGCTTGGGCGGGGACTTTGACCGTACACTGCCAGCACGATCCACGGTCAAGATATCTTTGCGTCCCACAGATTTCCACAATTCCCGTGTGACATCTGACCTTGTGTCCGCCATCGAAGCTGCGTAATCATGGTCGAGGCAGTGACGGTCCAAAGGGATCGAAGCCAGCCGACCTAAGTCGTTTGTTCTTTATATTTTGATATCTAAGTTCTTTGACAATAATATTTTGCAAAATCCGTCTCGCGAAACCCGTGCCAGATAAGGCTTTCGGCGGCATCCACATAAAAAAATTTCACGCGAGATCCGCTCCAAAGGCCAAAACGCTTTCGTCGCAAGATGCTCACCAAACTTTATTTTGGTGGAGAAATCCACACCCACTGCCGGCACAATAAGCAACGAGGGCCTAGCTGAGAACTGAGAACTGAGAACTGAGAACTGAGAACTGCAGCTAGAATGAACCCATGATCCATCCCTGGCACGACGTAACACCCGGCGACAAGCTCCCGCAGGAATTCGATTGCGTGATCGAGATTCCCTTCGGCTCCAGCGTGAAGTACGAACTCGACAAAGCCAGCGGCCTGATCAAGCTGGATCGTGTGCTTTACTCGGCGGTCTATTATCCCGCGAACTATGGCTTCATTCCGCAGACGTTGGCCGAAGACGATGATCCCCTCGATGTGCTCGTCCTGTGCCAGGAAACGGTGGTGCCGCTCACGATCATTCATGGGCGCGCGATCGGGTTGATGACCATGATCGACGCGGGCAAGCCCGATCACAAGATCATCGCCATTGCTACCGAAGATCCCGAGTTCAGCTCTTATCACGAAGCCGCGGAGATGCCGCCCCACCGGCTGATCATGTTGCGCCGGTTTTTTCAGGATTACAAACAGCTCGAAGGCAAAGCTGTCGAGGTGGATGAGATACGCCCCGCGGGCGAAGCTTATCCCATCATCCTCGACGCGCTGCATCGCTACAGCGAACAAAGGCGCAAGGGCTTCCGGACTTTAGAGAAGCATTGAAGCCCAATCACATTCCTTTAAAGACGAAGCTGATCTCTTTCGTTTCGTTAGCGCCAATCGTAATGGTCTGCGTGGAGGTGCCCAGCTTTTCGTGCCAAGCCTTGATCGTGTAGGTGCCCGGCGGCAGACTGCTCAAGTCGAAAGCGCCATCCTTTCCGGTCACGGCGAAGAATGGATGCTTAAACACCGCGATGTAACCATGCATCCAAGGATGCAAATTACATTTGACCGGAATGGCGATCTCTTCCCGCGCAAACGATTCGTCCACGCTCGATCCCGGTGGCTCGGCCTTGTTCCACTCGCGATTGTTCGCCGGTGTGGGGTGGATGTTATGCGATGTGGGATCGTCATTCACCAGGTGCAGCGGCTGGTTTGCCCGCACCGCGAGCACATGCGGCATGTACATGCAGCCCTTCTGCTCGACGACCACGGGCTGCATGGGAGGATCGAAGGTTCGATCTCCCAGGCCCTCGGAGACGAAGACTACAACGTTCTGCAAGTCTCCTTTCGAATCGGCCATCACCTCCTGAGCGAATACGGGAGACGCATGTTGCTTGGCGCAGCTGGGATCCGCAGACATGCTGATAGGAGTGGGCTTGGGAACGGTTCCTTCGAATCGCACGATGCCCTTCACGTGCGCCGGGCCGGTTGTTGTTGGGGAGGGGGCAGGGCCGCCGGCCCTCACTTCGTTCACGCAAATCGCCAGCACAAGCCAGAGCGATAAAGTGAGAGTAAATACAAAGGCGATGTTTTTCGCGTTCATAAGGAGTTCACCTCAATTCAGAATTCTGGGTCTTGCTTTGTGCGCCCGCGCAGGTGGAAGCTTTACTCGATCGACTGCACAGGCTTGGTCCGCAAGCTGGCGAGAGACTCGGTGTATCCACGGCGATAACCGGCCGTGAACATGGAACGATCCCTGTCGCTAGACCAGCGCCCGACGGCAGCGCGCGGCCTCTGGCCTTGTTGGGCGGTGAGCCTGCCTAGATACATACCGTCGCGGAATGCTCCGTCAGCCGCCAAGCCCGCTTCGAGGTTGGCGCCAGGTGTCGTTGTGCGCTGCTTATTCGAGAGCAGCTCCGTAGTTCCTACGCCCATGGCGATGGCCAACATGCAGATCAACAGTTTGCTCATAGTTTTCTCCTCCGACTCTTAAAGTCACCGGACATTGCGGACGAGGCTGTGCCTCGGCCTGACCGCAGAAATCTCGCGGACGATTCAGTTATTTAGTTCGCAGGGGACCTCGGTTGAAGCGAGTCGAGCTTAAGCGGCGAGCTGAGAGGCGTTGTCACCAGCACGTCAGCAAAAAGTCATTTCGCCGTCATCTTCTTGTCATCATCTCGTCAGGGATTAGGAAATAACGACTTACGTCCGCAGTGATAACGCTGTTATGTGCATCGCCCTTGTACTAGGGTAACTTCATGTGCTTCGGACGGCCCGGTACAATTTGGCGAGTTCAAAAACCGTTGGTTGCGGTTTCACCATTCAGAAATTTCATTCTGCCGAAAGGCCTTCGAGGAGACTATGAAAACTACACGACACTGCGCCGCCATCGTATTTCTTGTCGCTCTCTGCACTGCGGTTACTTTTGCCGACGAACCGGGAAGGCACCCGGCTTACCTGCACGCGCTCACCGACCTGCGGCACGCGCGCGCTCATCTGGAGAACCTCGCCCCGACTCATCACATGGATAAAGAAGAGGAGCGCGCCATCGAAGAGATCGACCGTGCGATCGACGAAATCAAGCGAGCTGCGATTGATGATGGCAAGAACTTGAACGATCATCCTCCGGTCGATGCCCGCCTGGACCGCGCCGGACGTTTTCATCGCGCCATGGAGCTGCTGGATAAAGCGCACAACGACATCGCCCGCGAAGAAGATGAACCGGCCGCGCGCGGGCTGCGGAATCGCGCGCTGCATCACATCGACGAAGCCCATCGCATCGTCGATCATTTGATGGTGCAGGCTGCGAACTACTAAGTCGCAGCTCTTCGACAGCGATTTCTGTATCGAAAGCAAAAGGCCCGGCTACCGCCGGGCTTTTTCTTTGTCTCACGGGTCGAAGCGGTGGCATATTTATAGCACTCCTCTTGTAACTTTCTCAGGCGCAGCGGCGTAACATTTATATGGATCGTATTGAGGAGGATTTATGACTGACGCGCACTCGATGCAGGCTCCAACGATCGGAAGTGGCAGTCGCTGTCTGACCGCCGTTGCAGCGCTGACTGTAGGCGGAATGTTCTTTGCTCTGTGGTTCTGGCTGCTGCCGCAGTGGCTGGGCTTTAGCGTGGATATGGCTGGGGCGGCGCGCTGGCGCTGGCTGGCCGCAATTCCTTCTGTGCTGGGATTTTCAGTTGCCTTGCGCTGCGTGTGGGACTTCGGCTGGACTGGGCACGGCACGCCGGCTCCGATCGCCCCGCCGCAGCGCCTCGTGGTGGTGGGCTTCTATCGTTATGTGCGCAACCCCATGTATGTGGGCTTTGCGGCGGGATGGATCGGGTTGTGGGTGATCTTCGGACATCCCGAGCCGCGGTTGATCGTCGCCGTTGCGGCGGTTGCGCTGGGTGTAGATCTGTTTGTTATTTTTTACGAAGAGCCGACGCTGCGTAAGAAATTCGGCGCGGAGTATGAAGAGTATCGGCACAACGTGCGGCGCTGGTGGCCGCGGCTACGGGGATGGGATCAGCCACACCTAGCCTGACCCTCACTCCTTTGTAAAAACTAAAGCCGGCCCTCCTTCCTGCCGATAAACCCGGTATGGACATATCTTCGATTGCACTTCAGGGAGTCGAGCAGGCGCAGGTTCAACTCGACGCGGCCACAGAAAGCTTGGCAAGTGCAGGAGCGTCTCCCGATGGCGCCAACCTCGATACTGCCGATCTGGCAAGCGGCGTCGTTGCTCTTACGTCCGCGCAGACGCTGATGCAACTCAGCCTCAGCACTTTGAAAACTGCGGATCAGGTCCAGCAAACCGTCCTCAATCTGCTGGCCTGAATTCTCACCACGACTCAATTTCACCAGACGTGGCAGGCGTTTTCGGCGACCATCGGCTGGCCAGCTTTGCACCCCCAGGCCTTCTGGAACTCCGGCATGTTCTGCACTGTGCCATCCACGCGATATTTTCCCGGCGAGTGGGGATTCGTAAGCACACTGTTGCGCAGCGACTCCGGGCGTCGCTTCTCGCACCACACGCGGGCGAATCCCAGAAAGAAGCGCTGCTCAGGCGTGTAGCCGTCGATCTTCTGCGCTTCCTTTCCGGTCTTGTCGTCGGCGATCATTTGCTCAAGCGCCATTAAAGCGATGCGCGCGCCGCCATTGTCGGCGGTGTTCTCACCCAGGGTGAGGCGGCCGTTCAGCTTGAGATCGTCGACGGCAACAAAGTTTGAATATTCGTTGGCCACACAACTCACGCGCTTCTCGAACTCTTTGCCATCCTCGCCCGTCCACCAATCGCGGAAGTTCCCTTGGGGATCGAACTTGCGCCCCTGATCGTCGAAGCCGTGAGTAAGTTCGTGGCCGATGACCAGGCCGATGCCGCCGAAGTTGACGGCGTCATCCATATTTTTGTCGAAGAATGGAGGCTGCAGAATGCCTGCGGGAAAAACGATCTCGTTGAAGTTGCCGCTATAGTAGGCGTTCACCGTGGGCGGAGTCATGCGCCACTCTTTGCGGTCGAGCTGCTTATCGATCTTGGCGATTTGACGCTTCGATTCGAATTCGTTGGCGCGAAAGATATTGCCGAGCAGGTCGTCCGATTTAATGACTACCGAACTGTAGTCTCGGAACACCTCGGGATAGCCGATTTTGTTGCGAATGGCATCGAGCTTCACCTTGGCCTGCTGCTTGGTTTCGTCACTCATCCACGGAAGATTGTGAATGTCTTCGGCGAGGGATTTCTCGAGAGCGTCCACCATCTTGAGCATGCGCTGTCTGGCTTCGGGCGGGAAGGTCGCTTCCACGTAACGTTGCCCCAGGGCTTCGCCGAGTTCGTTATCCGTAAGCTCGACACAGCGCTTCCAGCGGGCCTGAATTTCTTCCTGCCCGGAGAGTTTCTGGCGAAGCTTGAAATTGGCTTCTACGAAGGGTTGAGAGAGCCACGGCGCTGCAGTATTTAAAACGTGCCAACTGACGTAGGTTTTCAAAGCCTCCAGCGGTTCGGTTTCGAGCACGCCGTTGACCTGTTTGAAAAAGTCAGGATTCGTCACATTGAGTTGCGTAAAGTCGGGAGCACCCATGGCGGTGAAGTATTGATCGAGGTAGAAGTCGGGGCCGAGCGCGGCCGCTTCGCCGCGGGTCATTTTATGGTCGCGATTTTTCGGGTCGCGGCGCTTGGTGCGGTCCATGGAGTCCGCCGCCAGCAAGGTTTCGATACCCAGAACAGTTTGCGCGGAATGAGCCGCCTGCTGCGGGGTCTGGCCAGCCAGTGTGAAGAGCTGCGTGGCATAGTCGACCAGGAATTGCCGCTTCTCGACTTTATCGGCATCATCCTTAAGGTAGTATTCGCGATCGGGCAAGGTCAGCCCGCCTTGGTCGATGTAGGCGATGACTTGATCGGCTTTGTGCAGATCGGACTGAGCGTAGAAACGAAACAAAGGGTTAGGGCCGATCAAGTGCACGTGCGCGATCTCGGTGATCAGCGCTTCTTTGTCTTTGGCTGCAGCTATGCGGTCGAGTTCCGATTGCAGTGGGCGAATGCCTTTAGCGTCAGCGGTCTTTCTCATCCATGCAAGAGCCGTAGAGATCGCCGATCTTCTGATCAATGGCATTGCGGTTCGCGCCTCCAGCCATGGCTTTCTCGAGAATGCCGTGCTCGATATCCAGGTTACGTTCTTCCAACTCCACGAAGCTGCCCCAATCTGATTGGTCGCGCGGGAATCTCGGAGTTCTTAAGCCAGTTGCCGCAGGCGTATTGATAGAAATCCACACAAGGGTCGAGCGTGGTGTCAATGTTATCGACGCTGAATCCAGCTGCAGGCTTGGGAGTGGAAGGTGGCTCGGCAAATATTAAATTCACGGCGGCGATTAGCACAAAGGCCACAAACACGAGCTGCAAAAAACGGCGCATAGACGCAATCTCCTGAATGCAACGTTTTGATGGCGTAGACTCCCGGCGATTCTAATTCTTCCGGACTTCCACGAACAAGCGCGCCTCGGAGAAAAATAAGAGATTAATTAGTAGAAGCGTTTGCACTCGACGCTGCATCGAAGCGTTCCTGTCTGCTGAAATCGCTTCTATCTCGTTGAACAGCTGTTCTCCTTAATTGGCGCGGAGTTTGCACAGTAGGCAGTGATTCCAGCGCGAGTCCCCAACTAGTTCGGCAGAACTCCTCCATCTGCCCGGCAGAACTTGCGACGACTACCCGAAGGAGATTTTCAATTGCCGAGTATGCGCTTGCTCGTTCTCGTATTTCTCATGGCTGTCAACCCTGCGATTCGCGCTGCCGCGCAAAATCATCTGCCCGAAGTGCCCAGCGAAGTGCGCGAGGGGCTTTCTTCTTCAGGAGTCGCTTCACCGGCCGGCTTTACGCCCGCACCTTCGAAGCCCACACCGCGGCCGGAGGCGCCGAGACCGCACCGGGTCATCGATAAAAAATTGGTGGCCATCATGGGAGCGCTGGGAGGCGCCGAGGCGGTGCGCTTCACATCGCGAAAACTGGTGTTGGACAATGAGTTCACTGCAGGAGCTCCGTGGGTGACGCACGTTACTCCGAACCGGCATCTTGTGGCGCAATACGCGGGCATATACGCGGCGGAATTGCTGGTGACATACGAAATCAAGAAACCTCATTCCTGGCTTCCCGGAGACAAGGTGATACAAAAATTGTGGTGGGCATATCCTGCAGCGATGGTGGCGATTCACACCAAGAATGGGATCGGAAACATTCGCACCAAAGGACCCGGCGGGTGTACATCGATGGAATGCGAGATGCTTTTGGAGCAGCAGATGCAGTAGCTCGCCTGCTACAGTTGTCTATCCTCTGGAGAATTTCGAGTATGGCGTAGCGTGAGTTTGCCAGCCGCGACGACACTGGCTACAGCCTTCAGTTTGGGCATGAAATCTGAGCTACAGCTGAACAGAACTGGCTTGGCTTACCATTCTTCCCGCATGTTCCTTTATAATCGGGGCCAATAGAATCCTTTGGAAAGCTGGCTCTGCTAATGACCTCGACGAATGGCAACTCCGGTAATGGCAACAACGGTTACAGTGTCCCTAAGCCTCGCGCGGAGTGGCTCGCCCGCCGCAAGCAAGAGAACACCGATGGCAACTTTTCGCAGATGCATTACGCCCGCCAGGGCGTGATCACCGAAGAAATGGGCTATGTGGCGCACCGCGAAAAGATCGCGGCTGAATTGGTGCGCGAGGAAGTGGCGCGCGGCCGCATGATTATTCCCGCCAACATCAATCATCCGGAACTGGAGCCGATGGCGATTGGCGTGGCGTCGCTGTGCAAGATCAATGCCAACATCGGCAACTCGGCCGTGACCTCGGAAATTAAAGAGGAACTGAAGAAGCTGCACACCGCCGTGCATTACGGCGCCGATACGGTGATGGACCTCTCCACCGGCGGCAACATTCACGAAATTCGCGAGGCGATACTGCGCCATTCGCCGGTGCCGATCGGCACCGTGCCGATTTACGAAGCAATCGCGCGGGTGAAACGCGTGGAAGATTTGAACGCCGATGTGATGCTCGAAGTGATCGAAGAGCAGGCCGCGCAGGGCGTCGATTACATGACGATTCACGCCGGCGTGCTGATCCAATATCTGCCACTGATTTCGAAGCGCATTACCGGGATCGTAAGCCGCGGCGGCGCGATTCTTGGCGCAATGGATGGCTCACAACCACAAACAGAATTTTCTCTACGAGCGCTTCGACGATATCTGCAAGATCATGAAGAAGTACGACGTCAGCTTTTCGCTCGGCGATGGCCTGCGTCCCGGCTGCGTGGCCGATGCCAGCGACGAAGCACAATTCGCCGAACTGAAAACTCTCGGCGAGCTGACGAAGATCGCATGGGCGCACGACGTGCAGGTGATGATCGAAGGCCCCGGTCACGTTTCGATGGACAAGATCAAAGAGCAGGTCGAGAAAGAAGTTGAGCTCTGCTACGAGGCTCCGTTCTACACGCTGGGCCCGCTGGTTACCGACATCGCTCCCGGCTACGACCACATCACATCGGCCATCGGCGCGGCCATGATCGGATGGTACGGCGCGGCCATGCTGTGCTACGTCACGCCTAAGGAGCATTTAGGGTTGCCCAATGAAAAAGACGTAAAGGACGGCATCATCGCCTACAAGATCTCCGCGCACGCCGCCGACATCGCCCGTGGACGCCCCGGCGCCCGCGACCGCGACGACGCCCTCAGCTACGCCCGCTACAAATTCGATTGGGAAAAGCAGTTCGCCTTGTCGCTCGACCCGGAGACGGCGCGCTCCATGCACGACGAAACCCTGCCCGACGAATCGTACAAAGAAGCAGCCTTCTGCTCCATGTGCGGCCCTAAATTCTGCTCAATGAACTATTCGTCGAAGGTGGACGAGTACAACAAGCAGACGCACGGGATCGAGAAGAAGGATTACTCGGAACTGGTGGAGCGGCTGGTAACGATTAAGTAGCGACCGCCACGAACACGTAGGCCCGGACGCATTCGTCCGGAGCTGTTCGCTGGCGGAGCCCTTCGCTGCTGGCCTCGGCCTTTCCGTCTCAGCACGAGTTTCGACCGCTGGCGGACGAATGCGTCCGTCGCTACGCGTTCTTGTTTGGGAAGAGCACGCATGTTTCGCCTTTCTTTTCCGATAGCGTCTCCATCTTTGATGGCAGAATAATCCTGCCGTGACCTTCTATCGTCGCAACCTGCCTCATCTTCAGCGCGACTACAAACCGCATTTCATCACATTCGTTACTAAATTCCGTCAGGAGTTGCCCGACTGGGCACGGGACATCACCTTCGGCTGCTGCTTGCGCGATCACGGAATCAGATACTCGCTGCATGTCGCTGTCGTAATGCCCAACCATGTGCACCTGATTCTTACTCCTCTGATCGACCAGGACCGTCGCCTCATCGTTTCGCTCATCGAGACTATGAGAGCCATCAAGGGTGTTCCGCGCGATCCATCAACCAGCGCCTCCGATTACATGGGGCGGCGGTCTGGCAGGAGGAATCGTTCGATCATGTGCTGCGCTCGTCAGAAAATCTCGACGCTAAGATCGACTACATTCTCCAAAACCCCGTGCGAGCAGGACTGGTGCAGGACTGGCAACTGTATCCCTGGGTATGGCGGAGACCGGCGGCAAATCCATACGCTCCGCCGGAGAGCCGCCCAGCATAACAAATCACGTAGCCCCGGACGCATTCGTCCGGGGCAATTTGCGAATCGAACCCAGGCGGACGAATGCGTCCGCCACCACGCAGCTTCGAGGTCGTGCTCGTCTACATCGGGACAGAAAACGGGTCGAATCAGAAATCGAGTTCTCGCGGGCGGCCATGATGTCCCGGAGGGGGTCCGGCGGCGCTACCAGCGAAGCTTCGAGAATCTTGCGACGGCCATACAACGCGCCGACCACGCCATCCTGTTCGGCCACATTTTAGCTCTTGAAATCGGCGATGCCGTTCCACACCAACTGGACCGCGATGGCGAGAATCATAAAACCGAAAATCTTGTTGATGGCCCCGACGGCGCTTGGGCCCAGACGCTTGACCAGCGGCCCGCCCAACCAGAAGAAGAGAGTGACGCTCAACGCGACCGCGGCGATGCCAATCACCATGCCTAAATAAGACATTTCACTATCCACGTGTGCGGCCAGCGCCATGACTACGCCGATCGCTCCCGGGCCGGACATCAGCGGCATGGCGAGCGGGGTCAGAGAAATATCTTCTTTGTCTTGCGCCTCGTGACTTTCTTCCGGCGTGATACGGGCGTGCGAGGTAACCATGCCCCAGGCCGTATTAGCCACGATCAATCCGCCGGCGATTTTCAGCACGGGCAGCGAGATACCAAAGAAAAACAGTACGAAGCGGCCGAAGAAAAGAAACGTCACCAGGATTACGAAAACCCAAATGCCCGTCTTGAGCGCGGTACGCTGGCGATCTTTAGCCTCCCAGGAAGAGGTCATGGTGAAGAAGATGGGAATACCCCCGAACGGATCGACGATAGGAAAGAGTGCGAGAAACGTGGCCGCGGCCGAGTGCGGCAGCGTGCGCAGGAATTGTCCGAGAGCGTGAGTGGCGTTCATGAGTTAGTCAAACTCTACGGGAGGACGATGACGCCATTTCGTACGTTTCGGCAAAATGAGGTCGAAACGTGGACCGCTAAGAAGTAACTCCTTGATGCTAGGAGGCGCCGGTTTCTTCTCCTTACGCGGCTTAGTTAGCCTGGCAACGGGGTTCTTAGCTTGTGCCGGATTTTGCTTCTTGGATTTCATTTGTCTATTATCGGCGATGGCTTAACTACCGGTAACTCTCCAGCGTCTTTGCCGCACGCTCGAGCGCGGCCGCCAGAACCGCTAATTGCTGGCGCGCCCGTTCTGCGTCCCCTTTGTCGAGAGCTTCATTCACTCCCGGAATTACTACTGCGGCATAACCCGTGTATTCTCCCGGGGCATAGATCGCGTGGCGAAACCAGGCGCGATGCGGCAATCCCTCGGGGAGCAGCAGAGAGCGCTCGGCGGCGCGTAGTGCCTGATTCAGGCGCGCCGGATCGCGCGGAGGATTTCTCTGCTTCGACAAAATCTTGGCGCCCGCTTCCTGAAAGTGTTTTGCGGAAGCGGTTACAGCGCTGAACTCGAGGGCGTGAGCGAATTTATTCTCCGCTCGTTTTTGGGCCGCCTCGAGGTAAGCGGCGACTTCCTTGCCGTATTCTTCATAGTCGTAAGGCAGCACGTCGGCATCGGCCATGCGCAATAATTCCAGGCCAAAAATCCGCGCCATCTCCTGTTCGTAGACAAAATCTGGGTCGCCAAATTTCTTGAACCACGCGAAGTTGTCGAACACCGAGTGATAGACACCGTAGGGCCCACTTGAGGTGACATCAGTCGAAGGCACGCCGAGATGCTGCTGAAATGAGCTGTAATCGGAGCCGCTGCCCAGGTCGCCGACGGGCACATCGCTCTGCGACGCGGCTGGCGTGCGGCGGGAATCGCCAATCGCTTCCGTAGGAGACTGCGTCGACGGGGCGCCCGGCTGATCGGACTTTTGCCACGCTTCGTAAACTGTGCCACCTCTGGGGCTGGGAACGGCCTTCGCGATATCGCGCAAGAACTGCTTCAGGCTGGGGACAGCCGAGGCTCCGAACTTGGGTCCCGAGACCGCGACGTCCATGTTGAAATATGCCGGAGCGTTCGCCAGTTCCGTTTCGTGTTGCTCGGCCCACTCGGTCGAACCCATCAGGCCTTCTTCTTCACCATCCCAGCTACAGAAAATCATGGTGCGCTTCGGCTTCCATCCCGACTTCAGCAACTCACCCACGCCATGCACGCTTTCGAGCATGGCGGCGGTACCGCTATTGGGATCAACCGCGCCATAAACCCAGGCATCGCGATGGTTGCCTGCAACCACCCACTCGTCGGGCAACTCGCTGCCGCGCACTCGGCCGATCACGTCCCAGAGCGTACGGAATTGGTAGTCTTGCTTAAGATGCATCTTCACCCGCACCGGTCCTGGACCCACGTGATAGGTGAAAGGTAGCGAGCCTTGCCATTCGCGCGGCGAGTCCGGGCCCGCAAGATTCTTGAGAATGGGCCAGGCATCGTGATAGGAGAGTGGCGTCACCGGAATCTTCGGCATCTGCGCGGAGTGCTCGGCAGAGACGCGCTTGCTATCAGGCAGTGAAGGTAAGGAGGCAATTCCGGGCGTCGTGGGATCGCCAGGAAACTCGAACATGTAGCCGACGGAACCGCGCTGCACGCCGGTATCGGGGCGCCACGGGCCGGCGGGATATTTATCGCCGCGCCGCCAGCCGTCGTCGAAAGGATCGGAGTAAATGATTACGCCAGCCGCGCCATGCTCCTGGGCAACATATTCCTTGACGCCGCGAAAGTTCTGCCCGTAGCGCACCAGCGCGATCTTGCCGTGTACATCGACTTTCAGTTTCTCCAGTTTGTCGAAATCATCGGGCGTGCCGTAATTGGCGTAGACGACGTCGGCCTCCACATCCCCCGAGGGAGACATGCCGTTGAAGGGCATGACGACGCGCGGGTCTTCGTCATAAGGATCGCCATCGACATGCTCGCGCGTGGGACCATGCATTTCGACTCCGGCGGGAGCGGTAACGTCGACGCTGATTTCTACGGGATAGTTGAACCACGCCTTGTACTCGACGATTTCGGTGTCGAGTCCGGCGTCGCGGAATTTCTGCGCAACATAATCGGCGGTGGCTTTGTCTTCAGGCGTGCCTGCCATATGGGGAGCCTGGGTAAGCGTGCGCAAGTGCGCTTCTGCGAGTTTGGGGTCGGGCACGGCCAGGAAGCGGGCCTCAGCGGCGATCTGGGCAGTCGAATCACGAAAGCCGAAGATGCGAACCGCGGGAGCGGGAGTTTCAGGCGCGCGACCGCTGACGGTCCTAGGGAAACTCGAAAACAACACAATGGTGGCAAGAAGAGAAGCAGACAATGTCTTCATGAGCTCTCTCGGTGAAAGTTAGTAAGGTAGCACAGCAGCGTGCCGTTCCAGTGCCGCAGGCTGGAAGATTGGCCCCACTCCGATAACTTTCAAGAGTCTGATCTCCCTAGCTTCACCAAGATCACCAATTTCACCATATTCACCTAGGGTGATACAATCATCGTATGAAGCGAGCGACCATGACACTTCCCGAAGACCTGGCCGAAGCTGTGGATAAATACCGGCAAGCCCAGGAAGCGCCTCCGGCGCTTACAACTGTGGTTCAAGCTGCGCTGCGCGAGTATCTGCGCGAGCGCGGGTTTTTGCGACCCTATCGCCCTCTGAAAATAACTCCCGCGCCGCGCGGGAGTGGACGGCGGGATGTCAGTGAGAATCATGATCTTTACCTTGCCGGGCTAAAGAAATGACCCGCGCCGTTCTGGCGGATGCAGGCCCGTTATACGCGGCCGTGGATCCGCACGATGGTCATCATCGGCGCGCGATCGAAGAATTAGGGAAGTTGGCCCGCGACCAGAGCGAAATCCTTGTCACATTTCCCACGTTGCTGGAAACTTATTCGCTGGTCTTGTTCAGCCTGGGGAGTAAAATCGCCGCGCGTTGGCTAATGGAGATGGCAGATGCGGCTCTGGTAAATCCCACCTTGGAAGATTATCGCCTGGCATTTGTGCGCCTCCGCTCGCTAGCGGATCAACGGATCACGCTGTTCGACGGGGTGACTGCGACGGTGGCCGTCCGACTTGGCGTCCATGTCTGGAGTTACGATCATCACTTCGACGTAATGCGTATTCCAGTCTGGCGCTGACCAATCACCGAGCGTGCTCGGTTTCAGCAGCGAACGAGGCCGGCACGGCGCGCGTGCTGGCCCACTCGCGCAGAGCTTCGATTTCTTCCGCGCGAGTGGTAGAGAGCGGGACGGTCTGGCCCAGGGCTTCCACCAGAAACTGCGTGGTTAGTTGTTTCTGCTGGGAGAATGCAGCATACAAAGCTGACTGTATTGCCGCATCGATCTCTGCTCCCGAGTATCCCTTGGCCGCGCGGTCGACCTTGTCGAGATCAAATTCTGCGGGATTACGCTTTCGCCTCGCCAGTTGAATGGAGAAGATTTGCCTGCGCTCCGCCTGGTTGGGCAGGTCGACGAAGAAGAGTTCATCGAAGCGCCCCTTGCGAATCAACTCCGGCGGCAACGCCGTCACATTGTTGCAGGTAGCAGCCACGAACACGGGCGCTTTGCGATCCTGCATCCAGGAAAGAAACGACGCCAGCAGGCGAGAAGAAACTCCGGCATCGGCCGAGGCTGAATCGGGGCCGCTTCCGGCGAATATTTTTTCAAGCTCGTCGATCCAGAGCACGCACGGGGCAAGTCCTTCGGCGACTTCGAAGACTTTGCGGATTCGCTTTTCGGTTTCGCCAATGTATTTGTCGTAGATGGCTGCGGTATCGAACTTCACCAGCGGCAGATTCCACTCTCCGGCGATGGTGCGGGCGCACAGCGATTTGCCGCAGCCTTGCACTCCCAGAATGATTACGCCGTGCGGTGGTTCAAGGCCGAAATCGCGCGCCGCATCTTCCCAGGAGCCGCGGCGCTGTGCCAGCCAACGTTTCAGATTTTCCATGCCGCCTACGCTCGAGAAAGTTTCGCCGGCCTCCACAAATTCCAGCATTTCACTGCGACGCAGCAGCGCTTTCTTGGCCTCAACCACATCGCTTGCAATTTCCGGGCACAGTGCATAACGCGCCACCAGAGCTTGAGAAAGCGCCCGCTCGGATTCCTCCTCGGTAAGGCCACGCAGACTTTCGACGACGGCGTCATAGCCTTTGGCGTCAAGCTTGCGCTGCAGGGTATGGCTCCTGAAATTCTGACGACCACTTCGTCGATGATCTGGCGCAAGCGCCGGCGGTCGGGCAAGGGCAACTCGAGAAATTCAACCAGCCCTCTGAGCTCCGGGAGGAATCTCAATCTTCGGCGAGGTGAGAATGATCGTGCGCCGGTTCTCGGAAAACTTCTGGCCGACGTCGCGCAAACGCCGGATCACGACCGGTTCATCCATGTGGCGGTGCAGATCTTTCAAAATGAAGGCCGCGCCGATGGAGATGCCTTCCAGGTTGCCCAGCATCTGCGCCGGTTCCTGGCTGTTGTAAATTGCTTTCGAGTTGGCCAGCGCTTGTTGAGCCGCGGCGCCGTAACCAAACCCGGAACCAGAGCCCGCGTCGTGAGTATCGGCTACGACTTCGCCCACTTCGCTGCCGCAGCGGACCAATCCGCTGGCGATCGTCCACTCAAAGGCGGCAAGGTTTAAGGCCGCGCAAGCCGTGCGCACCAGGCGAACCGCGCGGACCTCCTCGACCGTCTCGATTGCGACGATGGGAGTCGAGGAATCGAGCAGCACCTTCAGCCGCGCCAGCGGATCGGGAGTCAGGGGCCATGCCATGGGTTTGACCGGTCGAGAGTTGCTCCCCTATAATAAGCAATTCGGTACTCGCCGAATATCTCGCTGGACACACAAAGGTAACCAAGCAGACATGGCAAATCATTTTTCGGCGCTCAAACGCGCCCGTCAAACCACGAAGCGCACCGCTACTAATCGCGCCAACACCTCCCGCCTGCGCACCGCGCTGCGCACCCTGCGCGAGACCATCGAAAAGGGCGACAAAACAGCCGCCGAAAAAACTTATCGCGAGACCGTCTCTGCGCTCGACAAGGCCATCCAAAAGGGCACGTTGCATGGGAATACCGCGGCACGGTATAAGTCGCGTCTGGGCAAACGCGTTACCGCGATGAAGTAGCGGACGGCTTCAAGTCTCAGCGATTCTCAGTGGCCGTTAAGGCGCGCCCCGTAGCTCGAATCAGAGATGTGGCAAGAGAAATCCGGTTTGCCGCCGGTGCTCCTCGAAATCCGAGCCGAACTGCTTGCCTAGCATTGCTTCTTCCCTTTTCGCCTTGATCCAAAAACCAGCAATAATCACGCAGACTCCCACAACGCAGCGCCAGCGACCGATCGCGAGAGCGGAGCCGATTGCCGCCAGGTCCAGCCCGGAATAGATCGGGTGCCGCAGGCGCGCATACGGACCAGTGCGGATCAGTTTGTGACCTTCTTTTATGGTGATTCGTCCGCTCCAGTACTGGCCCAGATGCCAACGCGCCCAAATCGCCAGCGCGATGCCCGCCCAGGTGAGAACGACGGCAGTGACACCGATAGCAAAGCTGCGCGGCGATTACTCTTTGGCCCAGGAAGCCGATATCTGCCGAACGCCGAAAGAGCAAAACGAAACCGATGACTTCGAGAAACATTATGCCGTAGCGCGCTGCGAACGATTCCCTCTTTTCGGTCGGCTTGGTATTAAGCGCGCTGATCGCCCAGTAGACGACGAAGGCCATCCAGGGGATATCGATTAGATAGCGCCAGGTCATTTCACTATTCGCGCGAGAGCGAAGATCCCGCTGAAAATCGAGATCACTACACCGGCAACTGCTCCTGCATCCATCCCGGAGCTTCCAGCTTCGGCTCAGTGGTGAGATCGATCACCAGACGTTCCAGCACCATGCGCTTGCTTACTGGATTCGAGCGCAGGGCGAGATCGGCCTTGGCCACGAGGCGAATCGCGCGCGTTAACTCGCGGCGCGATTTGTAGCGGCGGGCCTGCTTGATGATGTCGTCGGCGGCGAAGGGAGGCACGCGGAAGCCCTGCCAGAGCGCGGCCCAGAGCATGCGCTGGTCGCGCACGTTGCGCTCGAGAATCACCAGCATCTGGCGAAAGGTTTTGGCCAGCATGTAGATGTGGCCGATGGATGCCTCTTCGCCTTCGCCGGAAGAGAGGATTGCGTCCAGCACTTCGAGGGCTCGCACGCGGTCTTTCGATGAAATCGCATCGGTCAGTTCATATAGCGAACGCTGCTTGGCCGCAAGCACCATTGTTTCAACATCGCCGAGGGTGATGCGATTGCGGGCGCCGACGTAGAGCATGAGCTTCTCCAGTTCATTGGAGATCATCATCATGTCGCCGCCGAGCGCGTCGACCAGTTCGCGGGCGCCATCGGGATCGATCTTTACCGGCACGCTGCGGCTGGCGCAGTACTCGGAGATCCAGCGCACCGCTTCGCCTTCTTCCACCCGCGCCAATTCGACGATGCCGCAGTACTGGCCCATGGTTTCGCGGATACGCTGGTAGCGCTCTTTATCCTGCATCTCCATGCGCCGAACATCGGCAGGGATGCTGATGTGGTCGGCGACGAAGACGATCATCGCGTCCGGGTTGGGATTCTTGCAATAGGCTTCGATCGCGGCCAGCTTTTCTTCGTTCGAGCCGCGGCCGAATAGGTTCTTGACGCCGCGCACGAAGAACACCTGAAACGGCGCCATCAGCGAGGGTGTGCGGGCGCGGTCGAGGACCTCGGCTAGATCGTTATCGGCGAGGTCGAACTCGAAGACGCTAAAGTCGCGCAGGTCGGCCGGAACCAGATGCTCGAGAATCGCGTCGCGGAAGCGCTTGCGGAAGAAGGCTTCATCGCCTACAAACACGTAAGCCGAACGCAGCTTGCGCGATTCGAGTTCGCTGACAAAGCGATCGGCATTGGCGAAAGCGCGCATTAATAGTGCTCCACAGAATGACTACTGCTCGCTCCACGTCGTTTGTCGTTTGTCGTTTGTCGTTGGCCAACAGCCAAACCCCAATGGCCAACGACAAACGACCAAGGACCAACGACCTTTTGAAACTCTAACATCTAGAAGCCCTCCAGAATGTTAGAGACCAGGGTGCGGGCAAAGTCTTGCGAGAGCCTGCGGAAGGCCGGCGTGTCTTCCTCGAAGAAACTCGCAAGATCCTGCGAGACTTCATACTGTTCGCGAAACAAGTACGACGGATTCTGGTACAGCACTTTGCCTTCGCGATCGGTGAGAGACACCTTCATGCTCACCACTACCAGGACGCTGGCAGCCTGTCCGGTGGTCGAGTTGTAAGTAAGCGGCGAGGCTGAAGTGGAGAGCACGGTGCCGCGCAGCGTGGCATCTGCGGCTTCGCTGGGATCATTGAGAATGTGATAGTGCGTGCGGGTCGTGAACTCGCGCACCACCGAGGCAGTGAGCATTTGTTCAATGCGGTAAGTATTGGTGGTATTGGTGAAAGCGGGGACGGCGATGGTTTTAACGTTTTCGGGAAGCTGAACCGAGTGTCCGGCGGTGTGATAGCCGCATCCGGCTGTTAGCAGGAGGGTAAGCCAGGCGGCGAATCCAAATTGCGCCAGCCCAGTCTTCCCCGATCCAAACCTCATTGGATTTTTCCCGTCGGCCGGGTCGCGATCATGCTTTCGGCGCACTCTACCGCAGTGATGGCAGCGATGCGCAGATTATCCGCGGCTGCCCAAAGCCAGATTCCATTGGGCTGCTCGGGTTCGGCTTTGAGAGAGACCAGAATGTTGCCTTGACCCGCCGTATTGACATTGCTAGGCTGCGAATCTTCTTCCTCGCCGGCGAGAGTAACGTGATCCCCGGCGAGCGCTTGCGAGAGTTGCTCAGGATCGACGCGATGATCCATCTGCAGAAAAATTCCCAGGGCGAGGCCGTGAAAGACTGGCGCCTGCAGCGCTAACAGCGCAGGTTGCGGAGCATCGGCTCCGGCGATCTTCCGGTAGTGCCGGCGGACGCGTGCCTCCAGAGAGTCGAGAGACAACTGTGATTTCGAACCGTAATGAGCCAACATGTTGAATGCAACCTGCACATCGAACACATCTTTGGGCAGAGGCTGGAACGAGAGCAGATTGACGGTTTGCTGGTGCAACTCGTCCATACCTTTTTGTCCTTGCTCGGATGCCGGTTGGAAGATTGTCGCCGCCGCGCTGCGGATGGCGCCAGCTTTGCGCGCGCGTAGCAGCAAGAGGGCCAAAGTCACAGCCGCGGGATGGGCCCCGACACAGGGAGCCGGCTGCAGTTCCGGCTGCCACAATTCCGCGCGCTCCCGCTCAATCCACACCGAGCGCACTGTGGCTGCAGGCTCCTCTTCCAGGGCGCCGGAAAGATCGATAATCGCACTGCCGGCATCGCGGGCGCGCTTCCAGTTCTGGCGCGTGCAACCTGCGTCGGCCGCAAAAAACGTGAAGTCGACATTCGTAAATTGTTCGGCGCGCACGCTCTGGATGAAGTTGATTTCATCGCCGGTGGCTTCCAGTTGGCCGATCGATTCGTCATCGTCGAGCAGGCGGATATCCACGGCGGGAAAATTTCGCTCGTTGAGCATCTCCGCGACTTCTTTTCCTTTCAGCGTGCCGGCTCCTACAATGGCCGCGCGGTAACAACAGCCCGCGCGTAGAGGATGCCGGTGACAAACCGCCGATCTTAGGAGTGCTGCTCATGAGGTCTGCGAAGCCTCCTGGTAGGGCGGCGGTGGAGGCTGGCTGCGGCGGCGGAAGATCCACTGCAGGCGCCAGAACACTCCAGAAAACGTGTAAAGCAAGGCGACTGCAAACAACACCTTCTGCGAAAAGAACCAGATCAAAGCAACCAGCGCGGCGAGAAGAATGATCAGCCGAAACGGATGGCGGGAGCGAAAATCAATGTCTTTGAAGCTGTAGAAGCGCCACGTGCTTACCATGAGGTAGCCGACCGCTGCTACCAGCGCGAGCCAGGTAATTGCGGAATACCAGGATTCGATGGGTTCGCCCCTGCGAAAATGTACTACCGCGGCCAGCACTCCGGCACCCGCGGGAATCGGCATGCCAACAAAATACTTCTTCCCGGGGCGACCTGGATTGGAAGGCTGGGGATTGGTGGTGATGTTAAAGCGCGCCAGACGGCTGGCTCCGGCGATCAGAAACAGGAAGCAGGCAATCGCGCCGAGTTGCGTGAGCTTGATGTGCCACTCGAAGTTCCATTCGCTGAGCGCGACGGCTGGCATCAGATGAAATCCCCAAGTCCAGGCCAGCATGGCCGGAGCGACTCCGAAGGTGATCACGTCCGCAAGAGAATCGAGTTCTTTGCCGAAGTCACTGCTGGTGCCGGTCATGCGCGCGACGCGGCCATCGAGCCCATCGAATAGAACCGCAAACCCGATGGCTTTGGCAGCATTGTCGAGATGCCAGGAGGTTGCGGCGGTGGCGTGAACAACTTCCAGGATCGCGTAAAAGCCAGCAGCCATGTTGCCGGTGGTGAAGAGCGAAGGCAGAATGTACATGCCTTTACGCATGCGCCGCGGGTGGCGGTCGCCTTGACGGCGGCTTTGGATTGCAGGACCCATCAGCGGGTCCTTTCCTGGACCGAGTAACTCGCTAGACCTGATTGCGTAACGTCTTCGGCCGCGCTCGTCGTCGCGCTCGGGGCCGCAGGTACGCCAGCACGCTGGCCCCGCCTTTGACCCGGTCGCCTACTTTCACTTGCATGGTGGCAGTGGCATCGAGGAGTACGTCCACACGGGAGCCGAACTTGATCAGGCCGACGCGCTGGCCCCGCTCCAGGCGATCGCCGACTTTCGGATCGAAAATGATTCTTCGCGCCAGCAAGCCAGCAATCTGCTTGAAGATAACCAGTTGGCCGTCGCCTTCTACGCTGACAATATTCTGCTCGTTCAGCTCCGCCGACGCCTCATTCATGGCATTCAAAAACTTGCCGCGCTGGTAGCGTACATCGCGCATAACCCCGGCAATCGGCGAGCGATTGACGTGCACATCAAAGACGCTCAGGAAGATGCTGATGCGGATTTTGCTTCCTCCCTTCACTGTAGCCTGTGAAACATCGGTGACCTTACCGTCAGCGGGAGATACAATCGCTCCCACTTCATCCGGAATGGCGCGTTCTGGGTCGCGAAAGAACCAAAGGAAAAATACCGCGAGCAGACAGAGGCAGCAAGGCCCAGGCCGGCTGAAGCAGCCAGCCGACGGCAATGGCAGCTAGCAGCAAACCGAGCGCGTAAAAGTATCCGTCGCGAACCATGGGAGATAGGCTAATTATAGTGCAGGCGGATCGGAGTCGCGCGCGGGTGCGTCCTACGCTCTGTAAGTTAAAAAAAAAAGGCGCTTACATGCGCCCTCGTGAAGATACAATATACCTTGGCGGCGAGGCCGCGTGGAGGATGGCGAAAAAATTATGCTACGTGATGCCGTACTGCTGCTGATACTCGCGCTCGATCGATTGCATCTGGTCTTTGAGGCGGAGCTTCAGCTTCTTCAGCCGAACTTCTTCTAGTTTTTCGTCTTCGCTGAGATACCGTTTTTGGGTGAGTGAATCGAGTCGTAGTGCGAATATTGCATATGCTCCTGGGCCAACTTGCGAAATTCATCGTGGCTGGTCAGGAGTTGATCTTTCGAAGTCAGCATCCAGCAGACCTCCAACCGGGATTTATGGCTTCAACGTACCACAGCCCCAAAATCGGTTCAATGCCAAAAAATTGGTGCAGTCTCGTTATGAGAAACAGCTCATTTCTATGGTTTAAGGCAACTCAAGCCGGTAAATGATGGCGTTTTCCGTGGGGCTGGAGTAGTAGTTATAGCGCACGCCAGACTCATAGAAACCCAGCTGGCTGTATAACCCGCGAGCGTGCTTATTGGACTCGCGGACTTCCAGAAATACTATTCGCTCCACCCTCTGCGCGCGCTACGCGCGATGAACTCGCTACATTAAAACGTTCCAATCCCGCGGCGTTGCGCGGATGGAGCGACCATAATGTTTTCCAGTTCCCACTCGGGATGGACTTGGTGCGCGACCAGAAAACCTACGATTTGCTGTGATGCTTCGACCGGATCCTCTCCGGAGTTGCAAAACGCTCAACTACCCACGCGAAGCGCCTGGCCTGTGGTTGATCGCCAATGCGAGCAAAAATGCTTTCATAGCCTTGCCGGGTCCAGTGCGCGGCAGCGGCGGACTTTCCCGCTCGAGTTTCATCATGAAGGGAACATCGGCGGGATCTGCCGGTCGCAAAAATAAGTCCGGTGGGCTTCCGTCGATCACTGCCCAATTCTCTCCAGACATCTCGGCGTCGGTGCGGCGGATGTAGTTGGCTTCCAGTCGCTCGGGCGTCACAGTTTTGCCAGCTTGCAATCCCACCCAGCCCAAAGACGCAACCGCAGCAGCGGAGATTGGCGCCAGCGCTGAAACTCTAGCCCCTCGGCGACGGCCGCTTCAGCGAGAACCACCTCCGGTGTTACGACCGTCCATCCTCTCGCTCTTTGAAAAAAACTCGCCGCGCGTCAAAAGGTATTCTCGGTGAACTTGGCCGGCGGGGCCGGGGATTTCGTATTCTCCTACATAGACATCGCCACGGCCCGCATCCAGCGCAGGCATAACCTTGCCTTTGAGGCCGCTGACGAAGACGCACACCTCGAGTAGCGATACCGGCACGATCGGCTTGCCCAGCACTTCGGCCAAGGCCTTCACCGCCGCGAGACCGATCCGCAGTCCGGTAAAAGATCCCGGACCGGAAGCAACGGCAAAGACGCCGACGTCGTGCTTGGTGAATTTGTGATTGGAAAGCAGGGTCGCGATCTGCGGAACGAGTTGTGCGGAAAAAGTGCCGCCACTCAGAGGGAGAACTTCGATGGGCTCCAACTCGTTAGGGTGAGTCGCTTTCTCCGCCGCCCGCGCCAACGCTATGCTGCCTTGCTTGCCGGAAGTATCGATGGCGAGAATCAGCATGAAGAAGTGATTAGACGAGCCCAAGAATCCGCGTGATCCGCAGCCGATTTGATTTATCCCTCAACCAATTCCAGCAGGACACCGCCTGTGCTTGATGGATGCAAGAAAACATATTTGTGGCCGCCCGCGCCAATCTTGATTTCTTCCGAAACCAGGCGCACTCCATCTTTCTTAAGACGTTCTACGGCGGCGGGTAAGTCCCCAACTTTCAGACAAACGTGATGCAGACCTTCGCCGCGCTTGGCGATGAACTTCGCGATGGAAGAGGTTTCTGAAGTTGCTTCCAGCAATTCCAGCCGGCTCTCGCCAACAGGAACCATTACCAGCCGGACCTGCTCCTGCTCCACCGTTTCTTCGGGAGAAATATTCAAGCCGAGTTTTTCGTAGATCGACTTCGCCGCGGCCAGCGACTTTACGGCGATCCCGAGATGATCGATTTGAACCATCAATGTTTCTCGTCTAGCGCTTGTTAGCGTTTCCCCATGCCAGCAGCGATTTCTTCCACCAAAGTATAAGGATCGCGTTTGTGCGCGGCCACTTCCGCCGCCAGGCGCACGAGGTTGCCATTGCCGAGCTGCGCGCGGGATTTCTCCAGCAGAACATCGCGCAGCATCTCGAGCAGGCGCTCCTGCCAGTTTTCGACGCTCTTGCGTAAGGCCAGATTTTCCTTTTGCAGGTATGCTTCGTAGGCAGCGATCGCGCCCGCGAGTTCTTCGATTCCCTTTCCTTGGCTGGCGATGGTTTTCACTATCGGTGGAGTCCAACCATCGTGGCGCATGGCCAGCGACTGCAGGGAGCGGATTTCGCGCTCCACATTTTCAGCGCCGTCACGATCGCTCTTATTGATCACGAAGATATCGGCGATCTCCATGATGCCAGCTTTGATGGTTTGCACATCGTCGCCCATGCCCGGGACCAGGATCACGATCGTGATATCGGCGAGGCGCACGATGTCGATTTCATCCTGGCCCACGCCCACGGTCTCGATCATGATTATGTCGCGTCCTGCGGCATCGAGCACAGTAGTGACGTCAGCCGTGGTGCGCGCCAACCCGCCGAGCGAGCCGCGTGTTGCCATGCTGCGAATATAAATCCCGGGATCGGCAAAATGATCCTGCATGCGGATGCGGTCGCCGAGAATCGCTCCACCGGTGTAGGGGCTGGTGGGGTCGACGGCGATAATTCCCACGGTGCGATTTTGTTTGCGATAGAAGCGAGCCAGTTGATCGACCAGCGTGCTCTTCCCCGCTCCCGGAGGGCCTGTGAGTCCGAGGACCCGCGCCCTTCCGCTGTGCGGGAACAACGCCTTCAGCAGCTCGGACCATCCCGGAGCGCGGTTCTCCACTGTTGAGATGGCACGGGCCAGGACGCGAGTGTCGCCGGCGCGGAGTTGGTCAATCTGAGTATGGGTAGACTGGTTCAAACGATCAGTGTAAAGCAGACAGCAAGGAATGATATGGTGATGTTACGTCAATCGTGTCAGGAATCCCTACTTGAGGAACACAAAGGAATTCAGGGCCTGTCTCAAAAGGCCCTCCACCTCGGCTCCATCGTTCTTGGTGAACTCCTTGACAGTTCCCGGATCATACTCCGCACGTGATATTACCGTTTGGATACCCAACTCATAACACTTTTCATTATGAAAAGTTCGATAAGCGGGCCCGGACTGGCCATGACCTGTCCAGTTGTCCCCGATCTCAAAAGTTCGAAAGGTAACGTGATTGATCGTAGTCGTCCCCGCTTTGGAACTGATCACCAGCCAATCTGGTGACCCCTTTAGACATGCCTTCTCGGTTTTCGCCGACTGAATCTCAGAGACGAAAAAGCTCGCGCTACAAAAAAAGGCTTGTCGATGAACTTCTCTTTCGGATAGGTAAAGCAAGCCAGAGCCGTTCCTCCACTTCCCGGACCGTCGCAGATCGCACCCTGAGTCATACAGGATTCTGGGACCGATACGCCAGAGCCGTTCTCCTGTTTTCCCACCGAGGTGCAATCAACTAATACATCTGAATACTTGAACTGGAAAATGCCTTCGGAGCTGGTGAACGTTGGCAGCGGGGTTTGTGCAGACACCAGAGTTGACAGTCCACAGAGGCAGATTGCAATAAGTGTCTTCATCTGGACTAGCACCTCATTATGGGCTGGACGCACGCGAAATACCAGACGCATGTGGAGAGCTAATGAGCAGTTCGCGGGTTAGAGTGTGGCTATCTGAACACAATGTTGATGTGTTCGGACGGCGATTTTCGTGCCCGAGGATTACCTGTCGCAATCGGCGATAGCGCTCACGTTCTGGACTGGCTGGTTTCAAATTCCGCGCGGATGACGGAATAAACCGAAACTGACCCGAACGATGGTATTCAGTCCTTCAGCAACTGCCTTGCGATCACCAGCCTTTGAATCTCGCTGGTGCCTTCACCGATGGTGCAGAGCTTTACGTCGCGGTAATACTTTTCGGCGGGATAGTCTTTGATGAAGCCGTAGCCGCCGTGAATCTGCACGCCTTCGTTGGCGCACTTCACGGCTACCTCGCTGGCGAAGAGCTTGGCCATGGACGATTCCTGCGTGGTCTTCATGCCTGCGTCTTTCATCGACGCGGCTCGCATAGTGAGCAGGCGGGCTGCATCGATTTCTGTGGCCATGTCGGCGAGCTTCCACTGGATCGCCTGAAATTCACCGATGGCTTTGCCGAACTGGCGGCGTTCTTTGGCATAGTTCAACGCGGCTTCGTAAGCTCCCTGCGCCATGCCGAGCGATAACGCGGCAATCGAGATGCGGCCGCCATCGAGCACGCGCATCGCGTCAATGAAGCCATCCCCTTCCTTGCCCAGCAGGTTCTCCGCGGGAATCACGCAATCTTCAAAGATCATCTCGGCGGTGTCGCTGGCCCGCAGGCCCAACTTGTTCTCTTTCTTGCCCGGACGAAATCCCTTTGTATCTTTTTCGACGATGAAGGCGGAAAGACCGTGGGTGTTGGCGGCGCGATCGGTCACGGCGATCACGACGATCACATCGGCGTAGTGGCCATTGGTGCAGAAAGTTTTTGTTCCGTTGAGAACCCAGTTGTTGCCGCGGCGCTTCGCGGTCATGCGGGCGCTGCCCGCGTCCGATCCTGAGGAGGGCTCGGTTAATCCCCAGGCTCCGATGAATTCTCCCGTGGCCAGTTTGCTGACGTACTTCTTTTTTTGGGCTTCGTCGCCGGCAAGAAAGATGTGATTGGAGCAGAGTGAAGTATGCGCCGCGACAATGATGCCCACCGAGCCATCGACGCGCGACAACTCTTCGATAGCGATGACGTATTCCACGTAGCCCATGCCCGCGCCACCGTACTCGGCGGGAAACACGGTTCCTAATAGTCCGAGCTTGCCTAATTCTTTAATGGTTGCCAGAGGAAATTCGCAGGCCTCGTCCCACTTCATGACGTTGGGCGCGATCTCGCGCTCGGCGAACTCGCGGACGCTCTTCTTCAGGTGCTGCTGCTCGTCACTTAGTTGAAAATCCAAACGGTTCCTCCACAGGCTGCGGCGCTATTCGCGGCCCGGAAAATCGCCGCGGATTTTCCGATTAGAACATAGCGCCACTGCGGAGAAAAGTTACCTCGGAAAGGTTAAAACGTGGGTGCGAAAAACCGCGCCAGCATTGAAGATTTCGCTCATAAACAGCTGTGGCCCAACCGACCGTATGGTTTGGCCGAAGAGGTCATCGCACCGATCAGCGCGCCAATTTATCCGTGTGAATGAATCTTTCGAACACTTCGTTGGATAACAAGCGTCCGCGCGGCGTTAAGCGGATGTGATCTTCCTGCAAATCCAGAAGGCCATCTTCGACCAGGCTAGTCGCGATCTGGCGCGAGCGCTCGGTGGCTTGCGTGCCGAATTCTGCAGCGAGTTCGGCTAGATTGACGCCCCTGGTCAGCCGGAGACCGAGGAACAAACTCTCTTCCAGAGCCGCCTGTTTGGAGACCTCGGTTCGCTGCAAATCAGCGCTGGTCATATAGAGGTCAAGAGAGTCCGGGGCCGCGAATCGCACCGCTTCGATTTCGTTGCCGCACGGGCTGAAGCCTGGCTTTCTTTTTTGCTCTTCATCGGCACAACTGAATTCGTGCCCTTCCCGACTTTGCCCTTCTTGATCTTGCCCTTCTTGATGGCTCCGATCGCCGGTGGAGACGTAGCAAGCTACGTCTCTACAGGATACCCGTTTCGTAGATCGTGCTTCCGCGTCCGCGAGCAGCATGGAGTGCGCGTCTACGCCGAAGCCGAGGTAAGGCCGGCGCGTCCAGTACTTCAAATTGTGTTGCGACTCGAAGCCCGGGCGAGCGAAGTTTGAAATTTCATACTGCAGAATCCCAGCCGATTGCAGGCAATCAATCGCAGCGAGATAGAAATCCGCTACCGTATCTTCATCGGGCACATAGTGCGCGTGATAACGTCCGCCGCCGGATAGAAGTTCGCTCCCAAGGCGTGAGTCTTCATCCACTTCGAGCATATAAACGCTCACGTGTGGCACTTCGGTCGCGATCGCTTCCGCAAGAGAAAACTCCCAGCTTTGTGCCGTCTGGTGCGGCAGGCCGGCAAGGAGGTCGATATTGATATTGGTGATTCCCGCTGCCCGCAGGCGGGCGATCTCTTCAAGAATAATAGTGCGCTTGTGCAGACGGCCGACGGCGGCAGCTTCCTCATCTACAAACGATTGCACTCCGAGACTAACGCGATTCACACCGCAGCGCCCGAGGCTCTCGATCAGAGCGCTGGTGAGTGTGCCCGGAGCGCACTCGACCGTGACCTCGGCAGACGGATGCACATCAAACTGTCGCTTGACGGTCGCGAAGACTCTCTCCAACTGGGCGACTTCGAGGACGGTCGGCGTCCCTCCGCCGAAGTAGATGGAATCCACCGCAGACTCGGTATGCCCCTTCATGTCGGCAGCCATCTGTTTTGAGGTTTGGATATCCGCACATAGGCGATCGACGTAACGCTCGAAGACTGAACGGGAAAAGACGTCAGACGCGAAGTTGCAGTAGCTGCATTTGGTGCGACAAAAGGGGACGGAAATGTAGAGGCCGAGGGGCATTGCTCTCTCCATTATCCCATTGCCATTCGTTCACCGGCGCGGCAAAGCTTTTCCATCCTGCCGGAAGCCTTGGCCATCGATATTGAGGTAACCTGATAGCAGCGGCGATTTGGCTCGATTCTTAGCTACCTGATGGCTCACGAAGAAGAAGTACTGGGCAAAGCCTATGACAGCCGGCTGATGGCGCGGCTGCTGAAATACCTGCGTCCGTATAGCTGGCAGGTGGCCATCGCGCTGCTTTCGATTCTTCTGAAATCTTTCGCCGATGTGCTCGGCCCTTATCTCACTAAGGTTGCGATTGACCGGTATCTTGCTCCCGCGCGGGGAAATGTTGCCGGCATTTGGAGTTGGCTGAGCCCGCGCCCCACGACGGGCATCGCCCAGATTGCCTTGATCTACGTGGGGTTGCTGATCTTCGGCTTTCTGCTCGACTTCCTACAAACCTACTTTATGCAGTGGACGGGACAGAAAGTGATGTTCGATCTGCGACGGCAGATCTTTCGCCACTTGCAGAGACTGCACGTCGCCTTCTTCGACAAGAACCCGGTCGGCCGGCTGGTGACGCGCGTTACTACGGATGTAGACCAGTTGAACGACATGTTCACGTCCGGCGTGGTTTCTATTTTCGAAGACCTGTTTGTGCTGTGCGGAATTCTCGGCGTGATGTTGTGCATGAACTGGAAGCTGGCGCTGATTACGTTTGCCGTGCTGCCGTTCATCGTGATCGCGACCCGGGTTTTCCGCGACCGGGTGCGCGATTCCTATCGGCGTATTCGCGTTGCGATCGCCCGCATCAACTCCTATTTGCAGGAGCATGTCAGCGGAATGGTGGTGCTGCAACTCTTTAATCGCGAGCGCAAAGCTTACAAGCGTTTCTCCGAAATCAATCGCGATCACATGGAAGCTTATAAAGACGCGATCATGGCCTATTCGGTCTACTATCCGGTGGTCGAGGTCCTCTCTGCGATTGCAATTGCTTGCGTGATCTGGTTCGGCGGCGGCGACGTGATGCGGCACATTTCCGTCATGAGCGTGGCGGTCAAGTTCAACTGGAGAACGCTGATGTCGTTCCGGCTTGTGCCAACCGTCGCCTCGCTGGGCGTTCTTGTGGCGTTCATCATGTATGCGCAGCGCTTCTTTCGTCCGATCATGGACTTCAGCGAGAAATACAACATCCTGCAATCGGCGATGGCGGCGAGCGAACGCATCTTCAAGCTTCTGGATACGCCGGTGCAGGTGGTCTCGCCCGCGGTGATCAGACGTCCGGAGGGTGCGGGCCGGATTGAATTTGATCATGTTTGGTTCGCGTATCGCGAGGCACCGCAGGAATCGGACGATACAGTCGAGGAGACGACCGCTCCTGACTGGGTGCTGCGCGATGTCACCTTTACCATCGAACCCGGGGATACGGTGGCGATCGTAGGCCACACGGGCGCGGGTAAGACTACTCTGATCTCGCTGCTGCTGCGCTTTTACGATGTGCAGAAAGGCGCGGTGCGGATCGACGGAGTTGACGTGAGAGAGATGGATCTTGGTGACCTACGCAGCCGCTTTGGCGTGGTGCTGCAAGATCCGTTTCTATTCAGCGGGACCATCGGCGGGAATATACGACTGGGTACAACCCGCATTTTGAATGCCGATGTCGAAAAAGCCGCGGTTGACGTGAACCTCGCCGAATTTATTCGCGCCTTGCCTAAGGGTTTTGAGGAAGAGGTGCGCGAGCGCGGGTCTACGCTCTCGACTGGGCAGAAGCAACTCATCTCGTTCGCGCGTGCGCTGGCTCATGAACCGAAGATTCTGATTCTGGATGAGGCTACTTCAAGCGTTGACACGGAAACCGAGTTCCGCGTGCGCGACGCGCTTAGCCGCATGGTTGAGGGGCGGACGTCGCTGGTCATTGCGCATCGGTTGTCGACCGTGCAGCGCGCCGATAAGATCATCGTCATGCACAAGGGCCAGGTGCGGGAGATGGGAACGCATCAGCAACTGCTGGCGCAGCGCGGGATTTATTTCAAGCTGTATCAACTGCAATACAAGGATCAGGAAATGGGCGGGGCGCGGGAGGCTCTTGGCCCGGCTTCAGGAGAGACCGCAAATTCCGAGGTCACAGCCAGCGCCGATGACTAGGACCGAAAATAAAAAAAACGAGTACCGCAACATAAAATCTCCGGAATCATATAGTTACGAGCTGTCGATTTGTCTTGATCCGGCTAAAATATCGGAAACAAACCCCTTATTCGCAAAATATTTTGGGCAAAGGACTTAGGGACATTCCGCAGACTTCGCAGGGCCTAAGTGCTTTGCAATCAAAACGAGCGCCTGGAAAATATTGCAATCACATAACTTAACTCATTGCTATTAAGTTGTCAAAGATCTAATGCGTAAAGAATAGGATTGCAAATTGCGGAAGCGAAGTCAAGGGAAACGGTGGGGGCTAAGCTTTTCGGTTTAATCACGGAGTCAACCGCCGCGCAAAGAACAGCGGAGCTTCGCTCCGCGGACAGCCGGGGGCGGCTGTCCCCACACAAAACAGAGGGCGGAGCATACACCTGCTTGGTTTCGCACCGTCATAAATAGGCTGTCCTGGCCTTACAATGCTCACTTGCGGATTCTGATCTCAGCGGGCGAAGCTTCGGGGGAGATGTATGGGGCTGAGCTTATTGAGGCTCTGCGGCGGGCTGCCGAGGTGAATAGTGCTCGCTCCGCTCGCTGGACGGGCGGGGCGCCCGTCCCCACACAAGCATCGCTGGCATCGCGGTCCACACTTGCATCTGAGCCAAGACAATCATCGCAGATCGAATTCTTTGGGGTGGGCGGGGAGCGCATGCGGGCTGTTGGGTGCGATACCGTGGTCGACGCCAAAGACCTCTCAGTCGTGGGTATCACGGAAATTCTTAGCCATCTGCCTAAGATCTACGGCCTTTATCGGCATCTGATCGCTGAGGCCGATAGGCGCAAACCCGATCTTGCCGTCGTGATCGATTCCCCTGCATTTAACTGGCGGGTGGCGCGGCAGATGAAGAGGCGCGGGATTCCGGTGGTTTATTACGTTGCGCCGCAATTCTGGGCATGGCGGCAGGGGCGGGTGCGGTTGTTGCGCGAGTACGTCGACAAGGCGTTGGTGATTTTTCCTTTTGAAGAAAAGTTTTACCGCGACCGCGGGGTGAATGCTACTTTTGTCGGCCATCCTTTGGCGGAATTACCGGAGCCGGTCGTCTCGCGCCTGGAGTATGCCAAGCAGTTTCGTCTTGATCCCGCCAAACATTGGATTACGTTGATGCCCGGCAGCCGCGTCAAGGAGGTGCGGATGAACTTGCCGACAATTCTTGAAGCTGCGGCTCTCCTGGGTGGCGCTTACGAGTTTCTGTTGCCGGTTGCGCCTACGCTGCATCGAGGCTTCCTGCTGAACCTGATCGACGAAGGAACGGCGGAGCAGCGAGGCGTCACGCTGGTGCCTGAATCGCTGCCGGCGTTGTGGCATTCGCGAGCGGGAATCATCGCCAGCGGGACGGCTACCGTGGAAGCGGCCATGATGCGCACGCCCTTCGTGATGGTCTACCGCGTCTCCGCGCTCACTTATCTGCTGGGCAAGCCGCGGGTGAAGGTTCCACGCTTCGCGATGGTGAATTTGATAGCGGGGGAGGAAGTTGTGCCGGAGTTGGTACAGGGAGACTTCATCGCGCGGAACATCGTGGCGCGGTTGCAAGACATTCTGGAAGACGGACCGGCCCGCGAGCGCATGTTGGAAGGGCTGGATCAAGTGAAGGAACGGCTGCGCGCACGGGATCGTGGTGAAGAGGACGCCCGCGAGAGTGCCCGATCGCCGGCGGACCGGGCTGCGGCAATTATCTGGTCGATGGTGAGGTGGTCGTGAAGAAATTCTGTAGACCGTGCCAAACATCCGCTCGTGGATCGCAGTTGCCTGGCCTGGCGTGCCCGGAAAAACTATCAGCGACTGTGCGCCGGTACCCGGAAATTATGCAGGCTCGGGCTAAACGAGTTCACGGCTTACTAGATGACATGGCACTCGCCCAGAAGGATGGTCAAGTCCGGCTTGCGCCAATGACCGAAATGGCCTGTCTCGACATTTGACTCTTGTGTGGACAGCGGTGGCACCCTCAGATCAGAATTGACCACATGAACCGCCTCTTCACTGCTGCGCTTTTCTTGCTTCTGACTACGTCTGGGTTATGCCAGTCCACAGAAAGCTTGTGTTGGAAAACGGCGATGGCTCAGTCAGAGATGAACCGCTGTGCCGATCTGGACGCCCGACAGGCGGATGCCGATCTGAACCAGGTTTACCAAGAGTTGCTTTCCAAGCTGAAAAGCGACGAGAACGCCACAAGGAAACTACGTGCCGCGCAACGCACTTGGGTTGCCTTTAGAGATGCACATCTACAAGAACTGTACCCAGCACAGGACAAACAGCGAGAGTATGGGAGCATGTACCCAATGTGCTACGCGCAAGTGGCTACGGCAATGACCAAGGATAGGACGGCTCAACTCCGCAGAATGCTAGACGACAAAGACCCTTGCGACACTTCTGGCAACTCAGGCAAGTAACTGATGTTGAAATATCGCCATTACTCTCACGACTAGTCAAGGTTTAGGATGTCCAGCATGGCCGAAGACAGCATATTCGAGCCGCTCAGAGGCTATCTGGCGAAGGTTCCGAGCGTTACCGACATCAGCACTGGATTCTCGGACGACGGGTATTGGTGGGTAAAGTTCACAATTGACGTTGAACATCCGCTGGCATGGAGTGTGGTGCAGGAACTTGGGCATGTGCTCAGCTACGTCTCGCACGAAGAGAGATTGCCGACGGTGTTCATGCCTGTTTCGCCACCACCCTACATGAACGGCGGTCCCCGTGACTTCCTGTCATGGGTGATTGAGTCGAAGAGTAAGGATTTCAAGCCAGAGAAATGCGCCGAGTGGCTAGAGGGTCGCCTCCCGCAGCCTGTAACCGATACTGAGACGTGGCGCATCGAAGAAGACTGAGCAGTTGCGAAAACGATCCTCAAGCCCGTTCTTTTCTGGTAGCTGTCGAAAAATCTCAAAATACCCACTTGGAGGCGAACAGGTAGCTTGAACTCCGTTTCGCGCATCAGACTTAAAGTAACTTGGTAGAAGAGGCTGGCTTTGAGTAGGCTGAAGAGATCAGCCGGAAGGATTATTTGTTTGAGGGGTTGGCGGAATACTCGGAGGGAGCGCGCGAGGCTTGGGGCATGGAAGATCGCAGTTATTTTTTTTGGATTCTTTGTGCCGGCTGTCGGTGCACCTAGCAATCTCGCGGCACAGGGTCGGGCGCTGCAGGGTCCGGTCGCTTCCAACGGTCCAAATTCCGAGGGCCCAACCATCGAGTCGGAGCCAGCCCCGCCGCAAGCGGCTAGCATTAGCGGCACGGTGGTGGATCAATCCGGGGCATTGGTGGCAAACGTGAGAATCACGTTGTCGCAGCCGGGCTCGGATAAAGATAAAAGCGTCCCGAAGACAGTCGCTATTTCTGACAATAACGGACGCTTTGCTTTTGCCGGCGTGATGCCGGGAGCATTTCATCTAGCCTTCACAGCGGCTGGCTTTGCGGATCAAGAGATGTCAGGAGTCGTGCACGCTGGCGATGACTATGTGCTGCCGGAGATTGCACTCGCTGTGGCCCGCGCCGATGTTGACGTTGAGGTAACGCTGCCTTCCGAGCTAATAGCGGAAGAACAAGTAAAAGTTGAGGAACAGCAGAAGCTGCTGGGCGTGATTCCGAATTATTACGTGAGCTACGTTCCGCACGCTGCCCCGCTGACGCCGAGGCTTAAATTTCAGCTGGCGTGGAAGACGACGACGAATCCAGTCAATTTGCTGATTACTGGCGGCACGGCTGGAATTGAGCAAGCTGACAATGCGTTTAGCGGATATGGGCAGGGCGCGAAGGGTTATGCCAGGCGATTCGGCGCGGCCTATGGGGACTTTGTCTCAGGGACGTATATCGGTGGGGCGATACTGCCTTCGCTGTTCAAACAGGATCCGCGATATTTCTGGAAGGGGAGTGGCAGCAAGACTTCGCGATTTTTTTATGCGGTGGCGAACGCGGTGATCTGCAAAGGCGATAACGGGCACTGGCAGGCGAATTATTCGGGCATCATTGGAGGGCTGGCGGCGGGCGGCATTTCGAATCTGTACTATCCCGCGGAGAATCGCAACGGGGCGGCATTAACTTTTGAGAATGCGGCGATTGGCACGGGCTTTGGCGCCTTTGGCAATGTGATTCAGGAGTTTTTTCTGAGGAAGTTCACGCCTCATGTTCCACCGCAGGACACGGGTAAAGAAGCGGCACCGACATCCGTGGGTACTGTGCCTGGGACGGCCTCGCCCTAGGAGCGGGGGCGAGACGCCCCCTGCCAGCCGCCGGGACGCGCGGCGCTACTGTCGATCTCCGGACTCGAGCAATACGAATTACAGCCACACTTTGGACGGGGCTCGCCTTGTGCCTCAGCATCTTTTAGGTGAAAATCTTCATCATAGGGAATGGTTAGCCCGTTCTCTGGAGATTCTCCTTAATGCGGATTTACCTTCGGCGCGGCCACGGCGTCTTTGCGATCTTCTCTGCCCTGCTGCTGTTCATCATAGCCGCGATGCCCTCGTGGGCTGCGGAGAAGATCCACCTGCATGTGGACGATTACCAGATCGAGGCAGAGCTTACGCCTCATCTGCATCAGATATCCGCCAGGGCCAAGGTCAAATTCACAGCGCTGCAGGATTTGAATACGGCCATTTTCGAATTGCATAATGGCTTGCGGGTTACGCGTGTGCTGGATGAGAAGAACCAGCCGTTGTCGGCGGAGCGTGTGACGCAGGATTCTACGGTGCGCGTGCCGCTGCCCGCCGGCCTGCGCAAAGACGCTTCGACTACGCTTACTTTTGAGTACGAAGGCAATATTGAGAGTGCCGACGATAGCCCGGTGCCCGGGCTAAAGCTGGCTTATATCGGCGATGACACCAGTTATCTGCTGTACGCGGGGCGCTGGTTCCCGGTTAGCGGTTATGGTCTTAATCGTTTTACCGCGACCATCAGCGTGACGGTTCCGGCACACATGATGGTGATTGGGAGTGGCAAGAAAACGGTCACGGATAATCCCGCTTCCGCGAGGCCGAATACCAACGGCCTTCCTACAAAGACATTCAAGTTTGTTTATGACAAGCCGAGTTTTCCGGGGACTATCGTTGCCGGTATTTTTCAGGAATATAAAAGTGACGAAGCCGGGCTCGATCTGCATGTTTACTTCAAGCCTGACCATGAGAAGTTCGCTCCGGAGTACACAACGACTGCGATGCAGGAGTTTACCTATTTCATTACGCTTTATGGGACTCCGATGAGCCAGAAACTGAGTGTAGTGGAGCTGCCGGGAGATACGGTGCCTTATGCGTGGGGGCCGGAGATTGCGGGGTTGGCGGGACCGTCGATTACCGAGAAGACGAATTACCGGTTGTTGGCCAATGCGATTGCGCATCAGTGGTGGGGAGTTTCGGTGAGTCCAGAGTCGAAAGATGATTGGTGGGTGATCGACGGATTCTCGCGATACTCGGAGGCGATGTATGTGGAGAATGCCGCGGGGTCGGCCGGTCTGGAAGAAGCGATCAAGGATATGTCGGTGGGAGCTTTAGCTTACGATACGGTGCCGCTATCGAGTGCCAGCAAGCTGGATCCATTCTCGACGGAGTTTCAGTCACTGGTGACTGACAAGGGTGCGATGATTCTGCACATGCTGCGCTGGGTGCTGGGCGAGGATAAATATCTTAAGACGATGCGGGAGTTCGCCGAGACCTATGCCGGCAAATCGGCGACTATGGACGATTTTCGCGCGATCGCAGAGAAGAATTATGGCGAGCAGCTTACCTGGTTTTTCTCGCAGTGGCTCGATTCTACGGGCGCGCCGGAATTTAAAGTGAAGTACACGACCTACCGGCTGGGCAGTAATAAGGGCTTTCGCGTGACCGGAGAAATTTCTCAGGATCTTGACCTGTTCCGCATGCCGGTGGATTTGCGCATCGATACGGATGGAAAAACGGAAGACAAGAAGATTGAGGTGGTCGGGACCAACTCACCTTTTACGGTGGAGACGTTCGGGAGGCCGCGGCGGATCGCGGTGGATCCGGATCACCGCGTGCTGACGAATTCTTCGGATGTGAAGCTGCGATCTTCGATCCTGCGCGGGCAGGCACTGCAGCAGCAGGGCGATCTGGCGGGTGCGCTCGCCGAGTTCAACAAGGCGCTCGATCAGAATAAGAACAGCTCACTGGCGCATTACCGCATTGCGGAGATTTTCTTTCTGCAGCGGAATTATCAGTCTTCGGCGAACTCTTATCGCTCGGCAATCAATGGCAATGGGGAGCCGCGCTGGACTGAGGTTTGGAGCCACATTCAGCTGGGAAAGATTTTCGACATTACCGGGCAGCGCGAGCGCGCGATTAATGAATACCGGCAAGCCATCCAGAGTAACGACGACACTTTCGGGGCGCTGGAAGAGGCGCGGAAATATCTGGCGAAGGCCTTTGAGCGGCCTAAGAACAAGGAATAATGCGCGACTCCATGCGGTTCAACCCTTTGTGCCGGTTCCGAGAGCCTTAGTTTTCTTTCCGCGGGTGTTGAAGGGCAGGATCTCGCATTCTAAAAACTTGCGACGGGGAGCAGTTACCATCGACTGCGGCGCGTCGCCACTCGGGCGACGCATTAATCGCGCGACGTAGGGCTCGATGCCAGCTTCATGAAAAGCCTCGAAGCGCACTTTTTGCAGCGGGTCTTTTTGCGATGCACCGGTTTGCGCTGCATCGGTTCGCAACCGGTGGTCCTGCGAGCGAGTGTAATGCGGCATGGCCGATGCGCTGCGCATTTTCAGGATGCGGGTTGCGGCCCGGTCGACGACGCGAGCAAACTCGGCGCCGTCTTCACTTTCGCGTCCCTCGCGAAGGCAACGGCGTGCGTCCTCCACCGAAAACCAGGTGCGACTACGGTTGAGCTCTTTTGGAGGAGCGAGCCTCAAGACCTCGCAAAGGTGAGCATTCACGGCAATCTTTTTTTCCGCAGTTCTCGCCATCGCGCCGCGACGGCGTTTGCGACGAAAATATCGCGCAAAGGCAACCTCTTCGATCCGGCCATGAACCCCTGCCTCTTCGAAGGCCTCAAGAGCGGCAGCCTGGGCATGGGTCAGTCCCGGTTCGGCGCTGCCTTTGGGAAAAGTCCAGCGGTTGCTGCCGCGAGTTCGAACCAGTAGAAATTCGACATCGCATTTGCGCATGCGATAACAGACCGCAGCCACCTGCTCGCAACCGCGTAGCCTGCGAAGATGCGACAATCGAAGGAATTTTTCCGTCTGCGAGTTTATGGCTGGCCGGGACGGGACTGCCCTGACTGGAAAAGTTGCGTTCCTGCTCATCGCAACAGATTGCACGATTTTATTGGCCTCTGCCTAGAGCACAGCATGGTTCCACAAGAGCGGAGCGGTAATCATTCTGCGAACTGCCAGGAATCCTTCTGCGTACTTGTGCTCCTGCAATGCAAAAAGCCAGAATTTATCCTTCGATATTCGGCTTCGATTGGAGTCGGGAGCGTCCATTGGAAACCATGCATTGCCTGCGCTGTAATCGTGAAATTGGAGCTGGAAGCAAATCGGTTGCACTCTATATGTTTGCGCAGACCGTGGGAATCAAGCCCCGGCAGAAGTCGGCCGCGCATCGCATTTCGTTCTGCCCGCAATGTGCCGTGTCGCTCGCCATGGGGCCACCGCCGGAGGGAGCGCTGAATATGTCCGCCTGGGATATGATTCGTGACCTGGTGGGTTCAGACCCCGCGCTGAATCAGGCGGCATGGGAGAGCTTGAGCGGTGTATTGAGCCTGCTTCCGGCGACAGGGACTGAGGGCGCTCCGTCATCGCGCGCCGGCGGTTATTTCGAATTCTGATAAGTCCGCTTAACAGAGCATTTCAAGGCTGCAATTTCCATTCCTACCAAGCTCACTTTTTCTCCGCGCCCAGGTCTAAAGGTTCAACAGCAGCAGGGAACTTCGCATAGCCCGGCTGCGTATTAGTGAATAGATCGTTGGGCGGGATTGAGACCCCTCGCCTGAACGTTGTCCCCACGCATCGCCCGGATGCGTGGGGACGGTGAAAGCATGCGAATACTTGTCGATATCGTCCGACAATCACTGGCCACTTTGTGGGCGCATAAGCTGCGCTCATTTCTCACCATGTTTGGAATTGCCTGGGGCGTAGGATCTCTCCTACTGCTGGTTGGCCTGGGCGAAGGCTTTCGCAGCGGGCAGGAAAGAGAACTTGCCAACTTAGGGCAGAACATCATGTTCATGTTTCCCGGGCGCATCCCCGCGGTGCAGGGGAGCACGCAATCCGGGCAAACCTACTACTTTACCTATGCGGATGCTGTCGCGGTGCGGCGGGAGGCTAAGCTGGTGGGCGCGGTTTCACCGGTGTTGAATCGTGAAGATATTCGGGCGGTCAGCGACTACGGTACGACGAACGGCCAGGTTTTTGGGGTGGCTTCGGATTACAACCAGATTCGGAATGTGCCTATCAATCCGGGACGCTGGTTCAACGAGCAAGATAATGCCGAGCGGCGGCGCGTCGCAATTGTGGGATGGGAACTGCTGAAGAATATGTTCCCCGGGCGGCCGGCGGTGGGATCGACGATTCTATTGAACGGCATCAGCTTCGACGTGATCGGCGTGGTGGAAAAGGTTGGACGCGATGGCAACAACGGAACCAACTCGCGCATTTTTATTCCTATCGACACTATGCGGAATCTGTTTCGTTTGACCAAAGCGAACTCCGAAGACGCCATTTCTTTTATCAACTATCAGCCCATCCGCAAAGATCTACACGCTGAGGCTAAGAATGAAATTCACGAGATCATCGCGGGCCGGCACGGATTCGATCCAAGGCTTGAGGATGCATTTGAGGATTGGGACACCATCGAGAATATGCAGCGCGTGGCGAGGATCTTTGATGCAATGGATTGGTTTCTGGGCGTGGTCGGCGTAGTTACACTCGGACTGGGGGCGATCGGGATCATCAACATCATGCTGGTCTCGGTGAGTGAACGCACCAAGGAAATCGGACTACGAAAAGCTCTGGGCGCAACTCATCGGAATATTCTTACCCAGTTCTTTGTGGAAGGAGCTTTTCTTACGGCTTTCAGTGGGGGCATTGGGCTGGCTATGGCTACTGGTTTTGTTACGTTGCTGGCTCTGCTGCCCTCACCGGAAGGTTTTGACACGCCTCGAATTATTCCTGCATCGGCGCTGGTGGCGATTGGATCGTTGGCATTGGCTGGCATTTCGGCGGGACTTTACCCTGCGCGCAAGGCCGCTTTGATGGAGCCGGTGGAGGCTTTGCGGCAGGAGTGAATCTGGTGAGTGCAACGTCAAGATCTTAAACACAGGGGACACTGAGGTCCACGGGGCACGGCTTTTGGAGTCACTATGATTACGGATTTGGGTCGGCAGGCTTTGAATGCACTCCGCCACAATCGCAGCCGCAGCCTGCTGACCATGCTGGGCATGGCTTGGGGAATCGCTACCGTCGTGATCCTGCTGGCTTACGGGTCGGGCTTCGAGCGCGGAGTTTGGGCGGCGTTCCGGTCGTTTGGGACGAATCTGGTTTTCATCTTCCCGGGACGAACCGAACTGCAGGCTGGCGGAACCAAGGCCGGCACCGAAGTCAAGTTAACGGTTAACGACCTTGACTACATTCGGAATGAAGTACCGCTGCTTAAACATGTTTCGCCGGAGGTTGCGAAGCAGACGCTGGTGGCGTATAGCACGCGCAGCGCGACTTATGGCGTAAGCGGCGTATACGCATCATATGGGCGCATGCGGCGAATGGACACTGACGAAGGGAGCTTTTTTAGCGAGGTGGACGATTTTACTCACACGCGGGTTGCGGTGATTGGATCGGACGTGAGAAAGAAGCTTTTCTCGGGGCAGAGCGTGCTGGGCGAAAGCGTTCGCCTCGACGGCATCTCTTACCAGGTCATCGGTGTGCTGAAGCATCAGGTAATCAACGGCGACGATAACATCAATGCGCATGTTTATATCCCGTTCAGCGCCATGAGCGATCTGGCGAAGACTTATTACCTGAATGCCGTGGTGATGGAATATGAGGGCGATCATGCCAAGGTCGTCAAAGCGGTGCGCGACTCGATGGCGTTTCATCACAACTTCGATCCTAAGGACCACCGGGCTATTTTTGTTTTTGACGTCTTCGCGGATTTGCTGGATCTGCAAGTGATCAGCACAGGGATTAAGATCCTGCTTGGCTTCATCGGCTTGCTCACACTGGGGATTGGCGGCGTGGGCTTGATGAACATTATGCTGGTTTCGGTGACGCAGCGCACGCGCGAGATCGGCGTGGAAAAGGCTTTGGGCGCGCATCGCTGGCACATTCTGCTCCAGTTTCTTATGGAGGCGCTGGTGATCACGGCTCTGGGTGGGCTGCTGGGCGTGGCGCTGGCTTATCTGGTTTCGTGGAGCGTGGGTTCGCTGACCTTGTGGAGTGCGTTTGAGGAGAATGCCAGCGAGGGCGACATCCATCTATATATCGACTCGGCCACGCTGATGTGGTCAACGGCGATTCTCAGCTTTGTGGGGATTATCAGCGGCATGCTGCCGGCGATCAAGGCTGCCATGCTGAATCCAATTGAGGCTCTGCGCTACGAATGAATAACTCTGGCGGCGGGGACAACTTGCCCAAGGCCTGCTGATCTGAACCCCGGGTGCTTTACAATCCTCGCGTGCCCGAAACAGCTGCTTCGCGTCTCGAACGAGTCTTCGGCCAACTCCGGCTCTACGAGCATCCTCTGCTGAACTTTACGCACGCGCGAAGGGCGACGGGGTGGAACTGATTATTCAGTTCAAAGACGCATCCATTCCGGTGCACACTTATTATCTGGATCTTCATCCCCGCGATCTCGATGACCCGCAGTTCGAATGGAGCTTTCAACGGCAACTCTACGACGGGCTGCACGATTATTTCGTCGAGATGTTCATCCGCACCCCACAGGATCGCGCCGAGCGCCGCCGGAAGGAATTGTGAACCTTCTCCGGCAGAAGATCGAGCGAGAAATTCGGGAGCACGGTCCGATTCCATTCTCCCGATATATGGACCTCTGCCTTTACGATCCTGAGCTTGGTTATTATTCGCGGAATGCTCAACAGTTCGGGAAGGCCGGCGACTTCTACACATCGAGCGACGTACATGCCGTTTTTGGACGGCTGCTGGCGCGGCAGTTCGATGAGATGTGGAGAGCGCTGGGTTCTCCGGACGAGATTGAAGTGGCGGAACTCGGTCCGGGCCGCGGGCTATTTGCGCAAGATGTGCTGGGCTGGTCGGAGAAGAAGTTTCCGGATTTTTTCGGCTGCGTTGCGGTACGTTCTGATCGAGAGTTCGGTGGCTTTGCGACAGCGAATTGAGGAGACACTGGCAGCGAACTTCGAAAGCGGAAAAGCCGTATTTCGCGATGTGTCTTCACAAATATTCGAAACAGCTTGCGGCCGACGATACTCCTGTAATTGTGTTCGCCAATGAATTCTTCGACGCGCTGCCGGTCGAAATTCTCAGTGCCGGGGGTTCCCTGCGCATCGGCGCACACGAGAGTCAGATTCGTGGAAGACTGGGTGAAGGCTTCGCCGGAGGAGTTGGAACTTCTCGATCGATATTCAATCCATCCTGAAGAGGGCGAACGCGTTGAGGTGCCTCAGGCTGCGCAACTATTCATGGATCGCATCACCGGAGGCATCCGGCGCGGATTTGTGATCGCTATCGACTACGGATATACGCGCGAAGAGCAACTCGCGGGACGACATCGGGGGACGCTGAAGGCGATTCGGCAGCATTCGGTCAGCGCGAATCCTTATGAAGCTCCCGGCGAGCAAGACATTACGGCTGATGTGAATTTCACGGCGCTCGCCGCCGCGGCTGAAAAGCGAGGCATGCAAGCGCACAAGCTTCTTACGCAATCGCAATTTCTGATGGGCATTGGCGAAGCCAACCAGTTTGCCGACGCCTTCGAAGAATGCCGCTTGCCGCAAGAGCGCGCCAAGGTTGCGCTGCAACTCAAACACCTGGTCACTCCCGCGGGCATGGGAGAGAGCTTTCATGTTCTGATTGCGAGCAAGGGAGTCGAGCGGGAGAAAGCGCGATTCTTTCCAGGATTAAATTTTGGTCGCCGGGCAATCGATAGCGAACGCCGCTAGCGCTTGACTCCAACCAATTGCGCTGACGCGTCTTTTTCAGAGGGAACAGGGTTAGCAGGATTCGCGTCGGCGGCGACTTCGGGATATTCGTACACCCCGCGGCCAGACTTGCGTCCGAGGCGCCCCGCTTTTACGTACTGCACGAGTAGTGGAGCGGGGCGATATTTCTCTCCCAGAGTTTTGTGCAGATATTCGAGAATGTTCAACCGCGTATCGAGGCCCACTAGATCGACCAATTCGAATGGTCCCATGGGATGGTTGAGGCCGAGTTTTAGAGCTTTGTCGATATCGGCGGCTGAGGCAATTCCCTCTTGAAGCATGTGGAACGCCTCATTGCCGATCATGGCGTTGATGCGGCTGGTGATGAAGCCGGGCGACTCTTTGATCACGACCACTTCTTTGCCCATGCGCCGGCCCACTTCAACGGCAGTTGCTAATGTGTCGTCGTCCGTTTCCAAGGCGCGCACGACTTCGAGCAGCTTCATCTTGTGCACGGGATTGAAGAAGTGCATGCCCACACATTTCTCGGCGCGGTAAGTGACGCTGGCTATTTCGGTGATGCTGAGAGAGGAAGTATTCGAAGCTAGGATGGTTGTGGGGCGGCAAATTTTATCGAGAAGAGTGAAGATCTCGATCTTCGACTCCATCTCTTCGGGGACGGCTTCGATGACGAGATCGGCTTCGCGCGCCGCATCTTCCACCGAGCCGGCGTATTCGAGGCGGCGGAAGGCAGCATCAGCGGCATCGGCCGGCACTTTTCCTAATTCTACGGCTTGGTCGAGATTGGCTCGGATTTCGCTCTCGGCGCGGCGCAAGGCGGCGGGGAGCAGGTCTTCGAGAATCGTGCGGTAACCGCCAATGGCGGCGGCATGCGCGATGCCCCGGCCCATAATGCCGGCGCCGATCACCGCGACGGTCTTCACGGTTGCCACTACTGAGCCACCACTTTTTCTTTTTCCAGATCTTTAATGGCTTCATTCAGGGCGATACCCGCGGTGCGCAAACTGTCGGCCAAGCGCTTGCGTTCCTCGACGCTCATGGCGGGGATAGAGATGCAGATGCGGCGCAGAGTGGTTGTAATATCTTCCACGTAATTCATCGAGCGAATCAGTTCACCAGATGCAAGCATGAGGGCTCCTGTAATTTTGGTCGGCTTCCGGAAGGCGACAGGCCTTTGCCTCTGTCTCCATGATTGTGAAGAAGCACCCGCGAAAACGTGCCGAGCCGACCTTCTATTCTGGACGTGTCGGCGAATTTAGTAAAGGCAGAGACTGCGCGATCGTACGGGAAGAACAAGGAATATTTTTCGTTTTGTTAACAACGGGTTCACCGGAACGGCCTATAATCTTGATCAAATCTTTGAATGGGCCTTGAGAGCTGTGGAATCAATCTAATGGCCATGGCAGAAAAACCTTTGAAACACTACATTTTCGCAAGCGACTTCGATCAGACGCTCACGTTCAACGATTCGGGGTATGTTCTGGCGGAGTTGGTGGGCATCTCCACGGAAGAGTTCGAACGTAAAGCCAAGGGCATGGCGAAGATCAACCTGGTGCAGCAGGGAGCGGAGCTCGCCTACTTGCTGCTGCATGACCCTGAGTTCAAAGCCAAGGTGCGTAAGGAACATCTCTACGAAGTGGGCAAGCGGATTCGGCTGAAGGAAAATATTAAGCTCCTTTACCAGCTTCTGGAAGCCGGGATCGACGGACATTCGTTCGATTTTTATATTCTGTCCGCTGCGCCCGTCGAGGTGATTTATTCTGCGCTTGAGGGAGTTGTGCCTCAGGATCACATCTTCGGCACGGAGTTCCGCTATAAAGCTTCGGGCGAGATCGATACGCTGGTGCGGGCCACGGCCGGTTATGGCAAGGTCTTTGTTTTGGATCAACTGCTGACGCAGCATGTGACCGGACCAGATCATGTGATCTACACCGGAGATGGAAGCTCCGATGTGCACGTGATGCTGCACGTGAACGCGCGCGATGGCTTGACTATTGCCGTATCGGAATCACGGCACGTTTCTCAAATTGCCAAGCGCACCGTGCTGAGCACCAGCGCGCTCGCAGTGCTGGCGCCAATTCTGGAAGAGGTGGCGGGATGGGAGCGCTTCCGCATTCGCAGCTTTTTCGAGGCTAACGGCATGCTGATTCAGGAGTGGGAGCGGGTTCGCACGGACTGGCTTACGGTACGTGCTGCGAGTCCGGAAGCCTCGGAGCCCGTGAGCGCTTTGCCCTGAGTTGCGAAAGCCTCTCCCGAAATCATCCATATCATGCTGCGCGACAAAAACCTGATTCCGCTGTCTCACCAGCATCAGCGAGCGTTGGCTTTATGTGTGCGAATCGATCGGGCGCAACCGATCCCCGAAAAAGATCTCGAGGCCTGGCAGGAGGAGATCGATCAGCATTTTCGGCAGGAAATCGACTTTCACTTTTCCGCTGAAGAGTCGGGGCTTTTCCCAGCTGCCTTTCGGTTCGAGGAGTTGATTTCGCTGGTGGAAGAGCTGCGAGCCGAACACGCCGGATTACGCGAATGCTTTTCCGAGGCGGCAGCGCGGCGCATGTCGGTAGATAGCGTCGTCGCTTTTGCCGGCAAGCTTTCTGCACACATTCGGAAAGAGGAGCGCCAACTCTTCGAGCAGTTGCAACTGTTATTGACTGCGGGCGAACTTGCAGCACTCGGAGTAAAGCTGGAAGTCGCACTTAGAGAGGCCGGAAAATCCTGCATTCTAACGAGCGAGGCAACGCGATTGAAAGGCAGAAGGTAGAGGGCTGTGGTTAAGCTTACGATTGCAAGCCGTGGTGGCGCCGGAACTTTTCGGCTCCAACTTTCCCCATGAACCGCTCGAGCACTGCGGTTTCGGTTCGGCGAAGGTCGACCATCACCAATCCATCGAGCACGTTGGAAAATTTGCGGTCTACGTTGAAGCCCAGGAGTTTGCCGCCGATTTTAGCGTATTGCCGGAGTAGGATGGGCAGGCCCTTGCCGTCGGCTTCCACATCGGTGATGGGCTCGGAGAGTTCTTCAAGATCGCGGAGAACGTGGCTCATGGCGCGGCAATCCCAAGGCCGCAACCATGCGGGGCGAAAGGGGCGGCGCGGTTCGATCATTCCTGGCTCGATCAGGCCGGTGGACTCTTCTTGGCGCATGCGAGCTTCGAAGAAACGATAGATCATCTCGCGCGAAGTCTTGTTGTATCCATTGCTGATGCTGACTGCACCGAACAGTATCGGAGTCCCGGGGTGCGCTACCAGCAGGCGTGCAATGCCCTTCCATAACAGGAGTAGCGGGGCGTATTGCCGCTGATATTCGGGCCTTACGAAAGAACGTCCGAGTTCAAGGGCGGGTCCAATCTTCTCGAAAACCTGGGCATCGTAGCGGAAGAGCGTGCTGGTGTAGAGGCCGCGCACACCACGTTGGGCGAGGATTTCGGAGGTGTTGCCGGCGCGGTAACCGCCGACAAGCTCGTGTTTGGTGCGATGCCAGAGCAGCAGATGCCAATAGTATCGGTCGAAGCGGTCGAGGTCACGCGGTTTGCCGGTGCCTTCGTGCGCGCCGCGAAAAGTTACTTCGCGCAAGCGTCCCACTTCCTGCAAAAGGCGAGGCGTTTCGTTCGCTTTGACCAAATACACCGCCAGATCTCCGCTGTGCGCCAGACAGCGATCTTCGGGAAGCTGACTTAATTCCCCTACCAGCAATTCCTGCGGCGCGGCGGACGCGACTGGTTGCTGCACGTTGACCGAGAGCTTCGAGCGAGCGGCAACGGGCCAAGAACTTTCTGCGCGGCGGCGGCGCGCCAGCAGGTACGTTCGCCAGCGTAAATAGTCGGTGGCTTCCTGATCGTTTGCGATGCTTGCGATACCATCGCTGGAAATTTCGCTGCCCACGCGTACTTCCACACTGCGCCCTTCTTGTTGGAGAAACTCCTGGAGCAGGAAAGCGGATCGGAGGCGCGGGTGAATCATGCCGAAAAGATGGAAGCTCATGCTGTTCCGGCCACAGAAGTAGACTGGCATCGCAGCCGCGCATGTGTGACGAATCAGGTGGACGGCGGTATGGCTCCACTGCGGATCGGAGATGGCTGCCTGGGGAAATTGCCACTGCGAAACTTCGGCCGCAGGAAAAAGTGCCAGCATTCCTCCAGACTGCAGCCAGTCTTGCGCCTCGGCGAGAGCGTGGTGATTGGCTTGGCTGCCATTGGTGTCGCCGCTGTTGATGGGCAGAGGGTCTACCACGATGCAGTGGCGAGAGAGCTCGGGAATGTCGCCCAGCGGAAAAGTCGTCATGACCTTAACGTCCGGGCGGGCGCGCGTTAAAAGCACGGCCAGCACGGCTCCATCCAGCATGCCGAAAGGGTGGTTGGCTACGACCACCACCGGACCCGTCCCTGGAATTCGCGCCGCATCCGCCGCATCGACGCGCAGTTCCACGCGCATCGCGGCTAGCAGGTTCTCCAGCCCCAAGCCTTCGGGAGACTGCTGCAGGCGCTGGTACAAGTCGCGCATTTTGTCCACGCGAAAGAACTTCTCAGCCAACGCCGAAATCGCGGGAACTCCAGCGATCTGCGGCAACAGTTCTTCCCGCGTTTTCTCGCCGTGGAACTGGTTTGAGGGCATGCTAAAGAAATAGCGCAGGCACTTTGCAGGGGCGTGAAGAAGAGGTTAAAAGCTGATGAAATCTGAAGGTGCGGGAAACTCGAAAGTAACTTAGTGTAACCGGTTGGTTAGCAGTCAGGACGAACGCATTAACAACATTACTGATTCTTACGTTTCCAGGCGGAAGCGCGTTTCAGCCAGGCCGTAGAGCCTGCGCCAGACCAGGCGGTTGATGGTGACCACAGTGGCTGCCATCATCATCGTAGCGGCCAGGAGTAGGTGGAAATCGCCGCTGTCTGTGGCCTGGCTGATGGTCGCGCCTAGTCCCGTGGTGGTGTAGATGTGACCCTTGAAATGAAAATATTCGGCTACGATGCTGGCGTTCCATGCGCCTCCGGATGCTGTGACCAGTCCGGTTACGAGATAGGGGAAAATTCCCGGCAGGATTAATTTTTTCCAACGCTCGATGCCGCGCATTTTGAAGACCGAGCAGCACTCTTTTAGATCCGTTGGGATTGCCATCGCTCCGGCAATCACGTTGAATAAGACGTACCATTGCGTACCCAGCAACAAGACCACGATTGATGCGAGGCCAAGCCCGCCGCCGATTCTGATCAGCACCAGCAGGATCACGGGCAGCAGAGCCGTCGCGGGAACCGATGCTGCGATCTGAGCCAGCGGTTGCGCGATGCGTGCCAGGCGGGGATTGAAGCCGATCGCGACGCCAGCAGGAATGGTCCATAGGGCACCGATCAGGAGGGCGAGATTCACGCGCAAGAAAGTTGCTCCCAGGCCGAGGGCGGCTTCGTGCAATTCAGTTTTTCCGACGCCGCTCACGATGATGGCGACGCGAACCACAGCGTAGCCAATGCCCAGGAGCACCGCGACTGCCGTAATGCGAAGCAGCCATTCTCGCCATGCGGTTGGCTCATCATGCTGCGGAGCCTCTTCTGGATGCTTATTGGCAAAATACAGAAGTAGATTCTCACTTAGAGGCCGCAGGGTCTTTTGACGAAGCTTAGCCAGACCGGTGGAGTGCTGCACCAGATTGAGCACCCAGGAACGCGGAGCGTCGGTGCTTTCCACCTGCTCGACTTTGAATTTTTCGGCCCAGGCGATCACAGGGCGCCAAATGAATTGATCGAGTAAGACGATCACTGTAACCATGGTGGCGATGCCCCAAAGGATTGAGGGGGTGTCGCCGGCGCTGGCCGCGGTTTGCAGATAGGAGCCCAGGCCGGGCAAACGAAAATCGCGCGGCCCCAACACAAACATTTCGCAGACCATCAAAGCGAACCAGCCTCCCGCGACCGACATCATCGAGTTCCACACCAGACCGATTGCCGAGAAGGGCAACTCCATCTGCGTGAAGCGCTGCCACCAGCTAAAGCGGTAGATCGTTGCGGCCTCGCGCATATCTTTCGGAATACTCTTGAGCGAGGAATAGAAGCTAAAGGCCATGTTCCAGACCTGCCCGGTAAAAATGAGGAGGATCGCGCCCAGTTCTACGCCGAGCTGACGTCCCGGAAACAGCGCCACCATGGCCAGCATCACTCCTGGAAGAAAGCTGAGCACGGGGATAGACTGCAGCACGTCGAGCAGAGGGATCATGAAGCGCTCGGCGCGCGGGTTGTAGGCGGCGATGTAGCCATACACCAAGGTGAAGACGAGGCTCAGCAGATAGGCGATAGTGATGCGCAACAACGAATAACCGGCGTAGGCGGGAAGCGCGGCTGGGCTGCGCGAAATTTCGACGGTCGGAGTGAAGGGACCGAACCAGGTACGGCCTACGGTGATCACGCTGTAGAAGAGTGCGATGCCCGCACCGAACATAATGATATCGGGTAGGTGCGAGGTTTCGAGGCGCGGCAACTGTGACCACAGTTGATAGGCCGAGAATCCGCGCCAGGAGATGCTCTTCTTCATGCTCTTTATTTCCCTTCCATAGAACCGTCGATCAGGCTTTCGACGAGGAAGCTGGCTCGTTACCGTCCACTGCGCGCGCTGGCTCGGGAGTTTGCTTGAGCGCCGCAGCCTGCGCAATTTCGGTTGGCACAGCTTCGATCGGCGCTACCTCGGTTTGGGTGAGCCGACCGCTCTCGCGATCGTAATCGAAGATCTCGGCGTAGCGTCCCCAGTTCATGGCGGTATCGAACTGGCGCTGCACTTCATCTTCGGAGAAGTGCTCGTCCAAAATATCGTGGAAAAATTCGTCGTGGATGGAGTGATCCGACTTGCGCTTGAGGATGCTGTCGATCTGCTTGAGGATAGTAACGTGTTCGAGCGCTGCCTGCCGGAAGAGAATTTTGCGGGCTTGAATATCGGCTTCGGCGAACGCCGCTCCAGCTTGCGAGAGTTGCACATCGCCCTCCTTCAACCAGGCGAAGCTGAGCAATTGGCAGGCCTCGAGAATGGGTAGCAAGTCTTCGACGTTCATCACGAGATCTTCGCTGAGGCGGAAGAGATCTTCGCGCCCGCCGCGATCGTGCAACAATTCGATGAGACCGGCGATTCCACCAACGCGTGCGTGCGGGAGAATCTGGTATTTGCTGGTACGCACGGGAGCTTTACTCTTCAGCCCTCCCGGAGGCACTACAATTTCTCCCGTGCTTTCGGAATCGGGGAGGGTGTGTTCGACGTCGGGTTCGGTCATTATTTTGTAGATATAATCCACCAGTTCTACAAAGCGCGTGGATTTGCGATCGCGGGGTTGGGGGAGGCGAACGTTGAAATCCGCGCGGATGCGCGCGGGATTTCGGCCCAGCACCACGATACGGTCGGCGAGGATTACGGCCTCTTCAATGTTGTGGGTCACGATGAAGATGGCGCTGGTGGGCATTTTCTTGTTGAGCCAGAGCTCGAGCAGTTCGCCGCGCAGGTTTTCGGCGGTAAGCACATCGAGGGCGGAAAACGGTTCGTCCATGAAGAGCACTTCCGGTTCGACCACCAAAGCTCTCGCAAAGCCGACACGCTGTTTCATGCCTCCGGAAAGTTCTTTGGGATAAGCGGTTTCGAAGCCGTCGAGGCCGACTGTGTCGAGCGTGCGCAGAGCTCGTTTGCGTCGTTCCACGGCAGCTACACCGCGTGCTTCCAGCGGCGCTTCAACATTTTCCAGTACCGTGAGCCAAGGAAATAGGGCGAAGCTCTGGAATACGATGGCGACGTTCGGCGACTCGGCGCCCAGGGGTTTGCCATGCCAGAAAATCGCGCCGGACGATGGTTGCGAAAGGCCACTGAGAATTCGCAGCAACGTGGACTTACCACAGCCTGAGGCCCCCAGAAGCGCGACGATTTTCCCGGGCTCGATGCTGAAGTCCGTGAGACCGACCACTTGAATGCGGGTTCCATCCGGCTGGGGATAGGACTTTTCAATGGCCTGGGCTTGAATGATGGCTTCGCTCACCGAAAATCTCTCCGTAACTTCTATACACGATCTAAGCGGCGACGGGAAGCCACGAGCTGAGCAGGCTGTAGTTTTTCACAGGCGAGATCGACACGCTCGGTTAGAATCGCAACGATGAGGGCGCGCTCGAACCTTACTTACTCTGACGATTACGTAGAATACTGCCGCGAGACTGCCGGACGGGTTAAGAACCTGCAGGATCTGGCACTACGCGGCCGCAACAAGCAAGAGATAACTCGGCTGATTCACGAGCGCATCGTGGAGGTTGTGGGTTTGCAAGCGGGTGATGATCTGGTCGACATTGGTTGTGGGGACGGCACGTTGTTAGCAATGGCAGAACGAATTGGCGTGAACAGCGCGCTGGGCCTTCTGGCCACCGAGGAAGAGGTCGCCTTGCTACGCCCGGCCGGGTTCCGAGTGAGGCAAGGTCTCACAAATCAGCTACCGGTCGGCGATGCCAGCGCCTCAGTTGTGGTGTGCAACAACGTTTTGTTGGTAGTTCCTCGAGAGAAAATTCCAGCCAGCCTGCGCGAGATCTATAGAATCGCAAGCCCGGAGCGCGCATCTTGGTGGGAGAAATCCCGTTCGTTCAAAATCCTTCACCGGACCCAAGATTTAATACGCGGCGCGAGGCGCTATCTTATCTCTACCAGACTTACGGCTTGCGAACGTGGTTTGGAATGTTGCGAAGAATGGCGTATTGGAGCCTCATGGGAAGGGAGCCTGTCATACGGGACGGCGCCGCAATCTCTTTCTATGCAACTGCGGAAGAGTTCATCGCTATGGCCGAAGCCGCCGGCCTGCACATGGTGCGTTACTGGCAGCATGACTATCCCAACACCCGCAATAATTATCTGCTGCGAAAAGCGAGTTAGGCGGCGAAGTCTGCCTCCGGCGGAACGGGTATGGGCTGAGGCAGGCGGTCTGTCACCTCGGCGAGATGTGCCAGTTTGGCGGCTAGCTCAGACGTAAACTGGCCGGGAGCTACGCGCCACTGCCAGTTGCCATCGTGCTGGCTGGGAGTGTTCATGCGTGCTTCATTGCCAAGACCTAAAACGTCCTGCAACGGTGTGATGGCAAAGTCCGCGGCCGAAGTTTGAGCGGCGCGTATAAATGCCCAATTGATGCCATCGTCAGGGCGGCCGAAATAGCATTCGGCGTTGCAGCATTCCTGCTCAGTGGCTCCCGAGTGAAACCAACCTACCGTGGTTTCATTGTCGTGGGTTCCGGTATAGATCACCTTGCCGGCGGCGCGATGGGGCAAATACATGTGCGCGCCCTCATCGCTGAAACCGAATTGCAGTACGGCGATGCCGGGAATTTGCAGGCGCTCGCGCAGAGCGTGGACCTCCGGAGTGATGTAGCCGAGGTCCTCGGCGAAGAAAGGCAAGCCGCCAAGAGCTTCGCGAAGCTTGTGAAACAGATCGTCGCGCGGACCATCGACCCAGCGGCCGTTGATGGCGGTAGGATCGTTTGCCGGAATCTCCCAGAACTGGTCGAAGCCGCGAAAATGGTCGAGGCGGATGTAGTCGCAATTCCACGTGGCCCAGCGCAGCCGCCGCACCCACCAGTCATAGCCTTGCGCCTTCATTACGTCCCAGCGGTATAGGGGATTACCCCAGCGCTGGCCGGTTTTGCTGAAGAAATCGGGAGGCACACCGGAGACGACGTCGGGCTCGAGTTCGTCGTTCAGGCGGAATAGATCGCGGTGCCTCCAGACATCGGCGCTGTCGTAGTTCACGAAGATGGCCACGTCGCCGACGATGCGGATCGAGCGCTCGGAACAATAGCGGCGAAGGGCCTGCCACTGCTCGTAGAAAGCGAACTGTAAGGCGCTGCGGATTTGCAAGTCCACAGCTAAATCTTTACGAGCTTTCTGCAAGGCCTCAGGCTCGCGGCGCGCCAACCCCGCGGGCCAATCCTTCCATCCGGCCAATTTTTGTTGGGAGCGCAACGCGTCGAAGAGAACGAAGTCGTCGAGCCACCATGTGTTCTCCGAGCAAAAGCGGGTAAAGCGGGCGCGGGCACTTTGCGTTGCCTTGGTTAGAAAGTTGCGACCTGCTTCGAAGAGCAGCGGCAACTTTTTGGCGAAGACTTGGTTGTACTCGACCGGACCGCGATCGGAGGCCCACTCAGAGAGCTTGTTGGTATCGATCCAACCGTGATGGGCCAGGCGCTCCAGGCTGATCAGCAGTGGATTTCCGGCAAAGGCCGAAGTGGAGGAGTAGGGCGAGTTGCCGTAGCCGAGCGGGCCGAGGGGCAAAACTTGCCAGAGCGATTGGCGGGCGGCAGCGAGCGAGTCAACGAACTGGTAAGCGGCCGGACCGAAGTCGCCAATGCCGCCAGGCGACGGCAACGACGTGGGATGTAACAGGATGCCTGCGGCGCGGGGGAATGGCATGAAACTTAATCACTCACCCTAGATTCCTGATTCGCTTCCGGAGCGGGTCAGCGTCTTCAATTCGTCCTGGTTGATTTTGATCTTGCCGGCTTTCTGCATCTGATCGCGCAGGTTGCTAACGAACAGGCCGAACAGTTCCTGCTCTTTGCTTTGCAGAAGAGTGTCGCGAATCTGGTCGCGTTTGGCCGTGAAGTCTGTGTCGGAAGGCGCCTGCACTTCGAGCATTTGAAGGACTGCGCCATCGGCGCCACTGTTGATGGGACCGCTGATGTCTCCGGGCTTCAAGGTAAAGGCGACGGAAGCCTGGCCGGTCATCGAGCCGATATCGGGGACCTGGCCATCGGGCGAGACGAAGTCACTTGTTTTTATTTCTGCGCCCAACTCTTTGGCGGCTTTCTTCAGGTCGTGCTCGGTCTTGGCGCGATCGGAAAGCTCCTGGGTCTTCTGGGTAAGAAGAATGTTCGAGCGCTCGTTCAAAAATTCCTGTTCGACCCTGCCGCGAATTTCTTCGAAAGTGGGCGTAGACTGCGGCTTCACCGCCAGCAATTGAAACACCGCGACACCTTGCGATGTGGAAGCCAACTCCGGCGGCGACTTTTCCGACGCGGTGAAAACGGCATCCATGAACTGAGGGGCTGGTCCTAACCCCGGGACGAGATCTTTGCGTCCGAAGAAGTCCGACGTAACCACGGGCACGCCTTTTGCTGATGCGGCAGAGTCCAAGCCCTGGGCTTTGGCGGCTTGCAGCAAATCTTCAGCTTGCTTCTGCGCCAACTGCTGCGCTTTTTGCTGCTTGAGGATGGGCTCGATTTCAGCCTTGACTTCATCGAGCGTCTTCATGTGCGCGTCCTGCTTATCGTCGACGCGGATGATGTGAAAGCCGTAACTGCTCTTCACCAGATCGCTGATCTGGCCCTTGGGCAGCGAAAAGGCTGCCTTTTCAAACTCGGGAACGGTGCGGCCTTTGCCGATCCAGCCGAGCGATCCACCTTGTTTGGCGCTGCCGGGATCTTCAGAATTTTTCCTGGCTAAATCTTCGAAGTTCGCGCCGCTCTTCAACTGCTTTAGAAGATCTTCGGCGCGATGCTGGGCCTCGGCTACGCCTTTTTCATCGACTTTGGCATCCGGGCCGGGAAGCGGCGTCTTGATCAGAATGTGACTGACCTTGACTTGCTCGGCTACGCGGTACTGATCGCGATGTTGATTGTAGTAAGCCTGCAGATCGTCTTGAGTTATCTGGACTTTGTCTTGAAGCTTGCCGGTATCGATCGCCACGTACTTGACTTGGCGCTTCTCGGGAATCGAGTTCGCGTAGCTCTTCTGATGGCTATCGTAAAAGGCCTTCAGCTCTTCAGTGGTCGGATGTAGGCCTTTCTTGATGTCATCCTGTTTCAAAACAGCGTACTCGAACTTTACTTTTGTATTCTGCTTGTCGAATTCTTTGCGGATAGCGGCATCGCTTACGGAGGCGCCGCCAGTGATCAGGGCTTGCAGCTTGCTGATTAGAATTTCTTTGGCGACGCTGTCTTCGAAGGTGGCGGGAGTGAGGTTGGCGCGTTGCAGCATACCTTCGTATTCAGCTTCTCCGACGAAGTTCCCGCCGGGGAAAAAATAGGCGGAGTAGCGGCCGTGCTGCAATTCGTCCTTCACTTCCTGCGGCGTGGCCTTCAGACCCAAATGTTGGGCTTCGCTCAGCAACGCTTGGCGGTCGATGAGTTGGTCGGCGGCACGCTGTGCAAAGAAGGGCAGCAGTACTGACGCGTTGGGACCCAGGTTTGCGCCCTGCTGCTGCAGCATCTGCCGCGCGGCTTCGCGTACCTGTTCGGCGGTAATATCCTCACCGCTCACTTTGGCCACTACTCCCTTGCCGGGCGTGCCGGTGAGCCCGGCGCCGAGGTCACCGGGAATAAAGGCGATGACCATGGCCGCGCAAATCAGCAGGAGCAAGCCGCTGAGTACAATTTTCTTGAAGGGTCCTTCAGTCTGCAGAAATCGAATCATGTGAATTGTCACTCCAGGAGCGATGAGCGGAATTCACTATTATAAACCAACTGAGCGGGATGAGGATCGAGGCGCAGATTGTGATTGCGCATACGAGGGAGCGGTGTGTTCTGGTTCTGAACAAATCGAGCAAACCCGGCTATTGAAACGTATCAATAAACATGTTATTTGTCTTAAGCCTTTGGGCGGCGTCAAAGAAAGTCTCGGCGCGTAGATTCTCGACCAATGCGAACGGAGCACGATGAAGCGCTCAACCTTCTTTCTGGCAGCAGCTGTAGCGATCCTGTTATGGCTCGGCGTGAACTTAACCGCGGCGGCTCAGCTGTTGGGGTCTACCGGCGAAACCACGGCGGACGACAACACACAGCGACTCACGCTTCGCGATCACTGGAATCTGCAATCTTCCGTTGATGTCAGCGCAAAAGGTGAGGTCATCTCGACCACCAGCTTCGATCCTCGGGGGTGGCACGACGCCACTGTTCCCACCACTGTGGTAGCGGCGCTGGTAAGCGACAAGACTCTCCCCGATCCTTTCTTCGCGACGAACTTACGACAGCTTCCGGGTGTGACTTACCCCATCGGCGCAAATTTTTCTAAGGTCCGCATGGCGAGCGACAGCCCTTATGCGGTGTCCTGGTGGTATCGCAGGCAGTTCACAGCGCCGGCTTCCTACGTCGGGAAAACCGTCTGGCTGAATTTCAACGGAATTAACTACCGCGCGAACGTGTGGCTCAATGGAAAGCAGATTGCCAATTCCAACGATGTGGCTGGAGCCTGGCGCACCTACGAGTTCAACGTGACCGACGCTGTTAAGGCCGGTGGCGAAAATGTGGTCGCGGTACAAGTGTTCGCTCCGACGGAAAAAGATCTCGCCATCACTTTCGTCGACTGGAACCCCGCGCCTCCCGATAAAAATATGGGCCTGTGGCGCGAGGTTTACCTCACGGCAAGCGGTCCCGTGGCTATGCGACATCCCACCGTTGTATCGAAACTCAACCCGCCTGCCAACGACTCTGCGCAACTCACGGTGACGGCACAGCTGAAAAACGGCAGCGTTCAACCGGTGAAAGGCAAACTGAAAGGCTCGATCGAAGGCGTGTTTTTCGAACAGGAGGTGGAACTTAGTCCTAGCGAAGTAAAGGATGTTACTTTCACGTCTCAACAGTACCCGCAACTCGCCATTTCTCATCCGCGTCTTTGGTGGCCGGCGCAGATGGGGCATCCGAATTTGTATTCGCTGACTATGGAGTTTGAAGGCAACGGAATGGTCAGCGACCGATCGCGTACACAGTTCGGGATTCGCGAAATCACTTCGGAGATCAATGCAACGGGCGGGCGCCAGTTTCACATAAACGGTAAGAACATTCTAATCCGCGGCGGCGGCTGGTCACCCGACATGATGCTTCGCGAGAACTCACAACGCCTGCGCGATGAATTCGGTTATGTGCGCGACCTGGGGCTGAACACGATTCGGCTCGAGGGCAAACTTGAAAACGAGGAGTTTTTCGATCTTGCCGACCGGGAGGGAATCCTGGTGATGGCGGGCTGGTGCTGTTGCGATTTCTGGGAGCAATGGCAGCACTGGAAGCCGGAGGATTATACGATCGCGCAGGAATCTCTGCGTGATCAGATTTATCGGTTGCGTGGCCATCCGAGCCTGGTGATGTGGCTGAATGGCAGCGACCATCATCCTCCGCCGAAGGTGGAGCAGATGTATCTTGACGTTGAGAAGCGGCTACTGTGGCCGAATCCGGTGGTTTCGTCAGCGACCGGTAAGTCTACTCCTGTGAGCGGAGATAGCGGGGTCAAGATGACGGGGCCGTATGAATATGTGGCTCCGAGCTATTGGGAAGAGGACACGCCGGGAGGCCAACCTCATCGCAAAGAGTGCAATCCCGGCGGCTGCGGCGGAGCCTACGGCTTCAATACCGAAACCAGCATGGGACCGGCCGTGCCACCGGTCGAAAGCATTCGGGCCATGGTGGGCAAAGAGCATCTGTGGCCTATCGACGAGGTTTGGAATTTCCATGCCGGCGGCGAAAACTTCAAAGACATTCATGTCTTCAGGGACGCGCTCGAGCGGCGTTACGGAAAATCAGATGGAGTGGAAGACTTCGCTCTCAAATCGCAACTGCAGACCTACGAGGGCGTGCGCGCCATGTACGAGGCCTATAGCCGCAATAAATATGAGTCGACGGGCGTGATTCAGTGGATGCTGAACAATGCATGGCCCTCAATGATCTGGCATCTGTACGATTATTACCTGCGCCCGGGCGGCGGTTACTTCGGCGCCAAGCGCGCTATGGAGGCGCTGCATCCGGTGTATGGCTATGACGATCATTCCATCTGGTTGGTCAGCAGCCAGTACCAAGACGCCAAGGGCCTGAAACTGAGCACCAAGATTTACAAGCTGGACATGAGCGAGAAATTTTCCCACGAGGATTCGGTGGACGCGCCCGCTGACAGCACAGCGAAGGTGTTCACTCTGCCAGAACTGCAGGGGCTTAGTCCCGTATACTTTTTGGTTTTGCGGCTGACGGATTCTGCCGGCAAGATCGTGGGTTCAAACTTCTACTGGCTTTCGGCCAAGCCAGAAACTCTGAACTGGGCTAAATCGAACTGGTTCACCACGCCCACGGCATCCTTCGCCGATTACACGGCTTTGGCGCAACTTCCCAAGCTGAAGCTTAAAGTTACGGATCATACGGAAACTCAGGGGAATGATTTCGTGACCCATGTAAGTTTGGAAAATCCGGGCCACAGTTTGGCATTTTTTATTTGGCTGAAAGTCAAACGAGAAGGCAGCGACGACGAAATTCTTCCGGTGATCTGGCAGGACAACTATATCTCGCTGCTGCCAGGTGAGAAACGCGAAGTCACCGCTACATACCGGACTAGCGAATTGGGGACGGCTAAGCCCATAGTAGAAGTCACCGGCTGGAATCTGGAGTAAGCATCCTGAATGCTCGGCTCCCGCTCTAGTACAATGCTCGCGTGAGTAACGCCGTTCGCATTGGAATCCTGGGCGACTTCAACGCTGAGTTCCGCTCCCACCACGCTACCCCCGAGTCGCTGCGGCACTCCGCCCGAAAATTAAACCTTGAGGTTGAGTCCGAGTGGATACCCACGCCCTCGCTCATCGGCGGTGCGGATAAAGTTCTCGAAGGCTTCGACGCGCTGTGGGCCGCGCCCGGCAGCCCTTACAAGAGCTTTGACGGCATGCTGAAGGGCATTGAGTTCGCACGCCGCCGCGACTGGCCCTTTCTTGGCACCTGTGGGGGCTTTCAATACGCCTTGATCGAGTTCGCGCGGCACGTGCTCGGCATCTCTGACGCCGACTCCGCAGAAAATAATTCAGGCTCAAAGAACATCGTGATTTATCCCGTGGCCTGCGCAGTAACCGGCCGCGTGGGTGATGCTCCCAAGTTATCGGGTGTGGTGCCAGAGATTCGCTTGCGGCCTGGTTCTTACCTGCAATCCTTTTACGGAAAGAATAAGGAAATTGTGAGCGAAGAGTTTTTCTGCAATTTCGAAGTCAATCCTGAGTACGAATGGTGCGCTATGGAAGCGGGGTTCCCGGTGGTAGCGCGAGGCTCACAGGGAGAAGTTCGGGCCATTGAATCTCCCGCTCACCGTTTCTTCATCGCCACGCTGTTCCAGCCGCAATTGTCTTCCCGCGAAAACAGTCCGCATCCGGTGGTTAGCGCTTTCGTGCAAGCCGCCTCACAATGGGCGCATCAAAAGCGGGAAGATGCTGTGCTCGAATAGCCGCTGTTAAGGGAGCTAGTAACTTAAACTCTCACTAACATTCACAATTTCTAATCTGCCAAGCTGCCTCAACAACTAAAGTTTCTTCGATCCCCGCCGATCTAACTCCTCGTATGATAAGTTCCGTGAGCAGCACAAACGTGAGCCAAGCCAACGAAGCCGCGAAACCGGCGACCACCGCCCCCAAGACTCAGCAGAGTCAGAGCCATCCGCTTCCTTCGGACACTGTCAGTCTGAAAAGCACGGGCGACGTCGACAAAGACGGCGATTCCAAATAACCACTACCAACTTAACCCCTCGAGAAAGTCGAAAGACGAGGGACGAAGCACAGGGGTTGAAGCACGAAGAATGGAGGACAGGCGCCGCAGCCTGAGCCTCCATTTTTTTCGAGCCATGCGAGAAAGCCCTACGCGACAGGCCTTGAAACGAGCGGCAGCAACTCAAACGCGGGATAGTTGTCGGCGATCGCAGCGAAGGCTTCTATTGGCGAGCCTGCGGGAATGGGAAAATAACGCTGCACTTCGCGCTTAAAAGTATCGAGGTAGGCTTTGAGAATCTGCAGTTTTTCGGTGTCCCTCAGTGATCGAAGCCGAAATTTCTGCCGCTGGCTTCCCTTCTTGAGCGTGATCTCTCCGGCTGCCTCGGCATTGCGGACCCATTGTGCCCGGCCACGCGGCGCCACCAGATATTGTTTGCCGTTCCATTCCAGCCGGTCGATCGGCGTGGAATAGAGCTTTCCAGTCTTGCGGCCGCGGACCTGCAGAAGGTAGTTATAAGAAAAGCCCAGGCCGATCCCCACGAGCGATCCGTAGACGCGGTTAAAGACCTTTTCAAACGGAGTCGGCGGGCGGAAAATGGGCGCTGAGTTCATGCGCCCAATTGTACGCGCGCGTCTATGTCGTTTTCACAAAGCGCAAGGATGCCGAATTCATGCAGTACCGCAGTCCGGTCGGCCGCGGGCCGTCATCGAAGACATGGCCCAAGTGGGCGTCGCACTCGGTGCAGGAAACCGCGGTGCGGACCATGCCGATGCTGGCGTCAGAGATTTCCCGGACATTCTCCTTGGCAATCGGCTCCCAGAAGCTGGGCCAGCCGGTGCCAGAGTCAAACTTGGTCGCGGAGCTAAAGAGAGCATTATCGCAGCAGATGCAGCGATATATGCCGGTGTCGTGGAGATTCCAATACTTGCCGCTGTAGGCGAACTCTGTATCGGCGCGCCGGGTGACGTCAAACACGCCAGACGATAACTGCTTACGCCATTCGTCGTCGGTCTTTATCACTTTCGCAATTTTCACTTTCGCCAGGCGCTTGCCGTCGTCGGAAAATTGCACGATTGTGACTTCTCCGGGCTCGCTCTTGGCGGCGGCCTCGATCACTCGTGGTTTGCGCCACGACCATAGAGCGGCACCGCCGAGGGCTGCGCCGGCCCCGATCAGGAATAAACGGCGGCCGTTGTTGACTTCTTCCCCGCGATTGGTTTCAAACATGATTCCCTCCGTGCCAGTTCTCGGTCAGTTCTCAGTTCTCAGTTCAAGCGACGGCGTCGAACTGAGGATTGCCGCTTTACTTTCCGGTGTAAAGATCGGGAAATTCGCGGCGCAGATTCGTCACCTTGGGCGCATCGTTATAAACGATGTAAGGATTATCCGGATGCAGCGTGGCATAGTTCTGGTGATAAGCCTCCGCTGGATAAAAGGCTTGCAGCGGCACTACCTGGGTTACGATCGGGCGAGGAAAAACTTTAGCATGGTCGAGTTGCGCGATGTAAGCCTGGGCGATCCTCTTCTGATCGTCGTTGCCGTAGAAGATCACCGAGCGGTACTGTGTGCCTTCGTCGGGGCCTTGCCGGTTTAGTTCCGTGGGATCCAGCGCCACCGAAAAGAAGACGCGCAACAACTCTCCGTAAGTTACCTTCGAGGGATCGTAGACAATCTTGACCGCCTCGGCGTGGCCGGTGCTGCCGCTGCTCACGGTCTCATAGTCGGGATTTTTAACGGTACCGCCGGAATACCCCGAAGTCGCGCTGATCACGCCCTTCACGTGCTGAAAGACGGCCTGGATTCCCCAGAAACATCCGCCTGCAACTACCGCGGTTTGCTTCCCGGAAGCGGTGGCCTTGGTCTCATCAGCAACTGGGGCAGGCACTGCCGCCGCGTTCCCAGCCTGGCACGCCACTGCGCCCGCCAACACTGTAAGAATCATCGCCATCAACCGCAACGAAACTTTGGACATAGACCTTCCTCCTAGACTCAATCGCCGCTTTCCCCTAATTAGAGTTACGAGCCGGAAGGAAGTTTCGGATGTTGAGAGGAGGCAAGAGAGATTGAGTAATTGGGCAATCGCTAATTGGGTGATTTGAAACCCAAAAGCGTTTTAATTGCCTCAGGGCAAATCACAAAATTACTCCAATTTCTAGGCGGAGGCTGCGTGGTCGCCGGCGGCGCGGCTGAACCAGCCTGAGAGTGCATGCAGGAAAACCGGAGTGCCGAACATGGCGATGGAGAAGAACAGGTCGCTCTCCACGGTACCGCGGAAGAATGGCAGACCGGCGGCGTACGACATCATCAGGCCGTTAAAGCTGCGGGGATACATATCGGGCCAGGCGGCCCATGCGGCAAAATTGCTGATCAGGAAGAACGAAACGGAGCTGGCGAGCGCCGCGCTCACGACACGAACCGGGCCGGACTTCTCGCGGAGATTGGTTCCCAGCCACAGGATGGCTGCATACCAGGCCCAGGTGACGACGTGATCCCAGGTTAGCGGGTAAGAGTAGATAAGCTTGGTGAGGACGACATCAGCTGCGGCAAAAAGAACCAGCGGCACCCACATTTGACGGCGGGAGCCGCGGGCTCCGAAGAACAACAGCGATGCGGCTACCGGGGTGAAGTGCCAGGCGTGGGGGATCAGCGAACCGGCGAAGGGCAAGAACCGGACCGCTACTGCTAATAGGACGAATATGTAAGCCAGCATGGGTACCTCAGATAAGCCAGACATTATTTTGGGCGTGATAGCCGGATACGTCAAGGGAAGAGCTGATGCGCCTCGCTGCGCTCGGCTGGACGGCCGAGGCGGCCGTCCCCACATTTTCATCTCTGTCCCCACCTTTTCATCTCTTGTTCCGGAATCGCTTTGAGGTTTTCTTTTAGGCCGGCAGGATACCGGCGCTACTTTACGGCTCTGGGACTGTAGCTTGATTTTCGCCGGTGCCGTAGACATCGCCGATCACCCGGAGATTTGGATCGAGTTTCACACCTGCGCCCAAGGCTCTGCGTGCGCCACCGCTGCGGTTGAGCGGGCCGGGCAACTGCACGAAGCGGAGGTCCTGAAAGCGGACGATGTAACCTTGATCAGGACCGTCGATGGTTTCGGTTTCAGTGATGGGATATTGAGCCCAGTCCAGATAGACGCGTCCGAGATAAGAGCGCTTTGCCGCCAGCGTGATCGGAGTTTCCTCCGGCTTGTAGAGAATGCGCATTCTGCCTTCCGGATCAACTTCCGGGCCGAACGAATTGACCGGCGCTAGAGCGAAGAAGGCCGGAGTTTCAACTACGCCGTACCAGCGGAATGGGGTGATGATCGTCGGGAAGGCGGACACGCGCAGAGGGTCAGCGCCGTCATAATTGCGGGAGGCAAGTGCATTCACGGCGCGGCGGTGTTCGTAGTCGCGCACTCCCCACAGGACTGCGACTGCGATCAGGGCAGTCGTGGCGGCGAGGCGGCCCCGCGGGCCGCGTTGAGGCGCACCAATTTCCTTGTCGATCAGAGCAAACAATGATGGCAGGATCAGCCCGAGCAGAAGGAAGCCGAACATGACCGGCTCGAAGATGAAGACAATATCCCAGGAGTACCACTTTTCTGAAAAAGGCCAGAAGGGGCGCACTCCATAGTTATTGGTGAAGTCGAGAAGGATGTGGCTCAGGCCGGCGAGGCAAGCATAGAGGAAGAGCAGTCCCCAACGCGGGGGTAAGTTGGGATCGTGCAATTTGCGGCCGCGGAGACGCCAGATCAAATATACAAAGGCGACCACGATGGCGGCCATTAGGATGATACCGAGAAAAGAATGAGTGAAGCCGCGATGATGGGCGAAAGCAAAGGCTGGACCGCGGAAGCGGCCGAAAACGTCCAGATCAGGCGCTTCGGCGGCCAGAGTAAGTGTGAGCGTGGCTAGCGCGGTCTGGCGATTGAGGCCGGCGCGTCCCATGCAGGCGCCGGTCAAGAAGTGGGTGACGGGTTCCAAGGTCTGGACGGATTCTATTTGGCCGGGTGGGGAAATGCCAGTGGTGGTGACTAGAAGATCGGTTGCCGACACGCCTCGCTTCGCTTGGCGGACAGCCGAGGCGGCTGTCACCACATGGCACTCGGTTGTCCCAACGCTCGTCTCATCGCAGAGGTGCCAGCAATGTAAGGGCGTCCGGTGCCACTGTGATCTCGGCCGGGAGCGTACCCAGAAGTTCGCCGTCGGCTTCGACATAAATTTCCGGATGCGGCGAACCGTTCTTCGCTGATGGAAGATATTCGCAGGTCGCTTTGCTAGCGTGAACCAGATCAATTCCAGGAACCTTCCAAGTGCCGCGCAGAAGGCCTCGTGTCACATAGGAGAGATAAGCAAATCGGCTGGCGGTGCGACACAGAACAAGACGCATGTCGTCACGGTCTAGAGAGGCACCGGGGGCTAGTTCTTGAAGCACGCCTCCGAAGTTGAGGATACGAACGCTCATCAATTCCGTGACCTCGGCGCGGGCAAGGTTGCCCGACTTGGCATCGTCGGCTCCGGCCTCGGCGTACTCGACCTGAAAGCGCGTCATGGGATACGTAAGCCAGAGATGCCACGCTTTGGCATAGTAGGCAGCCATACCCAAACGATGTTTAGTGCCGCGGTCGAGCTTATAGAAGAGGTGAGCGTCGACGCCGGCGCCTGCCGCAATGATGAAAAAACGGTCGCCCGGATTGCCTTTAAGGTCGTGGTAGTGAATGCGTCCGAGGGCCACACGGCGCGGAGCACCATGCAGAGCCGCGTTGGCGGCCGCGATTGCCTGCATGGGCAAACCAAGATCGTGAGCCAGGGCGTTGGCGGTGCCCATGGGCAGAATGGCAAGTGCAGCCGGCGTATTCTCCAGCACCTGGATGATGTTGTGAATCGTGCCATCTCCGCCGCAGGCGAAGATGGTGTCGCAACCGGCGAGAACAGCTTGCCGCGCTTTTTCCTTAGCGTGGGCGCGCGAGTCGGTGAGGATGAGATCGGCTTCGACTCCAGCATTGCGCAGAACAGCGAGGGCTGAGTCCAACTCGGACTGACGCTTGCGAGTGCCGCCGGAATCGGGATTGTAAAGCAGAGCTGCCTTGCGCATAGGCTGGTCGAAGATGGATTGTACCTTGAGACGTTTTTTCAGTTCATACGCTTTGCAAGCGGCCTGAGTTTGGAATAAGCTGTGGCTGCTTGGGAAGGGCGTGTCCCCCTCTTATTCTCCTTCGACCGCCCTCCAGACATTACAACTCAGGAGGATTGACCAGATGAAGACCCTGGCGCATGTTCTCTGTGGAGCGATTCTGTGCCTGGGCGCGTCCGCCCAGGGCCATACGATGCATGATAAAGAGCGGCCGGTTACGCTGGTCGCCGGAATCGGTGACGCGCATCATCCGGTTTCAACCAACAATGCGCAGGCTCAGGAATTCTTCGATCAAGGATTGCGTTTCATTTATGCCTTTAACCACGACGAGGCGGCGCGATCGTTTCAACACGCCGCGGAACTTGATCCGAAGCTGGCGATGGCATACTGGGGTGTGGCCGAGGCAGTGGGGCCAAACTATAACGACCCCGCCGATCCAGAACGCTATAAGCGCGCACACGATGCGGTGCAGAAGGCGGTGGATCTGGCAGGCACGGCATCGAGCAGCGATCAGGCTTATATTCGAGCTCTCGCAAAGCGCTTTCCCGCTGATCCGAATTCCGATTTGAAGAAGGCAGCCCAAGACTACCGAGATGCCATGCGCGAAGTGGTACGCGAGTTTCCTGACGATCTGGATGCGGCCACACTTTTTGCCGAGGCGGGGATGAATTTACACCCGTGGGGCTTGTGGCACACGGATGGCACGCCGGAGGCCGGCACGGACGAAATTGTGGCTACGTTGGAGTCGGTACTGAAGCGCGATCCCAATCATCTGGGAGCGATTCACTACTACATTCACGCGGTGGAGGCTTCAGCGAATCCGGAGCGTGCTTTGGCGGGGGCGAACAAACTCGCGGCGCTGGCGCCCGCGGCGGGGCACATCGTTCATATGCCGGCGCATGTTTACATTCGCACCGGCGATTACGAAGCAGCGGTGAAAACCAACGAACAAGCTGCTGAGGTTGACCGCGCTTATCTGAAGGCTACGGGTGTGCAGGGGATTTATCCCATGATGTATTACAGCCACAACTTGCACTTCATTGCCATGTGCGCGGCCATGAATGGGAACTACGCCGAATCAAAAAAGAATGCGGATATGCTGGCGGCGCATGTTGGGCCCGGCGTCAAAGATATGCCACCGCTCGAAGGCTTCATGACTGTGCCATTGGCGGTGGATATTCGCTTTCACCGCTGGGATGACATTTTGAGGACCCCGAAGCCCGACCCGGCGATGAAGACCACGACCGTATTCTGGCACTTCGCTCGCGGCATGGCTTTAGCGGGCAAGGGCCAAATCGAAGAAGCGGAAGTTGAGTACAAATTTCTTTCCGAGACGGAGGCGGCGACGCCTCCGGATATTGTTTTTCAAATGCCGATTAACAACAAGACCAAAGACATTTTGAAAATCGCGGAGGATACTCTCGGGGCGAAACTCGCGCTGGCGAAGAAGGATAACGCTGGCGCGATCAAGATGCTGCAAGCAGCGGTCGCCATTCAGGACACGCTGAAGTATGGCGAACCGCCGGACTGGTTTTTCCCGGTACGCGAGTCATTGGGTGCGGCGATGCTTATGAATGGGGACGCAGCCGGAGCGGAAGGCGTATTTCGCGCCGATCTTGATCGTAATCCGCGAAATCCTCGCTCTCTGTTCGGGTTGCGAAAGGCATTGATAGAGCAGAAACGCGACTACGACGCGGGCTTCGTTCAGAAGCAGTTTGAGGCTTCGTGGAAGGGAGGAAGCAAGGAACTGAAGCTGGAAGATCTGGTGTAATTGTTGCGGGGATTGCTGCGGTTCTTCCCAGCCCCATTCTTACGTGAAATAAGAGAGTTGTTTCACTTAGGACTCGCGCACATTGTCGTTTCGAATCGAGGAAACCAAGTGCGGCAGGCCTACTCTGCTTACTTCCTTCCATACCGACAGGCCGTTCTTTTCTGCGACTCGGCGAGAGGCAACATTTTCGGGCCGGATGATTGAGACAAGACGGTCGACTGGGAGCTTGGCGAAGCCGAAGTCGCGGCAGGCACGGGCGGCCTCGGTCGCCAGGCCTTGTCCCCAATGATCGCGGCGCACGTGGTAGCCGATTTCGATTTCGTTCGCGCCATCTACTTCCTGAAGAACTAGGCCGCAATCTCCAATCAATTCGCCGCTCGCCTTGAGAATCATTGCCCATAGTCCGTAGCCGTCTTTGGTGTAGCGCCGGCGGTTACGGGCGATCCACTCTTCGACTCCACCGCGGTCGAATGGCCTGAGATAAAAGCGCATGGTCTCTGGCTCGGACAGGATCAGGGCTAGAGCGTCGACATCTTCGGCCTGTAATTCGCGCAGGACCAGGCGTGGGGTTTCGAGGATTGGCATGAATTTCAAAGTGCGTAGGCGATCCCGTCTCCGACTATAATCTGCCCGATGGTTTCCGCAAACAAGGACATCGAAAAAAATATCGAAGCGCTACGCGAGAAAATCCGGCACCACGAATATTTGTACTACGTGCTGGATCAGCCGGAGATCAGCGATGCCGAATTCGACAAGCTGATGCGGCAGTTGAAGGATCTGGAAGCTGAGCATCCGGAACTGATCACTGCGGACTCGCCTACGCAGCGTGTAGGCGGCAAGCCGCGCGAGGGGTTCGTCAAGGTGCCGCACTCCTCGCCTATGTTGTCGCTCGACAACACCTACAGTGAGGACGAACTTCGCGACTGGGAGCGGCGCGTGCACGAACTGACTGGCCGCAAGGATGTGGATTATGTTTGCGAGCTGAAGCTGGATGGCATGTCTCTGGCGCTGATTTATAAAGATGGGAAGCTAGTGCGCGGTATTACCCGCGGCGATGGCAGCGTAGGCGAAGACGTGACTCTTAACGTGCGCACTGTGCGGTCGGTGCCGCTTTCGATTCCGAAGGAAAAATTGAAGCAGGCTGAAATCCTCGCGGATTTTGAAGTGCGCGGCGAGTTGTTGATGCCGACGGCGGCCTTCAAGAAAGTGAACGAGGAACGAGAACGCAAGGGTCTCGCGACATTTGCCAATCCCCGCAATTTCACTGCGGGCACCGTCCGGCAGTTGGATGCAAATATTACGGCGGAACGCCGCATGGACTTCTTCCCTTATATCTTGCTCGAGAATGGGCGTACCTATTTCGATCGACACTGGAAAACTCTCGATGCGCTAGTTGCCGCAGGATTCAAAGTCAATCCGAATCGCAGGCTTGTGCACACCGTGGAGGAAGTTTGGGCTTTCATTCGGGAGTGGGAGGGAAAGCGCGAATCGCTGGCGTACGAGATTGACGGCATTGTGGTGAAGGTGGATCGTACGGGGTTGCAGGATGAACTTGGATTCACTGGCAAGGCCCCGCGGTGGGCGATTGCTTACAAGTACGCGGCGCGGGCGGGGATTACGCGACTAAAGGGAGTCCGATGGCAGGTGGGCCGCACAGGGAAACTAACCCCAGTGGCAGAACTGGATCCTGTTTTCATTGGGGGCACAACCGTGCGCAACGCCACGCTGCACAATGCCGACGAGATCGAACGGCTTGGGGTAAAGATCGGCGACTGGGTGCAGGTGGAGCGTGGCGGCGATGTTATTCCGAAGATCGCCAGCGTGGTTGATGACAGGGAGCATCCTCGCCCACACGAGGTTGAGGACATTGCACTGCCTCTGACCTGTCCGGTGTGCGGGACGAAAGTGGTGCGGACTGAGGGCGAGGTGGACTATCGCTGCGCGAATGCGAATTGTCCGGCGAAGTTGCGCGAGACGATTCTGCATTTTGCTTCGCGTGGAGTGATGAACATCGACGGCATGGGCGATGCTCTGGTGACGCAGCTTACCGAGCGTGAACTGGTGAAGAATGTCGCGGATATTTACAAGCTGGCGAAAGCAGATCTGCTCAGCCTAGAGCGGATGGGCGACAAATCGGCGCAGAATATTCTGGATGAGATCGAGGCTTCGAAGAAGTTGCCGCTGGAGCGGGTGATCTATGGGCTTGGCATTCGAATGGTAGGCGAGCGAACTGCCCAGTTTCTGGCGGAGCACTTTGGATCGATGGAGGCACTGGAGAAGGCTGGCGTGGAAGAGCTGCAAAATGTGAATGAGGTTGGTCCACGCATTGCCGAGAGCATTGTGGAGTTCTTTGGCATAGCGGCGAATCGGAAGCTGGTCGAGCGGTTGCGCGAGGCTGGACTTACGCTGAAAGGCCAGAAGAAGGAACGTGGGACCAAGCTTGCCGGGAAGACGTTTGTGTTGACCGGGACTTTGGCGCATTTCACACGCGATGAAGCTAAGAGGATGATTGAGGATGCGGGAGGGAAAGTTGCGGGATCGGTTAGCAAGAAGACGGATTATGTGGTGGCCGGGGCGGATGCGGGGTCGAAGCTGGAGAAGGCGAAGGAGTTGGGGCTCGAGATACTCGACGAGAGACAAATGCAAAAGCTGGTATTTGGGGGCTAGAGATCGCGAGTTCTAGTCGATGCCCTTCCGGCCTAAAACGCTGACTTGGCGCCCGAGTAGATAGGAGTTCACTGCGGGGTCGTTGAAGGGCTATGAAATCTGCGACCGCAAAGAACTTGCCCAGACTGGCGCTCGCGGCGGCTTCTGCGCGGGCCATCGGTTTGCCGAGCATAGGCTTGTTGAAGTAGAAGGATTCCTCTGGGTCGCGTACCATTATTTCGTAACTGTCGCTTGTCGGTCTGGCCTCTACGAAAAGCCAACTTCGTGATTCAACATTGTCCTCGTCTACGTTCTCCACTCCCCAGCCGCCGATGCTACCCG
>CAWAFZ010000013.1:0-42328 GCA_963781635.1 uncultured Acidobacteriaceae bacterium
CCCTGTAGCCTCGACCGCTCGTTACGTATTGCTCGGATGGATTCGGAATTCGAATGAAGTGACTACCCCGAAATTGCCACCCCCTCCCCGAAACGCCAGAATAAATCTTCGTTCTCGTTGGCGTGTCACCCGAGGACTTCCGTCAGCGGTCACGATATCAAACGACAGAACGTTGTCACAGGTCAGTCCGTATTTTCTGACCAGCCAGCCGACACCGCCCCCTAGTGCGAGCCCAGCGATGCCCGTCTTGGATATAACTCCTGCTGGAACAGCCAAGCCAAAGACATGGGTCTCCCGATCCACATCACGAAGCGTTGCTCCACCCTGCACTCTGGCACTGTGGTTCTTCGCGTCGACATGAACCCCCTTCATGCCAGATAGGTCAATCACGATCCCGTCATCGCAGAGGGCCTTCCCGGATACATTGTGGCCACCACCGCGCACCGCGACCAGTAGTTCATTTTCGCGTGCGAAGTTTACAGCGGCGACTACATCGGCTACACCTGAGCATCGCGCGATGATGCCGGGGTGATGGCGGTTTGATCCGGGTCGGGCGCCACGTCCGTGGGGGCGTCGAGCAAAGTGCCCACCGGGTCATAGGAGCGGAGCAGCGCCTCGACTCGCTCCCGCAGCCCGGCATCTCCCCCGCAGGCACGATCAGGTACGCCGCGCGGGCGGCCTCGCCCGACAGTTCGGCGGCTTCGAGGAAGATTTCTTTCACGCGCTTCGGGTCGATGGCCATGGGGACGCTCCGCTTTGAGTTCGCCCATCAATGCGAGAACCGACGCCGTTTGTCTCACCGAATGCGGAAAAAACGGCGGCAGTCATTCCGAATACCCCCGGCGCCGGGCGCGGCGCCAGGGGCGGGCGGTTCGGCGTCATCTTACGGCCGGTTCAGCCGGTCGATGAGGTCCGCGACTTCCTTGGCGTCTTTCACCGGGTCCACCTGCGTGTTCCGGTAGACGACGCGGCCGTCCTTGCCGATGACGAAGGTCCAGCGCGACGCCGTGACGGCCCGCTTCACCGTCACGGGCTGTCCGTCGGCGTCCTTCGCCTTCACCTCGGCCCCCTTGCCGACGGGCACGCCGAACGCGGCCGCCAGGCCGCCCCTCCTCGTCGGACAGGAGGGTGAAGTTCAACTTCTGGGCCTTCTTGAACAGCTGGTGCGTCTGGACCGAGTCGCCGCTGACGCCCACGACCTCGACGCCCTCGTCGGTGAGCCTGTTCATGGCGTCGCGGAAATTCTGGGCCTGTCGCGTGCATCCGGGCGTGAAGTCGCCGCCAAGTTAGCTACCCTCCCCGTCTTTAAGAATGAAAGCAGACCACCGCCGCGAAGCCGCTATCCCCGCGACTTTTTTCTTGATCTCAATATTTAACCGGCGGATTTTCTGATTCAGCGTCGAGAGCGGAACCTTGAAGTGTTCGGCGGCTTCAGTCTGATTCCAGTTGCAACGCTCCAGCATGTCGATGATCACGCGTCGCTCAACGTCTTCCACAATTTCAAATAGCGACGCATCCGAGGGCGGATCATGCAAGGTGAATGACGAGCCGCGGCCCAGCAAATTATCAGGTAGTAAATCGATCCCGATTTCCATGCCAGAGGAAAGTACCACGGCGCGCTCGATCACATTTTCCAGTTCACGCACATTGCCAGGCCAGGCATAAGAGATCAGCGGACGTAGCGCCTCGGGCATGACGCGGCGCGCCGGACGGTCGTTTTCTTCCGCATATTTTTTCAGAAAAAATTCAACCAGCAGGGGAATATCCTCGCGACGCTGGCGCAGCGGAGGAAGTTCGATCGTGATGACGTTCAACCGGTAAAACAAATCTTCCCGGAATCGCCCTTCGCGCACCGCCTGCCGCAAATCCACGTTGGTGGCGGCGATGATGCGCACATCGACCTGAACCTCCTGCACACCGCCGAGATGCATGAAACGGCGATCCTGCAGCACACGCAAAATCTTTGCCTGCGTGTCGAGACCCATGGTGGCGATCTCGTCGAGAAACAGCGTGCCCCGATCCGCCATCTCGAAGAGCCCTTTCTTCGAGGCGATAGCGCTGGTGAACGCTCCTTTCACGTGGCCAAAGAGGGTTGACTCCAATAAGTCGGTGGGCATGGAGCCGGTGTTCACCGGGACGAAAGGCCTGTCGCGCCGGGGCGAATTCAGGTGCAAGGCTTTGGCAATAACTTCCTTGCCCGTTCCGCTTTCGCCCTGCAAGAGGACGGTGGAGCGGCTGTTCGCGACCTGCGCGACCAGGTCAAAGATTTTGAGCATCGGCTCGCTCTTGCCGACGATATTCTCAAAGTTATAGCGCTGCTTTAGAGCGCGTTTGAGTTGAACATTTTCTTCCGCGGCCCGCCGCCATCCCACGGCCGCGCGGACGTCGGCAAGAAGCTTTTCATTGTCCCACGGCTTTTGGATGAAATTTGCCGCCCCAGCCTGCATGGCTCGCACCGCATTCTCCACCGTCCCGTAGGCCGTGATCATGATCACCGGCAGCCCGGTTTCGTGCGAGCGAATCTCGGCTAGGATTTCCATGCCATCGCGTCCCGGCAAAGCGAGATCGAGCAGGATTAAATCGAAGGGATGCTCGCCAATGCGCTGCAGTCCTGCCTCTCCGGTGCCCGCGGTTTCCACCGCAAAACCTTCCATCTCGAGCAAAGTCTGCAATGATTCACGAATCTCGGCCTCATCATCAATGATGAGCACCGCGCCCGCCAGCCCGTGATTCCCATTCATCAGCGTATTCGCGATGGCCACCGCGTCAGACATGCCCGACCTCGGACGCAAAGAGTACCGGCATCGGAATTTCAAATATGAACTGTTTAAGCATGAACTGTTTTCCTGCTCAGGGGAAAGTCCAGAGTAAAGGTTGTGCCCGCCCCGGGGCTGCTCTCTACGCGAATTTTTCCCGCATGTTCCTGAATGATCCCGTACGTCACGGCCAAGCCGAGTCCAGTGCCGCGGTTCTGTCCTTCCCGCGGTGAAGTCTTAGTGGTGAAGAAGGGATCGTAAATCCGCTGAATGTGCTCGGGCGCAATGCCAGATCCCGTGTCGGAGACGCACACGCTAACGCTGTCTCCGTTCAGTGTGGCCACGCGCAGCTTGCCGCCGCCCGGCATCGCATCTTTAGCATTGAGAAACAGATTCAGGAACACTTGTTGCAGCCTGCCGGGATTGCCTTGAATCGCCGGCAACTTAGGCTCGGGCGCGATTTCAACTTCCACCTTTGCGACTTTGAACTGATGTTCAAGCAGAGCGAGAGTGTCGGCGATCACTTTGTTCACATCCACGTCGCCGACCTCACTGCCGCTGGTGCGCGAAAAATTCAGCAGATTGTTAACAATTTCCGATGCGCGGAAAGTCTGCCGCGTGATCTTCTCCAGCAACCCGGATTTCTGCGGATCGCCCTGCAATTGCTTGCTGAGCATCTGCGTGTAAGACGAGATCACGGCCAGCGGCGTATTCACCTCGTGCGCTACACCCGCGGCCAGCAATCCGATGGATGAAAGCTTGTCCGCCTGCGAAAGCTGTGCTTCGAGATCGACGCGCTCGGTAATGTCATCCATGATCAGCAACCGGCCGATCACCTCGAACTTGCGGGTAACCAACGGTGCGAGAGCCACGTTCAAAGTGCGAACCTCGCCGGCAGGCGTCTTCAAGCGGAATTTATACAGGTTGCGAATGCCCGGCTCCTGCCGCATGCGGTTGAATTCTTCGACAAACTCCGCCGGGAAAATCGCCTTCAGTGGCTGCGTCAGAGTCTGCCAGCGCGGCAGCGCATACATCACTTCCATCTGCGCATTCCAGCTCTCGATGCGGTCTTCCATGTCGAGTGCCATCACGCCGACGTTGATCGATTCCACGATGTTCTCGTTGAAATCCTTGAGGCGCTCGTACTCTGCCGCTTTCTTTTGCAACGACGCGTAGAGTTGTCCATTCTGAATCGCGATGCCGAGATAACCGCCCAGGGTCTCGAGCAACTCCATGTCTTCGCTGGAGAGAAAGTCTCCCTGCACGGTCTTGCCTAGACCGAGCACCGCAACCGTCTTCTGCTGCGCGTGGCAGGGAATGTAGTAATTCAGATCAAGACGCGCAATGGTCGCCTGTGCGTCAGGAGTTTCACGCGGTACAAGGTGAGTATTTTCGAAGAAAAGATGGCCGGCGCCCTCGGGGCGTGGAGCGGTTAGAAAAGAAAGATCCACATTCCCCGGCGAGCCCAGGCCGAAAGACTTCACCAGAGCAAACTGCTCAGCATCGCTCCCCGCCAGAAAGATCGCCATGCGATCGACGCCCAGAGTGTGGGAAAGCCTGTCCATCAGCGAAGAGAGCATCGCGTTCAAGTCGGTCTCCGAACTTAGCTCGCGGCCAAACTCGAGCAGGGTGCGGCGATAGTCATAACGCGTGCGATAAAAAAACTGGTCGACACGGTCCTGAATCCACCTGCGTACAGGATCGAAAAGCAGCGCCGTAACCACCACGGCTAGGATCAGACCGATGGGGCCGCTGCCGGGCTGCCGCATGTGCACCAGTTCGGCCACGCCCGCCACCAATCCGAAATACAGCCCGATCACGATCGCGGCCGCCAGCGTATAAACCACTCCGCGCTTGAAGATCAGGTCCACATCCATCAAGCGATAGCGGAAGATGGCATACCCGAATGTAAGCGGCAGCAGCGCCAGCGACAGCGCAGAAACTTTCATGACCGCGCCCGGCATTGAACCCACCAAGTACGGCACAACATAAAAGATCGTGTAAGGAATAATCGCCAGGATGGTGCCGCGAGTCACCCACTTCAACTGCTGCCGCAGAATAGTCGTGCTGGCCTGCCGGTAGCTGTACCACAGCAACGTAGCCGCGGCTAGAAAGAACAGCGAGCCGTATGACATCTCCATGCGGTCGAGATTCCAACGCAGCCGCTCGCTGGCCTGCAGAGACCGCATCGCGATCACATGAGTCGCCAGCAGGATCGTTCCCGGCACGTAGACCAGCGCCAGCAGCCAGGGATGCTTGCGCACGCTCAGCCGCTTTTCCGGAAAAGTCAGCACGAAGTGCAGAAACAACGCCGGCTGCAAAACCCCCGCGGCGATATTTCCCCAATAAATGGTCCAATCGAAATCGTTGAGTTTGCCGGTGTACTTGAACGAATAGGCGATGAATGAGACCAGGCAGAAAATATAGAAGTGGGTTGAGCCGGGGGCAGTCCAGCGCCGCAGCAGAACGTAAAGTCCGATGCCCAGATAAATCAGCGCAATCAACCGTAGCCAGTTGTTGAGAGAACGCTCGGCTGGAACCAGGATCACACTGGAATCGAGCGCCACCGACTGCCGTTGCAGCGAGTACGCCGCCTTCGACCAGACGCCAGTGCGGTAGAGCTGGCGCTCCAGCCCAGACATGTTCCGCACTTCCTGGCCATTGATCGCAACCAATTGGTCGCCAGGCTTGATTCCGCTCTTGGCACCCGGTCCGCCGGGTTCGACGCGATCAGCTGTGAGGCGTCCACCGTGCTCCACCCACCAGACACCGTCGTCGGGAACGGCAAACTTTAATTCAGAATCGAAGTTGAATCCCGCGAAGACGACGGCAGCTACCGTCAGCAGGAACAAAAGTACCGCAACCGAACGTACCTGGCTATCCCGATTCATGGGTTGGATTGGCACTCCCACGGGTGGGCTGGCGAGCCGCCAATCGACCTCTGCCAACGTCTCATCCTCAATTAGCAACTTCGCTGCCATGTCGTTTCCAATTACGGGAATACTAAGTGCCGTGGTTAAAGCAACTTCCGAAATTATAGATGGATTCCTGAATGCCAACTACGGCTTTTTGGAGCTTTCTGTGGAATTGTGTATCTGACTGGACTCGAAGAGGTTAGTCCGAAATGGGAGTTTTTCTGCCAGGGGAAGACGTGAGGCGATAATCTGGCGGTCGCCGCGCAACCGTCACTCATGTCTGGGCCAGAACGTGATTAATCCAGATCCCGCCGGGGATAGGGAACCCACCCGAGACCTTGGTACCGGAAAGAAACACGAAGTCATACGAAGGTTCCGGTCAAACCTGCCTTCGCTGCCTTCGTGCTCTCGTGGACGAAAATTCAATCCCTACGCCAGCGCTACGTCTAGCTGGGCCACGCCGCCTTAGCCTGCTGCCCCATCGGTTGCAGGCTGGCGCGGATGACATTCAGAAGTTCTTCATTATCGGCTGGCTTCTGGAAAAACGCAGTTGCACCAGCCCTTAGCGCGCGTTGTTCGTTGGCCTGTGGATCGCGCGCGCTGAGCACGATGACGGGAATGCCGGAGAGCACGTCGATCTTCTGCAGCCGGTCGAGCACCACAAACCCATCTCCAACCGGCAGACCCAGATCCAGAATAATCAATGCAGGTCGGTCTTTTTGGGCCGAAGCTATGGCCGAATAGCCATCGGTGGCTGTAGTGACTTCAAAGTCGTTGGCTCGCAGCCGCAATCGCAAAGCGCGCACCAGATCGGGATCGTCGTCGACTACCAGAATTTTCGGTTTCGCCATGGTTATATTCTCCTTATTGTTTGTGGTTTGGGTCATCGATTCGCGGCTTCCCGCTTGAAAGGCACTTCCCGCTTGAAAGACACTTCACGCGTTGCCGTGAGCAACTGCTTCTGTTCCATACTCGCCATGATCGTTTCGGTTGCCACGTCGGCCAGGGTTTGCACCTGGTGGCTCAGCGAATCGTCGGGGCTGGCAGTCGGTAGTTCGAGGGCCGATGCCACGATGCTGAGATTGCATTTCGTCTTGATATCAACCACGCGCTCGAGTTGTTCGCGAATGCGTGTGGTCATCACCGCTGAGTGCTCCAGGTCGGTCGCGGCCACGGCAAAGAACGTCTCCGCCGCACCCGAGACGCCCATCGGCGGCAGCACCAGATCTTTGTCCGGGTAGACGCAACGCCGAAAGGTTTCCAGACACTGTTGCCAGATTTCCTTCCAGTTGCCCCGAGGAGGACTGGACAGCGGCGTAAGCTCCACCCGCACCAGAACAAAAGCCGGACGCAAGCGATCCTGGTAGGTCGCAACCGGGGCCAGCAACTTGGCCAAGGAGTACACGGGCAAAGTAAAGCTAAATGTGCTGCCCTGGCCCGGCTCGCTGGCAACCCAGATGCGTCCCTGATGCAACCTGACAATCTCACGGCAGATGAACAGCCCCAGTCCCAGCCCAGAACGATTGTTGTCGACCGACTCGGGATCCTGATAGAGACGCTCAAAGATCAGAGCCTTGGCTTCAGGGCCAATCCCGCGACCCGTGTCGCTGATCGAGATATAAACCGACGATGGGTCGGCGTCCACCATGCAGGCCTGCACCATCACCGCGCCTTCGGCTGGCGTGAACTTGATGGCGTTATCGCAGAGGTTGATCAACACCTCGAGCACGCGATCAGGATCGGCGTGTACCAGAGGCAATCGTTGATCGATTCCAACTTCGAGTCCAATCCTTTTCTCGTCTGCCGCCGGGCGCATCATCGCCACCGTCTGTTGGATCAGATCGCCCAGGTCAACGCAGCGCGGTTCGATGCGCATCTTGCCACTGTCGGCCCGCGCCGCTTCCAGCATGTCGCGGATCATGGCATGCAACTGATTCACGCTCTTCAACACCACCTTCAGGTGGTCGCCCTGCTCCGGCATCATGGGGCCGGCCAGTCCGTCCAGAAGCAGGCTGACGTATTGGTGAATGCAGGTCAGGGGCGTACGCAGTTCATGCGATACGTGCGATAGGAACTGATTCTTGAACTCCAACTGCTTCTTCTGCGCAATTTCCAGCGCGCGCAGCAAACCCTGGCGTTCCACCGCGTAGCGAATGGCCCGCTCCAGTTGCTTGCCGGAAAGATTGTTCTTGATCAGATAATCTTGCACGCCCTGGTGAACGGCCTTCGTGGCGAGTTCCTCATCATCCATTCCGGAAAGCACGACCACTGGGATATTGGGCGAGTGCTCCATAACCCGGCGAAAGGTCTCTGAACCGTGGCTGTCGGGCAGGTTCAGGTCTAGAAGCACGACCCCGGGGGGATCGCTACTCATCGACGCGAGGCCATCCGAAAGCCGGTTTACGCAATTTACTTTTACCCCGTTCTGCGCTTCCATCAGGCGAAGGCGGACCAGGTCCATATCTCCGGGATTATCTTCGATCACTAATACGCTGGTGTTGGGATTCACTTCATTCTCCTCGAGGTGCCGGAATTGCCAGGCCGAACCAGAACTCTTCAATCAATTGGATGGCGGAAAAAAAATCGTTTAGATTTCCCGGCTTGCTGACATAGCAATTCGCCCCCAGTTCATAACTCCGCGCAATATCCCGGCTTAGCTTGGACGTGCTGAAGATGACGACTGGAATGCAGCGCAACTCCGGGTCGGTCTTCATGGCCGCCAACACCGCTTCGCCGTCTTTCTTGGGCAAGTTCAAGTCCAGCAGCACTAGGCCCGGCCGGGCAGTGTGCCGGTATTTTTCTCTTCGGTTCAGGAAGGCCAGCGCCTCCTCTCCGTCGCCGACGCTGCTGATTTGGGTGCTGTGCTTGCTTCCTGCAAGCGCTTCGCGGGCCAAAACTATATCGGCCGGATTGTCATCCACGATGAGCAACTCAGGATGAATATTTACACTCACCTTCATGCCGGCACGCCTTCCTTCTGGCTGGAAACGAGCCCTGCGGGATGCTGTCTTTCGGGTTCTGGCTTATTCGGAGAAGGTCTATCCGGAGCAGCCTTGTCCTTGCTCTGCTCCAAGCTATACCCGTTCGAATCAGCCTCCGACTCATGCAGAGGCACCGTAAATTTGAATGTAGAACCGCGCTCAGGCTGCGACTCGACCCAGATCTTTCCGCCCTGGCGCTCGATGATTTTCTTGCAAATAGCCAGGCCGATGCCGTTGCCCGGGTACTCGTTGCGCGCATGCAAGCGCTGGAACACCACGAAGATGTTGTCCACATGCTCGGGCGCAATTCCGATTCCGTTGTCGCTGACCCGGAACAGCCAGTGCTGCCCCTCTTTTTCCGCCTGGATGGAAATCAAAGGCGATTCTTTGCCGCGAAACTTGATGGCGTTCGCTATCAGGTTCTGAAGAACCTGCGCCAACTGCGTGCGGTCGCCCCAAACCGCCGGCAATTCACCATGCGTGACCGTCGCACCACTCTCCTGAATACTGGAGGCCAGAGTCTGCAGAACCTCCTTCATCACGGCGTTGCAATCGACTTTCATGGGACCGCCGCCGTTCCTTCCCACTCGCGAAAACGCCAGCAGATCCTGGATCAGCACCTGCATCCGCATGGCGCCTTCGCTGGCATAGCCGATGAACTTGTCGGCATTCTCGTCCAGCTTGCCGCGATAGCGTTCGCCCAGCAGTTGCGTGTAAGCCGTAACCATGCGCAGCGGCTCCTGCAAGTCATGCGATGCCACATAGGCGAACTGTTCCAGGTCGGCGTTGGACCGCGCCAGCTCATCCACTTTCCGCGCCAGGTCTTCTTCCACCTGGTGGCGCAGGCGCCGCTCCTGCCTTTCCTGCAGGGCCCGCCGGATCGCCTCCGGCAGCCGCGCCAGCGTATCTTTCAACACGTAATCGGTTGCCCCGCGCTTGATGCACTCCACCGCAGTCACGTCCCCCAGCGCGCCCGAAACCAGAATCAAAGGCACGTCCAGCCCTTCCCTCCGCAGCACATTCACCGCCTCCATGCCCTTCCAGGTCGGCAGGTTGTAATCTGCCAGCACGATCTCCGGCGAATGCGTGTGCAGCGCCAGCTTGAACGTAGCCTCGTCCTGCACCACCAGCGCGGTCACCTCGAAATCCTGCCGCAAAGCCCGCAATACCAGTTGCGCGTCAAGATGGTTGTCCTCCACCAGCAAAGCGCGCAGCTTTGGCTTGGCCTTAACCGTATCCAGAGCTCCCAACTTGGTTCCCGCAGCGCTCATTTCGCCTTTCCGGCCAGTGCCGCAGCGCCGTTGTACTGATTAAGGTGAGCTACGGGAGGCTGATTCACCACCAGCCAATACATTCCCAACAGCTTCACCACTTTGCGAAACTCACCGAAGTCCACCGGCTTTTGCAGGTAGCTGTTGACTCCGAGGTGGTAACTCACGACCCGGTCCCGCTCCTCCTTCGACGAAGTCATCATCACGACCGGGATAGTCTTGGTCCGTTCATCGTTCTTAATCTCCTTCGAGCACTTGCAGACCATCGACTCTTGGCAGCTTGTTATCAAGCAAAACCATCTTCGGCGGATGGTCAAAGGTGCGTTCGGCATGGGGCCCTGTGCAGAACAAGAAATTCAAGGCCTCCTCCCCATCCCGTGCGACAAAAATGCTGTTGGCGAGACCCTCCGCGCGCAAGGCATGCAAAGTCAGATCCACGTCCTCCTGACTATCATCGACCAAAAGAATATCTACTTGAGTTTCGCTCATTCCCCATCTCCTGCCGCGGCTGCGGCCTTGCTCTGTGCTTCCTCTGGATTCAATGCTTTAGCCTCCACTCTTAGGGCATCCTCAGCTTTGACGCGAACGCCCTTCACCGGCTCCAGCGTGAAAAAGAAGGCCGCGCCCTTGTCCAGCTCCGCCTCTGCCCATACCCGGCCTCCGTGCTTGTGAACGATGCGCTGCGCCGTGGCTAGTCCCACTCCGGTGCCTTCGAAATCCTCGATGCGATGCAGACGCTGGAACACTCCAAACAGCTTGTCGCTGTATTTCATGTTGAAGCCCACGCCGTTGTCGCGGACGAAGACGACTGTCTGGCCGTTCTCCCGTAGGGTCCCGATTTCGATTACGGCCTGCTCCCGCGGCCGGGTGAACTTGAGCGCATTGGCGATCAGGTTCTGAAAAACCTGCTTGATCAGGATGGGATCGCACTGCACCGCGGGCAACTCCTCAATCTTCCACGTCACAGTCCTCTCCCCGACCTCCGGCTGCAGCAGAGCGATGACCTCTTCGACCAGAGAATTCAGCGGCGTAGGCTGCAGGTTGAGCGCATGGCGCCCTACCCGCGCCAGGTTCAGCAACTCATCCACCAGCAGGCCCATGCGGCGCGTGCCTTGCTCAATGCGCTGAAGATGCCGCATCGCCTCCGGCGCCATCGTGGGTCCAAAATCTTCCATCAAAATCTTGGAGAAGCCGCCGATATGCCGCAGCGGAGCCCGCAGATCGTGCGAAACCGAATAAGCAAAAGCCTCCAATTCCTGGTTCGAGGTTGCCAACTCCGCCGTTCGGCGCAGGACCTTCTCTTCCAGTTCTTCGTTTAGCCTACGGATTTGCTCCTCGTCCGCCCGGCTTTGCGTGATGTCGCGGAAAGCCACAACCCCTCCCCCCAGGCACCCCGTCGTGGCTCTTAAGAGGACTGCCGCTGGCCTCGATCCATACACCCTTGCCAAGTTCAGGATTTCGCAGAAACATTTGGGCCGTGCGCGCTTTGCCCTGGATGGCGCAAAACAAGGGATCCTGCTCAATCGGGTAGGGTGTCCCTATCTCGTCCATGCAAAGACCATAGTGTTTGGTCAATTCGCGCGGGGCGACGTCTGCCGCCCCCCGGCCCAGAATTCTTCGCGCCGCAGGATTCCACAGCAGGAATTTTCCTTGTGTATCGGCGACGATCAGCCCCTCTTGCATGCTGTCCAGAGTGGACTGGAGCATGATTTTTTGGCTTTCAATCGCCCGCTGCGAGCGCAGCAATTCTTGGGATTGCCAGGCGATCTCCTCGGCCTGAATCGCCAGCGCGGCCTCCGCCCGGTTGCGTTCGGTGATGTCGCGGGCAATCTTCGAGGCGCCGATGATGGTGCCCTTGCTGTCGCGGATGGGCGAAATGGTTACGGAAACGTCAACCTCACTGCCATCTTTGTGCAGTCGAACGGTTTCGAAATGTTCCACGCTCTCGCCGCGCCGGATGCGCGCCGAGAATGTCGTCCTCCTCAGTCCCGCACTCCGCTGGCAAAAACGTCGGCATCTTTTTACCCACCATCTCCGCCGCAAGGTAGCCGAAGATCTTCTCCGCTCCTCGATTCCAGGAAGTGATGATCCCATTCAGATCCTTGCTGATGATGGCGTCTTCCGAGGAATCGACGATGGCGGCCAGCCGTTCGCGTATTTCTTCCGCCTGTTTGCGTGCGCTGATGTCCTGGATAATTCTGGAAGTGCCAACGATCGCGCCGCTACCGTCTCGGATCGGAGAAACGGTCGGAGAAACGTCGATCCCCTTACCATCCTTCCGGATACGGACGGTTTCGAAATGTCCAACACTCTCGCCCTTCCGGATGCGGGCCAGAATGTCGAACTCCTCGTTTATCCGGTCCGGGGGAAAAAGCAGCAACATCGCTTTGCCCACAGCCTCCGCTGCCGTGTAGCCGAAAATCTTCTCCGCGCCCCGATTCCACGCCACGATGGTCCCGTCAAGGGTCGTGCTGATGATGGCGTCATTGCTCCAATCGACGATGGCGGCTAGCCGTTCCCGCGCCTCCGCCGCCAACTTGCTTTCGGCTTTCGCGCGCAGCGCGGTGATGCCGAAGCTCAAGTTGTGGGAGAGATCCTCCAGAAGGCGCTGCTCGGAAGCGTCGAAAGCCTCGGCTTCCGCAGCGCAGATCAACATTGCTCCAATCACCTGTTCGCGGTTCTTCAGTGGGAGGGCGAGAATGGAGCGGTAGCCGCGCTTCATGGCGCTCTCCCGCCAATGAGAAAAGATGGGATCGGAGGCGGTGTCGCGGCACGCGACCGGTTTCCCCGTACGGATGGCCGTTCCCGTGGGACCACGCCCGCGATCCTCGTCGGCCCACGTGATGTTCGCGGTTTCGAGGTAACCCGCTTCGAATCCGCTCTGGGCGACGGGCCTCACGGTTCTTCTTTCATCGTTTTCAGCGTAGCCAATCCAAGCCATGCGGTAGCCCCCGACATTGACCACCAGGTCGCAGATGCGTTGCAGCAGGCCGGGTTCGTCGCTGGCTCGCACCAGCGCATCATTGCAAGCGGTCAAGGAGCGCAACGTACGCTCCGCCCGCTTGCGCTCCGTGATATCGGTGAAGGTGACAGCCAGTTGGCCCGCCTGAGTGCGGAATGCTGTCACCTCGTACCACCTCCGGAGTGGCTCGGCATAATTCTCTACGTGAACCGACTCACCGGTCGTGGCGACCCCGCAGTAGGTTTCAATCCAGAAGGGTTCTATGCCGGGAAGAACCTCGCGCATTGTTTTTCCCAGTACCCCGTCCGGGTCAAACCGGTATGGGTTTCGAAGGCGGGGTTTACCTCTAGGTAACGCAGATCGCAGGGCTTGCCATTCGGGTCATAAACGACTTCGAGCACGACGAAGCCCTCCAGCATTTCACTGAACAGGAGGCGGTAGCGTTGCTCACTCTCCCGCAGGGCGGCATCGACTCGCTTGCGCTCGGTGATATCGGCGCGGATCGCGATATACTGCCGCGGCTTTCCGTTGTCTTCGAGAAAAGGGACGATGGTCGTGTCCATCCAGTAAATCGAGCCGTCCTTGGCCCGATTGCAGACATCGCCCCGCCAGACCTTCCCGCTGGCGATGCTGCGGTACATCTCCTGGAAGAATTCCTTGGGGTGGTGGCCGGACTTGACAATGCGATGATTCTGTCCGATCAGCTCGGCGCGCGAATATTGGCTGATGGCGCAGAACCTGTCATTGGCATAAGTGATGGTTCCCTGCACATCGGTGGTGGCTACAATGGCGTGCTGATCGAGGGCAAACTTATGATCGGAGAGTTCTTTGAGCGCTTCCTGGGTGCGGACAAGATTTTCCCGCAACTCCTGCTCGGCCAGTTTACGGTGGGCGGCCTGCTCTTCCAGTTCGCGATTCAGCTTCTGACAGCCGGGCAGCGCCAGCGCCCGCGGCGCCAGAGGGATGAGCATCGCAGCCGTGACCACGGACACAGCCGCGGTAACGGCCTTAATGATTCCGGCTAGCACGTAGTCGCCATGCCAGACGTTCCAGATTTCCATCGCATGCGTAGTGCCGCAGGCCAGGATGAATGCCGCGAGCATCCAGAAAACGCCTTGCAGGCCCAACTCGCGATGCTTGCGGATGAAATAAATCAGAATGAGAGGAATAGCGAAGTAGGCGAGCGCGATCAATCCGTCGGAGGTAACGTGCAGCCACACGATGCCCGGGTTCCACATATAGCAATAGCCGTGCGGCATGAAGTCAGCAGCCGCGGTGGCCGAGGCCCCCACACTCCGCGCAGCCAGCCAAAGCGAACCCGTAGCCAGAGAGGCGGCGATCCCCAACTTAACCAGACGAGATGCCGTAGAACGCTTCACCGGCGTGGACTCCAGTTTGCTTTTTTGGAAAAGAGATGAATGCAGGCGCAGCAAATCCCAGCCGCCGCGCAGCTTCTCTCCCTAAGCTATCGGCTAGCCTGCGGTAGGCCCTACACCCGGATGGGGCGTTTTAGGAAAGAGAACGAGCAGGAAAGGGAACGGTTTGAAAACGGCACGATTCTGGAAGGGCACGACTTCAGTCGTGCGGTTAAGACGCCAGGAATGGAATCGCGCTTTAGCGCCGGGGTGAGGCCCGGCAAGCGAAAGCAGCCTCTAATTTTTTTGCAGACCTCAACCTATCTTGCGCTCCGGCTCGCTGTCCGAATCAGGCTCCTCATCCCACTCAAACGAAAGAGTCCGCGCCGTAGTTTCAACCGGCTCCAGTTCCGGAATGTCATCAGCCACCGACGCGCCCAGGTCGGCAAACTTGCGCGCCGAAACCAGCACCCGGCTCTCGAGCGACCCCACGGCCTTGTTGTAGCACTCAACTGCGCGATCAAGTCCGGTGCCGACCGAAGCAATGTGGCTGGCCAAGAGACGCAGCCGGTCGTGGAGTTCTTTGCCAAGTTCGCTGATCTGCTGCGCGTTGCGCGCCAACTTGTCCTGATTCCAGCCGTAGGCCACCGCTTTCAGCAAGGCGATCAGCGTAGTAGGCGACGCCGGGATCACGCGATTGAGCACGCCATGCTCGATCAAGCCGGAATCTTGCTCCAGCGCGGCGCTGAAGAAGGTCTCGCCGGGCAGGAACATCACTACAAACTCAGGTGTGGCATCAAACTGCTCCCAGTACTTCTTGCCGCTGAGCGTGTTCATGTGATCGCGCACCTGCCGCGCATGGCTGGCCAGGCACGCTCGCCGGGCTTCTTCGTCGGTAGTCTCAAAGGCATCAAGAAAGGCCTGCAGCGGGGTTTTCGCGTCAACCACGACGTGCTTGCCGCCGGGCAGCTTGACAACGAGATCAGGTCGCAGCCGGCCCGTCTCGGTGTTCACAGTCTCCTGCTCGGCGAAGTCGCAGTAGGAGAGCATGCCCGCGATCTCGACCACACGCCGCAACTGGATCTCGCCCCACCGCCCGCGTACGTTCGGAGTGCGCAACGCCCGCACCAGATTGCCAGTCTCCGACTGCAGCTCTTTCTGCGTCGTGATCAACGATTGCACTTGCGTATGCAGAGCGGAGTAAGCTTTGCCCCGCTCCACTTCGATCTGCTGAATCTGCGCATCCACTTTATTCAGCGAATCGCGCACCGGCGCAACCATCTCGGCGACGGCTTTCTGCCGGCTCTCCAGATCGCCGCGAGCCTCGCTCTGAAAGCGCTCCAGGCTTTCTTTGGCCAGCACCAGAAATGACAGGTTATTGCTTTTTAATGCATCGGAAGCCATCGCCTTGAAGGCGTTGCGCAGTTCCTCGCTGGCGCGAGTGACGAGTTCAAGCTTTTCGTTGCTGGTCTTCCGTTCCGATTCGAGCGCCGATTCTAATCTGGCTTTCGCTGCTACTACGTCCGTATGGGCCTGCTGAAGCCGCGCCAGATCGGCGTTTTGGGCGGCTAATTGCTTTTCCATCAATGATAAGCGGGCGCTAAGACCGGCCGTGCGCGAGCGCAGCGCAAGCCAAGCAATCAAGCTTCCAAACAACAGGCCGATGAACCCTATGACACCTGGTCCCATAGCGAAGGTAACTTCTCCGGCTGGATTTCAGCTTCTAGCGTAGCACCAGCGGCAAGTTTGAACCCCAGTTGAACCTCTCCCAGGGTCGAGTCGCGTAGGCACAAGCAATGCCAGGCGTCGTCAAAGCGGTCGACAACGGAGTGGCAAGAAGAGTCATGATGACTCTTCTTCTGGTCGTAGGCGCGGCTTCGACTCCGCGGCCATCCGGGGCGCTCGCATCGTCGGAAGAGACTCCAGCGGCTGAAGGACAGTCTTCGCAGGGCACAACCCGCTCCGCCGCTGCGCCGGCCACTTTGAAGCCAGTCGCCGCAACCGCGGCCGATATCCCGTTCAGCGATTACGATTCCGAGGCTGAGCAAGTATTGCTGCAGTTGGCGAATCAGGCGCGCCGGCAAGCCGGAGCACAGCAGCTTACGCTTGATGCCGGCCTCACTCAGGCAGCGCGTGCGCACGCCGAGGCGATGTTCGCCGCGAGGCAGCTTTCGCATCAGTTTGCCGGCGAGCCCTCCCTACCAACACGACTGGCAAGCGCGACCCGCACCCAACTGGATCAGGAAGGCGAAAATGTCGCTCTCGATTTCGACGCCGAACACGGACATCAGCATCTCATGCAATCGCCTCCCCACCGCGCCAACCTGCTCAACGCCGCCTACAACGTGGTGGGAGTAGGCGTGATTCGCAGCGGAGACCGGCTTTACATCGTGCAGGATTTCGGCCACGCCCTCCCCAACTATTCCACGGCCGAAGTGAAGGAGCAGATCGCGGCGGCGCTGGCACAGGCGCGGGCGCAAGCCCGCCAGCCCGCGCTGGCGCGCCGCGATCTGCCGAATTCCGATGACGCGGCCTGCTCCATGGCGCAAGCCGACAAGCTCGGTACCTCGCCGGTCCAACAGCTCGCGCAACGTTACACCGTTCTCACCTACACCAGCCTGCATCCAGAAGCAGTGCCCGAGAATGGCATGCAGGCAGTCTCGAGCCGCAACCTTCGCAGCTTCTCCGTAGGCGCGTGCTACGCGCGTACCGCGACCTATCCTACTGGCGTGTACTGGGTGGTGCTGTCGCTCGACTGAGCGAACGGCTGTGGTCTTAGTTCATGTGCTAACCTTGGCTTTGCCCTCCGTCTGCGGTTCCTGTCATGGAATCCTCGGCTCCAGATCGTTCACGATGGAATCGCCCCAACGTACGCGTCGGCACGGCGGGTTGGTCTTACAAAGATTGGGAGGGCATCTTTTATCCTCCCGGCATGTCCCGCCGCAAGCAGCATCCGTTGGAATATCTGGCGCGCTTCTTCGATACCACCGAGATCAACACATCTTTCTACGGGCCGCTGAAGCCGGAGTTGGCCAAGCTCTGGTGCAAGAAGGTCGCGAGCGTGAACAAGGATTTTCTCTTCACCGCGAAGCTCTATCGCGCCTTCACACATTCTCCAATTGCGGTGATGGAACCCACTTCGGCGGCGACCATCCGTCCCACGGACGAAGATGAAGCGCGCACTCGCGAAGGCCTGGACGCTATCGCTAACCAAGGATTGCTGGGCGCGCTGCTCATTCAGTTTCCAGTCTCGTTCAAAAATACTTCGCTCAACCGCGAATATCTGGAGCGGTTGCTGCGTCAGTTCATCGAGTATCCGCGCGTGGTCGAAGTGCGCCACTCCAGTTGGAACGATGCCGCGACTCTCGCGGCATTCGCGCAACAGAATGTCGGCTTCTGCAATATCGACCAGCCGCTGCTTGGCAGATCGCTCGCTCCCACCCAACACGTGACCTCAACCATCGGCTATGTGCGGCTGCATGGACGCAACTACGAGCACTGGTTTGCCGATCATGCTCCCGCCGATCAGGGTTCTGACCCCGACAATCGCAACGACCGCTACAACTATCTCTACAACGAGCGCGAGCTTACGCGCTGGAAAGAGAGAATCGAAAATGTTGCCGAGCGCGCGCAGGCGACCTATGTGATCACCAACAATCATTTCGAGAGCAAGGCGGGCGTGAATGCGCTGGAGTTGAAAGCGATGATCAGCGGCAGGCGAGTGCAGGCTCCGCCGACGCTGATCGCGAAGTACCCCGGACTGAGAAACATCGCCGATGCTGCCGAAGATTCCGCGATAACGAATCCCATGCCGTTGTTCCCCTAAGCTGTCAGTTCCCGGTTCGAAATCTTCGGGAATTATTCTCAACTACATTTGGGACTAGCCACCCCGCTCCACGCTGTGGGGTTATCTTTTAGTTATCCTACCCCACCCCCCCTTGCCCGTTACGAATTCATCGAGTTAAGCATGTTTTGGCCCGCAAAATACGTCCCTTAAAGGACGTAGAGGTCAAAATATAGGCAGCAGGAGACTTATCGACCGATTTTCGACCGGAAGCGCCCTCGTCGCTATTCCTGCATGTACTGCCTTTGCTGGGACAATGATGAGGCGGAGTGGGCGCTGTGCGCAAGGTCAGATGTCACCGGGCAGCGTGGAAATTCTCTTGGCCGGTCTTTCGGAAGTTTATCCAGGCGGCCGGATATCTACCCTTTATCGCCACGAGGCGGAGATGAAGCTTCGAACGAATGCCTGATACGAAAACTGCCAGCGTCGAGGCCGGTGGCGCCCAGCTTTCGAAAAGCGCGAAAGCTGGGGCATCCTCAGCTGTAAGATGTTGGCCCTGGAAAATCAAAGCTGGGCCAGCCCCCTCACCCGCGGCAACTATCTTCATTTCAATTCAACCTGCTCGATGCAACCTTTAAGTTTATGAGTGTTCCCTTTTGAACAGACTGCCAAGCCTAGACGCGGCATGATTCTCAGAGACTTAGAATTCACTTAGGTCCGGTAGCCACGCTAAGAAGTGGCCTACATCTCGGCGGCTTGTGAAGCGTTTCGTCCAAGCTGCCGCTAACTTCATAAGTCAGCCTTGGAGGGCAAAATGTCTCTAGAAACGATTTTGGTTATCGTGTTGGTTGTGTTCTTGCTTGGTGGAGGCGGTTGGTACTGGGGGCGGGGGCGCGGTTAACGCCGCCTGTCATGCAACGGAAATAGCCGCTCTGAAGCGGGACCTGGCATGAGTAACAACTCCGCGACTCCGTCAGCAACATACTCTTGTTCGTAGGATGGCAATTCTGTCGGGGCGGGTAGCGGAAGTCCCGCTCCTTCAATCAGGGCAAGATTCAATGACAAGGAGAAAGCAGATGAAACCGAGTACGAAGGATGAAATTAAAGGCACTTTTCATGAAGTGAAGGGCAAAGTCAAAGAGAAGGCAGGCCAAGTCACGAACAACACTGACTTAAGGGCTGAAGGCAAAGCCGAACACACCGCCGGCAAAGTGGAAAAAAAGGTCGGGCAGATCGAAAAAGTGCTCGAGAAGTAAAATTAGGCGGCCTCCGTCGGAGCATGCCGCGTTCGGGACAACTGATGCACCGCGCTCAGTACTGCAGAGACCCCGCGGACGTCAGCTTGGTGCTCGGAGTTCTGTATTGGATCGGGCCACACATATCAGCCCCAGAACCAACCACTTCGACGCCACGGGCCCGGGCGGAGTCTCCCTTCAACGCTTGAATGAGCGTCAACACCATGGCAACAATTCACCAATTACCAACAACGGAAAGACTAGCAGAGGAGAAATAAAATGTCAGATCAAGAAAATCGCACCCCGCAGGCTAGCGATCCGCAGAAGCCAGCTCCTCCGGAGCAGAAACCCATAATCCAACCGAATCAGCCGGTGCAACAGAAGCCGGCGGTCCCGATCGCACAGCCCAAGAGTCCACAGTCGGAGCCAGAGACGCACGACCAACCGCAGAAAAAGCAGGCTTAGGCTGCAGTGGATTTAAACCGGTGAATGGAGGCTCAGGACGGTTCGATTGACATCGAGCCGTCCTGATGAACGTCGAAGTGATTTTAGCTTCGAGACCGCCGGGACGAACACACCGGATGCAAATGCAACACGCGCGGATGGCGATCTATCTTGCTGCGGCGGCGTGGTCGGTCATGCGCCGCTTGTTATAGCGCAGCGCGACGTTCATGAAGACATTGCCGAGAGAGGTTTCAAAGCAGATCATCAGCGCTTCTACATCTTCGCTGCTTTTGTCGCCCTCTTCGGAAGTGAGCAGCAGCGGAGGATGCACGCGGAAGTGAAAGCCCTGGTCATTCAAGGCGCACACGGCGTTTCCGACAACCTGGTTGGCGAGTTCGAAGATGGTTTCTTTGATCAATTCATCGGACTCGGGCAACTCCGCACCGGCGTAGTGGCTGGCTACGCGGACGGCGGTCTGGGGCTCGAGGTCCACGATAATGCGGCCTTCGATGTCACCGGAGAGCGCGACCATTCCCGCAAGCCCCTTGCGACGATAGCCTTCTTCCTCCATGGAGAGGTTGCCGATCTTCGTGGCGCAATGTAAACCTTGCGATAAAACCGCGTCGGCCGAATTGATGAAAGGCTGAATCAGCTCCATCCTCATGCTTTAGACCCCCGCGGCGGCTGCGCTGGCTACCGCGCCATCTTCCCCCAGCACGTACTTGATGACCTCGTACAGGACTTCCGGCTTGACCGGTTTCTGCACGAAATGGCGCGCCCCGCGCTGCAATGCGGCCACAATATTTTCCTGATAGCCCACGGAGGAGACCATGACGACGCGGGCTTCGGGGTGCGCCTGCACGATTTTTTCCGCAGCTTCGATGCCCTCCATTTGCGGCATCGTGATATCCATCAAGACTATGTCGGGGTGGGTGCGATCGTATTCGCTGATCGCGGTTAGGCCGTCGCCTGCCTCGCCCGCCACCTGTCCGCCGAAGCTTTCGATCATGCGGGCCAGGTTCTTGCGCGCGAACACGGAATCGTCCACGATCAAATAGCGGACCGGCTGGCCGTCCTTACTTCGTTTCACCGATGCAAACTGCTCCATAACAACCTCCGTCTAGATTTCATCACGGCTTTACGCCGCCGACTAGATGACTCAGGTCACCGGTCCTACACAGCTCTGCCTAATGTCCGGCGTGGACTGCTTTACCGGTTCCATCGCCCTCCGCGTGGTTTTGATTGCGGCTACAAAGTACCTGCAACGTGGAAGGAAGCACGTCCAGAGCAACTACCCGCTTGGCAAAACCCCGCTCGACCGCGACTTTGGGCATACCGTAAACCACGCAGGATTCTTCGCTCTGTGCAATCGTCATTCCCCCGGCTTTCTTGATTGCGCCCAGGCCCTGAGCTCCATCGTCGCCCATACCAGTCATGATGACGCCTACGCCGAGCGGGCCAAACTGCTCGGCCACGCTGTGGAACAGAACGTCGACGCTGGGGCGGTGGCCGTTGACTCGCTCCTCGTCGTTGAGTACGACGACGTCGCCGATGGGCAGCCGCTTTACCTTCATGTGCCGATTTCCTGGGCAGATCAACACCCGGCCGCTCTGCAGGCTGTCTCCGGAGTGGGCGAGCTTCACTTGCAGGGAACACAATTCATCCAGGCGTCGCGCAAACATGTCGGTGAAGTTCTCGGGCATATGTTGCACGATCACAATGGATCCGGGAAAGTCCGGCGGCAGTTGGGGAAGCAGGAACTCGAGCGCCTGCGGGCCCCCAGTGGAGATTCCGATGGCTACAGTTCGGGTGGGGGCAGGTGAGGATTTCGGACGTGAAGTTTTCTGTTGGCTCGCAGCAACTGACAAGCCTCCGGGGCGAACGATCTTGCCGCTGGCCGCGGCCTTGATCTTGGCGATCAACTCCCGGGCGGTGTCCGCCATTTGCGCTGCGTCCTGGGGTTTGGCGACGAAGTCAAAGGCGCCCAGGCCGAGCGCGCGTAAAGTAATCGAAGCGCCCTCGGTACTGTGCGCGCTGACCACGATCACCGGCACGGGATGGCGGCGCATGATTTCTTTCAAAGTATCGATGCCGTTCATGGCCGGCATTTGTAGGTCGAGCGTAACTACATTGGGGTGCAGCTCTTCGATTTTCTTGAGGCAGAAATTCCCATCCATCGCAGTGCCCACGACTTCGATGGAGGGGTCAGCATCGAGCATCTGCGGGATCAGCTTGCGCATCAGGGCGGAGTCGTCGACCACCAGCACGCGTATCTTATTCAAGCTCGTACTCATCTCTGTGTTCAGGCTCACGCCTTGCCTCCCGTGGCGCTCAGGGCGAAACGCGCGCGATCGGCCTGGTTCAGCAAAACTCCGAAACTGGCTAAGCCCGGTTCTTGTGGGCGGGACCGCGCGTGATGCTCTACCACGGCGGGCAGATTGAGGATCAGGACAACCTTCCCATCGCCCAGGATCGAAGCGCCATTCACCAGATCGGTGGAGAAGGTCTGGCTGTCCAGAGCTTTGATCACCAACTCTTCTTCGCTTTCCAAAGCGTCGACGATCAGGCCGTATTTTTTTTCTCTGACCGTGATGACCAGCACAAACAGTTTGTCCGTCGGCCGTTCATCCGCTGCGGCGGGGCGTCCGAGGCGCAACAGTGGCAGCACCTGGTTGCGCAGTTGAAGAACTTCGTAGTTGTCGACCTGGTGTACTTCGGCTTCCGTCGTGCGAGCGATTTGACTCACAGCGTTCAGCGGGATGGCATACAGGCGGCCCTCCACCCAAAACATCAGGGCCTTGATAATGGCGAGGGTCAACGGCAGCTTCAGCCGGAAGGTTGTGCCCTGGCCGAGGCGAGTTTCGATTTGAATGGTGGCTTTTAGGCGGTGGAGGACGGTGTGCACCACGTCCATGCCCACTCCGCGCCCCGAAACTTCGGTGACTACGTCGGCGGTGCTGAAGCCCGGCCTGAAGATGAATTCGAGCGCCTGAGCTTCGGTCAGGCGCGCGGCTTCTTCGGCCGTAACCATGCCTAAGGCAATAGCCTTGGCGAGAATCTTGGATGCGTCGATGCCGCGGCCGTCATCGCTGATCTCGACGACGACCTGATTACCCTGATGAAAAGCATGCAGGCGGATAGTACCTCGCGGCGGCTTACCCAGCTTCTGGCGTTCGTCGGCCGCTTCAATGCCGTGACTGATGGCGTTGCGCATGAGATGGGTGAGAGGCTCGGCGATGGCGTCAAGAATTCCCTTGTCCAAATCGGTTTCTTGTCCGGACAGTTCGAGATCGACTTCGCGCCCGCACTGCCGCGCGACGTCGCGCGCAATGCGCGGGAACCTGCGGAATAATTGTTCTACCGGCACCATGCGGATTTTCATCACCGCGCGCTGCAGATCATTCAATACTCGCGACTGGAAGGCCATGGCATCGGTGAACTTGCCGCGCAGCATTTCCTTCGGATAACGCTTGTTAAATTCGCCAAGCGCTTGCTGCAACATCGACTTGCCGATAATGAGTTCTCCCACGAGGTTCAAAACATTGTCGATGCGTCCCGCGTCGACCCGCAGTATGTTCTCCATTAGGGCCTGGGGAGCGGTTTCCGGCGGTGTAGCGGGTCGTTCAGCCGGAATGGAGGCTTCGGGCGGTGCCGAACTGATAAGCGGTGTTGCAGGCGCGTTCGTCTCGTCGGGAATCTTTGCTGGAAGCTTGGACGCGGCAGCGGCCTCCACCAAAGACACGCTGACTTCGTCGACGATAGTGGGAATCTGGCATTTGGCGGCAATCTCTTCCTTCGATTGCGTGCTGCCGAACGTAATCTCAAGCAACCGGGAAGCGGTGGGAGACTTCAGGTCGGGGCGGACCGCAATTACCTGTCCGAGCCCGCTTATGGCGTTCTGAACCAACTGCCGCGCCGCGATGGGCATGCTGCAGTGAGGGTCGATCTTAACCACGATCTCGTAGATCGCGAGGCCGGAGGTATGCGCCTGGGCCAGAAGAAGTTTTTCGGCTGCAGTCCAGCCTTTCTCCTTGACGATGCGCTCAGGTGCAGCGGGTTTTCTCTTGCGCGATTTCTTGGCAGCCGGGACTGCCGTCAGTTCGTCGATTTTACGGCGCAGGGTCCCCGTCGCTGGCATCGGGCCTCCGTCGTGATAAGAGGCCAGCATTGCGGTGAAAACGTCGGCGACCGCGAAAGCGATTTCGGCCAAGGCTGTGTGTCCCGCCAGGCCCTCCAGATTCAGCGCATTTTCGAAGTGATGGGCCAGTTCGCTGAGTTCGCGCAGACCGCAGGCCGCGGAGTCGCCTTTCAGGGTGTGCACTGTCCGGCGGATGGAACGTACGATCTCCTCGTTGCCAGGATTCTTCTCGAGTTTCAGAGTTTCTTCATTCAGCGCCTGCAGCAGTTCCTGCGAGGTCTCAAAGAAGAGATCCATCAACTCCGAGTTGCGCTCATCGGGAGGAAGGGTCATTCACGCACCTCGATTCGCTGGTAGGCCGTGCCGCTGTCGCGATGCACCATCTGGAATTTATCGGTCAGGCCCAGCAAACTTTCGGCGTGGCCCACGAAGAGATAGCCGCCTGGGTTCAGACAGCGATAAAACTTATCGATCAGCCTTTTTTGCTCAGCTTCGTCGAAGTACATCATCACGTTGCGGCAGAAGATCACGTCATTGCGCTGCGGAAGATATTCCGTCTTCAAATTATGAAAGTCGAAGTGCACCATTTCTTTCAGCGCTTTCTTTACCGCATAGCGGTCGCCGACCTTGTCGAAGTAGCGCAGACGAAAGGTGTAATCCACCGTCGCCATCTGATGTTCGTTGTAGGCGCCCTCCTGCCCGGTGCGCAGCACGGCGTAACTGATGTCGCTGGCCAGTATCTCCACCCGCCAGGGTGGCGGAATCAAAGGCTTGGGCAGTGCGATTTCCACCGGCAGCGGATTGCGCATGTAGTAATAAGCCAGCGTGTCGGCCGCCATCATGCCCAGGGTGTAAGCCTCCTGCCCCGTGGAGCAGCCGGCGCTCCATACCCGCACTGAATATTCCCGATGCGCCTGTTTATGTTTCAGCAATTCTTCCAATACATATTTCTGAAACAGGTCAAGCTGCGCTTTGTGGCGGAAGAAACTGGTTTCGTTTACGGTCAGATTCTCAACCAGCTTGGTTAGTTCCGCTTTGCCTTCCTGGCTGATCAGCAAGCGGTAGTAGCTGTAGAAGGAATCGACCTGGCACTCGCGCAGTCGCCGCAGCAGGCGGTCGCGCAGGAACGACACGCGGCGCTCATCGAAGTGCATGCCGCACTCCTGATACACCAGGGCCTGCAAGAGTCGAAGTTCCGCGTCGGTCAGGATAGGAGCGGTCGCCGCTCCGAGTGTGCTCATGCTCTCTCTCGCTCTGCTTTCTGTCGGTCTGTCGTGGTCAGCAAGCTGCGGCTCCCTGTGCCTTGGTTTTGATGGATTTGCCGGTTGCCTTCTCCTGCAGCAGGCTGGCCGGGGCGAGCAGCTTGTTCATATCGAGTAAAACAACTAAGCGTCCTCCGACCTTGCCCAGCCCGGTGACGCAGTTCAACCCGCCTTCCTGAAAAGCGGCTGGCGGTGGTTCGACGTCGGCGGTGGGAATCTTCAATACCTCGGTCGCCGAATCGACAATTAGTCCCGCCAGCTTGCCGGAGTGCTCGACGACCAAAATCCGGTTCTGCCTTTTCAGCGCGCTCTGTTTCTCTCCGAAGCGCTTGCGTAAATCCATGACTGAAACGATTTTGCCGCGAAGATTGATCACGCCCTCCAGGTAGTCAGGCGCGTCAGGTACGGCGGTGATCTCAGGCACGCGAACAATTTCATGCAGTGAAGTGATCGGGACGCCATAAGTTTCGCGACCGATCTTGAAGCCCACGATATGCAGTTCGCTGCTCATTTCTATGGCTGTTGAAGGTGCTAGTAACGGTTACCGGCCGCTGCCCGCCGCACGTGTTTTTCTTCGGGTGTGGATAAGAGTGCGCTCGTGGTTTCATCGAGCGTGAAGCGATCCATAAAGTCGAGCAGGCCGCGGGACATCTTCGACATCTGCTCGGCCGAAGCCGCCAGTTCGGTGGACCCGGAAGTGGACTGCTGTACCAGTTCGCGCATACGCTCCATCGCCTTGACCACGGCCTGCGCTCCCGAGGCTTGCTCTTCCACCGCGGAGTTGATTTCGTGAGTGATTTCATTCAGCCGGGTGGTGGCGCGCGCGATCTGCGCCGAGCCATGCGATTGTTCGTTGGTGGCCGCGCCGATCTCCTGCGCGAACTTGTAGACTTCGGTGACTACGTTGGAGATTTTACGTAACGCCGCGTTCAACTCCCCACCCAGGTCCAGACCCTCATTCACGATCCCAGTCGAGCGGGTCATGTTTTCCACCGCCTTACGCGCTTCTTTCTGAATGCTCTGGATGAGCTCGGAAATTTCTTTGGTGGATTGCGCCGATTTTTCGGCCAGCTTGCGCACTTCGTCGGCCACGACCGCGAAACCCAGCCCGTGCTCGCCGGCGCGGGCGGCTTCGATGGCCGCATTCAGCGCCAGTAGATTCGTTTGCTCGGCCAGATCGTCGATAACTTCGATAATCTTTCCAATATCGTCAGCGCGCTGTCCGAGCGCGCCGATAATTTCTCCGGAGCTGGTGATGGTAACGTTGATGCGGTTGAGGCCGTCGGTGGCTTTTTCCATGGTAGCGATGCCGCTGTGCACTTCTTCCCGCGAGCGATTCGAGATATCGAGCAGAACCTTCGCGGTGTCGGCAACACGCTGGATGGAAGCCACCATCTGATCGATGGAAGCGGAGGTTTCGCTCACGCTGGAGGCCTGCACCTGCGTGCTCTTTACCATGTTCTGCACATTCACGCTCATCTCATGCATGGTGCTGGTAACTTCATCGATGGCCGAGGAAGACTGCAGGCCGACCTTGGCAGAATCGTCGGAGGCATTTGCCACCTGACCGCTGGCGCTGGCGACCTGTGCCGACGCATCGCGCACGCTGCGAACCAGGCGTCCCAGGCCGTCGACCATGCGCGCGAAAGCATTTCCCAGAGTGTCGTGCGGAGAGCGCGGTTTTACTTCTACAGTAAGATCGCCTCCGGCGATCGATTCGGAGACGCTCGCCATTTCCTTGAGATAGGCAACCATCTTGGCAAAAGTGCGGGCTAACTCTCCAATTTCATCGGAGCGATTGACGTCGATGCTGTGTTCCAGGTCGCCGGTTTCGCCGATCTGCTTCGAAACGTGCATCAGGTCAGTCAGGGGACCGGTGATGCCCTTGGCCGTGCTCAGAGCCACCAAGACCCCGAGGCCTAAGGCGAAGAGTGTGCTGACTACAGCGGCGAGGATTGTCCAAGTACCTGCCGTCTCATCCGATTTGCGGCGGGCTTCGAGTAGCTTGCGATTTTCGCCATCGGCTACGTCAAGGGCATCGGTGGAGTTCTTCACCCAGGAAGAAGCGTCCTTCTGAAGATAGTAGATCTGTAGTTCGGCGACGGTGGCGTTGCCTGAGTCCACATCTTTTCGTTTGTCGATGAGAGGCTGGGCAAACTCTTTGCTCCAGGCGTGTTCCAGTTGCTCTACTTTGGAGAGCGCCGCGCGCTCCTGTTCGGAGTTGGCCAGCGTACTTCCGGTCTGTAGCCTGTCGTTCAAAGTGCGCAGGCCTTCATTCATGCGGTCCACTTCCCGGGTGTCGCCGCTAAGCAGGTAGTTGCTCAGGTAAAGGCGGTTCTGCATCATCTGGAAGCGGACTTCGTTGGTCGTATCGGCCAGGTCGATTGCGGCCTTAGCCGCGGCTTTCGCCGCGTGTTCACGCTGCACCGCCAGAAGGTTGACCAGGAACAGCACCACAACCATGCTGAGCATGATTCCGAAGTTCACATACAGCTTCTTGCCAATTGTCATGCCATGTCCTCCCGGCCGCCGGGTGCTGCGCCTCTTCCGCTCATTGATGCCCTTCAAATTTGATATCCACCTGGCCCGAACTTTCTACAGCCGCCGGTTCAAAGCGCCACTTTCTTACCGCATCCAGCGCGGCACTGACCAGCACCGGATGTCCTCCCAGCGCCTTCGCCTCTTTTACCGTGCCATTCGGCGAGACCACGACCTCCACCTTTACCGTGCCGGTAATGTTCATCTTCCGCGCTAGTTCCGGGTAGACCGGCTGCACCTTGCTCTTAGTGTGGCGCGCATTCTCGATAGAAGCTTCATTCTTAGCTGCCTGGGCATTGAGGGTCCTCACGCCAATGGCCGCTGCAACCGCTAGCACCCCTAGTCCCGCTCCCAACCACCGTAAAGACACAGTTCCTCCCTCGTCCTCACCTGGTAATGCCGAAGAAGCAACACCGAGGCCATGCCCGCACTTTCGAGGAAACCGAAGTAACCTGGGGCATATATCGGCAGGGGAACGGCTTAGCTTGAAAGCGGCGTGAAGTGGAGAGCCGAGCCGTGGTATTAGTGCCGTCTCATTATCGAAGACCGGAGCCATCTTTTCTCATACTGAGATTGCCAGCGATGCAGTTCACCCTATTTTCGGGCGTCGTTTCACACTTGGGCACCCTGCTGCCATTTCTCTTGACTCAAATTGAGATAATGGAATAGTTTTCCATTAGATTCAATCACTTGTGAGAACCCTAGGAATTTCATGCCTTCGGGCGGTGCAGCCCTGAATATTGCTGGAGGTAATTCGCCCCCCCGTGCCCCGGGCCGCGCACTGCCGAGCTGGGATGAAGGCTTTCAGAAACTGCTGCTGCGCATCGCGGCCAAGTCGGCGCAGCGCGCCGATAGCATTTCATTGATTCAATTTTTTTGCCGTGCGACGCGTGAGTTTTTCGAGGTCAGCGGAGTGTATTTCTGGAGGCGCCAGGCCGGCGAAGAACTGCTGGGCGAGCAGGCCGACGGTAAACTCGCCGAGCGTTTTATCGGCCTTCGCCTGCTGCCTCATCAGAGCGCCGTTACTGCCGACGCCGTGCGCAGCCGCCGCACTCTGTTCGTCAATCATCTCCAGCCTGGCAGCTTTCCCCTGGCGCAACAGTTCGAAGCGCGCTCCATGATGGCCGCGCCCCTCGTGGTATTTGACGAAGTCGTTGGGGCGGTAACGTTTCTGCATGATTCCAAAGAAGAGTTTTTCGACGACGACATGGCCGCCAAGGCCACGATCCTCGCGGGACAATTAGGCAGTCTGCTGGAGGCAACGCGGCTGGGCGAGGCCTCGCGCGAAGAGCATCGCCGCGCCGAAATCCTGGCCAAGGTCGCAACTGATCTGCACGGAAATGCCGACGTCGCCTCAGTGCTCGAAGCTCTGGCGGATCGTCTGCGGATGCTGTTACGAACCCGGCTGGTGTCGATTCTTCTGCGCCGCGAAGGTCCCTTCGAACTGCGCGCAATCTCGGCGGAGACTCCGCAGTTGGCCAACCTGGTGCGCGCCGGGCATGATCGCCAGACTATTCGCTTCGCGGCTGACATGGCGCAGCGCGCGGTCTCCGCGGGAGAAGCGATCACGATCTCCATCAGCAGTGATCTGCACTCTCTCGGAACGCTGGTTTCTTCCGGAGTATTGATTGCGGCGCCATTCCGCACCTCGCGCACGCAGGGGGCAATTCTGGTTTATCCGCGAACCGATTCCGGATTTACATCCGAAGAAAAATCCCTGGTATCGGCTATCGCCGGTTTTGGCGCAGTCGCGGTGGCCCACGCCGAACTCTGCGCCGTTGCGCAGGAACAGGCCCGCGAACTCCACCAATTGCTGGACATCTCCGCCGAACTCAGTTCCAGCGGCGATCTGGAACATTTTCTGCAGGCTTTTGTGGCCCGGGCCGCAGACTTTCTAGGCTTTGGGCGCTCATTCATCGCTTTGCTCGAGGATGGACAGTTCCGCGTTCGCTACAAGGTCACGCGCGGTGTATCGGAGCGCGCGGATACGCTATTTCCAGAAGGAATCGCCACGCGCTCTCTGCGCGCAAAAGAAGTCTTCTGGTCCGACGACCTCAACCAACTGGAGGGAGTCAATCAAGAAGTCATCGCCCAGTGCCAGGCCAAGCAGTTGCTTACGGTCCCTCTATTGGCGGCCAATGGCCGGATTCTTGGCATGTTCGGCGTGCTCGATCGCCTCGATAAAACCGGCATCTCGCGTGAAGATATTCGCCGCGCACAGGCTTTGGCCGCCCAGGTTTCGGTGGCGCTTGAAGTCGCGCATAATCTGCATCAATCGGAGCTGAACCGCCGGCGCTCGGACATGCTGGTGCAATTGGCGCGCGAGATCGATGGCCTGCTGCACCTGCCGGATTTTGCTCGCAAGTTTGTCGCCCGCGCGGCCCAGTTGATGGCGGCCCAAAGGGGCGCCTTTGCCCTCTTTATCGGGGGACGTCTTCAATCGGTTTCTCTTTACCCGCAGACGCCGCCCCACCAGCGAAGCGAAGCGCAACCCGGCGAGGAAACTCAGCACGAAACCTCTGGTCAAGAAGAATCTAGCCACGACCATCCCGGTCCGGCTCATCTGAGCCGCGAGATTGTGGTTGCCGGCTCGGTCGTTCAAACTTTTGACGGCGGCGACGATCCGCTGCTGCAGCGGCATTTCGCTCGAGCCGCTTCGGAAATAGCCATGCGGGAAAGCGAGGCAGTTGTGTCCGGCTCCGCCGCTGAGTTGCTTGGCGCGGAACTGGCTTCGATTCTGGGCTGGAACGACTGCATCGTGGCGCGCCTTTCCGGCGGCAAACAAGAAGTTTCAGGCCTGCTTTTTCTTTCTGGACGCGCTCACTCCTTAACCGCTGAAGACCGCGATTTGCTGGAAGCCATTGCCGGCCATGCCGCCTCGGCACTCGAAAATGCGTGCCTCTTCAGCCGTGTCGATCAAGCTAACCGCCACTGGCTGGAAATTTTCGACGCCATCACCGACCTCATCGTCGTGCACGACGAGAACGATAAGGTTTTGCGCGTGAACCGCTCGCTTGCCACCATGATCGGAGTTGCGCCCAGCGCGCTGATCGGCGTGAACATGCGAGCGCTGCTGGCCCTCACCAGCGAAACCACGCTTTACTCCTGTCCTTTCTGCCGCTCCATGGGCCCCGACAGCGACGAGTTTGTTCATCCCGCCCTCGATCGCACTTACCTCGTTTCGACCTCGCGCGCGCAGGGCCCGACTGGCGACGGCCAACAAACCATTCACGTGCTTAAAGACATCACCGACCGTCGCGAGGCCGAGCGCCGTTACCGCGAGCTCTTCGACAACATTCAAGAGGGATTATTCTTCAGCACGCCAGAGGGCCGTTTTATCGAAGTAAATGATGCTCTGGTAGCGATGCTGGGATATTCCAGCCGCGAAGAGTTGCTGCAAGTCGACATTCCGACCCAGGTTTATTTTTCTCCCGAGCAGCGCCTGGCGCATGCAGCGGCAATGGAAAAAGACGGCCACATGCGCAACTTCGAGGCTACGCTTCGCCGCAAGGACGGCTCCGCGATCTACGTTCTCATCAACGCCTTCGGCATGTACGACCATATCGGGCGATTAATGCAAATCCGCGGCTTGATGCTCGATGTCACCGGCCTGCACACTTTTCAGACCGAGTTGCAGCGGGAGCGCGACTTCTCCGGCAAGATTCTCAGCAATACGCAGAGTTTTATTTTAGTCGCCGATACTGCGGGTCTGATCAGCTACGCCAACCGCCGCTGGCGCGAGGCCGGCTTCGAGCAGCGCGAATTGCTGGGACGTCCGCTGCTGGAGTTGGCCGCTCCCGGCTATGTTCGTCCGCTGGCAGATTCACTGCAGACGGTTCTGCGCGGTGGGCAAGTCGACAATCTCGAACTGCAGATCATGCGCGGCAACGGCAACGTTGGCCACTTCTCGGTAAATCTCAGCCCGATGCGAGACGAGCGCGAAAACGTCACCAGCATCGTCGTGGTGATGACCGACATTACCGATTCTTCCGATCTGCGCGACAAACTCGTGCACGCTGAAAAGTTGGCCGCGGTGGGACAGTTGGTCTCGGGCGTGGCTCACGAAGTAAATAATCCCTTAACCGCAATTCTCGGTTTCGCCGACCTGCTTCTCGAAAATCCGGACCTTCCCGACAATGCGCGAAAAGATTTGCGCGTGATTCTGCAGGAAGCGCAGCGCACCAAGCAGATCGTGCAGAACCTGCTCAGTTTCGCCCGGCAAATGCCGCCACAGCGCAACGCCGTGCAATTGAATTTAATCCTGCGCCGCACCGTGCAACTGCGATCTTACGATTTCAACAGCCACGGCATCGACATCATCGAACATCTCGACGAAGGCCTGCCTGATGTTATCGGCGACGCTCATCAGTTGCAGCAAGTCTTCCTCAACATCCTCAACAATGCCTATGATGCGGTGCATCAGATCGGCCGCCCAGCACGCATCGAGATCATGACTACGAAGGTCGGCAACGCCGTTGAAGTTTCCTTCTGCGACAACGGCGCCGGCATCTCTCACCCCGATCGCATCTTCGATCCCTTCTTCACCACCAAAGAGGTCGGCAAGGGAACCGGCCTTGGCCTCAGCATCTGTTACGGCATCGTGAAGGAGCACGGAGGCGAGATTCTCTGCCATAACAATCCCGACGGGCAGGGAGCTACCTTCATTGTCCGCTTTCCCGCAGCGCCCCACACTGCATCTTTGGGTGTGGCCGCAGGAGTAATCCAAAAATGACAACCTCAGCCATTCAACGAGCCCTCTTGCCAGTTCTGCTGATCGAAGACGAGCCTTCCATCATGGCTCTGGTCAGCGCCACGCTCGAGCGCAACGGCTATGAAGTGGTGTGCATCGAGTCCGGCGCCGAAGCCTTGCACCTGCTGGAGAACGGCCAGTTTCTGGGCGTAGTCTCCGACATGCGCACGCCCGGCGGTGTCGACGGCGCGCAGGTGCACGCCTGGATCTCCGCTCACCGTCCTGACCTCGCGGACAAAATTGTGATTATTACCGGCGACTACGCCAACGAAGAAACAGTCACCACCCTGCGCAAAATCGGCGCGCTTTATCTGGAAAAGCCTTTTCGCGTGCAGGACCTTATCTCGGCCGTAGAGAAGACCATGGGGAAAGCCCGGTGAACCAAGCGCCCAGCAAGCCCGCCCTGACAACCGCTTTAAGGAGCGAAGACCTTCGCATACGTCTGCTGATCGTCGACGACGAAGAGAGTATCCGCAAGCTCTGCATGACGGTCGGCGAAGACCTGGGTTTTGTTTGCCTCGAAGCCGCAAGCGGCGACGCGGCTCTCGCCTTGCTCGAGCAGCAGCCGGTGCACATGGTGCTGAGCGACATGGTGATGCCGCACATGTCAGGGCTGAAATTTCTGGAGAAAGTAAAGAAGTCTCTGCCCCGCACCGAAGTCGCTCTGATGACCGGCCATGGCTCGATCGAGACTGCGGTGCAGTCGATGAAACTGGGAGCCTACGATTACATCACGAAGCCATTCTTTCCACTCGAAGACTTGCGCGCGTTTTTGCGGCGCATGGCAGAGAAAGTGCGGCTGGTCGAGGAAAACGAATTTCTGCGGCAGCGCATCGATTCTGAAACGGCGGTGCACGGCATCGTCGGCTCGTCGCCCAAAATTCAGGAAGTCTTGCGGGTCGCTTCGCGGCTGAAAGACTCCCGTACGTCCGTTCTCATCTATGGCGAGAGCGGCACCGGTAAAGAATTGGTTGCTCGCGCCATTCATTTTCGCGGCGCTTTTGCGAACCGTCCGTTCGTTGCGATCGATTGCGGCTCGCTGGTTCCCACGCTCATAGAGAGCGAACTTTTCGGCTATGAAAAAGGAGCTTTCACCGGAGCCCTGAAATCCAAGCCTGGTCTTTTTCAAGCGGCTGATACCGGGACCGTTTTTCTGGATGAAATCGGCGAACTGCCGCTGGAGCTGCAGGCCAAACTGCTGCGCGTGCTGCAGGAAAAAGAAGTGCGTCCCGTGGGCAGCAATCAACGTGTCAAAGTCGATGTGCGCGTGATCGCCGCCACCAATCGCGATCTCGAGGCCGCATATAAGAATAAAACTTTCCGCGAAGACCTTTATTTTCGCCTCAACGTTGTCGCCGTACACGTGCCCGCGCTGCGCGAGCGCCGCAGCGATATTCCTATGCTGGTGAACTGGTTCTGCGAGCGCTACGCTCCGGGATCGGAGTTGCGAGTGAGCAACGCCGCGATGAAAGCATTGATGAACTACGACTGGCCGGGCAATGTGCGCGAACTGGAAAACTGCATCGAGCGCGCAGTCGCTCTCGGCGACGGGAATCTTATTGACCTCAGCGATCTGCCACCATCGCTCGCGGGCTTGAATGTGGCGGGTTCACGTCTTGCGCCAGAAGCCGGCCCCGCCATGGTTTCCAGCTTAGCGGCCAGCGCTGAAGCGAACATTCCTTCCGCTGACGGAGCAGCAAGCGCGCCTCCGTTGTCGACTACCGATCTTGAAGACATCGAACGCGCCACTATCCGGCGCGTCTTCGAGCAAGTCAAAGGCGACAAAGCCCTCGCCGGACGCATGCTCGGCATCAGCCGCGCCACTCTCTACCGCAAGCTAAAGCGCTACAACATCAGCGGCGGCGCGGGCAGTGAAGGCTCTAGTCACACTCTGCAATAGCTATCCAGAAGTGAGCGTGCCCCATCTTCGTTATCTGCAAAGAATGCCAGACGAAGACGGGGCACTGTTTTACTCGCCTTGCGGTTTTTGTTCTTTCTTCTTCTGTTCCTCTTCGCGCTTTTTCTCCTCTGGCGTCATCGGCTTCGCTGCCGGTTTCTGTGGTGGCGGGGCCGCTTTAGCCGCTGGCGGCGCGGGCTTTGGCGCTGGCGCCGGTCTCGCTTCTGGAGCCGGCTTGGGCGCAGGAGCAGGTCTCTCCGCGGGAGCGGGCTTCGGTGCAGGTGCCGGCTTTGCTGCCGGAGGCGGTGTGCGCTCCTGCGGTCGCTCGTTCGGCGGAGGCGTCTGCGGCCGCGGAGCCGGGTTCTGCGCAGGGGCGGGTTTCGCTTCTGGCGCAGGCTTCGGAGCAGGCGCCGGCTTTGCTGCCGGAGGTGGTGTGCGCTCCTGTGGACGCTCGTTCGGCGGAGGCGTCTGCGGCCGCGGAGCCGGTTTCGGCTCTGGCGCAGGTGCAGGTCGCGCTGGCTCAGGACGATTGTTAGGTTGCGCCGCGGGCGGACGATTCGCCTCAGGCTTCGCCGGTTCGGGCTTGTTGGCTTCCGGACGGGCCGGTGCGGGAGTGGGAGCGCGACTAGGTTGCGCCGGCGGAGGTGGCTGCTTCGCGGGCGGCGGTGGGGCCGGACGATTCGTCGGCTGATTCGCTGGCGCTGGCTGTGAGGGTTTTGCTGCCGGCTGCCCAGGCTTCGCCGCGGGTTGACCGGGTTTCGGCGCATTCGCGCCGGGTCGCCCAGCAGGCGGCGGGCCTGCATGCGGCGTCGCCGGTTTTGCTGGAGGAGCTACTTTCACCGTCGGGCGTGCCGCCGCTGATGCGGCTGGACGCAACGCCTTCACTTCGTTCTTAGCTAGCGGTTGTCCGGGATGTGCGGCCAGAGCTTGCTGCTGTTTAGCAAACGGCACGGGCGGCGGGGGCGGCGTCTTCTTGGCGACTACTTGACGGCTCACCACTTTTGCGGGAGGCGCGGCCACATGTCCGGCGGTGCTTGCGTGCGCGCCCATCACGGCTTCACGGGTTGGAGCCACCGAAACTCGCGCTGCTACCGGGGCGGAGGCAATTTCGCGGGCGCTCACCTGCACTTGGGCTTTTGCAACCGGCTGCGCGCTTACGAATGCATGTTGCGGCACCACCATCACCGCGCCCTGCACGTTGCGGTTCGCGTAGGTAATGTTTGTGATCGTCGTGGTGTTGTTGTTAACGATCGTTGTCCGGTAAACGTTCGTCACCTGCGTGACATTCACAGTCGTACTGCTGACGTTAACGCGAGTCACATAAGCTTCGCTCACGTGATACGAAGGCACATAAACTTCCCGCGGACCGAGCGGGAACCAGCCTACGTTGCCGCCGAAGCCACCCGGGCCGCCGCCGATGAAGACTACTAGCGCTGGCGCGTAGACCGGGCGCACCTCGACCGGGCCGGCGACCCAGCCCCAGCGTCCGCCGACGCTTACCCAGCGGCCGTAGTGGAAGGGAGCGTAACCCCAAGAGTTGTCGTCGACCCAGGTCCATCCCCAGGGATTGATCCAGGCCCAGTGGCCCACGTGATAGGGCGCCCAACCTGCTTCTACGCGGTTGGGGAACCAGACATGGCCATAGGCGGGATCGTCGCGCCAGTCGCCGTTGCCGTCGAGATCGTCGAATCCGACCACGTCGTGCGAGAGGTAGCGCGCCGAGGGCGAGTAATCGTAGCGGTGGTCGCGCTCGTAAGCCCAGGTGTCGAACTCATCGGGCTCGTAGATGTCTTCCACGTCGGCGTCAAGCTGCTCGGTGCCGCTGAAGGTGCCACGTTGTCCGCCGCGCAGATCGTAGCTCTGGCCGCTGCCGGTGGCAACGCCATCGCCTTCGCGGACGCTGATGGCTGTGTAGTCTCCGTCTTCGCCGACTTCGATGCGGTACTTGCCGGGTTGAGTGATGGTGAAGGCCTGATTGGGTGTGTCGATCTCGAAGTCATCGTCTTCGCTCAAGCGTCGCACCGTGACGTTGATGGTGCCGGAAGTTACCTGCACCTGCACTGTGCTGTCGTCGAGGTTCAGGAAGGTGAAGCTGGTAGCGGGGCCGAGGCGAATCACGGCCATTCCCAACTGCACTTCGGCGCGCGAGCCTTCGTCGGTCCAGAGCTGATCGCCGGTGGTTAAGGGGCGGTTAGGAACGGCTTCAACCCAGTCGGTTTCCCCAGCAGGCGCGAACGAGACCGAGCCTTGCATGTAGCCGAGGCGCGCGACCCGTCCTGGCGGATCGTCGTTATCTTGCGCGTGGGTTCGTGTGGGGAAAACAATGCTTGCGATGGTTGTGGCGAGAACGAGTGCGGCGAGCGCGAGTCTAGGCGCGCGCAGCCAGAATGACTGCTTCGATGTGGTGATTGTCATAGGTGCGTTAAGTCTCCCAAGCTTTATCGGCGAGATGTTATCCGAAACCCGAGTCAAGAAGTTATGTTGCGTGCTTTCGATGCTTCGACTGACAACAGAGAGTTGCTGCGAACAGGCGCAAGCGCTCGACTGTACGACGTCAGTCTTGGATTATTTGGGCGAGATAAAGATAACAGGTCGGGAGATGGGGAGGAAGCTTGATTCTGGTTGTGAATATCGGGAGGGCAAATATATTTTGCAGGAGGGAGTTGGTTCGGTTTTAGCGGTCTGTTTTTCGGCGGCTGAGGGGTACCCCCCTACCCAGCGCCCGTATAACAATCACCAGCTTAACGGGAAGTTCCCCGCAAATCTAATCGCTTAAAGGAGTCGGCGGCAAAATACGTCGTCTAAAAGACTTAGCTCGCTGGAGGCTTCGATTTTCTAAATTGCCTGTGCCTTGGGATTTTCTCTTGGCGTGGCGAGTGGGGCAAGGTCAGATGTCACAGGGCTGGTGTGGATATTTTAGCTTTTCGGTCCAACTCAACGATCTCCCAGGACCCCGTCAAAGTCGGACAAGACCTCCCGCATTCAGAACCGGACCCTGCTGTGAGAGCGCGACTGATTTGGAGCAGGCCGCAAACGAGTCGGAAGGTTAGGGTGAGGCCCACAGTCGCCAGCAGAAGCGGGATCGGATGCGCGCGCCATTTTTTCAAGGCGGCGGGCCATATCGCATAGAACTGCTCTTCGACGGACAGCGACCAAAGATGCCCGAGAAACCACGGGTGGGCGGGATCGAAGTTGGTGACGTAGAGCGCGGCGGCCAAGGCGTGGCCCCATGAAAGTTGGTGGCGGAAGAGGATAAAGGTGGTGAGCATGAAGCAAGTGGATGCCGGCAGAATGCGGCGGGCGCGGCGGCGGTAGAAAGCTGGCAGGTTGATGCTTCCCTTTTTTTCGCGCTCCTCCAGCAGAAGCCGGGTGATGAGGTAACCGGAAAGGACGAAGAAGATGCGTACTCCCAAGCTAGCGGAGGCGCCAGCCAAGTTGCGTTCCCATCCGGCAAGGCGAGGCTCCAGCCAGTGGCCTGTGACTACGAGCGCAATTGAAACGGCCCGGAGTCCATCGAGCGCCGGAATTCGCTTCGGTTTCATGCTTCGTGCAGACTAGCCTGGCATAGGCTCGTCTGCTGGTGACGGATAACCTATTTTAGGTAGTTATTTGCGGCGCTTCCCGCTTTTGGGAAGGCAGCGCGACCGTCGGCGCGGGCAGCCACGCCTTGCATTGAGGGGCGGGACATCCAGATGCAGCAAGAATGGAAAGGAAGTTCCGGGATATCTCGTGGCGGCACGGCTGAACAGTCTGCGGAAAACTGCCGCGCAGAGAAAAACGTACCTCGGGCGCTAAAGCGTGGCTCCATTTCCTACAGCTTAACGGCACGAATGAATTCGTGCCCTTCCCGAACCCCAGGACAAATTAAGACCAAACGCAACAGCAGGTTCCTCCGCTCCGCCGTCGCATTCGCTCCGACTCCGGTCGGAATGACAGAGTTTGTTTGTGGGCGCCGCGCTTCATTATGTTTGCGGTCCTGTCCTCCCGCGCCGAGACGCCTCGCTGCGCTCGGCGGGACAGCCGAGGCGGCTGTGCCCACGTGTTGGTGACCGGACAGCCGAGGCGGCCGTCCACGGACGTCGGCAGCGGTTTGAGAATTTTGTCTCAGGGTGAGACTGTCGTCTCGGCGTGCTTCGCTCACCGCAAGCGTCATGCTCCTAAATCGCTGAAAAATATTGCGCTTGAGTGCTAATCCTTTTGGTCGGGGGTGTGGTCTCGGGCGTGCTTCTGGTATGGCATAACCGCGAGTTGGGGCTCCCTGAAGCTCTTCCTAACCGGGAAGAGGGGGAGCCTTACCGCACGTTCGGGGAGGAAACAGCAAACAGCAGATTCCTCCCTCTGGTCGGAATGACAAGGCTCTTAATGTCGGAATCACAACGCTTTTAACAAGAAAAGGGCACGGAAGCGATTGGCACAGATAGCTACAGCTCCAGCGCGGGTGGTGCATGCCAGCAAGGTGGCAGAGTTGGCGCGGTTTTTTCCGGAGGCTACGCCGGTGCGGATTCCGGTGCAGTGTACGCGCCTCGGCGGGTCTGGTCACGGAACGAGCGCTGGCGCATCGCGAGCCGGAACATCGTTAGAGGATTCGATCCGGCAGGATGCTGTTTTGCCGTCAAGCGCCGCGCAGGAAAGCGCTTTGCAAGAAGGCACAATGCAAGAGAACACGGTGATTGAATTTGGGACTTCACGCGAAGTTCTGTTTGCCTGCGCGCTGCGGGTGGAGTTTGGCGACTGGCTGCGGGTGCGCAATCGCGATGGGTCGCTGGATACGGAAGTGGAAGTCGTGGCGGTGCAATATCACCCGGAAAATACCATTGTCGCTGCACGTTTTGTGAAAGAGGTTCCTAACTGGATCGTGAAATCATGACGCCATCTCCTCAGACAATCAGCGATCCGGCGGTTTTGTGGTCGATTGCCCGCCGGCTTCATCCTATTTACACCGAACTGGCACGGGAGTTTGTGATTGATGCGCCGGCCGGTGCCGAGCTTGACATTCAGGCGCTCGAAAGTCAGGAAGAAGTGCCCAGTGCCGAGGCTGTGGAGCAGGCGACGCAGTGGCTGAATGCCATGGATGAGCGCATCCAGGTGCATCAGTTGCGGCAATTTCTGCAGACTTGTTCGATGGTGGATCGCGCCGGGCTGGAGGTCTTGCTGCAGCACTTCCTGGCCAAGAGCGAACGAAGCGACGCAGTGCGGGACAAGATCGATTTCCTGCTAGTGCAATATTTCAGCCAGGACGCGCCCACCGATCTGGAGGACGATAAAGCCGACATTGCTTACGTGGCTCAAGGGCTGGAGCCGGTTCTGGGTGAGGTGGAGCTGAAGACTCCAGTGTGGTTGAACTCGCTGGATCGCGTGCTGGAAGCGGCGCGGCGTTGCCGTTCGCTGGATGAATTGTTGCACGGCGGTGTGCTCGAGCAGGGGCGAAAGGCGAAGGCGCAGGCGGGAGATTTGTTTTATCTTCCGGTCGCGCTGGTGGCGTTTACGCGCTTTGGATACTTGATGCGGCGGGCTTTCTTCCGGTTGATGCTGGCCGATCTCAATGAAATTCTCGAGGGGCTCACCGAACTGGAAGAACAGGGAGTTGAGACCATCGACTGCCAGCGCGCGCAATTCTCCGCGCAGGAGCCGATCATTCGGCTGCGCATGATTTGCCAGTCGTGGAAGGTGATGTTCCAGGCGGAATATTCGTCGGGGCAGCCGCTGCGCATGCTGGTGGATTTGCGAGCTTCGGTGGATTTTGCTCTGGGCAAGGAGGGAGCGCGCAGGGCGGCAAGAAACAGATGCCGGCGAGACGGCGGAGCCAGTAGCCGCAAAGTCTCAGGCAAAGGCCGCGCCGGTTAAAGCCACGAGAGCGCCTCAGGCTGCCGCTGCGGCTGCGGGCGCTGGAGGGGCAGAACCGGTAACAGCCGCGAAGCCTGTGCCTGCGGCTGAGGTCAAGGCAAAAGCGAAGTTCGCCGCGGCTGGCGATGATGCTCCAGAATTTGAAGTGGATGCGGCGCCGCCGGAGTGGAATCCGGACGCGGAGCCGCAATTCGGAAAGAAAAAATAAGAGCGGCCCCGGGCAGAGGCTACAAGAAGCGGGCACAATCAAAAGATCAGTATTCGCGCGAAAGTTTACGAAGAGGAAACTTGCACTGGATCATCCGACGGTTCTGGTTATCTCCGATGACGCGGAGTTTTCGCGGAACATCACCGCGCGCTGGCAAATGGAGCACAGCGCCCCCAGTTTCACCATGTTGAGCGGCAATCTATGGCCGCGTTCCGTGGACAATTTCGAGGTGGCGATCGTGGGACCGTTGCGCCGCGACGTTCTGACCGTAGTGTTCGAACCTTTGCATTTAACCCAACAACCGCTGTTCTGCGTGTGCGAGGACAACGCCACCGCGGAACTGGTGCGGGGACGCTGGCCACGCACTACGGCGCTGCGCCGCAATCAAGATTGGCTCAGCACTCTAATTCCTGCGGCAAGCGAAGCAGTGTTGCGTGCGTGCGCCGAAGCCCGCGCTCGGGCCGCCGAACAGGCCTGCATACGGTTGGAGCGGGAAGCGACGTTCGGCCGCTACATGGTAGAGATGCGGCACGGACTGAATAATGCGCTGACATCGCTGCTGGGGAACTCCGATTTGCTGTGATCGAGCCGGGGATTTTTCGGCACACGCGCGGGCGCAGATCGAAACCATGCGCAACATGAGCCTGCGAATTCACGAAGTGATGCAGCGTTTTCGTCGCTGGAAAAAGAAATGAACGTGGTGGCGCAACAGGTGGAACGGGAGTCGGTCAAAAGCCGCGCCGCGGTTGCTGCCGGCATCTGAAACAAATTTTCCGGCCGAGAAATAAAGGCCCGGCATGCCCGGCGATTACGCCGGCAAAGTATTCATCTTCCTCCGGGAAAGTTGTCGTTATCTCATCGATGGGCGCGGAGTATTAACTTGAGCCTGGGAAAAGGCACTATGCATAAGTTAATCGCGACCAGCACCATCCTGGAGCATGAGCTTTCGAATTGCGCCTGCTTGTCGAGCGGCAAAGCGGAATCGTTCTGGATTGTCCTAACAGCGCGCTGGCGACTCGCGTGGCGGATTTTATCGAAGCGCAGGACTTGCGTGCTTCGTCGCTGCTGCTGGAACGCCTGCGTTCATCGGAGCAGGACCCGGCCAGCTTGCCGGCTTTGCTGGAAGGACTGATCAATACCAACACTGGTTTCTTCCGACATCCTGGAGCGCTGAACGCCCTGACGCGGCAAGTACTGCCGCAGTTATTCGCGCGCAAGTCGGCGGATGGGCCAAGTCCGTTGCGCATCTGGAGCGCAGGTTGCGCGACCGGCGAAGAAACTTACTCGATCGCGATGGCGGTTTGTGACGCCATGAGCAACGCTGCCGCGACAGAAAGCGGGACTTCGAAACGGCTCGGCGGTAACGGCAAGTCTGGAGTTCGGGGCGGCGGTATTGCGGATAACGCGCAGACCAATGCCGTGTTGTCGAGCCGACCGCGGGAATGTCGATCCACATCGTGGGCAGCGATCTGCTGCCGCAGAATATTGAAACTGCGGATCGCGGAGTTTATCCGCAGTCGGCGCTGGACGGGGCTACCGCCGGCCAGTATTCGAAATTATTTTCCCAGAATCGGTTCGCTGTGGAGTGCGCTGTCTGCGGCGGATACAGGAAGAGTGTGTGGATGACATCGCCGAATCAGATCCATGCCCCAGGTAAATTCGGAGTGAAGTTTGAACGGGGAAGAACCTAGATGCGAGGAATAATAATAGTTCTCGCGGCGGTGTGAAGGTTGGGGCCGCGATGGGTGCAACTCATCTGCTGGCGAAGCCGCGGCTGCGCAGCCTGGTCACGTTCAACTGCATGAACCTGGCACGTCCCGGTTACATTGGACGCTTCGATCGCATCTTCTGCATGGATGTTCTGCCGCACTTCTCGCGGGCGCAGCGGCTTTCGTTGCTGGAGCGACTGCATCTTTATCTAGAGCCGGGTGGGTATTTATTTCTCAGCCAGACCGAAAAACTTTCCGCACCCAACCTTAACTTCCGCT
>CAWAFZ010000014.1:0-65025 GCA_963781635.1 uncultured Acidobacteriaceae bacterium
GGCCCTGCACAGCGTCACCGGCATTCTTGCACAGCACCGAGCTAACATCGTCGAGACCTCTTACGACCGCGCCTACCACAACGTGAATCTCGGCGATACCGCCATCGACATCACGATGGAAACGCGCGGCCCCGAGCACATCGCAGAGTTGATCGCAGCCTTAGCAGCCGGCGGATATACCCACGAACGAATCCTGTAACACGAACTATTGCTGGTCTATGAATGACGGGACTAATTTACTTGGAACTAGGAAACGCAGCGACCACCGTATGTAGCCTTACCTGAGCGGAGCCGAAGGTGGTTATCGGTCGAGCGAACCGAGAAGACGCTGTGAGTAACGCATCCGCAATGCACTACGGACGGGAGTTGCCAGCCGGCAAAGCCTCACCCTGTCTGCGTTTTTTCGATATACGCCGGTGGACATCGGGCCAGAATTCCTTCACGACGAGGGTCAACGTGTCGTAGCCAAGCTGCGTTCCCCACACGCTTGCCGTATTGCTCAAGGTGCGGTCCGAGGCATTATGAACGTACACCACCATGTTCGTCGTTGGGTCGTAACGCTTAGTGATGAAGGCTCGCGGATGATAACTGTTAGTGGAGATAGTGGCCGACAGCATGCCGCCCACAATCTCCGAGAAGTTAAATTGCTCACGGCCGGAATCGGTTCGGGTTACAAAGCTGCGGCTGATGGCGTAATAAGTCCGATGCGTGAAGCTCCCCTTGCCTAATTGAAAGTAGCGCGGATCCTGGTCCAGAATCGTCGGAAAGATCGCGCCCACCATGAAGTTCTCGATGGTCCCGTCAGCAAAGGCCGATCCAAAGCGTTTGGCATAACCATCTCCACCTTGACCGTAGCCCGGTTCGCTATTTTCCGCTTGGCTGATGCCGGACAGAAAGCCGTACCAGGGAATCTGAATGTAATCGAATGATCCGCGGAATACGACTTTGAATTTCTGCCCGGTGGTCAGCGGTGGCACTTGGCCCACGTTCTCTAAGGTTAAGAAATTCGGCAGCGCGTAAAAGAGCCGGTCTTTCGATGTTCCTTCGATCGGCGCCTGATTGGTCTGAGCTTGTGCCTCTTTATTCTTTTGGGTTGGAGCCGGCACGATCTGACCCGGAGTATCGGAGCTCTGATTGCCAGATGTTTGACCACCGGAGGCCGGAGTTTCAGAGCCCGAAGGTTGAGTCTGCGCCGTAGAGGAAGCTGCGAATAGAAAAAACAGCAAAGTCACCAAGATCAAAGCCGCGAACGGCCACACCACGAACTTTATGGACAAGCATTTCTCCCCAGTAAGAATCCCACAGCCCTTCAAGAATGATCCTTAGATTCTAACAGTCAGATGCGGTTGGCAGGGGAAAGGCCCGTGGCTTTACATTGGTTTACAAATGGCCACGGGCCTCGAAACCAACGAAATCAGAAGTGAAAGCCGATCTCGGCCGTCAGCGAGCGCGGCGTTACATAGTGCGTCCCGCTGAAGGTCGAAAGAAAGTTGTAGAGCGCATAATTGTTGGTGAGATTAATGGCGGTTAGTTGCAAGCTCACTTTGTATTTGTCGCCATGAAACACGTTGTCATGTCCCGCGGAAAGGTCGAACAGGCTGCGTGGGGCGATGCGCTGTGGATTGTGGTCGTCATTCTCGGTTCGTGGCGTTGGTACTTTGATCAGCGACGATCCGAATTGCGACGCCAGACAGGGGCTGGGTAGGGCTTGCGTGGGAGTGGCGTGAATCCCGTTGCAAGTGAAGCCCGCCTGAAATTCCTGATCTGCCGTCAACGGTGCTCCACTGATGGTGTTGATCAAATTCACAGCCGGTGCGCCATCGATCGTAGTCGACGCGCCGGCGCAAGTCGCGGTCAGCGGGTTGTAACACGGAGTTGCGCCCGCTACTAGCCCGCTGTCATATCTCCAGTTAAAGCCAATCCATGGCCCCTGCTTCCATGGCTGATATTGCAGATGAGTGGTTTGATTATATTTTTCGTCGTGGTCGATGCGAAACACTCCGGTCGCCGGAGGAACAATCGGCAACCCGGCCACCTGCGGCAGGAAGAAACGCGCCGCCACGCTCGACATCACTACCTGCGCCGAAAATCCCCGATAGGCAGGCATACTTACCCGCAACGCGAAGCCGGGGATCTTTGAGTTGTGCCACTCAATCGGAAAAGTAATCGGAGTGCTTCCGACCACTCCGAAGTCATAGCCGTTGTGCGTGTACTTCCAAATGTACTCGCCACTCACAACCAGGTATCGTCCCAGCGCTTGTTGCAGGCCGGCGTGAAATTCATTGCGATAGCCCGGAGTCACCGGGCCTGAATTGCAGGGCACGCCCGGCGGCGGGACCAGTGCTGCTAGAAATGGGATGCTGCACCCCGTGCTGGCAATTACCAGGTTCTCGTTGAAGGGGCTCTCCAGCGTTCGAGCATACGAGATCCGCAATACAGTATTGCTTGGCTTGACGTTGTACGCGACGCCAAGCCGCGGCTCGATTTGATTTGCGGTCGCGAGACCATTGTATAAGTCCTCACGCAGGCCAACGTTGAACGACCAGTTCCCTTTGGTAATCGCATCCTGTGCGTAGAGGGCCAACTCTTTCACATCGGTGTGTCCGTGAAACGCGAATAGGCCGCCCACCGCGTAGCGCCCGCCTCCGCCCGTTAAGTCGTAAGGCGCAAGAATTGCACACGGAGTCCCGGGAATAGGCTGCCCGGCCGCGCTCAGGCAGGAAGGCGCGAGGCCCGCAACCAACCCGGGATCGACGATGCCGATTCCGTCGTCCTCGGTGAGAAAAGTTTGCTCATACGTGACGCCCACCTTCACATTGTGGATTCCCTTCACGTAAGAAACATTGGAGCGCAATCCCGTGTTCGTGAGCTTCCGGTTCTGCTCCACGGTCTGCCCCTGCAGGTCCGGAGAAAAATCGTCGAACGCGTTCGGGCTGGGATAGTAGTTGTACTGATCGCGCCGCACAAAAGCTCCCAACGTAAAAACCGTTCGGGCGCTGATCAATCGCGTCCAAGTCGGCGCAATGTTGAAGGTTTTGATTTGTGAAACCTGGTCCGTCGCTCCCAGAGGTAGGCCATTCAATGGATCGACTAGGCGAACGCCATCGACATTATGAAATTGCTGGTCAAAGGAGTTGGGATTTTGAAACCACGAGCGTGAATAGCCGAAATTTAGCTGAAGTGAGTCTGCGCTCGAGAGTTGATAGTCGGCCCGGTCAAAGAGATTTTCTTCGTTTCCTTTGTCGTGCATGACGGTAAATTCCGGCGGATCCAGAAATCGTCCGGTATCCAATCCATTTGCCGAAATAAAGTTTCCCCACTTCTTGCCGCCATAACCCAGGGTGAATCCCACATTAGAAGTACCAAACGAACCGTAAGAAGCAGTCATGGTCCCATGCGGAGTAGTCACACCCAGCCCCGACTGCGTAGTTACGTTGATCACGACACTGGTCTTGCCTCCATACTCCGCTGGCGGAGCTCCAGCGATGACCTCCAGTGATTGAATGGAATCCACCGGAACCTGGTTCGAAAACACTTTGCTCTGCTGGTCGGTAATGGGCTGCCCGTCGAGAGAAAAGGAATTCTCGGCGTGATCACCAAGGCCGTGAAAGAGACCGTTCGAATCCGCGGCAATTCCCGGCGTAGATAGCGTGACCAGCGAACTCAGCGATGAAGACGCGCTCTCCAACGGAAGCTTGTCGAATAGGCTCTTGTCAACGTCGGTGTGAAAGGTGGATTCGGTTTCTAAAAGGTCTCCCGCGGCTTCGACCGTAACCTCAGTCGATGATCCAGCTACCTGCAGGATTACCTTCACACTCTGGGGCACCAGTGACCGCACCTCGACATCCTGCACCGCCTGTGAGAATCCGGACGCCGTTACCTTCATGTGATAGGGATTAAATGGAACATTCGAAAAAGCAAACTTGCCCAGACCATCGGTGATGGTCGAGCGATCGTAACCGCTGACCGGGTTATGAATCTCGACCGTAGCTTGAGGAACCACGGCGCCTGTAGGATCGGTCACAGTTCCGCTGATCGACGTGGAACTGCTAACCGATTGTGTATGGGCAGCGGCGATGTACAAAAGAAGTGAAGTTACGCAAATGAAAGCTGACCGCGACGAATGAGAAGTGCTCATGAATAATCCTCCGGCGAAGAATAAGAAATAGGGATCGACCGGCGTTGACGCCGAGATTTAATCTTGAATGTGCGAGATTCCCTAAACTGCCGGAGGACCGCGGATGCCCAAGTCGAGGACACTGATTCTGACCTTCGCGACGACTTCTTTTTCTTGCAGCGTCCCGACCGTGGTAAAAATAGGCCGGGCTGAATTGGAAATGGCTACGGGGCTGGCGCTATGTGCCAGGGCGCAAATAGAGCAGGAGGCCGATTCGGTTTGACTCGGATGGTTATGCGTGGACTCGGCGGCGGCCGTCCAAAACATCAGGGACAGGCACAACCATGCGAGCCATCGCGCCGAGAACTTCATAAGCTCCTACATTAGGCTGGACTGCTTAAGCTTATAACGGTTCTTCAGCAAATGCCAAATGCTGGACAAGGTACTATAGGACTCACTATAAGGAATGCGTGTGAAGCTACCGCCAGCTCGCCCTGAGCTCGGTCGAAGCGGGGGCTATCATCGGGTCGTAACTAAAATTCATCTGCGAGGGAATCCATGACGGAGCCAACTTACGAAGAACTCAAAGCTCGTTTGTCGCAACTCGAAAAGGAAGTCGATATCAAAAAGCGCAGTGGCGATCTCATCTTCAAGGTCGGAGAAAAAGGCGGGGTCAGCGTCTACGGATTAGGCCGCTTCCCGGTCACTCTTTATTACGAGCAATGGAACCGCCTCTTAGGCGCCGCCGAAGATATCAAGAAGTTCATGGAAGAAAACAAATCGAAGCTGAAGCTGAAAGAGCAGGGCTGATTTCCTAAGCGGGCGATTGACAGCGCTGTTGTTGCGGAAAGATAATGCATGCTCTTGCGCCGTAGGAGGCTTGTCATGCGACGTCTTGCCGGGCAAACTCGAAGGAGTCTTAAGCTGTCGGACTCGCTGAATCGCGAACTATCCGGCTATGTTCTCGCTGCGGGTGCTGCGGGAGTGAGCGTTTTAGCGCTGGTTCCTCCGTCAGAAGGGCAAATCGTATTCACTCCCGCCCATGAACGCATCGAGCGCGGTGGAGCGATGTTCATCGATCTGAACCATGACGGCACCAGAGATCTCACCATCCGGGAGGTCACGCAGACACTCGGAAGTCATCAAACCTTCCACGTTTACTCGGTCGATGCGATTACCCCAAAAGGAGGGGCAATCCGCTGCGGCAACTACAGCCAGTGGGCATCCGCGTTGGTGCGTGGCGCCAGCATTGGCCCCTCCAGTCCGCTCCGTTCGGGCAAAGAGCTCATGGTCCAGGATTCCGCTTATGGAGTGTCTTTCTACGGCGGCTATTGGCGAGGGGACGTTGTTAATAAATTTCTCGGGATTCGTTTTCAGATTGGGCAGGAAACCCACTACGGTTGGGCTCGCCTCAATGTCCAGCTCGGTCCGCCCGGGAAAGGAATCGGTGTTAAGTTGACTGGTTATGCCTACGAAACCCGGCCCGACACGGCGATTCGCGCGGGTGACAGGGGTGAGGCTGATGGTTCGGACGAAAATTCGGATGCAACCAGCGGAATATTTTCCTTTCCACAGTCCGAAGTGAGGCAGTCGGGGTTGGGAGAACTAGCGCTTGGCGCCAGCGGAACCCCGCTCCTTCGACGCGAGCAGTAACAAACAAGAAGAATGGCATTTCTCAGTTTCGTTTTACAAAATTCCGCCTAAATCCTCACCCGCTTCAAGCTATAATAGAAAAACTGTGCCCAAATACTCCATCGTCGTCCCACTGCACAACGAGCAGGACAATGTCACTGATCTCTACGATCGCCTGAAAGCGGTGATGGAGACGGCCGGTGAGACGTTCGAGATCGTGCTGGTCGACGATGGATCGAGCGACCACACCTTCGCCATGCTGCGCGAGATCGCAGCTGTCGATAGCCGCGTTACGGTGGTCAAGCTGCGACGAAATTTCGGGCAGACCGCCGGCCTCGCCGCCGGCTTCGATCACGCCCGGGGCGAATACATCATCGCCATGGATGGCGATCTGCAGCATGATCCCGCCGACATTCCGATGTTTCTGGAAAAGATCGCGGCTGGTTACGACATCGTCAGCGGCTGGCGCAAAGTTCGCATCGACAATTTTTGGATGCGCCGCATTCCTTCGCGTGTGGCGAACTGGCTCATGGCTAAGCTCAGCGGTGTCGACATTCACGACTTTGGCACCACTTTCAAAGCCTACCGCCGCGAGATTCTCGAGCAGGTGCCGCTCTACGGCGAATTGCACCGCTTCATCCCGGCGCTGGCTTCGTGGTATGGAGCGTCGATCTGCGAAGTGCCCATCCGCAACGTGAACCGCGAGCGCGGGACGTCGCACTACGGCATATCCCGCACATTCCGCGTCTTTTTCGATCTGATCACCATTCGCTTTCTGCTTCGCTATCTTTCGAGGCCGTTGCACTTCTTCGGAACCTTCGGCCTGCTCAGCATGTTCGGTGGTAGCGCCATCGTAGTCTGGCTGGGCGTAGAAAAATTTCTGCGCCACGCCAATGTCATGGCCGCACACGGACCGCTCATGATGCTGGCTCTAGGCCTGCTGCTCGGCGGCTTGAATCTGCTAGCCATCGGCCTGCTCGGCGAAATGCAGGTGCGCCATTACCACGAACCCCGCCATCGCGCCCCTTATTCCGTCGACCGTGTACTTCGTTCCCAGAACGAAGAGCACAGCGTCTCGGAATAACTTCAACCGATCACTTCACACGCTGTAGCGCTTCCGTGAAGAGCGTCTGCACATCGGCGAATCGTGTCCCCGGATCGTTGTTGTAATCCATCAGCCGATGTTTGTAGGGCTTCCCCGCAGACCTCTCTTCGACAATTTTCCGCACCACTTGAAGCGCCGGCCTTCGATGATGGAAACCGCCGGTTACCTCGATTGTGGCTTTTTCCATCGCACAGTAGATACTCCACTTCGTATCCGCCGAACTGCATTCGCGGGTGTCCGCCCGGTTCCACAACGTTTCAGACGATAGAATTGCCGCGGCCCGCTTCACGATGTCGCGATCCAGATCGGAAGGCACAATTTCGTCGAAATCAACCTCGAACTCCATCGCCTTGCCAGAGGCCGTCGAACGCATGATCGGGAACCATCCATCGGCGCTCCTTAGAACGCCTTTGCCATCCGAATCCATTTCGATTTCAATCGGAACCGGGCCATCGGAGTACACCATATTTCCCGCCCACACGGCGCTCGGCTCTGAGTCTTTGCGCCACTTTCCCGTTGTGACCGACTTCGCGATGCTGATTGTAACTGTCGGATTCTCGTCGTCCAGCCTCCCACACGAGCCTTTCCATTCTCCTCCGTCTGGTTCGAATCTGCAGACGTGGAGCTTGGCAGGCGAAGCAAATGTTGTTGCAGGCGACGATGCCTGAAGCGCAAGCAATAATAACGGAGCTAGAATCTGCATCTGGTCTCGCTGTCGGTCTCTCCGCGCGGGAAGGACTTCAGATTTTTCGTGCCCGGGTCAGCAAGTAGTCCTGGCGAACCACGTTATCCTGTACATAGGGCGCGACCGTCGCGTCAAACTGCGCCCGAAAAGCCTGCAGCCGCGTCGGATCGCTCGCCGCCAGCTGTTCAATCACTTTGATGATCGGTCCGGCCGTTCGCTCGATCATCAGGCGGTAATGCTGCGGACTCAGTGCCGGAACCAGCATCGTTCCGCGATCAAACACAATGTCCGTGACCGCGCTCCCGAGGCGCTGCCGCACAACTGAGGGATCGCCCCACAGGTCCGGCGAGGGCATCGCCACCGGCGGAGGCGGCATGTACCGCGCCCTGACTTCCTGCGTGCGCCCGACCAGCGACTCCGGAGGCCAGGTCGCAAACGCAATCGTTCCGGCGGGGCGCAATACGCGCAGCATCTCCTTCAGAGCGACTTCAGGCCGAGGCGCAAAAATGTGCGCGAACTGGCTGAGCACAATATCGAATTCCATGTCTCCGAACGGCAATTCCTCAGCGTCGCCCTCGCGCCATTCAACGCTCACTTCAGCCACGCCTCCATTCTCGCGCGCCCTGTCCAGCAACTGCGGCGTCAGATCAATCGCCTTTACCTCCGCGCCCTGCCGCGCCGCGGTGATGGCCGCCACTCCCGTTCCGCAGCCGACGTCGAGCACTCTCATTCCCGGGGCGACTCCGGCGAATCGCACCAGCCGCGCTGCCACTGGTGTCGTCACCGCCTCCAGCGGCCCGAAGTGTTTCCACCCTTCCTTCTGAACTTGCTTGAATTGCGCCAGGCCGTCCATGCAGGTTCCTTTCTTCCATGCCGATGATTTTAACTCGCTGCCAGCCCGAGCCGCAGGCGTTATAATGTGCCGTTTGCGTCAGGAGTTGCCCGCCGGAGCGTTGTCATGGAAAAAGCTGTCCAACACGAATTGCAACTTGCCCGCCGGATGTCCCGCCTGGGCACCGAAACCGCTTTCGAAGTTCTAAATAAAGCCCGCGCCCTCGAGCGCCAGGGCAAGAGCATCATTCACCTCGAAATCGGTGAACCCGATTTCGACACTCCTGCCAACATCATTGAAGCCGCGGTCGACGCATTGCACCAGGGTTGGACGCACTATGGCCCCTCTGCCGGCCTACCTGAGTTGCGCCAGACCATCGCCGACTACGTAGGCCGTACCCGTGGCGTAAAAGTCACTCCCGAAGAAGTAGTCGTGGTTCCCGGGGGCAAGCCCATCATCTTTTTCACCATTTTGGCTTTAATCGATGAGGGCGACGAGGTCATCTACCCCAACCCGGGCTTCCCGATTTACGAGTCGATGATCAACTACGTCGGCGGACGCGCCGTGCCCATTCAGCTGCGCGAGGAGCGAGACTTTTCCTTCGATATAGATGAACTTGCCGCCCTGATCACCGGCCACACGAAACTGATCATCCTCAATTCGCCGCACAATCCCACCGGCGGCGTGATGCAGCGCGAAGAAGTCGAGCGGGTAGCCAAGATCATCGGTGACCGCAACACTCTGGTGCTCTCCGACGAAATCTACAGCCGCCTGCTCTTCGAGGGTGAACATTTCTCCATCATGTCGGTGCCCGGCATGCAGGAGCGCACGATTCTTCTCGACGGCTTCTCGAAAACATATGCCATGACCGGCTGGCGCATGGGCTACGGCGTAATGCGCCCAGACCTGGCCACGCATATCACGCGCCTGATGACTAACTCCAGTTCGTGTACCGCCAGCTTCACCCAGATGGCTGGCATTGAGGCGCTGCGCGGCGATCAGAGTTCCGTCGATCATATGTGCGCCGAGTTCAAGAGCAGGCGCGATGTTTTCGTGGCCGGCCTGAATAAGATCAAGGGGTTCTCCTGCCGCATGCCGAAAGGCGCCTTCTACGTTTTCCCGAACATTACGAAGACCGGTTGGAAGTCCAAACCGCTCGCCGATGCACTCTTGGAACAGGCAGGTGTGGCAGCGCTCTCCGGTACTTCTTTCGGAGAGTTCGGCGAAGGCTACCTTCGCTTCAGCGTCGCCAACTCCCTCGAGAACCTGCAGCAAGCTTTGAACCGAATCGACCAGTGGACGAAGCAGAATCTCTAGTTTGGCCTCGGCGATCACAGCGCAAGTTCTTGCATCTTGACACCGCCCTCCCCACGTATCAAAATTGCCCGGATTCCGGGACTGTGACGGAAAATCCCGACTGAAAAGATTAGGAGTTATCCATGCTTTCGAAGACCCTAGGAAGTGTCTTAGCGCTCGCACTCGCTGTGCCAACCTTGGCGCAGGTGCAAGCCACCCCGATTTCATCCCCAGACACGCAGGAAATTTTCTCCATCGTTCCACGCAACTTCGCACCCATGAAATATTACGGGGAGCGTCCGAGCGGCGGAGTGAACAGCACCAACTGGAGCGGCTACGCCGTAACCGGCACCTCCTTCACCAAAGCCACTGGCTCATGGAAACAACCCAAGGCCAACTGCACCAAGACGCCCAATACCTACGCCGCTTTTTGGGTTGGCATTGACGGATATGCCTCCAGCACCGTGGAGCAGACCGGAACCCTGATCGTTTGTAACGGCACGACCGCCCAGTATTTCGCCTGGTAGGAATTTATCCAACGAATGACATCCAGACCATATCCACCATTACCGTATCGGCTGGCGACAAGATCTCGGCCGAGGTGGAATACAATCGGCACGGAGTTCGAAACAAAAATCACCGACGTAACCACGAAGAAGTCTTTCTCCACCAAGGGAACAGTCTCGGGGGCGGCACGCTCCCAGCGGAATGGATTGCCGAGGCGCCGTCCAGCACCAGCGGCGTCCTGCCCCTCACCGATTTCGGCACTGCCGAATTCGGTGACGACTACACGAAAGTGAAGAACACCAATGACGCCACCGACTCCACTATCAGCGGACCCATCAGCGCTTTCGGCAGCACTGTGGAAGAGATCACGATGGTGAACGGCAGTTCGGGCGCCGATGAAGCGGTTCCGTCGTCGCTCACTACCGACGGCAGCAGTTTTACCGTGGTCTGGAAGTCGGAATAGCTAAGACTGGAAACTTGGATTGAGCCGAAAGGGCGGCACGGAAACGTGCCGCTTTTTTTCGTGCGGCTGAATTCTCAACAAACGGTTCCAACCAGGTTTCCGTCCGGCAAGACTGTCGTTGGAAATAATCCGATCTTTATTCCGCAACGGGAAAAAACTACGCCTGTTCGTTTTCCGTAAATAAAAAGCTGACGCCTCTCGCACGGACTCGCCGGCATATAAACTGGCGCGGTTTCCGGGATGGCAAGAAAAAGTCCCGGACCAAACAGGAGCTTCTATGTTATCGAAACGCTTCGGAATTTCGTTACTGCTCGCCATGTCGCCAGCCCTGGCGCAGATCTCCAGCGGGCCCGCCGCAACCCAAGCCACCATTACACCGCGTCAACATGCGCCCAGAAGAGCCTACGGACTCACTCCCGAGCGCGTCATCGATAATGTCACCGTCTCCGACAGCACCAACTGGAGCGGTTATGCGGTCACCGGTTCTTCCTTCACCCAAGCCAAGGCATCATGGACGGTGCCCACCGTCAACTGCAGCACGACGCCGAACACCTATTCGTCGTTCTGGGTAGGCCTCGACGGGATGGACCTCCAGCACGGTCGAGCAAACCGGCACGGATTCGGACTGCAGCGGCAGAACTCCCTCCTACTATGCCTGGTATGAGTTCTATCCCGCTGGATCGGTGCTCATCAGCAGCGTCCCGGTCTCGCCCGGCAATCACATGTTCGCCGAGGTAAGCTACAGCGGAACCACTTTCACCGTTACTATTACCAACGAAACCACCGGGAAATCCTTCAGCAAGAACGGCAGGGTCTCCGGCGCGGCGCGCTCCTCCGCTGAATGGATCGCCGAGGCTCCCTGCTGCACTCGCAGCGGAGGCATTCTCCCGTTGGCCGATTTCGGCACCGTCGATTTTGGCGAGGACTACACCGGAGTCAGCAGCACCAACACCGCGATCGATTCCTCGGTGAACGGTCCGATCGGTTCTTTTGGCAGCAACATTCAAGAGGCCATCATGGTCAACGGCACCACGGGAGCAGATGAAGCGGTACCCTCGTCTCTCTCGTCGGATGGAACGAGCTTCACTGTGACTTGGGATTCCGAGTGATGAGAAGGTGTCGATACGGATGGAGAGGAGCGGCAAACCTCGCCGCTCCACTTTTCAAGATTTCAGCGCGTCGCTAGCCGACTCGCCTGTAGTGCTCCACTTGCGAGGGACCAAGGCCCGCACAAAGTCTTTGTCATTCCGAACGGGCGCAAGCCCGAGAGGAAGTTGCTTCCCGCGGCGCCACACGATCTCCTTTTTGAGCACCACCCCGAAGAGAACGATGTTCAGCCGACCCGCGAAATTATCCCGGTTGCAAACAGTCAAGAAGAACAAGAATAATGCTCGCGGCAATCTCATATTTTGCCGCCGCGAGGTCTTATGCCAGTCAAGAAAAAGTTACGCCACACGCCGAAGGCCGCACGCCTGCACGCCCCGGGCTACGGCCTGCCCGAAGGCAACAAAGGGTTGATGCCATGGAGTTGGGCCGACCAGCGCTTGAAGAAATCGCATGACTACTGGATCACTACAGTCAATCCCGACGGCTCACCCCACAGCATGGTCGTCTGGGGCCTGTGGCAGGACGGCCATCTGCTGTTCAGCACCGGCAGCAAATCTCGCAAAGCTCGCAACCTCGCGCACAACTCAAACTGCGTGGTGTGCACCGAGCACGCTAACGAAGCAGTAATCGTTGAGGGCATCGCCGAAATCGCCGACGTTCCTACCCGCCGCAAATTTCTCCCCTTATATGAGCGCAAATATAAGTTCGACATGAAGGCCATGAAAGAGGACATTCTTTCGATGAAGGAACCGGTCTTCGCCGTACGCCCGCGCGTGGCGTTTGGTCTGTGGGAGAAAGACTTCGTGGGCAAGTCCACTCGCTGGAACTTCGAATAAGCTATTCTATTCATCCGTGTCAGTCGATCTTCATCGCCCGCTCGGAAAAGAATGAGCCAGAACTTTCGCGTCTTTGCCACCTGCGACATCGGAGAGGCAATCAACCTGCTCCGCGGCCGCGGCTATCGAGGTCGAAGTCTATCCTCAGCCACAAGCTCCGCCGAAGAGCCTGATTATCGATAAGGTGAAGTCCGGCATCGACGGCTTGATCACGACTCTGCGCGATCCCATCGACGCAGAGATGTTTGCACGGCGGGCAAGGGGCACGCTGAAAGTTGTGGCGCAGTACGCCGTAGGCTTCGACAACATCAATCGCGCCGACGCCAACCGCTTCAAAATTCCATTCACGAATACAGCCGATGTTCTCACCGAAGCCACTGCCGAATTCGCCTTTCTTCATGCTTGGCGTGCTGGCGCGTAAAATGTGGTCGGCCGAGCACCTTACGCGCGAACAATCAATGGGGATACTGGCATCCTTATCTGCCGTTTCTCGGCGACGAAGTTACCGGCAAGAACATCGCCATCATCGGCACCGGACGGATCGGCCTGGCCATGATCAAGAAATGCGCCGGCTTCGACATGAACATGTCTGTGCTACGACCCGGCGTATGAGAATCACGAGTACATCAGCGCCATTCAAGAAAACATGGACTTGCGCCACGCCCGCGGCATTTCCAAAGAAAAGAACTGGATCAAATATGTGAGCGTTCGAAGAGGCGCTGCGCCAGGCCGATTTTGTCAGCGTGCACGTGCCACTGCTGCGTCCGAAGGCGAGAGCGCAACGCCTACCTATCATCTTTTCAACGAACAGACTTTGAAACTGATGAAGCCTACGGCTTTTCTGATCAACGACTTCGCGCGGTCCGGTCATCGATGAAGCTGCGCTGGTGAAAGCGTTGCGCGAAAACTGGATTGCCGGCGCTGCCCTCGATGTTTACGAAAAAGAGCCATTGCCGGCCGATTCGCCGCTGCGCGATCCTGCCATCGCCGATCGCTGCCGCCTGTACCCGCACTTCGCCAGCGCGGCCCGCATCACGCGCCTCTCCACCGATCCTGACAAAGGCATGGCCGGCCGCTGCGTGCAAGGATTGATCGATGTTCTCGAAGGTAACTACGGCGGAGATATTACGAAGATGCCATACGTTGTGAACAAGGAAGCGTTCGGGCAATAATACGGATTAATGAGCTTTGACGCGGCTCGCCGAACGGGGCTGTTCGCGATCGGACTAACGGAGGTTTCATGATCAACGGTGCGCATGTTGTGATCTACACGAAAGACTCAGAAGCCGACCGGGCCTTCTTTCGCGACGTGTTGAAGTTCCCATCTGTCGATGCCGGTCACGGCTGGTTGATTTTTGCTATGCCCCCATGCGAAGCTGCCTTCCACGATTCTGAAAAGAACGACCAACATGAGCTTTACCTCATGTGCGGCGACATCGCGGCGACATTGAAAGAGCTCAAAGCTAAAAAGGTGAAGGTTTCGGATGTCAGCGAACAGCGCTGGGGAAGCCTTTCTTCCTTCTATCCCCCGGGCGGCGGAAAAGTCGGAATCTACCAACCAAAGCATGCGAGTCCATTGCAGCGCAAGTAACGGATGACCGCCTGATAGACTGCACTGGGCTTCAATGTTCTCCGACCGCACCAACTGGAAACTAACGCAAAATCGCCTCACCCAAGCGCTCGAACAGGTAAGCTCGAGCGGTGCTGAAATCTTCGATCTCACCATTTCGAATCCGACGCGAGCCGGCTTGCGATTCGACGATCAGAAAATTCTGCAAGCGCTCGCCTTACCCCAAGGCATGGATTACGATCCCCAGCCGAAAGGCCTGCGCAGCGCTCGCCAAGCGGTTGCGGATTACTACAAAAATCAGCACGGTATCCATCTCGATCCCGAGCGCCTGATTCTCACTGCCAGCACCAGCGAAGGCTACTCGTTTGTGTTCCGCCTGCTCTGCAATCCCGGCGACGAATTGTTAGTTCCTAAGCCTAGCTATCCCTTGTTCGAATTTCTAGCCGATTTGCAGGACGTCAAACTCGTGCCATATCCCCTCATCTACGATCACGGCTGGCAAATGGACTTTCCCTCCCTGCAGAACGCAATTACCAAGCGCACCCGCGGAGTGGTGGTAGTTCATCCCAACAATCCCACTGGGTCCTACGTTCATGCGCACGAGCGCGAATCTCTCAATAACTTTTGCCGCGAACATAAACTCGCTCTGATCGCCGACGAAGTTTTTCTCGATTACGCTCACAATCAATCGCCGCAACAAAGTTTTGCCGCCAACGAAGATGCGCTGACTTTCACGATGAGCGGAGTTTCGAAGATCTCGGCTCTGCCGCAAATGAAGGTGGCATGGGTTGCGACTTCCGGCCCCCCAGCCGAAGTCTACGCGGCGCTGGCCCGCCTGGAAATAATCGCCGACACCTATCTCTCCATGAATGCGCCCATCCAGTGGGCGCTGCCGACTTTGCTCGCTGAGCGAAACGGCATTCAGCGGCAACTGCTCGATCGTGTTCTGGGGAATCTAAGCGAGCTAGATCGCCAGCTAGCCGCACAGAAGACTTGTCAGCGATTGAATGTGGAAGCTGGATGGTACGCAGTCCTCCGCGTACCAGTCACCCAAACCGATGAAGAGCTGGCGGTCGATCTACTGCGCCGCAAGTCAGTTCTTCTGCATCCTGGCCACTTCTACGACTTCCCCAGTGATGGATATCTGGTGGTGAGCCTGATCGGAAAGAAAGCCGACTTTGCCCAAGCAACGCAGCGAGTGCTGGAGTTGGTCAACTCGTAGAGATGTCGCAAGCAACATCTCCACGATGGATTTATCCTTTCACCAGAAACGGATTGCTTTCCCGTTCCTCTCCAATCGTGGTCATGGGACCGTGCCCCGGCACAACCACGGTGTCATCCGGCAACGCCAGCACTGTTCCGTGCAGTGATTGCATAATCTTCTGCATCGAGCCCCCGGGCAGATCAGTCCGTCCAATCGACCCGGCAAACAGCGTGTCGCCCGCAATCAAAGTTTTCTCGGCCACGAAGTAAAGGCAGATGCTGCCTTCGGTGTGCCCCGGGGTATGCAGGATGCTGGCTGAATGCGACCCGGCTTTCACTGTGTCTCCGGTACTTACGCTCTGGTCGATCTCAACCGCGCCTGGAGCGGCCATGCCCACCCACGCGGCCTGAACGTCGAGCATCTTGAGCAACGCATAATCATTCTGATTCAGCAATATTGGTGCCCCGGTAGCGGCGCGCAGCCTCATCGCGCCTCCAACATGATCGATGTGCGCATGCGTGATGACAATCTGCTTGACCTGCAGGTTGTGCTTGCGGACCAGTGCCAGGACGTCCTCAATATCATCGCCGGGGTCAATCACCATGGCTTCGCGCGTCGTCTCGTCGCCAATGATCGAGCAATTACACTGCAGCGGTCCCACGGGGAAAATTTCGTGGATCATTCTTCAATTGTAGCGAAATGAAGACCGAAGGAAATGAGAGGCAGGTATCTAGCGTCAGCCCAACGCTCTCGTTATTCCGAGCGAGCAGGAGCCCACAAGTAATCTACTTACCCCTTGTGCAGGTCTACCGAACCACCTTCACACTTGTCTTGCAGCCCCTTCGGCGAGACAATACGCCAACGCGCTTGGGGAGGTTTCTGTGGCCGCCAAATACCGTCAGCATGGATACCAAGACCGCGATCGCCAAGATCGTGATCGTGACCGCGAAGCAAAGCCGCGCGCTGAGTCCGCAGAGAAGCCAGCTCCCACGCCGCCAGCGAGACGCGACTACAGCATGGGTCCAAAGCCAGTACACATGCCGGGAACGCGCGCGGTTTCGCGTTGCGCGCAATGCGGCACCGTGTTGCAGGCAATTCCGCCGACCGGTCTATGCCCAAAGTGCGGCTTCGCGCTCCACTCCTGCAAGCAGTGCATGTATTTCGATCCGGGCAGCCGCTTCGAGTGCATGCAGCCTGTCCCGGAACGTGTAGCCAAGAAAGACGCTGCCAATAATTGCACTTTCTATGAAATCCGTGTTACCCGCGAGAAAGAAACGTCCACGCCGGCCAGCCTTCGCCCCAACGACGCGCGCCAGGCCTTTGAAAATCTATTCAAGAAGTGAGGTGCGCCGCCGTAGACCTCAGACTTCGGACCTCAGACCCCAGACCCAGACTTGAAATTTCCGAAGGAGCGGTTGCGTCGCCGCTTTTCTCAGGTCCGAGGTCTGCGGGCCGAGGTCAGCTCTACGGTTTCTGTGTCGGCCTAAGCAGAACCTCGCTCACAAATGACTGCGGAGCCTGCGTCACCAGCATCGCCACCGCGTGCGCCACGTCCTCCGGTTGCAGCATCTTTGCCGGGTCTTTGCCAACGTGAGGACTAAGTTCCGTATTAACCGAGCCGGGGCAGACCACAACCACGCGGATGTTAAACCCGCGCAGCTCTTCCGCCAGCGAATAACTGAGCCCGTTCAGTCCCCATTTCGACGCAGCATAAGCGGCGCCATTCGGTAAAGCGTTTTTCCCCGCCAGCGAAGAAATATTAATCATGTGGCCAGAGCGGGCGCGAATCATCAGCGGCGCAAACGCGCGCGTCATATAGAAGACGCCCCGCAAATTTGTGTTCAAAATCTGCTCCCAGGCCTCTGGCGGCAGTTCATGCAGGGGCCCTCCAAAGCCCCCGATGCCCGCATTGTTCACCAGAATATCCAGCCGTCCAAATGACGATTCCACGCGCCTAGCCGCTGCCTCAACCGACTCCAGACTGGTTACGTCGCAAGGAACTATCTCGGACTTGCCGCCCTCGTCCGCGATGGCCTGGGCCGTCGATTCGAGAGGGGTGAGAGCGCGTCCGCACAACACGACCGTCGCGCCTAGTCGTGACAATTCGCGAGCAATGGCGGCGCCGATGCCTTTTCCAGCGCCCGTAACCACCGCTAGCTGTCCGGTGAGAGAAGGTGTCTTGCTGCCTGAAGAGGATTGGGAAAGCGGGTTCATAAGACTTAGTCCATCGATATTACAGGCAGCATAGACAAAGCCAAAATGGGACCATCCAGCTGCCGTCACCCACGCATCTTAGCAATAAAGGAGGTAACGTTGGGGAAGTTACTTGCCTTCGGAGAAGCTGATACTTATAATCCGGCAACCGGGAATGAAGGGTCTGTCGCTTCTGTATCCAAGAGCCTAACCCGGTCGAGCCGGGAAGCGGGGCGAATTCCGGAGTAGAATAAGCGGTTCCGATCTGGCGCGCAGCGAGAGAGTGGACAAGATTACCGTTCCCCGAAATTGCGCATTCCGGGCGATCAATCGTGACGATAGCCTCAGGTGCTTCATTTCGGATCATTTAAATTTCCGACGATTCAAGGAGCCATACTGATGAATAAGATTCTGGTGACGGTTGTGCTTGGGGTTGCACTGGCGGGAGCCGAGGCCGTGGCGCAGTCCGCACAGCCGCAGGGGCAAGCGGCACCCGCGGCGCCCACCGCACCCGCAGCGCCGGCAGCCGCCTCGCAAGCCCCGGTTATTAAGGATCCTGCCGAATACAACGCTTATGTCGGTGCTATTAAAGCGCCAGACCCCGCAGCCCAGATCAGCGGCCTCGAGGCCTTCCTCACGCAGTATCCCAATAGCGTTATGAAGACTGCCGCTCTGCAGACCTTAATGCAGGACTACCAACAGACCAACAACCAGCAAAAAACCGTCGATACCGCCGCCAAACTGGTCGCGGCTGATGCCTGTAACGTGCGCGGATTGGCTCTCCTGGCCTATTTCAAGCGCCTCCAGGCCCAGGGCGGAGCTGCCAATGCCGCAGAGTTGCTGGCCGATGCCAAGAAGTACGGCCAGCAGGGACTGGATTGTCTGCCCAAGTTCACCAAGCAGGACAATACCTCGGATGCGGACTTTCAGAAGATGAAAGGCGAGATGAGCGCGATCTTCAATGCCGCTCTCGGTATCGCCGATCTCACTGCCAAAGATTATGACGACGCCCGCAAAGAGCTGCGTGTCGCGGCTGACGCCACTCCCACCGATTTCAGCGTAGTGTATCCGCTGGCCTTGGCGTATGCCGGCCCTACTCCACTCGACCCGAAGATTCCTCCCGATTCCATTAATGCGATTTGGTTCGCGGCTCGAGCCTCCGTGGTTGCACCCACCCCGCAGTATCAGCAGCAGATCGAGAAATACGCCAAAAATCAATACATGAAGTACCACGGCGGCGACGACGGCTGGACCGATGTTCTCGCGCAGGCTAAGGCCAACCCAACGCAGCCCGCCGGCTTTACTATCAAACCCGCGCCCAGCCCCGCCGAACAGGTTCACAACATGGTCACCTCCAAGAAACCGGAGGACATGAACTTCGCGGAGTGGCAGTTCGTCTTTACCAACGGCTCCAAGGAAGATCAGGACGTTGTCTGGAATGCCATCAAGGGGAAGGCGGTGCAGATGAACGGCACCGTCATCAAGGCTACGGCGACGGAGTTCGATCTGGCGGGAAGTTCGGATGATATCGACGCGAAAAAGGCCGATATAACGCTTACCTTTGAAGACAAGGTTCCGCTGCGGCTCATCCCAAAAGAAGGTGCCCCTCTGGACTTTCAAGGGGAGCCGGCATCCTACACTCCGAGCCCGTTCATGATGGTGATGGAGAAAGGGAAGTTGCTGAAGGCCGCAACGCCAGTCAAGCCTCCCGTTCACCACAAGACGGCCCCACAGTAGTCGAATCTTTTACTTCTAAACATTGAAGGCAGCCCAAAAGGGCTGCCTTTGTTCTTGGAGGAAACGACTTCTAAGGTTCCAGGTCGCGAGGTCAGCACAACAGCGGCCCCGGGACGGGCTTCTGAAAATAGCCCAGCGCTGTCGCTGCGGGGAAAGCGCGGTAACCGATCAAGTCCCAGACGGAGGACGAATCATCAGACTGCGCGAGCGGTTAGGCTGAAAATCCAGCGCAACGGATGGCGCGAATGCTTATCATTGTTACCGCACCGCCTTCTTCTCCATCGTCGCCGGTCGCGCACTGCGCGGCGGACGTTTTACTCCATCGCGCAATTGGCGGACATCAATCTTCAGCTCATTCAGCGTACGGCTGAGCGTGTTGCGGTGCATTCCCAGTTCGCGCGCCGCGCGGCACTGGTTGCCCTTGTTCTCCTGCAGTACGGTGAGGATGAATCGCTTCTTGAACTCCCGCATGCCCTCGGAGTAAAGGATATTGCTCTTGTACATCTGCAGAATAAGTGCTTCCAGTTGATCTTTCACGATGCGTCTCTTTTCCCTTCGCTCTTCGCGTTATATCTAGATGTCAGGTTGTAAGACTACAGCCAACACCGCGCATGCATACCCGGCTGTCTATTTCCTGGAAGCGGCAGCCGCACCCGGCAGGTCTTTCGGCGCTCTACGCAAAAAATCCAATCCCTCGTTGAACCGAGCCCGGAATGCCGCAGGCGCTACCCAGATGGCCGCTCTTCCAACGACCAAAAAATACGGCGCTAACTCTGACTTCTCCAGCAACTGCGAGGTCGGAGTAAAGGCCGTTAATCCCATCAGGATCACCATTACGATCAGCCCGCCCTTTACCAATCCCAACAACGAACCCAAGAAACGATCGAAGCCGCTCAGCCCAGCTTCCTTCATCAGCTTGCGCGCGACTCTTCCCGCGATGCCGAAGAGAATCAACACGGCAAAGAAGATGATGAGAAATCCGAGAACCTGGGCCAGCAATTCCGACTTCAAAGACGACATGAACAACGCCGCCAAGCGAGGATACTGCCAGGCGGCGACAACGTAACCCACGACCAATCCCGCCATGCCGAAAGCTTCGGCGAAGAAGCCATGCGTGGCTGCCAACACGACGTTCAGCAGGATGACGGCAAGAATCGCCCAATCCACCGCGGTCATGCCGTTCTCCTGCCCGATTTCATGCGCGCCGGCGTTTCGCGCGCCTCACACATCCAGCTTATGGCCTGTGATCTGCGAATAAGCGTCGAGATACTTTTCGCTGGTCCGGTTCGCCACTTCGGCCGGCAAACCCGGCGCAGGCGGCTGCTTGTTCCAGCGAATCTCTTCAAGATAATCGCGTACATACTGTTTATCGTAGGACTCTTGCGCGCGTCCCGGCGTGTACTTATCCGCTGGCCAGAAACGCGAAGAATCGGGGGTGAGCACTTCATCAGCCAGCGTGATTCCTTTGGGCGTCCGTCCAAACTCGAACTTAGTGTCGGCGATGATGATACCGCGCTGCCGCGCATACGCAGCAGCTTTTGTATAAATGCGCAAAGAAATTTCGCGCAGGTGGCTGGCCGCCTCGCTGCCAACAATTTCGCACATCTTCGCGAACGAAATATTCTCGTCGTGCCCGCTCACTGCCTTGGTCGCCGGAGTGAAAATCGGATGGGGAAAGGCCTCCGATTCGCGCAAGCCAGCCGGCAGATCGACGCCGCAGACTTTGCCGCTCGCCTGATATTCCTTCCACGCCGACCCGGAAATATATCCCCGCACCACGCACTCTACGGGGAACATCTCAGCCCGTCGCACTAGCATCGAGCGTCCCCGCAATTGTTCCCCATACTTCTGCAGTGCCGCCGGATACTGCTTCACATCGGCGGTGATGACGTGGTTGGGGGCAATGTCCGAAAGAAAATTAAACCAGAATAAAGAAATCTGGGTGAGCACGCTGCCCTTATGCGGAATACCGGTGGCCAGCACGTAGTCGAAAGCCGAAATGCGGTCGGTAGCGACGAATAGCAAGCGCTCGGCGTCGAGTTGGTAAACATCTCGCACCTTGCCGCTGGCGTGAAGTTGGAGTTCTGGGAAGTCAGTTTGCAATAGGACGGGATCAAGAAGTTCAGAGTTCATGTTTTAAATTTTACAGGTAAGGAGCGAGGCGTATTTTAGCCCCTCAGAATTTTTTGTCAACGCCATAGATCAGGGCAGAGAGGTGAGCCCGTATCTTATAGAGCAGGGAAGTGTTGAGAGCGGCGGAGATCGCAGAAACGAGGTCAAACAATAGTTTCGGTCTCAGCGTTGTGGAAAAACTGAGGATGAGCGTGGATATCGCGGCTGCTGGCGGCTTTTCGCAGCCTTAGCTGGTAGCGCAGGCGACCGCGATCCCACTAAGCCGCGCCGAACCTCACTGAAACCAATTTCGATACTCCCGGCTCCTGCATGGTCACGCCGTAAAGCACCGGCGCAATACTCATCGTCTTCTTGCTGTGCGTGATCAGGACGAATTGTGTCTTGATGCTCATCTCCCGCACAAGTTCAGTGAAGCGGCCGATGTTGGCCTCGTCCAGCGGCGCATCGACTTCATCCAGGATACAGAACGGGCTGGGCGTGAACTGGAAGATTCCGACCAGCAATGACAACGCGGTAAGCGCCTTTTCGCCGCCGGAGAGGAGCAACACGCTCTGCAGCCGCTTGCCGGGCGGCGAAGCCACAACATCGATACCGCTCTCCGCGGAATTTTCGTCGTCGGTCAATTTCATGAAAGCGTGGCCGCCGCCGAATAGTTTCTTGAAAGTAGCCTGAAAATTCTCGTTGATCTTGGTGAAAGCTTCCTGAAACTTCTGCCGCGAGACTTCGTCGATTTCGCGAATAGTCGCGGTAGTGTTTTCAATCGAGGAAACCAGATCCTTGCGTTGACCATCGAGGAAACCATGCCGCTCGGCGGTCTCGCGATATTCCTCCAGCGCCATCATGTTCACCGGACCCATGCTTTCGAGCTTCGTGCGCATCTCGCGATAAGCCTGATCGCACGCCGCGAGTTCGTCGCCAGTAAGCCGGGCCAGCGTTGTGTCGGACAACAAAGCGGCGCGCTCTACCCCAAGTTCGTTCAAGCAAGTATCCGCCATGTACATGCCGTCGGCTTGCAGCTTGGCGGCCGCCGCCTGCAATTCGCCGCGGCGATCACGCGCCTGATCGAGCAGTTGGCGCGCGTTGCGTAACAGCTCATCGATTTCCGACAGCCGTGCGCGCAATTGATCCTTCTCGAACTGAAGCAATCCCTCCCGCGCCTGCCCGGCGTTGCGCTCGGCTTCGGAGTCGGCAACATGCTGCTCGAGCTGAAGATTTTCCGCCTCGCGCTGCAGTTTTTCCGCAGCCGCTCCTTCAATCTGCGAAGCAAGCGCCTGCAGCCGGTCGCTCATCTCGCTGAACAGGGAATCGATACGGGCCAGGACGGCCGTCGCCGACCGATGACGCTCCTCCAGCGCCGCCACCCGCGCCACGCGTTGCGAGCTGGCCTGCTCCGCCTCTTCACGGCGCAGTCGCACCGCGCTCAAGGATTCCTGGGCTGAGGCGATTTGCTGCTCGAGCCGCGCACGCGTCTCCTCCATTGCGGCAATCTCCGCCTGCCGCGCAGCAATAATTGACTCCTGCTCGGCCCGCTCCGTCCCCAGCCGTTGCAACTCCGCCTGCGAGATGCTCATGCGCTCCCGGACCCGCGCCATCTCCGAATCCAGTTGCCGCAGCATGTGCCCCGAAGTCATCGACTGATGCTCCGCCTCGCGCTTTTCGCCCTCGAGCCTCTCCAGCAGGGAACTGAGATCCTTAATCTCACGTCCCAACGTCAGCACACGCATCTCTTCTTCGCGCAGAGAGCGCTCCAGGTCTTCCATTTGCCGCAAAACCTCGCGCAACTCGCGTTTCATCGAAAGCGGCCCTTCGGCTCGCTGCTTGCCGCCAGTCACGGTCACATTGTGAAAACATTCCCCCGATTGGGATAGGAAAAATGCATCAGGGTTTTCCAGCGCCAAGCCGCGCGCCGTGTCGGACCCCGGAACGATATAACCGTCGCGCAGCTTCGGCAGAATCACTTCCAAGGACTTTCCAAAGCCATTCAGTACGCGAATCGTATTTTTCAGCGGCACAATCGAAGCCGTTGGCGGAGCGCAGTGCGCCGCCTCATCGAGGATGAACGAGAACTTCGCCTGCGAATCTTCAGGATGAACCAGAAACGTTGCGCGACCATCCACGTCGCTTCGCAAGAGACGAAGTCCTTCATCGGCAGCGTCCCAGGATTTCACTACAATGTAGTTCAGTTCGTCGCGCAAAAAGTCTTCTACTACGCGCTCAAAGCGGGGCTCGACTTCAAGAAAATCCGCCAGCACACCGACCGGCGCCAAGCCACTCTGCATTACTCCAGACTGAAACAACCGGCGAACCGATTCCGTCGAATAGCCGTGTTCAGCGATGACAGCCTCGAGAGAACCCTTCCTTCCGAGCGCCGTAGCAGATTCCGCCCGCAACAAGTCGAGATGCGTCTTAGCCTTAGTTTCGTCAAGCCGCTTGCTCTCGATCAATCGCCGGAGCTGGATGATCTCTTCGGTGATTCCCGTCACGCGCTGTGTAACGGTTTCAAACTCCAGTGCAAGCTGCCCGCGCTGGCCGCCAAACGTCTCGACCTGCACATTGGCGTTGCTGATTTCCGTCTGCAGACGCGCTACTTCGCGATCCGCGCCCGCGAGTCGCTCTTCGGCCTGAGCCAATTGATTGCGCAGCCGAGAGGCCGACGAGACCGTATCAAAAATCGCGACGCGAGACTCTTCCTGCTGAAGTTCAAGCTCCGCCAACGCGGTCGCGGCTGCAGTAGCCTCCTGGCGCGACTCGGCCAGTTCCTGCTGTGCTGCAGCCAGATCGGCTGCTGCCGATTCCAGTACTTGCCGGTTCGAATCGCGCTCGGCCTCAAGCGAACTCAAACGATGACGAGCCTGCGCCAACTCCGCTTCCGCAGACGCGGACCGCACCACCAACTCCGCGCAGCGCTCGTCATTGTGACGGCGACGCGCATGAGCACGATCGATCTCCATCGCCAGCGAGCTCAGCCGATCACGATTCTCGCGCAACTCGGTCTCAATGGCATACCCGCGCTCAGTCCCTTCGCCGTGCTCCAACTCGAGTTCCTGCACCGCTTGCGTGCGATGCTGCATGTCCTCGGCGAGGACATTCAATTGCGCATCGATCTCCGCGCTCTCCAATTCGATCGCGGCAAACTTGCTGGCCAGAACGATCCGCAACTGCGCCCGCATTTCGTCGCGCAGCTTGGCATAGCGCTCGGCCTTAGCTGCCTGCCGCTTCAAAGAATTCATCTGCCGCGTCACTTCTTCGAAAATGTCATTCACGCGTGCCAGGTTGAGTTTGGCATCTTCAAGGCGAGCCTCGGCCAGCCTCTTCTTGGTTTTGAATTTCGTGATTCCCGCCGCCTCTTCGAGAATGGCCCGGCGATCCGTTGGGCGGCTGCTCAGAATCTGTCCAATGCGCCCTTGCTCGATCAGCGCGTAGGTCTCCGGTCCAAGCCCGGTGCCCATGAAGAGCTCCTGAATATCGCGCAGCCGGCACAGTTTGCCATTCAGCAGATATTCGCTGTCGCCGGAGCGAAATAGCCGCCTCGTGACTACAATCTCTCCGGCATGAAATTGTTGCTGATTGAATTTGCGCCGCCGAATCTTCAGCACGACCTGTGGCGCGCCACTTACAGCCGCCGACGAAGCAATCGGAGCAACCGCGTGTACTGGTAGGGCAAAAACCGGCTCGTCGTCAGGGAAGGCAACCGCCAGTGTATTTACTTGCGAGCGAGCGACTTCAACTTCTTCGGTTTTGCCGGGCTGCGCCTCTTCCACCGCGCGATCGGTCTCTTCCGCAGCGCGCGCTCGGATCGCGGCTTCATCCCAGTCATCGGCTGGACGCCTTAACGCCTCCGCGCCAACCGGAAGCTCTTCCTGAATGTCGATCTCCGTCGGAGCGTTAGCGTCGCCGCTGGGATCCTGTTCCGGATCAATCAGCGTCAGCGATACCTCCGCCATTCCGGTTGGCTTGCGATCGCGCGTGCCGGCAAAGATCACATCTTCCATGCGCGAACCGCGCAGCGTCTTGGCCGACTGCTCTCCAAGCACCCACGAAATCGCGTCGGCAATATTCGACTTGCCGCAGCCGTTCGGCCCAATGATGGCCGCGATTCCGTCCCCATGAAATTTGAGGTCGGTGCGATCGCAAAACGATTTGAAACCGAGAATCTGTAGCCGCTTCAGTTTAAGCAACGTAAACTCCTTGGAGAAGCAGTAGCCTGTGGCCAGTTGTCAGTGGCCGGTTCGAGACGGTGTCGCGTCCAAGCCTGTTTACCACACGGATACCCTGTCTTCGGCAAAATGCTGCGTTCGGTTCAACGCCGTCCCAGGCTGGATAAGGCGGGCACAAATTTAAGCAACTGTAACGGTGAAATGGTGCCGGGGTCAAGCAATATAACACTATATATTGTATGGCCTTGCGTGCGAGCGCTTTGGGTTGCACACACATTTCAGCATCTGGTCAGTTTACGGACGGGGAACGTTCGAGGTGGGAGACGCGCGAGAGCACAATCATGCTAGCGCAATGGGAAGAAGGAAACAACTGAATCGCGCAGCGTTCCGCCGTTAACCTCAACAGTCAGTTGCGCTGCGAAAGTTAATCGCCGTACTGCACACTGCGATACAATCCGTCCGCATGATTACCTGCTCTGGCTGCGGGGCTCTATCTTCTAGAGAACGTCCGTTTTTGTTCCTCCTGCGGGCGTGCCATCGCCATTCTCGACACGCCCGACCCTGGAGCCGGATCGAACTGCCGCTGGGCCACGCCAGCTCCTGCAAGCTCGCACCCGGCGCAAAGCGGGGGATTCGCGCCCGGCACTGTTCTCGTCGAACGGTACCGGATCGTTGCTCTGCTGGGCCGCGGCGGCATGGGCGAGGTCTACCGCGCTGAGGATCTCAAGCTCGGCAATGTTGTAGCCCTGAAGTTTCTTCCCGCCTCGCTCCAAGAAGATGCAGCGGCTCTCGCCGGATTTCATGCTGAAGTGCGCAACGCCCGCCAGGTTTCGCACCCCAATGTTTGTCGCGTTTACGACATCGGCGAGGTGAACGGACAGCACTTCCTCACCATGGAGTACATCGACGGCGAGGACCTTGCCTCCCTGTTGCGCCGCATCGGCCGCCTGCCCCGGACAAGGCTCTGGAGACCGCGCACCAAATCTGCGCCGGCCTCGCCGCCGCCCACGATTGCGGACTGCTGCATCGCGATCTGAAGCCCGCCAACATCATGCTCGATGGACGAGGCCGGGTGCGCATCACCGACTTCGGGCTGGCCCTGAGCAGCGACGATGCCCTGGGCCGCAGCGAGACCGCGGGCACGCCGGCCTACATGGCCCCCGAGCAGATTGGAAAGGGCGAGGCCAGCGTTCGCAGCGATATCTACTCGCTGGGGCTCGTCTTTTATGAGCTGTTCACCGGACGCCTGCCTTATCAGGCAACCACTCCCATCGAGTGGCGGCGCGCGCATCTGGAGTCTTCTCCCAGGACGCCGTCGTCGGTGGTCAAGGACATTGATCCGGTCGTAGAGAAAGCCATCCTGCGCTGTCTGCAAAAAGATCCCGCGCAGCGTCCGTCTTCAGTGCGGCAGGTAGCGGCCGCATTTCCGGGAGGCGATCCGCTCGCCGCTGCGCTGGCGGCAGGCGAAACGCCGTCGCCCGAGATGGTCGCCGCTTCGGGAGAAACCGAAGGCCTGCGTCCGGTGGTGGCTTGGGCTTTGCTGGCAGGAGTCATTGTGTCGGTCACCGCGGCGATTCTGTTGAGTGCACAAACCATGCTCTACCGGCGCGTGCCGCTCGAAAAACCGCCGGAGGAGCTTGCCGAACGCGCGCGGGAAATTCTGCAGAGTGTCGGCTATTCCGAGCCGCCGGTGGACACGGCGATGGGGTTCTACGAGGGGAAGGAGTTTCTACGCTATATCAGGGAACACGACAAATCGAAGACGCGCTGGGACCACCTCGAGACCGGGGCGTTCGTGTTTTGGTATCGCGGCAGCCCGCGGCCGCTCGCGGCTGGGAACATCTTCTCGCCTAGACCCCTATTGGGGATCGGTGTGGACGGACGACCCGCCGTTGGATGTGTCCGGGATGACGCTGGTCAGGCTCAATCCGCTCGGTCGCCTTACTCAGTTCATCGCAGTTCCTCCGCAGGTTGAGAGTCCGGCAGGCGTAGCGCCTTCACCTGACTGGGCGACTGCTGTTCTCTGCCGCGGGACTCGATCCGTCCAAGTGGCCGCCAGCACAGCCGACCTGGACGCCTCCTGTTTATAGCGACGCGCGCGCTGCGTGGACAGGATCGCTGGCCGAGCGCCCCGATATCCCGATGCGGATCGAGGCCGCGGCATACCGGGGCAAGCCCGTCTACTTCGAGTTGATTGGCCCCTGGACCCGCCCCGAACGCATGCAGCCGTATCAGCGGACTGGCGGCGAACGGGCAGTTCTATGTGATTCTCATTGTTTTGTTGCTTTCGGTGCTGATGGTCGGTGCAATGCTTGCTCGGCGGAACCTGCGCCTGGGCCGGGGAGATCGCCGTGGGGCTCTTCGTCTGGCAGCTTTTGTTTTCGTGGCTTCGATGGTGGCATGGTTCTTTGGCGCGCATCACGTCCCAAGTGTCTCCGAACTCGGGCTCTTCCTGGAGAATTTGCAAGTGGCGCTTGCCTGGTCCTGTTTTCTGTGGGTTCTCTACATTGCTTTGGAGCCCTATGTGCGTCGCCGCTGGCCCGCCACGCTGGTCTCCTGGAGCCGCTTGCTGGCGGGAGGCTTTCGGGATCCACTGGTGGGACGCGACGTGCTTGCCGGTTGTCTTCTCGCGGCGTTTTCGGTCGCTCTTGCAAGGCTCGGCTGGTTTGTTCCCTCCTGGCTCGGCCATGCTCCGCCACCGCCGTATTTGGGTCCACAGTGGCAGTTTCTGGGCGCGCGCGCCATAATTTCTGACCTATCGCTAGCGCTTGGGTCCGGTGCTTTTTATCCCGCTTGCGATTCTGTTTGTCCTCTTCCTTCTCCGTTCTTTGCTGCGCAAGGAGTGGGCGGCAGCGGTCGCATTCGTTCTTTTGTTCACGGGCTTGGCGGCAGCGGGCAGCCATTTTGATCCCGTTGTCTTGGTGGTCTCACTGATTTTTTGGGCTTTGGCGGTTTTTCTGCTGATCCGCTTCGGCTTGCTGGCTTGGGTGGTTCAAGGGTTCTTCGACGGTCTCCTGGAGAACTTTCCCCTGACGACCCAAGGGTCTGCGTGGTATGCGGGCATCAGTCTGGCCGCGATTCTGCTGATGGCCGCGATGGCGTTCTACGGCTTCTACACCTCCCTGGGCGGCCGACCGGTTTTCGGAGGCGCCGTGCTCGAGGAGTAAGCTTCCGCCGCACATGCGCCGACTGCGTGCGGAAGTAGCAGGACCGCGCCTCGATGCGCATCGGCGGGACAGCCGAAGCCGGCTGTCCCCGCACGAGTTGTTCTGATTACTACTTCCTACTGCTCGTAAGCCCCAATATTAATCTGCCCGCTGCCATTGATACGTGGATTGCCTGCATAATCTGTGCTGCCGTAAATCGAACTGCCATTGCCGCAGTAACCCACACTACAACTCAGGCTGGTGCTGCCGGCGTTGATGGCGGGCGAGCCGGAAGTCACATCAAGGTTCGGAGGTATCGACCCTATGTTGACGAAAAGAGGATTGGCGTTCGGAGAGTCCGCATCCTCCTTGCTGCCCGACTGATAGGCGGCATAAGTCTTGTAATTGTATTTCGCTCCCCAGTCGATCGAAGTCCCCTGCATATAGCCCGCTGTCGAATAGTAGAGGTTCCAGTTAGCGGTTGCAGTCGAGCCGCTGACATAGCTGTAGATCCAGACATTCTGCGTTCCGGCATACACGATATTGTTTTCGAAAATGTTGCCGTTGCTAGGCGGAGCATTGTGCTGAATCTGCAATTCCGCGCCCTGGTTCTTGATATTGTTGTTGTATAGCGTGTTGTTGACGATGACCACGTGATCGCTGCCACCGACTCCGCTGGCGTAGCCTCCGATCGAGATGCCCACGGTGTTGGCGTCGTAGAACACGTTGTTGCGGATGGTGACGTAGCTGGCGTCGTGTCCCTTGTGCTCGCTGGCCGCCTCCATGTTCAGATCGCAATTGTGAACTGTGTTACGTTCGAAGATCACGTAAGCGCAACCGTCACAATAGAGCCCGTCCGCATCGTAGGAATTGCCCTCGCCAGCATTGTGGATACCGCTGATGTTATAAACCGTGTTGCCGCTGATCTCGCCGTACTTCGCTTGATCGTAGCCCGTGGGACCCACGCCCTCGAATCCAATGGCGTCAATGCCGATATTGTCGTTGTCGTGCACGACGTTATTGGTGATTGAAAAATAGGTTACGTTGCCATCCACGTTTACCGATTCGCTCTGGCCGGTCTTTAGGCTGTAAACCTGATTGCCACTGATCGTCAGGTTCGTGATGGGAGTGCTCGACGTGCCATACACGGCGATGCCAAAAGCATTGCCATTTTTCTCCGACGTGGTGGTGATGTTGTGCACCAGGTTGTTGAGCAACTGTATTCCGCTGCCCGAGCCGGTTACCCAGATGCCCGCCGGTGTCAGGCTCGAGTTGCCGGTCGTGTAATTGCGAATCTCAAATCCACTCACCGTGATATAGCTCTGGTTCACGATGTTGATCAGGCCTTGGGTGCCACTCACGCTCAAGCCCGTCCCATCGATTACCGCGGTTTGTCCCGGATAGCTTTCGAAGGTGATGGCATTCGACGCGGTCCCAAACTTGGGAAAGCTTACCGATTCGTTGTACACGCCCGCTTCAATGTAGACCGTTGCTCCGGCCGAAACCGAATTGGCGGCATGCTGAATCGTAAGCCAGGGCGCAGTGTAGCTGCCCGAGTTGCTGTCCTTGCCGCTCTTGGATACGTAGTAGGTTGATCCGGATTGCGCGAGCAGTGAGGCTGAGGCGAAGACGAAGACGAAGACGAGAGAGAGTTTCCAAAGCGATGCCATGTCCAATCTCCTTTACGGTTGTTTGTGTTTGAAAACCGGAAGATCGCGGCGATCCACAGGTCGCCGGGGTCCCCAAAGGCCCGCCCGCAGCAAAGCTAGGCGATTTTCATTTAGTTGTCAATAATTACGTTTGATTGCGATTAGATCGGGATCTGCTTTCGAGTCATTGTGGCGGCGACGTGCGACGAACCCTCGCAGCTCCAGAAGGGAGGGAGATTCAAAGTGTGGGGATGGGCGCCTCGCCCGTCCCGCCGAGCGCAGCGAGGCGAGGCAAGGCAAGCTTATCGTGTGCACGATGCTGCCTGCGCTTGATTTTGGTGGCGCAGCGCTTCAGCGCTGCGCTAACCAGCCTCTCTTCAACATGGCTTCAGCGGGGCAGCCAGGGGGCTGGCCCGGCTTAAATCAAACTCGAGGGTGCCCCGCTCAAGCTTCGCTTGGGCGGGGTTTTTGACGTCCCGAGTCCCTTGTGAAAACATCTCCACAAGCCCGCCTGTGACATCTAGCCTTGTCCACAGCCCCTCCCATGCGCAATCATGGTCGAGGCCGTGACGCTTGGCACAAGCCAACGCGTCGCGCTGTGAAGTCCTTTGTTTCACGGATTTTGATAGTTAAGTTCTTTGAAAAACGGATTTTGCGGGGAATTTTCTGCTAACCCGATGATTCCGCTAGGGGAGGGGGATGGGGGGTACACCCGACATTTCAGCGCGGCCCGCCCCGCTCAAATGGGACGGGGGAGCACCCCGCCCCTACGAAAGCGTTTGCTATGCTCCCAGCTTCTCGAAGAATAAACAGATGGTCTCGATCCCATGGTGGAAGTTCGGGATGTGAAACTTCTCGTTGGGAGCGTGCAGATTGTCATCGGGCAGGCCAAAGCCCATCATCACGCTGGGAATTTTCAATCCCTGTTCGAAATCGTTGACGATGGGGATCGATCCGCCGCTCCGGATGAAGACCGTTTCTTTCTTGAAGGTATCGTGCAGCGCCTCGGTGGCGGCCTTGATGTAGGGATTCTCCGTGCCGACTACGCTGGCCGGGCCTTTGCTGTGTACTTTGATCTTGGTCTCGATTCCCTTCGGCGTGAGCTTCTTCACCAAGTTGCTGTAGCGCTTCAGAATGTCGTCGGGATCCTGGTTAGGCACAAGGCGCATGGAAACTTTGGCCGCAGCCTTGGCAGGAATCACCGTCTTGGCGCCGACGGCGATGAATCCGCCGGGCATACCGTGCACTTCAAGTGTCGGCCGAGCCCAGGTGCGATAGAGAACCGAATATCCCGGCTCGCCGGTGAGCACCTTCGAGCCGACCTCCGTCTTGCGATAGTGCTCCTCGTTGAAAGGCAGGCGCTTCCAGGCTTTGAGTTCATCTTTACTCGGAGCCTTCACATCTTTGTAGAAGCCGGGAATAAGAATCTTGCCTTTTGCATCTTTGAGCTTGCTGATGATCTCGATCAGAGCGAAGAAAGGATTCGGCGCAGCGCCGCCATAAATGCCGGAATGCAAATCGATCTTCGCGCCGACAGCTTCGATCTCGGTATAGAGTAGGCCGCGCAGTCCGACGCACAGAGTGGGAAGGTTAGGAGCGAACAGTTCGGTGTCGCAGACCAGAGCGAAATCGGCTTTCAGCTTAGCCTTCTGCTTGCGCACATATTCGGCGATCGACTCGCCTCCCACTTCTTCCTCGCCTTCAAAAATCACTTTTACGTTAATGGGAAGCTTTCCGTTGCCGGACTTCATGAGCGATTCGAGCGCCTTCACCTCCATCCACAACTGGCCCTTGTCGTCGACAGCGCCGCGGGCATAGATGTTGTTGTTGCGTTCGGTAGGCTCAAACGGAGGAGTCTTCCATTCATCAAGCGGGTCGGGAGGCTGCACGTCGTAATGCGCATAACACAGCGCGGTCGGCTTGCCCGGCGCATGCAGCCAATCGGCGTAAAGAAGAGGATGCCCCTTGGTGGGAATGACCTCAACGTTTTCCATGCCGATGCGGCGGAGTTCGTTGGCTACGAAGTCAGCGGCCTTCTGCACATCCGGCTTGTGCTCGTCGAGTGTGCTCACGCTGGGGATACGGAGGAGATCTTTGAGTTCGCTAAGAAAACGCTGCTGATTATTGCGTGCAAAATCGATAGCGGGAGAAGCCATAGGATGATCCTTTCAGAACCACGACAGCGCACCGAATGCGGTCGCCGAAAACGCTCCAGTATACCCGAAGGTTGGGCAAGTGTGGGACAGCCGCTTCAGCCTCCCCTGATGAAAGCCGAAGGTGCTGTCCTGCCAAGCCAAGCGCGGCACGCTTGCAGTACGCATTTTGTCACGCAGATGACTAAGAGAATCTGGCAGGCGAGAACGGGGCGATGTCATGCACACAGGTGCCGCCTGTAATTACTTCGGCCATGACCTGCGCAGTGATCGGCGCAAGCAGAATGCCGTCACGAAAGTGCCCGGTGGCAACGTAGTATCCGGCAGTCTCGGTCGCGCCAAGAATGGGGAGCGCGTCGGGAGTGCCCGGGCGTAGGCCGGCCCAGTCTTCGAGAATTTTTGCGTCCTTGAGTTTCGGAACGAGGGCGATCGCGGCCCGATGCAGACGTTGAATCGTGGCCGTGTCGGTGCGCTTGTCGAAGCCTGCTTCCTCGACCGTGGTTCCGACGAGGATGCGTCCGTCGCTGCGCGGGATGAGATAGACTTCGCGCGAACGGATCACGTGCTGCAGCAATCCGCGCGAGGGGGATATCAGGCAAAGCATTTGCCCTTTCACCGGGCGTGTAGGAAAGGGGTGGGGCGCGATTGTGCCCGACCACGCACCCGCACAGTTGACGACCTTGGCCGCCAGGAACGAAGTCTTCTTTGTGATGACTCCAGTGACGCGACCATCAGAAAGATTAACCGCGGCCACTTCATCTCCCGAAGAGATGTCGATTCCACGCCGCTTTGCAGTCTGCAGAGCTGCGGCAGCAAGGGCGCGCGGATCGACGCTACGCTCCCTTAAGTAAAAAGCGGGGTGACCAGGATCGGTGAGTGCAGGTTCTAGTTCAGCCAGAAGCTTGGGAAGTGACTCGGCCGCAGTAAAAGCTGAGGCGTGTTCGAGCGAGGGAAAGACAATCGCTCCCTGATCGCGTAGATCGATGTGCAGCTCCGACTCGACTTGAAGCTCATGAACAAATTCCGGATACATGCTCGCGCTGGCGATGGCCAAAGCCCGCAGGGCGGCAGGCGTCTCGGCAGCAGCGTCGACCAGCATGCCGCCCGCGGCATAGGAAGCTTCGCGCCCCGGTTCGCCGCGCTCAACGACGAGAACGCTCGCGCCTTTCTTGCGCAGCGCAATCGAGAGCGACAGCCCGATGATGCCGCCGCCGATTATGATTACGTCCCAAGTCTTCATTCCCGCATTGTAATCGCGTGACCTTCGTAACCCCTCTGGCATACGACTCGTTATACGATGTGCCTCTTCTGCAACCTATAATCCGGTCAAAGCAAGTTCTCGGTTCTCGGTTCTCAGTTCTCAGTTAAAACTAAGGTCGAGATCGGGCTTGACTGAGAACCGGGAACTGAGAACTGCCTTTAAGACATGTCGAAATTCAGCAAAGAGCATCGACGCAATTCCGCGACCGCGTCAATTTGGATCTACGGCCCCTGGCTGGACTTGACCGTGGGTTGCGGAGCATGGTCCCTTCCACTCTTGCTGCTAGCTTATTTCTCGATGGCTTCGAGCACCCGCGCCTGGGCTGTGATTTTTTACGGCTTGGCCTTGCTGTTCAATTATCCACACTATATGGCCACGATTTACCGGGCTTACCACAGGGTGGAAGATTTCCAGAAGTATCGATTCTTCACCGTATATACGACGGCACTGGTGCTGCTCACAGGGTTGCTCTCACATTTCTGGCTGAGCATTCTTCCCTGGATATTCACTCTGTATCTGACCTGGAGTCCGTGGCATTACAGCGGGCAGAATTACGGACTCTTCATGATGTTCGCGCGCCGCGCCGGAGCGAAGCCGAGCAACTCAGAACGACGCGCGCTCTACGGCGCCTTCATCGCGTCTTACCTAGTCCTCTTTCTGGGTTTCCACACCGGATCGTCTTCGGACCCGTTATTTCTTTCGTTGGGAATTCCTTCGCTGGCCGGGCGCTGCGGGCAGATTACGCTGGGCGCAGTTTTCGTTGCGCTTTCGTTTTACGGCTGGTCAGGGCTGGCACGGGTTCTGGGTTGGAGAAAGCTGTTGCCTTGCCTGACTCTTTTCTTTTCGCAATTCTTGTGGTTTCTGTTGCCGGCGGCGATGTCGTTGATTAAAGGAATGGAAATTCCGCAAAGCCGCTACAGTTCCGGCGTGCTGGCGGTGATGCACTCGGCGCAATATCTTTGGATCACGAGTTACTACGCACGGCGGGAAGCGTCGGAATCGCAGGGGCGAAGCTGGCGTCCCTGGGCCTATTTCGCTGTGTTGGTTGCGGGTGGAATCGCTCTTTTTGTTCCCGGGCCGTGGCTGGCGAGTAGAGTCTTCCATCATGATTTCACCGCCAGCTTTCTGATCTTCACCGCGCTGGTGAACCTGCACCACTTCATTCTCGATGGCGCCATCTGGAAGCTCCGCGACGGCCGCGTCGCTGCGCTGCTGCTGAATTCGCGGGATCGCCTGGCGAACGCGGCGTCGGACGCGGGTGGACAACTGGCAGCAGCGTGGGAGTGGTTGTCGGGGAGCGCCGCGAGTGCTCGCCGGCTGCGGGTTAGCGCGGCGGTTCTGCTGCTGGCCTGGGGGACGGTTGATCAGGTGCGACACTACCTCGCACTGCGGTCAGAGGACATGGCCGACCTGCAGCGTGCAGCATCCCTCGACTCGTTTGATAGTTCGCTGCAAGTACGTTTGGGTCATCGCGAGTTGGAGGATGGACATCCCAAGCAAGCCGAGGCAGCTTGGAGAAAGGCCATGCTGTCGAATCCCGCCGATCCGGCCCCGCGACAAGCGCTGTTGAAATTTCTCGTCGAGCAGAAACGCTTCGACGAAGCCTTTACCCTTACGGAATCGTCTTTGCGCTACTCACCGCGGGATGCAAGTCTGCTAGTAGATCGCGGGCTTTTGGCGATGCGATTTGGTCATCCCGATCAAGCCGTAGAAGACTGGAATCGGGCGATTTCCATCGCTCCAACGGACACTTTCGCGCATCTTTATCTGGCGAACGAACTCGATCATGAAGGTAAAGCGCACGCCGCCGCCGAGTATTACAGAATAGTCCTGAGCAGAATTGCGCAGCGACCGGCAGCGGAGCGTCCCAAGCCGGAAGAGACGATTGCGATTGTGTTGCGCATGGCAGATTGCCAGGCACGCGACTCTCAAAACGCTCAGGCGATTCAGTCCTACAAATTGGCGGGGAAAATTGCCGCGCAAACCAATCAGAGCAAGTTGGAGAGCATTGCCACAGTGAATGAAGCGGCGTTACAGGCGCAGGTTGGAAAAGTGGACGACGCGCTGCGGCTTTATCAGAACGGATTGCAGTTGGATGAGGCTATCGGCGATCGCACTGCGAGCGCCGAAGATTGGTTTACCTACGGCCGCTTTCTGGAGAGCACCGGCTTCCCGGAGCGGCTGGCGTACGCCTGCTTTGTGAAGTCCGCGAGTTTCGAACGTGCTCTGCCGGATGAGTCGCAGCGGCAGTTATTAGCAGATGCGATGCGGCTTGCTGAAAAGCGAGTCGGAGCCGAGGCTGCGGTCATCCGCCGCAATCCCGATGCCGCACTGCGGGACGCTCAGACGTTGCGGCGTTAACGTAGGCCATCCTCATTGGCGTCCTCTCAGAATGCGTGAATCGCGCATCCACGACATCATTGACACTAATACTCAAGTGCTAAACAATTGAAGGATCAACAGTCAATCGATCCTGGAGGAAAGACATGCCGGACGAAGGCGAAACACATTTAGAACCGATTGAGCATCAATCGAATGCGGGCAAGTGGATCCTTGTGATTTTGGCGGTCCTTTTCGTTGTCGCTTCCGTCTACGGATACGTGAGCACGAGAATGCGGGTCGATAAATTGACCCAGGATCTCGGCAATAGTCAGGCTCAGGTAGCGGAGCTGAAGAGCCGCATGCAGAGCTCGGAGGCGTCGGAAGACGCGTTGGCGCATCAGGTGGGCCTCACCAAGAAAGAGTTGGCGCAGCGCGCTGCGGAATTGCAGGCTCAACAACGAGCCGCGGAGTCTCGGCTGGAGAGCGAAACCAACCGGGCGAAAGAGCAAATCGGGCAGGTAAGCGGGGAAGTGGCTGGAGTGAAGACTGATGTTGGCGGCGTGAAGACCGATGTGGCTTCTACTAAGGCTGCACTGGAGGCCACCAACGCCAAGCTGCAGAGTGCGGTTGGCGACCTCGGTGTGCAGAGCGGGTTGATTGCGAATACTCGCGAAGACCTGGAAGTGCTGAAACACAAAGGCGATCGTAACTACTACGAGTTCACGCTACTAAAGGGGGCCAAGCCGCAGCCGGTAGCAACCGTAAGCCTTCAGTTGAAAAAGGCTGACGCCAAACACGGCAAGTTCACCATGAATGTTACTGCTGACGACAAGACGATTGAGAAGCGGGATCGCACGATTGCTGAGCCGATACAGTTCTATGCTGGCCGCCAGCACTTGCTCTTTGAGTTAGTGGTGTGGTCAGTGGATAAGAATAAAGCCACGGGATATTTGAGCACGCCCAAAGGCGCCCCAACTCCGGTGACCGCCAATTGAACGGTGTGCTTTTCCCAGCCGGTGCGAGTGTAGTGGTGCAGATTGCGCTACGCACGGCGGTGATTTATCTGGTCGTGCTGATCGGGGTACGCCTCAGCGGCAAGCGCGAAGTGGGCCAGATGACTCCCTTTGACCTGACGCTACTGCTTCTGCTTTCTAACTCCGTGCAGAACGCAATGACCGGTCCCGACACTTCGCTGATCGGTGGCGTGGTCGCAGCTTCCACTCTGTTGTTGCTGAATTACGTGGTCGGTAGTTTTTCTGGTCGTAATCGTGTTTTCCGTCACGTGGTTCAGGGCGAGCCCAGCCTTCTGATTCATGATGGCAAGGCCATCGAATCACACATGGAGAAAGAACACGTCAGCATGGACGAACTGGAGCGGGCTTTGCGCGAGCACGGCATCGCACACGTTCATGATGTCGCGCTTGCCGTTCTGGAAGTGGATGGTTCGATCAGTTGTATGAAATACGACGAGATCAAACCTGACGCGAATACTCACCTAGTACGCCGGCGATTCATTCAGAAGAAACAATAACAGGCTAGTCGACCGGCACGAACTTTACGCAGACGGGCTGCCCGACCTCAAGCACCTTGCCCGTCGGCGTCAAACGGCCGGTTTTCTGGTCGATGCGAAAGACGACGATGTTATCCGATTTCTGATTGGCAACGAACAGCATCGCGCCCCTGGGATCGATCTCAAAATTGCGGGGGACCTTGCCTGGGTCGGGAACGTCTTCGACGAGCGTCAGAGTGCCGATCTTGGGGTCGATGGCGAAGACTGCAATACTGTCGTGTCCTCGATTCGACGCATAGAGAAATTTGCCGGAGGCATGCACCTCGATTTCGGCGTCGGTATTCTCACCGGTGAAATCTCTCGGCAGAGTTGAGACGGTCTGCAGCGAACGCAGGACGCCGCCGGCCGCATCGTAGCCAAAAACGGAAACAGTCGATGACATTTCATTGACAACGTAGGCGAACTTTCCGTTGGGATGAAAGGCGAAGTGCCGGGGTCCTGCGCCAGGAGCGGCTTTGGCTATATTTGGAACTGCTGTGAGCAAACCTTTGCTGCTGTCGAATTTATAACTTAAAGTTTCGTCGAGGCCGAGGTCATCCACGATCGCGAAGCGATTGTCGGGTGACAGATCGATGGAATGCGCGTGAGGACCCTCCTGGCGCTCGGGATTTGTGCCGTGACCGGTGTGCTGCACAAAGGCTGAAGCTTCGCCTAATCGACCATCATCTGCGACTGGAAATACGGCCACGCTGCCGCCGGTGTAATTTGCGATCAGCACATACTTTCCAGCCTTATCCAGCGTGATGTAGCAGGGGTCCGCGCCTTTGGAGACGACCTCATTCAAAAAAGTTAACTTTCCGGTTGCGCGGTCGATAGAGAAGGAACTCACAGCTCCGCTCTTCTCACCCTTCTCGCTACTTACTTCATTGACTGCGTAGAGGAAGCGATGGTTGGGGTGTACGGCAAGGAAAGAAGGATTGGTAGTCTCCGCTGCCAGCCCGAGGGAGGTTAGCTCTCCGCTATCGGCATTAAAGCGATACGCGTAGATTCCTTTGCTCTTACTGCCTTCCTGAGTGTAAGTGCCGATATACATCAAGTACTCTTTATCTCTGTGTCCAGTTGGTTTTGCCGCATGAGCGAAAACGGCTGTGAGCAGGATTGCAAGAAGGACTGCAATCATTCGGTGAGTACGCTGACTCTTCATTTACTCGATTGACCTCATAAAGAATTGTTTCCTCCGGTAGCCTACTTAGTCAGCGTCACCGGCAACGGCTGGTCGTAAGGCTGGATGATCACACTCACCGATTTGCGCTGGTTGAACGTATCAAGCGTGACGGGGAAGCTTACGATCACGGTGCGTTTCACTTCCTGACCTGGTTGCAGTTTATCTTCGGGAGCCAGAGCGGGCTGCGAGTTTGCCTTCAGCGCAGGGAAGCCCAGGTAGTAGCGGTCGAAATCAATAGGGGAGACTGCGTCGGCGGCTAAATCGCCATTGGTGGTGGCTAGTTTGCCTTGAATGCCGTGAACCCAGAGCGGTTTTTCGCCGGAGTTATGCAGAGTGAAAGTCAGAGCGCTCAGGACGGCGCCTTGTCCGGGAATTTCTACCGCGGCCACGTTATCCAGAGATCCGGCCCCTTGCGGCTTGGCGCGCTGCAGAAACGAAGCCACGCCCACGGCAAGAAGCACTCCTGCGAGAGCGAACAGAAGGATCTTGACCGGGGGCAGGTTGCGCTTGGCGGTACCGAATTCGTCGCCGATGTGAATCGTCGGTCCGCCCGGCGGGGCTGGGGTGACACTCGCGGGCGTCCCTTGGGCTGCCTGGTTTGGAGTCGGCGCAGGTTTTTGAGTGAAGTCAGAAAGTGGATCGGACATAGAAATATTTTCGCGCCACTGGATTGTACTCTGAGGCTACGCGATTTTAATTCCACTCGTGCTTCATCGCCTTCACGAATTGTTCCGAAGGCAGAGTATTAAGTACATCGGCCCCGGTCAGCCAGGCCCTCCGTGCTTGCAGGATGCCGTAACGAATCTTGTCCAGGTGCGAGGTGTGGTGGGAGTCGGTGTTGATCACGATCTTCACGCCGCGCTGCTTCGCCTGGCGCAGATGTACATCGTTGAGATCGAGGCGGTCGGGGTAGGAGTTCAATTCCATTGCAACTTTATGTTTCGCCGCCGCCGCGAGAACCGCATCCATGTCGAAATGGTAGGCATCGCGACGAAGCTGCAGGCGTCCGGTGGGATGGCCAATGATCGATGTGTTGGGATTTGCTAATTGCTTTCAGCAGGCGCTCTGTCATCTTTGCCGGTTCCTGGTTGAAAACGGAGTGCACGCTGGCGATGACGATATCCATCTGCGCGAGAACGTCGTCGGAAAGATCCAAGTCGCCATCGGCGAGAATATCCACTTCGATTCCGGCAAATATGGTGATGCCATCAATCTTCTGATTCGCTTCGCGAATGCGCTGGATGTGCGCCACCGCGCGCGCGTCGTCGAGGCCGTTGGCGAAGGCCAGGTTCTTGGAGTGATCGGTGATAGCCATGTATTTGTAGCCGCGACCCTTGGCGGCCTCAGCCATTTCTTCGATCGTGTTGCGGCCATCAGTTTCGACGGTATGCATGTGAACGTCACCCTGAATGTCTTCCAGGGTGATCAGCGCCGGGAGGGTGTGCTTTTCCGCGGCATCTATCTCTCCCAGGTTTTCGCGCAGCTCTGGCGGGATGTAATCGAGATTGAGCTTGGCGTAGATTTCCTCTTCTGTCCTGCCTGCGACCGGCTTCTCGGTTTTGAGGTCGGCCAGGCTGTATTCGTTTAGCGTGTAGCCCATCTTGAGGGCGCGCTGGCGCAGGGCGACGTTATGGGCTTTTGAGCCGGTAAAGTACTGCATGGCTGCGCCGAAAGATTCCGGGGGAAGCAGGCGGACGTCGACCTGCATGTCGTTGCGCAGGCGAAAACTGATTTTGTTATCGCCTTGCGCCAGAATGCTCATGAGGGGACCATATTGCGCGATGTAGTGCACCGCCTTCTCGCGCTCGGTTTCGCCGCAGCAGGCAGCGCCAGTTACGAGGATGTCGAGATCGCCCACAGTCTCGCGGCCGCGGCGCAAGGAGCCTGCGGGGGTAATCTTATCGATGCCGGGGAATTTCGCGAGATATTCAGTGAGCTTCGAGGCTTCTGTTTCGGCGGCGTCGATAAGAAAGCGCCCGGAGATGCGGCGATAGTCTTCAATCGCCTTGAGCAACTTTTGTTCGTGCTTCTCGCCCATGCGGGGCAATATGCGAATCTTGCCTTCGCGCGCCAGCTTTTCTACCCCGTCCACATCGCATACTTGGTATGCGCTCCAAATCAGTGCGATAGTCTTCGGTCCCAGGCCTTGGATCTTCAGTAGCTGAAGCATCGACGGATGATATTTCTTAAGTAGTTCGGCTTGCATGCTGAGGCGGCCTTCTTTGAAAAGCTCCTGAAGGTTCAGCAGCATGCCTTTGCCGATGCCGGGAATGGCGAGAACTTTCTTGGGTTCGTCGATGATGTCTTTAAGCTGCTCTGTCAGGTTTTCGATGGCTTGCGCGGCATTGCGGTAAGAGCGAATGCGGAAGGAATCTGCCGCGTCGATTTCCAGCAGGTCGGCGGTTTCGTAGAGAACCGTGGCGATGGATTTGTTGTCCATGGACAGATCAAGATTAAACAAACTGAGGAGAGAGAGCTAGGGCCAGCGTTGGATTTAGCGGACGGCAGTGGACAAAGACGGAGGCTCAGCGTCGGGCTTTTTGGGTAGACGGTAGCGAACTAATGAGAAACGAACCATAGACCAGACGAAAACTCCCGCGACACTCGCGATTACGCATTCTGACACGACATGGAATAGTAGACCAGCTCCCAATAGTCCTGTATTGACTGCGACCGCGGCCGCGACGGTGGTGGCGCCCACTACGAATTCCAACCACGTGAGACGGGAATCCGTCTGGGCAGAAATAAGCAGGAAAAACGGCCATTGCCAGAAGGCGCCACGTACACCCAGCATAGAGTGAGGGTCGGTAAGCCACATTGAGACAATCATGGGCAGGAACGCGAAAGACAAAAAAGCATTCCGCCAATTCTTCCTCCGCAGATCAGCGACGCCAAGAAACAACGAAACGCCGCAAAGCAGAAAATAAAACAAGAGAAGCTCAGGATAAACGGTTCTCGGTAGAAAGGGTTTCATCCATCGATCTACGGCTTGAAGAACATATCCGGCGACGAAAAGGGCGAGGAGGAATGGCAATAGGAAGACCGAAACCAGAAAGATCCCGAGCAGCGTGTTAACAGCAACATCGCGGCGGCTCATGGGCAGATCAGCCTCCAACTCGCGGTCAAGTATAGCCCGGTCTGCGCGATCAAACAATGAACATGCTGCCTATGCGCTCTTCGCGACGTTTGCCGCCTGGGGGCCCTTGGCGCCTTCAGTAATTTCGAACTCGACTGCGTCGCCCTCCTGCAGGCTTTTATAGCCTTCGGAAGTAATCGCGCTGTAGTGCACAAAAACATCGGGACCGTCAGCCCGACCTATGAAGCCGTAACCCTTCGCGTTATTGAACCATTTCACGGTGCCTTTCAGTCGTTCCACGTATCCCCCTTTTGCACGTCTCTAGCAGGAGGCCCGGCAAAGACGTGCCCGACTAGGATGCATTTTCGGGCGATTAGTATGGAGTGTCAAGCCGAAAGGGGTGGAGTAGATGAGCCCGAGACCCTAGGAGGACTCTTCCGACTATTTACTCGTCCATTGTACTACTTACTATCTTCTCTGTAGCTCGTGATCGAGCCAGAGTACGGAGGCGATAGTTTTAGCATCGCGTACCGTTCCGTTCAACACCATACGGATCGCGGCGGAGAGCGCCACCATGCGCACTCGAATGAGTTCGTCAGGCTCAGGCTTGGCTGTGCCTACGCGCAGGCCTGTGGCCATATACACCGACATGGTTTCGGCGACGAAGCCGGGGCTGGCGTAGAAGTGGAGAATGCGCCGCCAGCGCGCGGCTGTATATCCCGTCTCCTCGAGCAGTTCACGTTTGGCGGCGGGGAGAGCTTTTTCACCGGGGTCAATGCGCCCGGCGGGGATTTCCCAGAGGTAGTCATTGGCTGCGTGGCGATACTGGCGCTCCAGCAGAACCCGCGGCTCCGTCCCCGACTCGTCGACCGCCAGAACCACGACCGAACCTGTGTGATGAATGATATCGCGGCGGGCAACCACGCCCCCCGGTTCCTGCACGTGATCTTCGCTGACCCAAAAGACGGGTCCGCGGTACACCACGCGCGAAGAGAAGACTTTTGCTTTGGTCGAACCGGAGCCAGATTTGATTGCCTTCGACTTGCGCACGGGAGATTTTGACATGTGAATAATATAGAACACCAATTCGGCCTCCGACTTCTCGATCGCAGACTTCGCTGGCGACTTTAGCTTGGCTTAACCACTGCCGCGGACTCTGCTATGCTGCCGGGCATGCCCGCGAAGTCAAAGAGAAAGCCGCGTGTCGCGATTGTGGGGGCGGGAAATCTGGCGTCAGCGCTGGCTGTGGCGTTACGTCAAGCTGGATACGCTGTTGGAGCAATTATTTCGCGGAAGGGAAGAGCTTCGTTGCAGAGAGCCCGCCGGCTGGCTCAGGAGACTGGAGCGGTTGCCGCAATGGGCGGACACGGCACCCGCAACGTAAATGCAGACGTGGTTTGGTTTTGCGTCCCAGACGCCGCAATCGCGAGCGCTGCGCGAGACTTTCTACGCGCGACGGACTGGAAGGCTGCGGATTGGAAGACGAAGATCGCGCTGCACTCCAGCGGCGCTCTTACCAGTGCTGAGCTTGCGGTGCTGCGAGAGCAAGGCGCCGCGGTCGCGTCGGTGCATCCTCTCATGACTTTTGTGCGCGGGTCGCGACCTTCGCTGGCAGGCGTTCCATTCGCGATCGAAGGAGATGCTGCGGCGAAACGCCTAGCGCGAGCGATTGTTAAAGATATTGGCGGACGAGCCAATCCCATCCGTAAAGAAGACAAGACTGCCTACCATGCATGGGGAACTTTCGCGTCGCCCCTGCTAACGGCTTTGCTGGTCACTTGCGAGCAGGTGGCGGCTGCGGCGGGAGTGAAGCGAAAAGAAGCCCGGCAGAGGATGCTGCCGATGATCAAGCAAACGCTGGCCAACTACGCGGTGTCAGAGGCGCAGGGAATATTTAGCGGTCCGATTATCCGTGGAGACGCCGATACGGTGAAGCGCCATCTACAGACGCTGCGCCGAATGCCGATAGCGCAGGAAGTTTACGTCTCTTTATCTCGGGCGGCCCTCGCTTATCTCCCGGGAAAGAATAAAAAAGCCTTGGAGAAAGAGTTGCGACTATCGCTGCGCGGCGGAAAGAGGCGCTAATTCGTCGGGCCTCCGCCACTGCTCGCGCAGAGCCAGAGCCAGCAATATCACCACGATAAAGGGAAACGTCGAAGCGGTGCGCACGGGCAGGATGAAAACTGCCTTGGAGTAAAAAAGTTCCGACCTTAGGATCGGGCGCAAGATCACTAATCCCAGGGCTCCGGCCCATGGCCACAGTAAAAGCGCGGCCCCGATTGCAAGTAGCGCCCGAAACATCCGGGTCGAGTGCCGCGCCTGCTCGCGATGGGCCAGCAATAAAATGCCAGGCAAAAGAATCACGTGATCGCAAAACAACTGTCCGGCAATCACGGTGATCGTAGAAAGGGCAAGCAAGAAGCCCAGCGTAAGCCAGAATTTATGAGAGCCGAGAGCGGCGGCGCGACCAAGCCAACCAAGCGTCAGAGCGGCGACAAGAGCAATGACTATCGGCACAGCGTTGCTAGATGGCCCTGAACCCAATCCCAGCAATTGGCTGAGCAAGGGAGGAGTGGTATAGCGGCGGTAGCCCACCACAACTCGTACCCACGATTGAAGCCAGTGCGGCCAGACCGCCAGCGAAGCGCCCAGCAGCAATAACATCGAAGCAAGAAAGGCCATGCTGAAGCGGCCTCGCAGCCGCCAATCGTGCAGACTCCAAATGATTAGGTACAAAATGGCGAGTAGCGTCATCTGTGGCTTAATCGTAGTCAGCGCCATCAGCAGACCCGCAAGTAATGTCCGGCCTCGTTGCAGCGCCCACAAAGACGCGGCCAGAAGAAATCCCACCAGTATCCCCAATTGTCCATCATAGAGGCCTTCGAGTTCGGGGTAGCTGCACACCGTCAACAAGAACGCAATGCCGAGCCGACTCCGCCCACTTGCCACGAGAAGGCTCGCGTCCATAAGAAGACTGCGGCAGCAAGAAGTGCTGCAAGTAGCGCGACCCAGGCAACCCTTAGAGTTCGGAACTGCACGTTACTTGTCGGCCAGAATAGAAGGTCCGTGTAGGCTGGGTAAGCAAAAGTGTGATAGTTCGCTGGAGGGTCGGTAGGGAATTGGCCTTCAAGAGGCCTTCCAAAGAGTCCAATCTGTATGTCGCGTGTCACAGCTGGGCTGTAAGGGTCGCGGCGTTCTGGATCCACTCTCGTGTTGTGAGCCATACTGGATAGAAGTCATCAGCAAAAACATATCCGCCGGCCAAATGTTTGGCGGCATGCGCGCCTCGCAGGCGTGGAACAAATAAACCGAACTCGTAGTAGACCATGGAGGCTGCGCCCATGATAGCGAGTCCCAGCGCAAGAGCGGCCATGCGGGAGCGACGGCTTCCAGAGTCAGTTGGATGCATTTCTGCGAAGAAGAGTCAGCGAATTAGACCACGGTGCAAAGGATTGGTGCAACGCCGCGTAGCACGGGAACAGCGATGGAAGTATCTGTGGCTGAACGGCTAACGCGTAGAGAACAAATGACCGAGTTTTTCTTTCTTGGTCTTGAGATATTCTTCGGCATGCGGGCTGACTTTGACTTCGCAGGGCACGCGCTCGACAACCTCGACTCCCACACGTTCCAGCGCCTCGACTTTCTCGGGATTGTTCGAGAGCAGCCGTACTTGGTGGACTCGGAGAGCTTTCAGAATCTCGCCGGGCAGTGTGAAGTCGCGGTAGTCGGCCTTGAAGCCGAGACGCTCATTGGCTTCGACGGTGTCGAGGCCTGAATCCTGCAACTCGTAAGCTTGCAGCTTTGCCATCAGCCCAATGCCGCGACCTTCCTGTTGCTCGTAAATCAGGATGCCGGCGCCTTCGTCGCGGACCATGGAGAGTGCCATTTCGAGTTGTTGGCCGCAATCGCAACGCAGAGAATGGAAGACATCGCCGGTCAGACATTGGGAGTGAACCCGCACCAGCGGCGGCGCGGCGTGGATGTCACCCATGACCAGCGCAACCGCCTCTTCGACGCGACGATTGCCATCGGAGCCGAACTCGGCCCGGAAGCCATGGATGCGGAACTTGCCCCAGCGTGTAGGGAAATCCGCAGAGGCGACTTGTTGAACTGCGTTGGCGATCACGTTCTTATTATAACGGCAGGCGCGAGAACAGGCGGGCGACGGAGTTCTTTTCAGCCGCGAGAGCGGAAGTGGAAAATGTAATCCTGCTTGGAGGCGATCGCGACTCCATTGTGCATCGCGGGAGTGAAATGCCAATTCGCGGCAGCGGCCAAAGCTTTTTGGTCGAGGTTCGGACCCATGCTTTGGATCACCGTGGTACGAACCACTTCGCCGCGCTCGTCGATCGTAAACTCGATGGTCACGTTGCCTTCGGACGCCGGCAGTTCCCATGGATATACGACAGGATCAGGCATGGCGACGGGCAGAGCCGGACGAATCTCATCGCCATAAATCGGACCGCCCGGCACACTGCCGTAAGGCTTTCCCGCGGGCGCGCCATGGCCTTGGTTCGAGAGCGTTGCCACCTGCGACTTATCCTCAGGCGTGGGATGGGACGGCTGGGATGGCAGAGGTAGCTTCGCCGGCGCGGAAGTTTTTTTCCAAATCAGCTTTTCGTGGCCAAGGCGCTGATGACGGTAGACCTCGGTCGCTTTGTCGGGAGAGCTGGTGGAGCTGTCGTCGGGCCTTTCGCTGGGCCAGTAAAGCGTTGTAAGAACTCGGCCATTATGGCCGTTTGCGGTGGAGCTCGCCTGCAGTAGTTGAGGATCGGGTCTATGCAAAAGCCAGGCGAATAGTATGGCGTGCAATGAAAGAGACGCCGCAAGCAGGCTCCGCTGCCTGGATGATCCGGGATTCAATGAAGCAAACATCTTGGTCGAATCGACTCCATGCAATCAACTGCTGTAGTCCCCGCCGATGTGCTAAATAAGGTTAGACGTCTAGTGGGGGCATTCGTCAAGGTACTTTTGGTCGGCCATGAAGCCCCGTTGCCACGCCGCCACTGCTGTCGGGAGACCAACCCTATCTCGCGCTCCGGCGATTCCGCCGGTGTCGTGGTGCGGAACAACGAACGCTGGTAAAATAGCTTGACAAACCGCAATCCATTCCATGCAAGGGGCTATAGCTCAGCTGGGAGAGCGCATCGTTCGCAACGATGAGGTCGTCGGTTCGAGCCCGACTAGCTCCACCATATTTTCAAACACTTGCGAAGGCATGGTTTCAAGGACGGCTTGTTTTGCGTCGTTGTTTCTGTCGTAACCCCTCGCTTCACCCTGTATCGCTTCAGCTCGTAAATTTGCCCTAGTCGAGAGCGAGTCCTGCGCCGTTCGCTTTGCCTGTAGCCTTATGTGGGAGATTTCGGCAGACCAGGGAAAAACCCGCGTTATACTGCCTCCGTTAAACTGGCCCACGGAGCCAGGTACGTGCTTCCAGCAAAATTCGCCTTGTCAGGAGAACGACCATGAACTCTGACTTTTTGTCGAATCGCAGACACTTTCTCACTGGGGCCGCACTCACCACAGGAATGTACGGACTTAGTATTGCGGCCCAGGCCGCAGAGACAAAGACGGAGAAGGACTCTGGCATATTTTTCATCGGTCCCAAACCGGGTTATACCCCTCAAGTCGGTACCCTCGTTTCCATGCTCACCTACATTCAAACCGCTGTCACCAGCTCAGTCAAAGGCCTTACCATGGCTGACCTAGACTATCTCTTCGACGCAAACGCCAACACCATCGGAGCGCTCTTGCTCCATCTCGCTGCGACGGAGACGTATTATGGGATGAATACTTTTGAAAATAAGAAGTGGGATAGTTGGTCTGACGATCTGAAGAAGAAGTGGGAGCCGGCGATGAACCTTGGCGATGCCGGTCGCAAAACCATCCGGGGGCACGACCTTGACTACTACCTCAACATTCTCCACGAGACTCGTGAACACTCCCTCGCCGAATTCCGCAAACGAGATGACCAATGGCTCTTGTCCACCGATACAGAGCAATTCGATAGCAGCGGCAAGGTGAATATCTATTGGAAATGGTTCCACGTTTGCGAGCACGAATCTCACCATACTGGCCAGATCGCTTTTCTGACCAAACGCCTGCCCAGTGCTAAGGCCGCTCCTGCGGGTTCGTAAGCGGGCACCAACCGGAAATAGGTCTATGCCGAGGTTGTGGGACGGTGTGGATAGTCACGTCGTCAGGCATTACACTCGCTGGGAATTGCTGGAATTCGGAGAGCTGTGAATCTAAGACGGAGTGCCCAAAGTTCGCCCCCATCCGCCATGGCGCACTCGCTGATGCGCCTTATGGCGGTCATCGCGTTCGGTAGTTTCAGCATCCTTGCAGTGCTGCCGTTAGCAAACGCCACCGCCTCGGGTGAGCTTTCCACGGTCTCTTTCGTGGCCCAAGGCCTTGGCTTGGTCTGCCTCGCGATGATCCTGACGGTGGCTTTCTATTATGCGCTGAAGAGAGTTCTGCCCTTCATCGATGCTGGCTCCTCCGCTGAGGCCAGCTTTCTGGACAGTCTGGACGCTAAGTACACGGATGTCGCCATTCTCTTCTCTGCGGCGCTCAGTCTCTTCATTGAACTCGGCGTCATTCGGTGGCAGTCCTCCGTGCTTCCTTTTTTTGCTTTTTATAAGAACTTCAGTCTGCTTGCGTGTTTTTTGGGACTTGGGCTGGGTTATGCGCTGGCCACGCGCGATCGCATTCCGCTGGTCATTGTGCTCCCGTTGCTGGCCTGGCAGTTTGCTTTCATGACCGTTGTCCGCTACGCGCCGGGCCGCGCTATCACTGCGACTCCTTTTACCGAGCAACTCACGATGGGAAGCAATAGTGGCCGGTTGTCGTATACGCTCTTCCTCTATGGATTGCTTGCCGTCGTTTTTCTGATTACAGCTCTGACCTTCATGCCTTTAGGACAAGTATGCGGGCGCCTTATGGAGCGCCGCTCCCATTTGCGGGCCTATGGGATGAACTTACTGGGCAGCTTACTTGGCGTGCTTCTAATGCTCGGGGCGAGTTTCTTGTGGACACCTCCGCTCGCGTGGTTCGCGCTGTGCTTTCTGGCCATTCTGTTATTTACCCCGCGAACCCCTGCTTCGATGATGGTCGGTGTTATCTTCACGGTGGTCTGTACGATCGTGTTGGCGTGGCCCGTGAATCCTCTCTGGAACCGCGTCTATTCACCTTACCAACTGTTGGAGATCGGGCGCAGTGAAGATACGGGCTTGACGTTGATTAACGCTGCAGGCCACTACCATCAGCGAATTTATGACTTCTCGGATGCGCGCGACACCCGCTGGAGCAGGACTCGGGGATATTACGACTTCCCTTACAAAGCGCACTCCACGCTGGATAATGTCGCGGTTGTAGGTGCTGGAACGGGCAACGACGTTGCGGCGGCTCTCCGGGCCGGGGCTGGGCACGTCGAAGCCATTGAAATAGATCCTGCCATTCAGTTGACGGGAAAGTTGAGTCATCCCGAGAAGCCTTACAGTGACGTGCGCGTTCACGCCGTAGTCAACGATGCTCGTTCTTTCTTTCGCACCACAGATCAAAAATTCGATTTGGTAGTCTACGGCCTGCTTGATTCGCATACACTACTCAGCCAGGGTTCGAGTGTGCGACTGGATTCGTTCGTTTATACCGTGGAAGGCTTACGCGAGGCTCGGTCCCGGCTGAAATCCGATGGAGCACTCTCGCTGTCGTTCGCCGTCCTGTCCGACGCCTTGGGGCGAAAAATTTATCTCATGTTGCAACAGGCTTTCGACGGAAGGCCTCCGGTTTGCGTGGCGGCCGGTTACGACGGCTCCATTATTTTTCTCGAGTCGAAGGACGAAAAGTGGGTGCTCACTCCGAAACTGAGGGACGATGCTGGTTTCGCGGACAAGACGGTAGCTTATGCAGATCCATCGCTTCAGGCGGACGTGTCGACCGACGACTGGCCCTTCTTCTACATGCCGCGACGCATCTACCCTTGGTCGTACTTGATCATGATATTCGGAGTGCTTGTTCTTTCCTCACTCTTTGCCGCAAACTCTTTGCCCGAAAGGCCAAAGTTCAGTCATCTCTCGTTCTTCTTTCTCGGCGCTGGTTTCATGTTGATCGAAACCAAGGGCATCACAGAAATGGGCCTTACCTTCGGCAATACCTGGCAAGTAATCGGCATTGTTATCGCCGGTATTTTAACCATGGCGTTTCTAGGGAATTGCGCGGTGCAGTGGTTGGACATAAAGGGTCCGCTCGTACCTTATCTGCTTCTGTTCGGGGCGCTTGCCGTCGGCTGGTACGTTGCGCGAGCTGGCGGTTTCGCCTCGACCCCTGTGGGGCGCCTGCAAACCGCCATTGTGCTTACTTTGCCGCTGCTGTTCTCGGGCATTGTGTTCTCGACTCTACTCTCCAGCAAGGGGCAAGTTTCAGGCATGCTTGCGATGAATTTACTTGGCGCGATCTTCGGCGGGTTGCTGGAATATAACTCGATGTATTTTGGTTTCCGGTTCCTATATTTGATGGCGATGGGTTGCTATCTGCTTGCCTTTGCTTCGGAGTTGATTCTTCGGGAAAAGGCGGCGATGACGACGTCGGTTCCAGTTCGAGTGGCTCCGCCAGACTTTCAATAGCTTGGAAGGAAGCGGTGGGTAGCTTCGCGCCGACCCCGCGGTCCTTCCCAGTTCGAAAAGGGGCACAGCTCCTGGCTACTTAGGTCGCGCTAGGGGTGCCCGACGAGCCAGTCCGCGCACTGAGCAATCATTACGTGCCAGCATTTCTGGGGCGATGGCCCAGTCTTCTTGTGCGCGGATCACCAGCACGCGGACGGAGGAATCGGCAGTCGCAATATCCTGGTCGGAAGGGTGTCGCAGGTTCTTCTCCGCATCGACTTTCAGCCTAAGATAACCAAAATCTTTACAAACCGCGGCGCGCACTTCTGGAGAATTTTCGCCGACTCCCGCAGTGAAGATCAATACGTCAATTCCACCGAGCACGGCAAGCATGGAGCCGACTCCAGATCGCAAGCGATGAATATAAATATCAAATGCGAGTTGAGCGCGTTCGTGGCCTTTCTTCATGTCGGCGAGAATTTCGCGCATATCGCCTGATACTCCTGAAACTCCGAGCAGTCCCGATTCTTTATTCAAAATCGTATCGAGGCGCTCGCCCGATAGTCCTCTTTCCCGCATGAGAGAAGTGAGGATGCCAGGATCGACAGAGCCTGAGCGGGTTCCCATCATCACGCCTTCGAGCGGGGTGAAGCCCATGGTCGTGTCGACGCTGTGGCCATTGCGAATTGCGGCGAGAGAACAGCCGTTGCCCAGATGACAACTCACCAGATGTAGCGCATTCAAGTCTTTTCCTAACAATCGCGCCACTCGGCCGGCACAGTATTCGTGGTTGATGCCGTGAAATCCGTAGCGGTGAATGCCTTCAGCAAACCATTCGTAAGGGCCGGGATAAATCTTCGCGGCCAGCGGCATGTGTCGGTGAAAGCCGGTATCGAAGACCGCTATCTGCGGCACATCGCCAAGAAGTTTCTCACCACGGCCATACCTTCGAGCTCGGCGCGATTGTGCAGCGGAGCGAAAGCGGAAACTTTGGCAATGGCAGATTTGACTTCGGCCGTTACCCTTACCGGCTCGGTATGCTGCGGACCACCATGCACGACGCGATGCCCGACGACATCAATCTGAGAAGGAGCGGAAATAGCCTGAGCGTCGCCTTGCCAAAGATTCGCGAGCAGGTGAGTGACAGCTTGAACGCGCGATCCGGCTTGCGTTTGCTCCTTGCGCTGGACGCCCTTAGCATTCTTCAGAGAGAGCTCGGCGTTGCCTCCCTCCCATTCGATCTTGCCTTCCCATAGACACGCGGGCGGATCGCCCGGAACTGAATCGACGATCTCGTAGAGACAAGTCTTCTGACTGCTGGAGCCGGAGTTGAGGACAAGGATCTTCATGGATGAATACGGCGAAGATGAATGCCGCAAGTTTAGATGCTCTACGCGGGCATTCGGCACAGAGCGGCGCCGCCGGCGATTCCGGCATCGGCTCCATAAAAGGCCGTAACCAAGGGAACATCTTGGCAATGCGAATTCACGCACCAATCGGGCAGCTGATCGCGTATTGCGCCGAAGAACGGCTTCAGCATCGGAGCTGCGCCTCCGCCGATGATCATCACATCGGGCTCAAGGAGATCCACGATATTTCCCAACCACACTGCCAGGTACATTGCTGTTTCTTCCAACACTTCTTTCGCAAGTGCATCGCCTGCAGCATAAGCTCGACCGACCATTTCGCTGGTGATGCGCTCGACGTGTCCTGCCGCTAACTCCAGAATGGCCGAGCTGCGGCCTGCCGAGATTTTTTCGCCAGCTCGCCGGGCAATGGCTGGCCCCGAGGCCAGAACTTCGATGCAGCCCAGCTTGCCACATCCGCAGCGCGGGCCGCGATAGTCGATGGTGTTGTGGCCGCCTTCTGCCGCCGCACCGGTGCGGCCGTGGTAGATGCGGCCGTCGAAGACGATGCCGGTTCCGATGCCCGTTCCGATGGTCGCGGCGAAGACGTTGCGATAGCCGCGCCCAGCGCCCCACAAAGCTTCAGCCAAGGCTGCAGCGTTGCCATCGTTGTCGACGCGAACTGGAAGCTGATAGACCTTCGAAACTTCAGCAGCGAGCGGGAAGTTGCGCCAACCCGGCAGATTGGGAGGATTGACGACCACGCCCGTTCGGGGATCAAGCGGCCCCGGCGCGCAGATGCCGATGCCCGAGATCAACGTTAAAGTCTGCGCGTCTACGGTTGCAGTTCCACGTACAGAATCGATGGCAGTGATCACGGCTGCCAATCCGGCGGCTGCATCATGGGCCACCATGGGAACTCGGGTCTGATTAGTGATTTGACCTGTAGAACTGACCAGTCCAGCGGCGACCTTAGTGCCCCCGATATCCACTCCGATGTTGTACCCATCCCCTGCGGATAGCTTCATGCGTACCTAGAAGGGCGCGGTCGTCCTAGAATTTAGCAGAGAGACGAGTGGGTTGGAGTCAAGCGTGGCCACTTCCTAAGTGGGCCAGAAAAATGCGACCGACTTAAAGAGCAGGTCACTAAGGACCGTCGTTCCCAGCTTCTTGTTCCCGAGAAACCATACGGCAGCGCTGGGCCAATGTCAATTGCGGTCACCCGTATCCGAAAGGCGCTTTCTCGTGCAACAGAAAAGCGAGCCACCCTCGCATTGAGTAGCCCGCCAAGTGATTCGTAGTCCGCATTCCGCGAGCCTTACAGCCCATTGCCCATCATGTAGTTGTTCGCACGCATAAACCAGCCTCCTTCGGCGTTGTAGAACGGCCAGGGGAGTATTTCATCGGCCGCCTGATTTTCAAAAAAGGCCTTGAAGACCTTTCATATCAGCAAAAGACAAAGGCTTTGCCCAGCATCATTTTGGAAAAGCTGAACAGCTTTTACAAGATGAATTATGTCGCGTCCGGCTTCATGCAGATGGTCTATATCTACGGCTTCGACGCACAGAACTACGACTTGAAGTACATCCACCAGGAATTCCTGGGCGATATTCGCACACTTGTGTTCGATGTGCAGCCCAAGCCCAAAGTGAAGGGGCCACACTTCGAAGGGCGCATCTGGGTCGAAGACCAGGACTACACCATCGTCCGCTTCAACGGTACTTATCTCCCCCAGCGTCTCACCAATTTTTTCTTTCACTTCGATAGCTGGCGTATCAATGCCAGGCCGGGCGTTTGGGTACCGGCATTTATTTACACGGAGGAGTCTGACGCGAAGTATGCCTTGTTCCGCAAGCTGGCTATGCGCAGCCAGACGCGGTTATGGGGTTACAACTTGAAAGTCGCAACCGATTCCGATGAATTCACGGCTGTGCGCGTGGATGCTGCGTCTGATGTCTCCGATCAAACCGACAGCGCCAACGAAATCATTCCTGTAGAAAGCGCCCACAAATGGGAGCGCGAGGCGGAAGACGATGTGCTCGATCGCCTGCAGCGGGCCGGCCTTCTGGCGCCGGAGGGAGAGGTATCGAAGGTTCTGGAAACCGTGGTGAATAACCTTGAGATCACTAACAAGCTTGAGATTCAGCCCGACGTGCGTGCGCGCGTTCTGCTGACCACACCGCTGGAATCGTTCACTGTGGGGCACACGATCGTCATCAGCCGCGGACTGCTCGACGTGTTGCCCGACGGAGCCTCGTTGGCCATGGTCCTCGCGCATGAGCTAGGACACATCACGCTCGGCCACATTCTCGATACTAAATACGCATTCGGCGATCGCCTGGTTTTTCCTGATGAGCAAACATTTCTACGCATTCAACTCTCCCGCGATCCTCAGCAGGAAGAGGCTGCCGACAAGAAGGCAGTCGAATTTCTGCAGAACTCACCTTACAAAGACAAATTGGCCAGCGCGGGGCTTTTCCTGCGCGCTTTGGAATCGCGCTCGAAGCAACTGCCGGCGCTGATCACGCCGCAATTCGGCGCTCGGATAGCGAAGGGGGACAACGTGCTCCGCATGAATACGCTGGTGCAATCCGCACCCGCGCTTCAGGTTGCCGATGTGAACCAGGTCGCGGCTTTGCCTCTGGGCAGCCGCATCAAGCTTGACCCCTGGGATGACAGCGTCACCTTGATGAAGAACAAGCCGGTAGCGCTGCAATCCGCTCGCGACAAGATGGCGTTCGAAGTAACGCCCATGATCCCGCATCTGGCTCGCTATCGCGGTTCACAAGTCGCGGACGCCGCTGCCAGCGGGAAGTGAGCAAGATCGTTACGACGCGGCCCAGGTGCGCGTCGCAAAAAGCATTCTGGAGAACTGAAGAAAATGAAATCCCGCGCCAAGCTTCGTCGATTAATATCTTTGCTTGCCTTAACAATAATTGCGGCCGGTTGCAATGGGGTGAAAACCACAAGCACCACGACGACCACGCCGGACCCTCCGCCCACTCCGCCAACGCCAGGAACCATAAGTTCGGTTCAGCACATCATCTTCTTGTCGGAAGAAAATCGCAGCTTCGATCACTATTTCGGCAAACTGAATGACTATCGCAGCGCTGCTCCCTTCAGCCTGCCGCGAGACATCAACGGCCTGCCCGACGATTGCAGTTCCACGAATTCGAGTTGGACGGTTGCATGTGGCGCCATGAACTTGTCGCCGAACTCCAGCGGAGTTCCTACCACTCCCATTTATGCCTTCCATTTGAAGACAACATGTATCGAAGGCCTGAGTCCGGATTGGATCGCGGCCCATTGGGATTTCAATGAAGAAAATCCCACTTCAAACACGCCGGGAACTATGGGCACGCCGACAAACGCTCCGGATGGTTTCGTAATCAGCGCCGCTAGCGCCGCCCTCGCCAACAGCGAGAATGACACTGCCGGAATTCGCGCGATGGGTTTCTACACCGGCGACGATCTCCCTTATCACTATTGGCTGGCCACCGAGTTCGGCACTTCCGATACCTGGTTCCACCCCGCCCCGAGCCGCACGCAACCAAATCGCTATTACATGATGGGCGCCACTTCCGGCGGATACGCGTACCCACTCATGGGCAACGAGCCCTTGATTCAATCGAAAACTATCTTCGATCTGCTGCAGGCCGCCGGCGTTTCGTGGAAGATCTATACTCAGCTTCCGCAGGGGTATACGTACGCTTCAGCCTTCAACGGTTTCATGACCCGTTACGGCAGCACGGGGAACATCGTCCTCGATCCTACGTTTTCGCAATTGATTGCTGATGCGCAGGCAGGTAAGTTGCCCTCGGTTGTTTTCCTGGAAAAACCCGATGCGGATGAGAAGCCTGTCGGCGTCAGCGACAGCATCCAGGACGGCGTCACCGAGACGCGCAATCTGATCAATGCCGTAATGTATGGACCCTCGTGGGCGGATTCCGTATTTATCTTCACCTTCGACGAGGATGGCGGGTTGTACGATCATGTCGCTCCTCCGACGAATGTTCCCAGCCCCGATGGCATTAAGCCGGTCGATATCTGTACCAGCGCGACGGACCGCGGTGTTCACTCGCATGCGCTCACGCACAGCACCCCACCTTACGATCCCGACGGCGACTTCACTCGCTACGGTTTCCGCGTGCCGGTTGTAGTGATCTCGCCATTCGCGAAAAAGAATTTCGTGTCACATGTAACCACGGACTACACTGCCTGGCTGAAGTTTGTCGAAAAGCGCTTCAACCTGCCTGCTCTAAACGCGCGCGACGGCTGGAGCAATACCAGCGACATGACGGACTTTTTCGATTTCGTGAACGTGCCCTGGGCGACGCCTCCGGCCAATCCGCCTACCGATGCCCCTGGAAGTTGCTACGACAGTTTGCCGTAATCAATGCAAGTCCCGGGTTGTTCGCGGGACTTGCTAAATTCAACGAGTCTGAAGATTAAACCCGGAAGATAGTATGCGAGTCGCCGATTCTTAAAGGTTCGCGACCACTTGCACGTTCACCGTGCCGATCTGAAACTTCGACCCTCACTCCATCCTTGTGGCGTTCGCAAAACAAGATCCAACTTTCCGTTCCCGACTTGCAAATCTTTGATCCAGAGTTGCGGAATTCCATCGGGTAGATAGGGACGGTAAACAAGACCTCTTCCGCTCGGCCTGCACGGAAACCCCAGGCAAGCTTGCAGCAGCATAAATACCGCGCCCGAAGCCCATGCTTGCGGCGAACACGCAACCGGATAAAGCGTCGGGCCTTCGCCCCGCTGGCGTTCCAGTCCACAGAATAATTCCGGAAGGCGCGCAAGATCCGCCCATCGACTGGCATCAAGCAGGCTGAGCAACACGCGACCGGCGAGGTGCTTGCATTCGTATCTCGCCAGCCCGCTGGCGATGAGCGAGTTGTCGTGCGGCCAGATCGAACCATTGTGGTACGAAAGAGGATTGTAGCGAGCCTGCCCTGCAGCCAGAGTGCGAATGCCCCAGCCGGTGAAAGAGTCGGACTCAGCAAAGTTTCGGCGATACGGCGCGCCCGATCGGGTCGCGCGATTCCAGCGAACAAACAATGCCCTGCGTTTGAAGTTCGCACCCGGCAGGGCTTTTTATCCCGATCTAGCGCCAGCGCGTAAGTAGCGATATCTTCGCACCAGAAGGCCTCATCGAAACGAACCTTGAGGACTTCGGCCTCGCTCTCAAGAGCGTTCACTTCTCGCTTTGTCTCCCAAGGCGCAACTCATTCGGGCCGCGGCCTGCTTCGCCGCATAAACGTAGCCTTGAACTTCGCAGAGGGCGATCGGAGCTTCGGCCATGCTTCCGTCGGCATGAAAAACCGAGTCGTTCGAGTCTTTCCACCCTTGTTGCACCAAGCCATTACCGGAACGACGCGCATACTCTACAAACCCATCGCCATCCATGTCTCCAAACTTATCGATCCACTGCAACGCGAGATCGATGTGGGGCCACAAACTGCGAAGGCGTTCAAGATCTCCGCTCCGCTCGTAATACGCACCGGCGAGAACGATGAACAGCGGCGTCGCGTCGATGGTTCCGTAGTACCGCCCGAAGGGAACTTCCCCGAGCGTGGCCATTTCTCCACTGCGCGTCTCGTGGAGAATCTTGCCCGGTTCGGCTTCCATGGCAGGATTGAATTCTGTGGCCTGAGTCTGGGCCAAGTACTGTAGAACTCCGCGCGCAATGCGAGGACAGAGCCAGAGCGTCTGGAGCGCCGTAATAATTCCGTCCCGGCCAAAGACTGTGCTGAACCAGGGAACTCCGGCGTAGGGATAATCCGTCTCAGGATTACCGATGATCATCATCTCAATGTCGGCTGCGGATCGCTGCAGCCAATCCGTCAAACGAGAATTCGAACTCGAAATCGCAGGCAGCATGGAAGCAGTGGTCTTCTGTTCGTTCCGCGCCGAAATAATGGCCTCACTGTAAGCAACGAGCCGATGATCGGTCTCAGAATCACAAGCAATCGCGATATGGAAGTGTGCCTTGTCGCCGGGGTTGAGATGCAATTCGAATCGCATTTCTTCCGGCGAAATGTGTTTCGGAGCCGGATCGGAGTGAAGACAAGTTCGGCGAATCTTGCCATCCAGCCCTTCGTAAGAGAGATCAACCATGTTTCTTTCGATCCGGTCTTGCAATGTCTGCCCTCGCTTAAGCCGATGCATGCCGCGCACTTCGAAGATATCCGCGAAGTCGGCCTCAAATTCCAAACTGAAGGGCACACTCAGGGCAGAGAGCCCGTAATTGATGAAGGCAAACTCCTCATAGCTGACATCGCGCCACAGGAATTTCGAGCGCTGAAGATGCAGCGTGCCCCGCGGTATGGCAACTCTGTCGTCCAGCGAAACATCAAGATTGCTAAGGTTGGCGGTGAACAGAAAATTATTCGCCTTGATGGCGGAACTCAGCAGCAAAGGCGAAGCGTCCCACAGGCAGAGCTTAAACCGAGAAAGATGACGCGTGCCCTGAAAAAAAAGTCCCTGTTCGCCCAGCCCGGAGGTTTCCATGTCGCCGAGGTGGTCGAAGACGGAAAACATCCTGCCATATTTCAGAACTTTGGCACGATCGTCGGCGGGTGAGGACTTGGCAGCTATGTAGTATTGCTGGGTGGTGCCAGCTTGATCCAACTGAGCTCTCCGTCAGAAACCGTGCTGGATATGCGCTCTCCGCGCGCCAGCCGTTCATAGATGGTTAAGTAATCCTGCGCCATGCGTTCGGCGCAGAAATACCGTTCGAAATGCCGGCGGCATTTTCGTCGATCGATCTCTGCGATTTTCCCAACGGCTCGCACCGCGCTCTCCAGGTCGGGCACTATAAATCCGGTGACTCTATCGCGCATGACCTCGGGAACTGAACCCAGCGGGTAGGCAATTACCGGGGTCCCGCAAGCCATCGCTTCGATCATCACTAGTCCGAAGGGTTCGCACCAGTCAATGGGGAACAGAAGCGCGGCAGCGTTTCCCAGGAAGCGATTTTTCTCCGGATATCCAATCTCGCCGATGAACTCGATCAAGGGATGGTCCAGCAGCGGCTCGATGACCTTCTCAAAGTATGCTACATCCGCTTTGTCAATCTTCGCGGCAATTTTCAGCGGCATGCCGGAGAGCCTCGCGATCTCGATAGCCTGGTCCAAACCCTTCTCCGGAGAAGTCCGGCCCAGGAATGCGAGGTAGCCGCCCGCTCCGCTTCCCAGAGAAAAAGATTCTCGCGGCAGGCCGTGATGAACCGTACCTTGCCAATTCACGAAGGGTAGAGGCTTTCGTTGAGCATCCGAGATAGAAATTACAGGCGTGTCTCGGAAATGACGATAAAGAGGAACCAGATCCGGAAGATCAAGGCGGCCATGCAGTGTGGTTACGTGGGGAATCTGTTCCCGTGAACTGAAAGGAAAATGCAAGTAGTCCACGTGAAAGTGAAATAGATCAAAATTATCTTTTTCCTTGAAGACCTGGTCCAACATCACTATGTGGTGGGCCAACTGGTCAACGCAGTCTGCATCCAGCCGCAAAGCTCTCTTGCATGCCGGCACCAGCCGAGCCGTGGTGAGAGAATCGCCGCTTGCGAACAGCGTGACATCGTGGCCAAGGCGCACCAGTTCCTCGGTTAGCCATGAGACTACCCGCTCGGTTCCACCATACAGTGTAGGAGGTACGCTTTCGTAAAGTGGCGCAATTTGTGCGATTCTCATGGTTGTTGTAGTTTCCGTCTTGCGCCTTATGGTTCGCGCCCTCTATGTTCGCCTGAAGTCTGTTTTGGAGTGTAAGGGCAGCGTGAACGCGCAGCCATCAGGTTCATGCTGTATTGAGCGATAACGCGACAGAGGTTCGGCTATCAGTGCACAGCGCCGATCATCTACAGCCGGACGCGAAAATGCCAGCTTCCTGAAGGTCATAAAAACTTTCTTCTCATGTTGAGGGAATACATGACATGATTCCGCGTAACGTCGAGAATTTATGTGCTATCCTGAACCGCTTTAAAGCCCGGGGGGGTCATGCCATTCAGCTTCTGCAATCGATTTTTCTTCTCTCTGTTTGCCTTGTTTTTTTTGACAGTTTCAGCTTTACAAGCGCAACAGGTCGGCACCAACGTCAACATGGTCACGGGAACCCAGTGGCCGGGCGGCGATCCTTTTCTGCAGCGGCAAAACGAGCCTTCGATGGCGATCTCTTCGCGCAATCCTCTGCACATGGTTGCCGGCGACAATGACTATCGCTCGGTGGACCTTCCGGCAGTTTCGGGCGAGGTCCGCACCCACCGGGGATGCGTGGCTGGGATTCTTCACCTCATTCGACGGGGGCCAGACCTGGACCAGCAATTTGGTCCCGGGCTATCCGCAGGACACGTCCATTCAAGGTCTGCTTTCTCCTATTCACGGTTTGGGCGCAGGCGCGGATCCCTCGGTGCGGGCGGGCACGAACGGCATGTTCTATTACGGCGGACTGGCGTTCAATCGGCAGCAGGGCGGCACCAGCAAAGTATTCGTCGCTACCTACACGGATGACAACAATATCGAAGGCAGCAACTCTATTCGTTATCTCTGGACCACGCCAGTTGCAACTGGCAACTCGAATCTCTTCGAAGATAAGCCATCGATCGCGGTGGATATTCCGCGGTCATGGTCGGGACTTTGCGTGATTCCTGCTTTGCCGCTGAAGAATACTCAAATTTTCCGTGCTGGAACGGTATACGCGGCATGGACCCAGTTCACGGGTCCGGAATCGAACGGCGTTGCGGTCATTATGTATTCTCGTTCGATTGACTGCGGTCTCACCTGGACGCGGCCGCAGCAGATCAGCGGCGCGGCCAAGACCAACCAGGGCGCCGCGCTGGCGATCGATCCGAATACCGGCGCGCTTTACATCACGTGGCGCGTCTTCGCCTCTACGAACCCGACTCAAGCTGACGCCATCATGTACGTTGCTTCCTTCGACGGGGGAAACACTTTCACCAAGGCCGCGGTGGTGGCGAACATCAACGCCTTCGACCAAGGCAATACCTACTACGCTTTTCGCACCAACGACTACCCCGCCATAACTGTGGACTCGGCCAGCCACGTCTACCTGGCATGGGGTCAGCGTGATGCAGGCAATATCGGGGTAAACGGGGGCGATGCACGCATCGTTGTGGCGACCGGAATTCCGACTTCGAACAAGAGCATGCCGCTGCAGTGGAGCGCTCCTCTGCCAGTCGATGATTGGGCAGGCCGCGGACATCAGTTCATGCCGGGCATGGCATTTTCCGCGGGCAAGCTGACGGTTGCGTGGTACGACCTGCGCAACGACGATCTCGTTGCGATTTACACCGCGCTCGGAGTTGCAGGCGAATTTTCCGATACGCTGGAAAATGATGGCGGAGCGCCAGACTTTCCGGTTTTTGGCACGTATATTCAGGATCCCGCACCACCCTACTCTTCGGACGCGCGCCGGCAGACGCTCGACGTGCGTGCGGCGCAGGCCACGCCTGGGAATCCTCCAGTCTTCTTTCCGTCGGTGCAAGTTTCGGATTACTCTTACGGGTCGCTGCCGGGAAGTTCGGAGATTCAACAACTGCAGGTCGATCCGCCGAATCTGCCTATGTTCCAGAGCGGCACCCTGCCATTTTTTGGCGACTATATCGATGTGGCCGGGCCGACGTTTATCGCGAATCCGGACGGCAGTTGGCGCTTCAATAATCAATCCACTGACCCCGATTTCACCCACGTGGTATGGGCCGACAATCGCGATGTGGTTCCACCCGCGGACGGGAATTGGGCAAACTACACGCCACCCACATATCCCGGATCGACAACCAGCATCTTCGACCCGACGCAGACTCGTCCGGCTTGCACCCCATCGACCCCCGATAGCGGCGACCGGAACCAGAACATCTACACCGCGCAGCTTGCGCCGGGTCTCGTGCTCAGTTCGCCAGGGAACTCAAAGCATTTGGGAACAGGTTCAAACGGCCAGTTGATCCAGCGCCAGTTTGCCATTGTTGTCGCAAACACGACAGCGCAGACGCAATATTATGAGCTGACCGTCGAAGCCCAGCCGACCGGGGGCGCGGCATCTTTTCTTCAATTCGCTGTTTCGGGTCAACCATTTCCGTTGACTCAGATTCAGGTTGAGGTTCCGGCACTCTCGAGCACGTCCAGAGGCCTCTTTGTCACTTCCACGGTTGCGAATGCGACGGTGACGGTGAACGCTGCACAACTGACCGCCCTGGGTGGCACTATCGTATCCGGCGGAGAAACTGCATCAGTGACCATCAATGGCGACCCCAATAATCCCGCCAGTCAAGACACGAACATCGCTAGCGCCGAGAACTATACGCCCACGATCGCAACTCCGAATATCGCGAACCCGAACATCGCCAATCCGAATATTGCGAACCCGAACATCGCCAATCCGAATATTGCTAACCCGAATATCGCGAATCCGAACATCGCGAATCCCAACATCGCCAATCCCAATATCGCGAACCCCAATATCGCGAACCCCAATATTGCCAATCCGAATATCGCCAACACCGATCTATCGGACGGCACCATCACCGACGGCACTTGGGCGATCACGAACACGGGTAATACATCCAGCGCATATTCCGTGAATTTGATTGGTCAGAGTCCACCCCAGGGGATAGCGCTTCAGTTGATCGTCTACGGCACCTACTCGACGCCTCTCGTAACGCCCGCCTCGGGATGCACGCTAATCACGGAATCGCACTTCGTTCCGGTGACGAATATCATCAGCCCCTCGTTCGCTACGTTGTCCCAGCTTTTCCAACCGGCGGCTACCAATCCCACGCTACCCGGTCTGGCGCTCAAGCCGGGCGAGACGAAATACGTTACTGTGCGCGTCTATGACCCGACGACCAATAATCCTGCCCAGGCTCTGCTCGATTACAACCCAATCACAGCAGTCACACCGGCCGTCGTATCACAAGGCGCAAATACCGGAACCACGACTCCTCCGGCCACGCTGACCATTCTGACCAAGGGATTGCCGCAAGCCACGCTTACCGGCGCGTATCCGACGCAGACGCTGCAAGCCACCGGAGGCTCCGGTGCATACACCTGGTCGCTGGCCAGCGGCACTCCGCCGGCGGGCATTACGCTGAGCGCTGCCGGCGTGATTTCGGGAGCGCCGACGGGACCTCCCGGAACTTCCGCATTTACAGTTCAAGTAAAAGATGCCGTTGGCGATATCGCGCAGCAGCCGCTAACGATCGTCGTGAATCCAGCGCCCACGATTTCGCCCACCAGTTTAGCTCCGGCCACGCAAAGCGAGACGTATACGCAAGTATTTTCGGTGACCTCGGGAACAGCTCCGTTCACCTGGAGCTCTACTGGGCTTCCGTCCTGGCTTACATTCAATGCTGCTAGCGCCACTCTGAGCGGCACGGCGTCCGCAGGATCATTCGGCTTCACCATAAAGGTCACGGACGCGAATGGCGTCTCGGCTTCCATGCCATACACGCTGCTGGTGAATCCGGCACCCATGATCTCGCCGGCGAGTTTGTCTCCGGCAACGCAGAGCCAAATGTATTCGCAAGTATTCTCGGTCAGTCCGGGAACGGCTCCGTTCACTTGGAGCGCTTCCGGGCTTCCGTCCTGGCTCGCATTCAATGCTGCGACTGCCTCGCTTGGCGGAACGGCGGTTTCGGGAACTTTCAACTTCACTGTCAAAGTCACGGACTACAACGGAGTCTCGGCTTCCATGCCATACACGCTGTTGGTGAATCCGGCGCCGGTTATTGTGCCGGCCTCGTTGCCCGCGGCTACGCAGTACGTGGCCTATTCACAGCCGTTTTCGGTGATGGGGGGGGCAGGAACTCCGCCATTTATCTGGAGCGCGGTCACACTACCCTCGTTCCTTACCTTCAATCCTGCGACCCAGATTCTCAGCGGTACGCCGACGGCCTCCGGCTCATTCCCTGTTACCATCAAGGTGACGGACGCGAATGGCGTCGCCGCTTCGTCCACTTACTCACTGGTAGTGAATGCCGCCGGTCCGGTGATCGGCACATCGTCCTTGCCCAATGGCCAGTACAACTCGCCCTACACGCCATTGAACCTGTCGGTAACCTCCGGCACTGCGCCTTATATATGGTCGCTTGGATCTGGTGGGGTTTTGCCTGCGGGCATGGCTCTAAGTCCGTCGGGCACCATCTCGGGAATACCTGCCCAGGCGGGCATCTGGTCCATACCGATCACGGTGACGGATGCGAATTCGTTGACCGCCAACGGAACCCTGTCCCTCACCGTCGGGTTGGCAACGGGCTATGCCGGCAACGCCAATTGCTACATGCCCTACCCAGCCACGCCTTTGTATTACCTAACGAGCGGCACCACGGGACCGTTTAACGTGATCCCCCCTGGCGCTCTGAGCGGACAGATGACATTCCTGCCCGCAGTCACGGCCACTGTTGCTGGCTACGTCAATACCAACGGCACCGCTGTCACCTGGGTCAGCAACCAAGGGGGCCAAAACGACCAGTTCTACTTGTCTCCCACACCCTATGCCATCACAATTAACAACGTCATTTACCTCGTGGCATCCATCAATTCGTCAACCAGCATAACCCTGGCGCAATCGGCGGGAGTGCAAAGCTTTGTGCCTTATTCCTACACGATTCCGGCCGGCGGCAATATGTTGACCGGGTGCTTGAGCGGAGCTATTTCCAGCGGTTCCTATCAAATTCAGTTTACTTCGGGCAACTCCGTGTTCGCCTTGCCGGTACAGGTTGTAGCTCAGGACACCCAGGACAACGGCGCGGTGAATGTCAATTCGGGCGGCGTTGGGTCCGATGTGCCGCCGAGCGCCGTTCAGCAGGGAGTGGTTACATCCGGGCAGACCTTCACCTTCCTGCCCGGAAATTACGCTGCGGATTCCGGCTTCAGCGGGAATGCGTTGTTCGGATTTACTGGTGCCGCTCCGCTGCTCTGCGGCACCTTCCAGAATGTGCCGAATTCACTTACCGCATCCCAGCCGGGTCGGTACGATATCGCAATCGACGGCACCACCCAGGGCTGCGAACCGATTCCTGCATTTCCAACCAGCCCGGCTCCGATCGTGTTCGAGTCCGTAGATGCACTACCCAGCTCAACGTACTTTGGCGGGGCCACCACTATTTCAGGGCTGGTGCTATCGTCGGGCAATCCGAA